>JAZLKB010000041.1:0-27886 GCA_045597365.1 Bacteroidaceae bacterium | reverse complement strand
TTTTTGGGACAATGAGCCCGTTTAACAATAATAATATTGCGGTATGCCGTGAGGCATTGACCGTTCGCCTTCAAAGATAGTATGTGGTTTTGATTTTTATCTCAACGGGCGTAAAAGACGCGGATTTTATATAAGTTTGCGCAGGTTTGAATGATTAGTAATAATAATGAATATGATTAGGAACAGGATTCTTTTTGCGCTGGCTGTGTGCCTGTGCGTTATCAGTTGCGATACACTTGAAATTGCAATGGTTACGAGAGATGATGACGGTGACAGGATTATGCTGACATCCGATACAAGAGTATGCCGCGATACATATTTCGCCTTGGGTGCCAAGTACAACGAAAATGACACAGTTCTGGCTGTTCTTGTCACATATGACGGCCGTTCTGACCACGGCGTTTTCGCCAAGGGTGACAAGATGATGGTAAGATTGACTGATCAGTCGGTTATAACACTCGTGAATGTATATTCGAATGAGTTCGAGAAAGAGACTGTGACCAATACCACGCGTGATTATGTGTCAGACTTCGGCTATGCCTACTCATACGACCCGGTATTTGATAATGTTTACGTAACTCCGTACGAGATATCACGTTTTGTTCCCCGTGTCACGACATCGCAGATAACAAAGTCATACGCATTGTATTTCATATCCAAGTCACAGCTCAATGATATCATTGAGAAAGGTGTGATAAAATTTAGGATAGAGTTCGAGAACAGCGAGCTTGACTTACCCGATACAACCAAGCTGCCTGCTATCTTCGCGAATATGAGGACTGTCCTGTATAATGGTGTATATAAAGGCGTGCAGAGAACAGAGTTCTGATGAGAAGGTACCGCCTCGCATTCTGGATGTTGGTGATTGCGCAGATATGTGTATTTGCGCACACTGTATTGCCACATCATCATCACGATGGGGTGGTTACAGTTTGCCTGCATCACCACGAGGCTCCCGGTCACAGTGAGAGCGATGATGAACACTGTTGTTCATTGTCGGATGTTCAGTATCTTGCCGAGGAAGAGCATCATATTGATTATACTGTTGATGCTGAGAATGTCTCGTGGAACAAGGCGGTTGTTATCCAGCTGTATCAGACTGCTTGTTTCCGACTTCAGACATTTCAGTACACAAATCCTATTCCGGATTCGTATGTCCTCAGGGGACCTCCATTTTGTTGACACTTTTGAGACTGTGGGCCGAAACTGGTCCCAGTCATTTCAATTTGTCAACATAATGGAATCAAATGAAAGCATATATTATTTGCGCAGCGGCATTATTATGCCTTGCGGCTTGTGGCAATAACCACGATGAGGCTCATCACCACGATGCGGATGAGCACGAGGAAAACAGCAACATAGTGCATTTCTCCACCCTGATGATGAGCAAGGTGGATTTTGCCGTCGATAGTGTCCGGAAAGAGCTCTTCGGACAGGTGATCCATACGGTAGGACAGATTCAGCCTCGTGTCGGGGCGGAGACGGCAGTTGTAGCAGCTACTTCTGGAATAATCACGTATGTCGGCGGGAATCTTGCCGAAGGATGCCTGGTCGAGAAAGGACAAGGCATTTTTTACATAGAGAGCGGTGGAATGGCCGACAACAATATGCAGGTGCGTCTTGCCACGGCGCGCAGTGAGTACGAGCTTGCCGCGCAGACACTGGAGCGTAAGAGGCTGTTGTCGGAGCAGAATATTGTGAGCAAAGCCGAGCTGGAGCGGGCTAAGTCGGATTTCGAGCGTAAGGAAGCTGTGTATAATGCCTTGAACAGAAACTTTTCGGAAGGCAGGCAGCTTGTAACCGCGCCAAAATCGGGGTATATCTCAGGTTTGATGTTCGGCAACGGTCATTTTGTCGAAGCAGGTGAGGTTGTGGCTCATATTGTCCAGCCTGGCAGCATTCAGATTGTGGCCGAGGTACAGCCACGCTATTTTGAATATCTCAAGGATATTGACGATATTGTTTACAGTCCGCTTAACAGTCAGGAGCGTTATTCAATGAATGAGCAGGGAGGCCACGTCGTGTCGTACGGCAGAGTCGTGTCACAGGACAGTCCGCTTATTCCTGTCACTTTTACCATCAATCCGATGGATGGCGTTCCAAGTGGCGCTTTCATTGATGTATTTATCAGATGCAAAGGTGGGAGTGAGGTTCTGACGGTACCGGCCGGAGCTGTTGTCGAGGAGATGGGCTCCCTGAGTGTATATGTTCAGACTGAGCCTGAGCATTTCGAGAAACGTCAGGTTACGGTGGGGGTTACCGACGGACGCCGCGTCAGTATATCATCTGGTCTCTTTGAAGGCGAACAGATAGTGTCACGAGGGGCTGTCTATGTAAAACTTGCGGGTGCGGGTGGAAAACTTGACGCTCACGCCGGTCATGTTCATTGATATTTCCGCGATATGATGGGCTTTATCAATTCCATTATCCGGTTCTCGCTCAAAAACCGCTTTGCGATACTTGCAGGTGCCGTATTAATAATCGTTGGAGGAATATTGTCGGCCAGACATCTTGACATTGATGTGTTCCCCGACCTGACAGCTCCTACGGTAGTTATTATGGTCGATGCCAACGGTATGACAGCCGAGGAGGTCGAGCGTCTTGTGGTTTTTCCGTTGGAGACAGCGATGAACGGTGCGACCAATGTGCGCCGTGTTCGTTCCGCCTCACTCAGCGGCTATGCTTTCGTGTGGGTTGAGTTCGACTGGGGTGCCGATATTTTCAAGGCACGCCAGATAGTCAGTGAGAAGATGACCACTGTGACTGACCGTCTGCCGGATGGCATAATGCCTCTGCTTGCCCCACAGTCGAGTGTGATGGGCGAGATTCTGATGATAGGTATGCAGTCGGACGGCGAGACTTCGATGATGGATTTGCGTACTCTTGCCGAATGGGTGGTGAAACCTGCCGTGCTTGCTACTGGCGGTGTGAGCCAGGTTACTGTGATAGGCGGTGATTACAAGCAGTATCAGATACTGGCAGATCCTGTCAGGATGAAGGCGTACGGCGTGACATTGCGCGATATAGAGAGTGTCGGCAGGACGTTTTCCGCCAACTCGAATGGTTCGGTTATCCGTGAGTACGGCAATGAGTACGCTTTGAGGGGAATGGCACGCACAAACAACCTTGATGAACTTGGCGCGTCGTTTGTCAAGATGTGCGATGGTCATCCTGTGGTACTGGACGATGTGGCAGATGTTGTCATAGGCAGTGCCGTAAAAATGGGAAAGGCTTCGCAGAATGCCAGCCCTGCCGTAATATTGTCTATATCGAAACAACCCGACGTCAATACTCTCTCAGTAACATCCAAGATTGAGGCCGGTCTTGCCGACATAGCCAAGTCGCTGCCTGCTGATGTCCATTTGGACACGCACATCTTCCGTCAGGCCGATTTCATTGAGTCTTCGGTGGGTAATGTGGCTGAGGCTCTTGTCGAGGGGGCGGTGTTCGTGATAGCGGTTCTGTTCCTGTTTCTGGGCAGTTTCCGTACTACGGTCATATCAGTTGTGGCGATTCCGTTGTCGCTTCTGGGTACCATTGTCGTGATGCGTCTTCTGGATATGGATATCAATACGATGACGCTGGGCGGTATGTGCATAGCAATAGGCTCGCTTGTCGATGATGCCATCATTGATGTAGAGAATGTGTATAAGCGGCTGTGCCAGAATCATCTGTTGCCAGCTGTCAGCCGTCGTCCGATGACGGAGGTGGTATATGAGGGCTCAGCCGAAATCCGCTCATCGATATTGAACGCTACGCTGATTATCATTGTAGCATTTGTACCGCTGTTTTTCCTGTCTGGTCTTGAGGGCCGGATGCTCAAGCCGCTTGGCATCACATATATTATATCGCTTTTTATGTCGCTTATAGTGGCTATGACGGTGACACCGCTTCTGTGCGACCTGATGCTTACGCAGGACAGCTATCTTCTCCGCAATGACAGGGAGAGCCGCCTTAGCCGCACGTTGAGCGGGATTTATGCAAAGTCGCTCCGCTGGGTATTGGCTCATGTTAAGCCTGTGGCAGTTGGAACAACAGTACTGCTTATCGTGGCGATTGTGCTTTTCGCCTTGATGGGACGTAGCTTTCTGCCCGATTTCAACGAGGGTTCAGCTGTGGTATCGGCTGTGGCGCAACCGGGTGTGTCGCTCGATGTGAGTGACCGTCTTGGCAATCAGATTGAGAAGGAACTTCTTGCTATACCCGAGGTTACAGCTACAGCCAGACGCACAGGCCGTGGTGAGCTGGACGAGCATTCGCAGAGCATCAACGGTGCAGAAATCGAGGTGCAGTTCAAGCTTGAAAAGCGTAGCAAGGAAGAGCTGTTCAACGATATGCGCACCCGTATGGCTACGGTGCCGGGAATAGTCGCTTCTGTCGGGCAGCCGTTGGGTCACCGCATAGATCATATGATGTCGGGTACGCGTGCCAGCATCGCCATCAAGCTGTTCGGCACAGATTTAAGTACTATGTATATTATCGGAAACAGCATAAAGGGTCATATAAGCCATATCGAGGGTCTTGTGGACATATCAATCGATCAGCTTACCGAGACTCCACAGATTCAGGTTCGGGCCAATCGTGCCGCTCTTGCCCGCTATGGCATCAGCATAGACGATTTCAACCATTTCATCGAGCTTGGCTTCGGCGGCGGCAAAATAGCCGATATGTACGAGGGACAGCGCAGTTTCGATGTGGTGCTGCGTCTGGACTCCTGTTATACATCTGGTATCGAAGGAGTGCGCAATGCTTTAATTGACACTCCCGATGGCGGCAAGGTCCCGTTGAGCGATGTTGCCGGGATTGTCTCATCGGGTGGTCCGTCATCAATAAGCCGTGAGAATGTACAGCGTAAGCTGGTTGTATCGGCTAATGTATCGGGTCGTGACCTTGGAAGCTGTGTCGATGACATCAAGCGTGAGGTCTCGGAGAATATTGTCCTTCCCGAAGGCTATCGCATAGAGTACGGCGGGCAGTTCGAGAGCCAGCAGAGCGCATCGCGCACTCTGGCGGTAATGCTGGTCGTGGCGCTTATTGTCATCTTCATACTGCTGATGGCAGAGTTCCGCAGCGTACCGCTCTCAGCTATCGTGATGCTCAGTCTGCCGCTTGCTCTGATAGGCGGTGTCTTTGCCGTGTATGTGAGTTCGGCTGTGGTCAGCATACCGTCAATCATTGGTTTCATAACGCTCTTTGGCGTGGCTACCCGTAACGGAATACTGCTTGTATCACGCTACTCGCATTTGCAGCGGAAGGGTCTGAGCGTACGCGAGGCCGTACTCAACGGCTCGGCCGACCGCCTGAATCCGATACTGATGACCGCCATGACATCGGCGTTGGCTCTTATTCCATTGGTGTTGGGCGGTGACAAGGCCGGCAACGAGATACAGAGCCCTATGGCCATTGTGGTTCTTGGCGGGCTGATTACATCGACTTTGCTCAATATATATCTGATGCCGGTCATATATGAGTGGTATGCCGGAAAGAAAGCTGGAAAATGAGACGTGAATTTTCAGATTCTTATATCTTTGTAGGTTGATATAAGTTTCTGGATATGGCAAAGGAGTTTGTTGTCGGTGTAGATATAGGCGGTCAGACATCGAAAATCGGTGTTGTGGACAGGCAGGGCAATGTGCTTTCGGGGAGTGTAATCCGTTCTGACATATACGGCCCGGACGCGGATGCCTATATTACAGCTCTTGCCGGGGCTATCGGTAAATGTATAGCCGATGCCGGTACGGTTGGCAAAGTGCGCGGCATAGGTGTCGGCGCTCCCAACGGTAACTATTATACCGGTCAGATAAAGAATGCACCGAACCTGGCATGGGCGGCAGCCCAGACCGTGGATTTCTCAAAATGTCTCTCGTCCAGGCTTGATGGTCTGCCTGTCACTCTTACAAACGATGCCAACGCCGCTGCAGTCGGTGAGATGACTTACGGTGTGGCGTGCGGTATGCGTAATTTCATAATGATTACGCTCGGTACCGGCGTGGGCAGCGGCATTGTCATTGACGGCAGGATAGTGTATGGTCACGATGGATTTGCCGGTGAATTGGGGCACGTGAATGTTGTACGTCACGGCGGACGCCTATGCGGCTGCGGTCAGAAAGGCTGCCTTGAGACTTATTGCTCCGCCACAGGTGTGGCCCGTACCGCAAGGGAGCGTCTTGCCCTCAGTAATGTGCCGTCGCTTCTGCGCGATGTGGCCGATGTAAGCTCGAAAGATGTATATGAGGCAGCCCTGAAGGGTGACAAGCTGGCTATTGATATATTCAATTACACAGGTACGGTTCTTGGCCGGGCTCTTGCGGGGTTTATAGCCTTCAGTGCTCCCGAGGCCATAGTCCTGTTCGGAGGTCTGGCACGCTCACGCGAGTTTTTGTCCAAACCGGTGGAACGTGCTATGAACCGATACGTGATGCCTGTCTGGAAAAATAAAGTCAGGCTTCTGTTCTCGTCATTGAAAGAGTCCGATGCCGCCATACTCGGTGCATCGGCATTAGCGTGGTAATCATAATAGGTACAAATCAATTACAGTCTCAAATATGAAACAGATTAAAAAGCTTTTGTTGTTTTCCCTGCTGTTGACATCAGGCATCCTGGCATCCGCTCAGGATTATCCCGATCCTACCATTCTCAAGGACGGAAATGATTACTATATGACCCACTCGGCTTTTGTATATCATCCGGGACTACTTATCTGGCATTCCACAAATCTGACCGACTGGGAACCGGTGTGCCGCGCCTGTCCTGAGTTCGAGGGCTCGTGCTACGCTCCCGAACTGATTAAACACGATGGCAAATACTATATCTATTATCCTGCCGGCAACACCAACTATGTACTCTGGGCAGAGGATATAAAAGGCCCGTGGAGCAAGCCTATTGATTTGAATGTCGGTGGAATTGACCCGGGGCACGTTGTAGGTGAGGATGGTAAGCGATATCTGTTTCTGTCGAACGGAAACGCGCCATTGGTAAGAGTCCAGCTTTCTGACGATGGCCTTTCGGTAGTATCTGAGCCCGATACGGCATACGTCGGTTGGGAATACCCGTCAGAGTGGGAGACCGAGGGCTTCTGGCTTGAGTCACCGAAACTGATGAAGCACGGTGATTACTATTACCTGACAACAGCCGAGGGAGGCACCGCAGGTCCAGCCACCAGCCACATGGTGGTGTCGGCCCGCAGCAAAAGTATTTTCGGTCCTTGGGAGAACTCGCCGTACAACCCGATTGTCCATACTTACAGCGCCGATGAGCCTTGGTGGTCAAAAGGCCATGGCACACCGTTCGAGGGCCCCGACGGCAAATGGTATATAGTATATCACGCATATCCCAACGGATTTCATACACTGGGCAGGGTTACGATTATCGAACCTATTGAATGGACTGAGGACGGTTGGTACAAGTCGGCCGACCCGTCCAGTATGACACCGCTGTTCTGCAATATGGATTTATCGGACAACTTCAGGAATGGTCAATACAGTTGGCAGTGGGCCAGCTGGAAACTGTCAGAACGCTCTCCGCTTAATCCGAATCTGAACCTGTGGCTGACTACTGCACAGAATAAATCGTACTGCGCCAAAGTGAAGGTCAACATCAGGAAAAGTTCCGCCGGAATGCTGCTTTTCTACGATGAAAAGGCGTTTGCCGGTGTTATTGCCGATAATGAGAATGTCACTGTTTACGTGGGTGGGGGCAAATCGGTCGAGTCGGCCAACATCTTCGGCAAACGTTTCAGCTTGAGAATAACCAACCGTAAGAATAAAGTCGAGATAGCTGTACGCAAGGCTTTCAGCTTCAAGTGGGTGGTTCTGTGTTCCGACATCGATGTATCCGGAATGCATCACAACAATCTGGCCGGTTTCTTCGCTCTGCGTATCGGTCTGGCCTCGGAAGCTCCGTTCCCCGATGCCTTCCGCAAGTTCCGCTACGAGCCTGATGCAGACTAACCGTCCCGTCAGGCTTATGTCGTTTACCATTTGAATTGCACAATTACTTTAATCTTGATTAACATGTCGGGTAGTCTATCGGGTGAGAAACACGGTGTTGCAGGGATATTTGGATTTTTGCGTAAGGGAGTCCTTGTATTGCTGATATTCATCGCCGTTCATGTATGTCGTCGGATATTCATCGCAGAGCGTTTTATTGTGCCATCGGATTCGATGTGTCCTACATTCATGCCAAGGGACAGGATCTGGGTAAACAAACTGCTCTATGGTGCGAGGATATATAAATCCTTTGATTTCAGCGAACACGCGCCGTTGGTAAGTTTCCGGATGCCGGGCCTGAGAGATATACGGCCGGGTGATGTAATCTGCTTCAACTATCCTTTGGGCTATGACAAGTGGACAGAGATAGAGTTCAGAATCAATTATGTTTATTGCAAACGTGTGGTTGGTATCCCTGGCGATACAATCGGTATAAGAGACGGTATTACCTGGAATAATAACTATCATGGAACAATCGGTGTGTTGGAAAATCAGCTTGCCTTGCAAAATACTGCCGACAGCATACTCTGGCACTCAAGGATTATGGCAACTATGCCTTTTACGTGTCCAATGTGGACTATCAAGGATTTCGGTCCGGTTTATGTCCCGGAGAAAGGTAAGACTATCGGGCTGGATTCTATAGGCCGGGCAATCTATGGTCCTGTCATTCAGTATGAGAGTGGTGAATGGCCTCAAGATGATGTGACTAGCCATACTTTCCTGCATGACTATTATTTTGCTCTTGGTGATAATAGTATGAATTCGAACGACAGCCGCTATTGGGGGTTCATACCGGAGGATTTCGTAATAGGTATTGTAAGCGACCTGTTGTGCTCGAAGCGGGACTCGAACCCGCACAACCGGTAAAGGTCAAGGGATTTTAAGTCCCTCGTGTCTACCATTCCACCATTCGAGCATCCGGATAAATCCGTAATTGTGGGGCAAAGGTAAATTGTTTTGCGGTAATCACAAAATAAATGCCGCCATATTACGTTTCATATTACAGATATAAAAATGAGAAAGAGATTTTGCGTGCTTGCCCTGATGCTGGCGCTGGTTGCTGTCTGCTCCCGTGCCCAGTACGATGTGCATTTTACCCATTATTGGGAGCTCGACAATTTCTATAATCCGGCGGCCATGAACAAGGACAGCCGCCTGAACATATTAGGCTCATACAGCAAGCAGTTTGCAGGATATATTCACTCGCCTGGCTCTATATATGCCGGGGCTAACACTATGTTGCCGTGGGGTGAGGGACATCAGTCGGCTGGAATCAGCCTTTTGAACGAATCAATCGGACTTTTCAATCACCGCAGGCTTCAGCTGTGCTATGCTTATAAGCTCAAACTGAAGAAAGGCTCGTTGAATATCGGTGCGCAGCTGGGGTTTCTGAACGAGAAGTTCAACTCTAGCTGGTTGGACATAATTGACCCGGATGACCCTGCTTTCCCGACAACAGATGAGAGCGGCTCGGGTGTTGATTTCGGTGCCGGTCTGTATTATCAGCATAAGGTATTCTATGCAGGATTGTCAGCGCAGCACATCAACTCGCCTGTCATAACATACGGAAAAGATAAAGGGAAGGGTGCCGAGCTGAGTATCAAGCCTGCTTTTTATTTTCAAGGTGGATGCAATATAAAGTTGAGGAACCCGTTATTATCTGTGCAGCCCTGCGTTCAAGTGGCTTCTGATCTTGGTAAGTTCCGTGTGGATGCTACAATACGTGGGACGTATCAGTATCAGTCAAACAGCTTTTACGGCGGGTTGACGTACTGTCCCGGTAATTCGGTGACATTTCTGTTTGGGGGACGTGTCAGGCAGATTCTTGTGGGATATGCTTACGAGTTGTTTACAAACGGAATTGGAGCGGTGAACGGCAGTCACGATCTGATAGTGGGCTATCAGATGGATGTGAGTTTTTTTAAGAAAGGAAAGAACAGACATAAAAGCGTTAGATATCTATGATGAAAGTGAAAATGACAAGACTGTCAGGACTTATTGCTGTTATGGCGGTCCTGGTTGTTATGGCGCTGGTCTCGTGCCTTGGCAGCAAGCAGGCTGCCGTGATAGGCGGTGAGGTAACAGGTGTTACTGCTGCAGGTATCCGTGAACCGGCACCTTTTGGTATGGTCTTGGTAAAACGAGGGTCACTGAAAGTCGGTAACGAGGAACCTGACAGTCTGTGGGGTGCTGCTACACCTGTCAGGGACATCTCGGTGGAATCGTTCTGGATGGACGAGAAGGAAGTGTCGAATGCCAAATACCGCCAGTTCGTATATTGGGTACGCGATTCCATTATCCGTACACGTCTTGCCGACCCGGAGTATGGCGGTGACGAGTCGTATATGATAACCGAGGATAAATATGGCGAGCCTGTCACTCCGCATTTGAACTGGGCAAAGCCTATCCCCTGGAGGAAGGCCAATGAGGATGAGGCGCGTGCCATTGAGAGCGTTTATGTGACAAATCCGTTTACCGGTGAGAAGATGCTTGACGCAAGCCAGATGAACTATCGTTACGAGGAATATGACTATGTTCAGGCCTCACTCCGCAAGAACAGATTCAACCCCGAGGAAAGAGAGAGAAATACTGATATCAAGGTTGACCCCAACGAGATAGTGATGATATCGAAAGATACCGCTTACATCAATGATGACGGTCAGATTGTCCGCGAGACAATAAACCGTCCGTTGAGCGGACTTTACGATTTTGTCAATACATACATTGTAAATATCTATCCGGACACTACCTGCTGGATAAATGACTTCCCGAATGCCAACAACGAGACTTATATGCGTCTCTACTTTTCACATCCGAACTACAATGACTATCCTGTAGTAGGTGTGAGTTGGGAGCAGGCCAATGCTTTCTGCGCCTGGCGTACCAGTTTCCTGCTGACTGGAATGGGAATGCAGGCCAGATACATACAGAGATACCGTCTGCCGACCGAGGCTGAGTGGGAGTTTGCGGCACGCGGTCCCGAAGGTAACAGGTTCCCGTGGAAATCGGAACTGTCACTTGATGACAACGGCTGCTTCTATGCCAATTTCAAACCTGAACGCGGTAACTACACAAAAGATGGAAGTCTTATCACAACGCGCGCCGGCTCGTACAAGCCGAATACCAATGGGCTGTACGATATGGCTGGAAATGTAGCTGAGTGGACATCGACTCTTTACACCGAGGCTGGCATCCTGCAGATGAACGATGTGAATCCTGAGCTGTCGTATAATGCGGCCAAGGAGGACCCGTATTATATGAAGCGCAAGGCTGTCCGCGGCGGTTCGTGGAAGGATGCCGAGAAATTCATCGAGTCGGCGTGGCGTACCTATGAGTATCAGAATGAGCAACGCTCGTACATCGGTTTCCGTTGTGTCAGGACACAGGTCAGCCCGGCAGGCGACTCAAGCGTCCGCATCCGTCGCAAGTGAAAACAATTTTTAAATTGACAAGATATGGAGAATAAGGATAATATATTAAACAGGGTGCAGAATTACCTTGATACCGAGAAGGGCAGGGTGTTGCTGAATTATCTGTACAGCTGGGGTGCTGCTGTGGTTATTTTGGGAGCATTGTTTAAACTGACACATATTGCCGGTGCAAACCTGATGTTGTTCCTTGGAATGGGAACTGAGGTCGTGGTGTTTTTCATCTCAGGTTTTGAGAGACCGTTTATCCCAGAGCAGCCGGGATCAGAGGATACAGAGGACGATGGGACAGAATCGGGCAACGGTAACGGCGGCCGGATTTATGGTGACATATACATCAACGGCGCGGCAGGCGGTGCACCTGTTGGAGCTCCACTCAATTTTTCCGGTGCACCGGCACAGCCTGCGGGTGGTGCATCGCCTGTCACAATTAATCAGGGTGAGAATGTTCTTGATGCGGACAGCGTTGCCGGGGTTACCCAGAATTACATAGACCAGATGCGCGAACTTACCGCTAAGCTTGAGAAGATTACCGAGCAGTCGGATATTCTTGAGCGCAGTGCCGCCGAGATTGATGGCCTGAGCCGCAATCTTGTAAGTCTCAATAAGTTCTACGAGATGCATCTGCGCTCTGTCAGCACACAGACCGACAATATCGATAAGGTCAAGGAGCAGACAGCCCGTATGGTAGCTCAGATAGAGGAACTTAATATTGCCTATGCGCGTATGCTCAAGGCGCTGAATAACAATACCGGCTCAAGCGACAAGTAAGATGAGGAGAAAGATTATCGAAAGACCGCCATCGGCGCGTCAGAAGATGATTAATCTGATGTATATCGTTCTTCTGGCCATGCTGGCAATGAACATATCGTCGGATGTGCTCAACGGATTCTCGTTGGTCGAGGACAGCCTGTCGCGCGGTACCGCGAACGCTACCCTGCAGAACGAGGCCCTGTATAAGGAGTTCGCCAACTCGGATGCCATCAACCACGAGAAGGTTGGCGCGTGGTACGAGAAGGCCTTGTATGTGCGCCAGCTCTCCGACTCTTTGTATAACTTTGCCGACAGGCTGAAACTGCTCATCGCACAGGAGGCCGACGGGCGTAATGCCGATGTCAACGACATCAAGGACAAGGAGGATCTTGAGGCTGCCACACAGGTAATGCTTTCGCCGTCAAAAGGGCAGGGGCAGAAACTGTATGATGCGATAAATAACTATCGCGAGCAGATGTTGTCTATGATAAGCAATTCTGCGATGCGCGAGATAATAGGCAGCAACCTGAGTACTGAGCTGCCTGAGAAGATAGGTGCTCTTGGCAAGAACTGGCAGGAGTACAATTTTGAGAATATTCCGGTTGTAGCTGCCATCACCATCCTTACCAAGCTGCAGAACGATGTCCGCTATGCCGAAGGCGAGGTACTGCACTCACTGCTCGACAATATTGACGTTGGCGATATCCGTGTGAACAAACTTGACGCATACGTAATCCCGACATCGCAGAACGTAATTCAGGGCAGTCCGTTCACCGCCCGTATCATTATGGCCGCTGTCGATTCCACCGCGCGCCCGTCCATTTATATAAATGACGAGAAAATCAACTCTGTTGATGGCTGGTATCAGCTTCCGACTCCTTCGGTCGGTGATTTCACATTGAGTGGCTATATGGAGCTGAACTCAGGAAGCGGAGTCGTTCGCCGCGATTTCAAGCAGGAGTATTCGGTAGTACCGCCATTCGCCACAGTATCAGCCACTATGATGAATGTGCTCTATGCCGGGTATGAGAACCCGTTGAGCATCTCTGTTCCGGGTGTCCCGAGCAACTCGATATCAGCGACTGTGCAGAATGGAAACGGCACACTCAAATCTACAGGAATGGGAGGTTTCGTGGCTGTTCCGTCCAAGGTGGGCGAGGATATGATTATCGCAGTATATGCCAGTCAGGATGGAAGTTATCAGAGTATGGGCGAATACAAGTTCCGTGTACGCCAGCTGCCCGATCCTACTCCTTTCATAGAATATACCGATGACAACGGCAACGTTCAGCGTTACCGTGGTGGCGGTACTCCGCTTGCCAAGAAATATCTGATGTCGGCCGACGGTATTGTGGCTGCCATCGATGACGGTCTGCTGAACATCGGTTTCCGCGTACTCGGTTTCGAGACTACGTTCTTCGACAATATGGGCAATGCGGTATCCGAGCTGTCCGACGGCAAATCGTTCTCCAGCCGCCAGAAATCGACATTCCAGCGTCTTACGCGCGGCAAGCGTTTCTATATTCAGCGTGTGCGCGCCATTGGGCCGGACGGTATTGAGCGTCAGCTTACAACATCACTTGAGGTTATACTAAATTGATAAATACGATGAAGAGAATTATTATATTGGCTGCCATAGCGGCATCAGTCTCGATAAGCGTTACAGCGCAGCCGGCACGTCGTCTGCAGGAGCAGCAGGCCGCTGTGAAGAACAGCCAGGCTGTGACATTGTCCGAGAGGGCCAGGGCGCAGTATCCCGTACAGGTATCAACACCCGATGAGGTCAGTTGGAAGCGCGACATATACCGTGAGCTTGATTTGCGCAAAGAGGCCAATGCCGCACTGTACTATCCCGAGGAGCCGCTTGGTGACCGTGTGAATTTCTTTACTCTGATCTTCAACCTGATAATTGATGGCAAAATTCCGGCATACGAGTATCGTCTTGACGGTAATGAACTGTTCAACGACAGCAACAAGGTTGATATACCTAAACTGCTTGATAAATTCTATATCTATTATCAGGAGAAGGATGGCAAGTACATTGTGGCACAGACCGACATACCAAGCTCGGAGATTCAGAAATACTATATCAAGGAGAGTAATTTCCTTGATCAGCATACATCCGGCTATCAGACAAGAGTAACTGCCGTCTGTCCGGTGCAGATGCGTCAGGATATCGGTACCGCTTATACCCAGTATCCTATGTTCTGGCTGAATTACGAGGATTTGCGTCCGTATCTCGCTCAGGTCCGTGTTATGACCAGCAGCTTGAACAACACCACCAATATGTCGCTCGATGACTATTTCGCCATGCGTTGTTACAATGGCGAGATATACAAGACATCAAACCTGAGGAATGTTCCGCTTTCGGAATATTGTGAGACCGATACCCTGCTTAAAGCCGAGCAGCAGCATATCGAGCAGCAGCTTGTGGATTTCGAGGCAGGTCTCTGGGCATCACAGATATCAGACGATGTTGCCGCCAACGACAGCGTAGCTCCTGCAAAAGGCAGACGCGGGCATCCAGTGGCAGAAAAAGTCAAAGCTGGACATCCTGTCGCTGCAAAAGCTGAAAGTGCTGTACAGACAGTGAAAGAAAAGCAGCCTGTAGCGAAAGCCAAGGAGAATGCAAAGGAGAAGGTCAAGGAGAAAGCATCTGCCAGAGCACCGAAAGCTCCGCGTCAGCCACGCTCCTCATCGTCCGAGCGTGTTTCCCTGCAAAGAACCCGGTAATTGCCGTTACTTCGTTTGACTATGAGCGGTTGTTGTCACGAGTGTATCAACACTGCTCACGGCAGTGAGAGACACAGAAAGTGCGACATCGCCACCCGCAAGGACAGAAGGAATTCCAGTTGGGCCAATGCTGCTTTATTGAAAAATAATTTACATAGGATCCATATCGAAGTAAATCTGGACTTTCCGGTATTGTGACTCGGATTCCTGTTTTATTTCAAGCAAACGTTTCCTGACCGGTGTCATTGAGATTCCAGTCTCTATTTTCAGCATTATTTTACGGATGTATTGCATCTGTACTCTCGAGACTGTAGGGGCATCGGGACCAAGTACCCTGTTCTGAAAGACTGCGCGCAATTGCTTTCCCATACGTATGGCAGCCTCGTCCAGAATATCGTTGTCAGTGCATTTCATATAGATTGCAATAATACGGCAGAACGGCGGATAGCTGAAAATACGGCGTTCCTCAACCTCGTTGCGGTAAAACTGGATGTACTGTCCGTCAGCCACGACAGAATACAGTGGGCTGTCCGCCTGACGTGTCTGTACAACCACGTGCCCTTTTCCTGCGTGCCGGCCGGCGCGTCCTGATACTTGCTGCATCATCTGGAAGGCCCGCTCGGCTGAGCGGAAGTCCGGACTTGCTGTCATACTGTCGGCACTAAGCACTCCCACCACACTGACACGCGCGAAATCCAGTCCTTTTGATACCATCTGTGTGCCTACAAGTATATTTGTCACTCCATCGTGGAAATCCTGCAGTATGCTCTCGTATGCCGATGTGGATGTAACGGTATCAAGGTCAAGACGTCCGACTATGGCTTTAGGATACAGGCGGTTCAGCTCGTCTTCAACCTTCTCGGTGCCATAGCCTGATGTGCCGAACACAGTTCCTCCGCATTCCGGACAAACTACGGGCACATTATATTGCTTGCCGCAGTAGTGGCAGGATAGGTTGTGAGGCTTTCTGTGCCAGGTAAGACTCACATCGCAACTGTCGCACTTAGGAGTCCAACCGCAGGCCTTGCAGAACAACGAAGGAGAATAGCCGCGGCGGTTGCGGAACAGAATAACCTGATTGCCGTCACTAAGTGCCTCGCGGATGTAGCTCTCCAGCAGTGGCGAGAACAGCCCGGTCATACGTTTCTTCCGTCTCAGCTCATAGACATCGACTATCTCTATCTGTGGCAGCGGCAGGTCCATATAACGATGGCCGATTACTGCCAGCCCGTATTTACCTTTCTGTGCGTGGTAGTAACTCTCTATTGATGGCGTGGCCGAGCCGAGAAGAACTTTTGCCCCGAAGTACGATGACAAAACCATCGCCACGTTCCGTGCGTTATATCGTGGAGCCGGGTCTGTCTGCTTGTAGCTTGTATCATGTTCCTCGTCAACTATCGTGAGTTGGAGATTCCTGAAAGGAAGGAACACGGCCGAACGCGCACCGACAATCAGCTTGAATGGATTCGCACTGAGCTGTCTTTTCCAGATTTCCACCCGGCCTGCATCGGAACAGCGGGAGTGATAGACGCACATATCATCGCCGAACACTTTCTGCAGCCGGCGCATGATGTGTATGGTCAAAGCTATCTCGGGCAACAGCAGCAGTGCCTGCCCGCCGTGGTCTATGCAATCTTTTATCAGATGGATATAGACTTCGGTCTTGCCGCTCGATGTCACACCGTGGAGCAGGCATATCTTGTTATCATCGAATGTAGCCCTAATGTCTGACAACGCTGCCTCCTGATATTGGTTCAGCGGGTTTATCGGGTGTAAAATGCCGTTGAAAGCGGGTAAACGGCCAATCTGGTGCTCCCAGGTTACGAACACTCCTTTTGATACGAGAGCATCGAATGCCGATGGTGACTGGCACGCCACGAGCAATGCTCTTTTTGATACAATCTCGGGTTCGGCTGTCGGATTCTCTGCCAGTCCTGAAAGCTCAAGGTAGCTTAGCAGCATATCGTATTGCCGCCTTGCACGCGACAATTCATTGAAAATTGCGTTCAGCCGCTCTTCATCGTACCCTGGTGCGAGTTTTACGCAAACCTCAGTACGGGGCTTGTACCTACGGGCATCATCCCCTTCCGGACGCAATGCTACAGGCAGCATGGCTTTCAACACCTCGCCTTTCGGACACATATAGTAATCAGCAATCCAGTCGAGCAGCCGCATCTGCGGTTCAAGGAAAGACGGGGTGTCGTCCAGTACGGCTTTGACGGACTTGACCTTATATCCTACTGGTTCTTCATCATGGACACGGACTGCCAGCGCAGTATATGAGTGGGCGCGCCCGAATGGAACTGATAGCCTGCAACCGGGCAGAATCCGTTCCATCATATCCTCGGGAACAAGATAAGTAAACAACCCTTCCAGAGGTAATGGCAATATCACATCGACAAAATGTCTCACATCGAGCGAAATTAGCAAAAATGAGACAGTATGCGGCTAGAATTTATAAGTAAGAATGAACTGCAACGTACTTGAATTGAAAGTTTCCTCGCTGAAGGTTGTTCCTTTTAAACTCCGGAACGAGCCGTCGTCCGACATAGGCAGGGCATAGTTGATTGCCAGCTGTAAATGTTCGAAAAGCTCAAGACCGCCTCCGAGTCCCATATTCCACACAGTTCTGTTCAGCACGAGTGATTTCTGCAATTCATCGGCGTTTTTCCCCCTTACAGTAGTCTCAAGATTTCCGGGATGAATGCTGAGTTGTGGTCCTGCGTTGATGAAAAGCCCCAATGTCCTTCCTAAACCGAGCTTAAATCTCAAAAGCAGAGGAATTGCCAGAGCGCGTTCCCTGACGCTCTCGTTGTCTGATACTGTTATGCCTTTTTCGGAATACAGAAGTGACATATCAATGCTGAATCCGAGAGGTAACATCATCTCCATCATCGGACCGACAAAAAAGCCTGTGTAGCTTTCCTTGTCGGTCACTGTCCTGAGGGTTATGTCACTCAGATTGTTGTCAACCAGATTTACACCGCCACGAATACCCCAGTCAAAAGCCGATGCCGGTACAGCAGTCAGCATCAGTGCTGTCAGAATAATATATAATCTTTTCATTTTGTTATTTATGAGTGCGAAGATAGATATAATTTCAAGATTGGAAAAACTGTCAGAACCCTGAATCAAGAACGTAAGGCGTTCCTCCTGCTGTGATGCCGGCGCCGCAGACGCGGAATCCCGTTGAGTAGGAGTTGTTGTAGAAACTGACCTCGGCATTGCCTTGAGTGTCGGTTATTACATTCGGATTCCAATAAAGTGTGCGTCTGTAATCGACATCGCCGAAAACAGGACCGTCGGGGTATTCCGGACTGTAGAACTGGTATGGGGCTGAATAGCCATCGATTGTGGTGACTCTTGAGTTGATGTTCTTGAGTTCGCTGCGGATAGCCCGCTGCGCCTCTTCCTTCAGCAGTATGTCAACCAACAGTACGCGTCTGTGCGACTTCTGCTCCATCGTTTCCGGGGTATCGTAGTCACCGTGTTTCCTGCGGTATTCCTGAAGCAGCGGTGAGAGCTTCATAGCATCGGTCTCGTACATCACATTGTCGAAAACCATAATGCTGACTATGTCCTTGGTGTCAATCATTCCAGGCGATGAGAAAAGCCCCTTTATCACAACCTTCTGCGACTCGTGCACATAGAAATAAGGACTGAATCCATTGATGCGGGTAATATCGCCCTCTTCGCTGTATTCCACAGAATAGCCCTTGTCAATAAGATAGCCCGACACATCGGTGGAATAATCGCCCATATCCAACTCCAGCTCAGTGTCCTGATGAACGTTGAAAGCCTTGAAAGTAAAGTAGTCGATGTATATACGTTTGTCCTTGATATCGACATCGGGCAGCAGGATGCCGTCGTTTATATCGATAACAGTCGGAAAAAGGTCTTCATCCGCCTTTTCGTCGTTATTCTTGAGCTTGGACGATATTTTGCCCGATGCGTCGGCAAGCAGGGTCTCGGGTTGCAAGTAAGGGCGAATGGCAGGCTTCATAGACCTTTCAAGACGTATGCGGGCACTGGTTCCTATCAGGCGCTTGCGTCGTGGCCAGGCCGATATGGTGAGTCGTGCCGCATCGTAGAAATCTGAGACATTGAATCCGAAATAGCCGTCAGGACCGGTGACATAGCGGAAACGCTCAATCATGGACTTGTCCATTGTGGTGACAGCGGCAGTGACAACTATGCTGTCCATAGGCTTGCGTGCCCATGGGGACTCGACCCAGCCGTTCACGGATATGCTGTCTTCAAGACGGTGGATCTCCTTGTACGGTTTGATGCCCGACATAGTCTCCCAGTCGTAACGTTCCCAACCCTGAACCATCATCAGCAGATCGAGAGCGGTGTTATGAGCAGAGTCATCAGCCTCGAAATAATAGTCCGGGTCGTGTACATATCCTTTGATGTCTGAAGAGAGCAGTAAAGCTGTACGCAGGTCATCGTGGACAGCGGTGCCTGGGCAGCGGCTGTCGCGCACTGAGAGGCAGAAACGGTCACGGATGGGATTTCCGTTACTGTCGCGCAGGTTCAAGGCGAGACTGACAGGCAGAAACGGACCGTTATCATCGGTCAGAATGGAGAAGTCAAGAACCGGTCCCCGAGTTCCCGAGCGATGATAGAAACTGCGTCTGCCGTAAATGACTCCGTTTCTGTCGAACAGAGTCAGCTGACAGACACCTTCGGGCAAGTCTGATACAGGGATTGTGATATTTGCCCCGTTGCCAGTTACATCAATTATCTCGAATACGTAAAGTCCTCCACGGCAAGTGATGGTGATACCCAGCGAGTCCCTGCTCCCCATCCCTTTATTACTGACTGTAATATCAATAGTCCCGTTGTTTGAAGAACATTGAAGGGCATATCCTGCCGGTGATGGCTTAGGTAAATCGAAAGAATATTCCTTTCCATTGTACTGGAAGCGCACTTTGCCACTCTCTTTGCCTGGGGTGTATGTGAAAACACCCATTCCATCGTGAACTGTCTGTAACGTGACGGAATCATTCAACATTCCGCTGGCGTCGATGCCTATGCCGTCTTTATCTGTTAGTTTGAATGCTACACGATTTCTTACACCCGATATCAGATTTCCGCCCTCGGGATAGAATGTGGCATTGACTGTGCTGCGCGCTTTCTCCTGCTTCGGGCGGAACTGCTCGATTTCGGTCGATTTGTTGTAGTGATTCTCGATCTTAGGCTGTTCTCCGTAGAAGTCTCCGTTTCTGGCTGGCTGCTCAAATACCGGCAGTACTCTTGTAAAAATCGCGGCCTCGTCGAAGTTCAGCATATTCATGGTGTAAGCCCGCACCTCGTAGAATCCGCTTGGGTATGGAAGTACTCCGCGCAGGTCGCGCACATACGATGTTGAACCGTCATACAGAGGGAACGAGCCATCGGCCTGCCCATGGACGATTTTCAGCTTCTGCTGTTTGAGAATGACACCGGTAGGTGATACCAGTTCGACGTAAAGCACTTTGCTGGGCGCGCGGTGAAGGGTTGATGCCTCAACCACGAAAGCCTTGAACCAGATTGTCTCGCCGGTATAGTACGATGTATTGTCGAACTGGATATAGACCTTTTCCTGTGGAAAGATTTGGTTAAACTGGTAAATGTTCGAGGCAAACTCCCGCAGGCTGTCACTTGCGGTCTGTGCATTCAGCGTCAGAAACGCCGCACAAAAAAATACGAGAGGAACAGCCCGTCTCATTGCTCCTTTTTATCAAGTGTCGGATAACTGATGCGTGTGTGGTACATGGTCTTCAGCTTCTCCTTGAAAGTGGTCTTCACCTGCGCAATCTCCTTAAAAGTAATAGGGCACTCGTTGAAGAATCCCTCACTCACCTGTGTGTCAATGATTTTGTCAATAAGATTATTTATCGCATCCTCGGTATATTCCGGCAGGCTTCTGGAACTGGCCTCGACGGCGTCTGCCATCATCAGTATTGCCGATTCCTTAGTATTTGGATTGGTTCCTGTGTACCGGAACAGATTGGCATCGGCCTCTCTTCCGGGATTCTCGTTGATGTATTTGATATAGAAATATTTGACCAGTCCGTTGCCGTGATGCGTGACGATGCAGTTCTTGATGGATTCAGGCAGGTGATGTTGAATGGCAAGTCTCCTGCCATCGTCAACGTGCTGGGTTATGATGCGCGCGCTTTCCTCGTACGACAGCTTGTCGTGAGGATTTACTCCGTTCTGATTCTCGGTAAAGAATGCAGGATTTGTAATCTTTCCTATGTCGTGATACAAAGCGGCGGTTCTTGCAAGCTGTGTCGAGGCTTTGATGGTGCGCGCTGCCTCGGCTGCAAGCGTGGCTACCTGCATAGAGTGCTGGAATGTGCCTTGAGCCGTCTCTGCCAGTTCGATCAAAAGCGGATTGTTGATATTGGACAACTCTATGAGTGTCACATTCGATGTAAATCCGAATATCTTCTCTATGGCTAGCAGAAGCGGGTAAGTCAGTAAAAGGATAACGCAGTTAATGGTCAGATATACAGGTATGAGCCAAGACAGGTTGTTGATATCGTCAAGTTGGATCATCTGTATGGACAGCCATGATATCAAATATGTTACCAATATGATGGATACCGAGGCAAACAGCTGGGACCTTTTTTCAAGTTCGTGGATGCTATAAACTGCCACAATACCGGCAACAAGCTGAAGGAACATGAAATCGTATGGGACCAATGCGTTTATTGAGCAGACCAGCAAATAGGTTGAATATCCCATAACCGCAGTGCGCGAGTCGATGAATATTCTCAGCATCAGCGCAAGCATTGTAGTAGGGATGAGATATACGCTCCACGCGCTGTATCGCATATAAAGGTTTGTAAATACGGTGAATATAGTGATGGTACTGAAAAGGAATGTCACTGTCGCCCTGGAATCAATTATGTCGCTTCTGTAAAGGAACAGGAAAAGTGAAAGGATGACAAATGCTATTGTCACATATAAAAGAAGTCCGCTCCAGGTCAGAATGTCAAACGTGACGGCTTTTTCCTGACGTGAGACTATGTCCATATATGAGTCAATAATCTGGTATTTTGTCTTGTCCACAATATCTCCCCGGCCAATGATCTTTTGGTTGGCCATGACCATACCGGCATATTTCGAAATCTGTTCCTCTTGCGATTTCAACTCGTCCTCTGTTCGTGATACGTCGTATTTCAGGTTCGGCACTATGAATTCCTCAAGGTGACTGCGGTTTAGGGCCAGGCGCTCTGTCTCGGGTATAGTGAGGTTCATCAGATAGCCGTACGCTGTTTTAGGCGTGAAGAGCAGTTCTTTACGCAGAAGTGCAGATGAGTTGCCGCTATAGCTTCTGATGTATTCGGTTTGTGAGCCGTTAAGACTTTCCAGCTCATCGGGCCCTATGATGCCGGAATCATATAAGAATGTGAGCCGCTCTTTCAACTCGCCGGATGTATTTGCCGATACTAAAGTCTGGAGAGAGTCCTTGAAATATTTGTCAAATTTCCCAACCATCTCAGCCTCTTTGTCCGGATTCAGCGCATAATATGGCATAAATGCCTTTTTGAGACTGTCAATCTCTTCCTGCATCTGTTCATCGCTTTTCTGGATTGAAAAGTTGAAAGGGGCTATCAGTTCATCGTACATCCAAGGCAATCCTTCGGTAAATTCATATTTTGGCGCGCTGTCAGGCGACATTGTGATGACGCTCAATAATATAGACGCAATAGCCAGAATTATTACAAAAGCCTTGTTGCTGATTAACTTATTGTTAGAAGTATCCATAAATGCTATTATTTTTTATTTTCTGCGGCGCGTTAAAATTACTCAAAATCCAGATAAGTGCAACACTTGCGCGCCCACATCGGACAGGTGTGCGAAAAAACAATTATTTTTGCAGTGTGATGGAAGGATGATCCAGCCGTTCTTCCTGTATTTTGTTTAATTCTGAAAGAAAAATTATGGCAGTGACCGATGGCGCAGAAAGAAGGGTAAGAGTACGTTTCGCTCCAAGCCCTACAGGACCTTTGCATATAGGCGGAGTCCGTACCGCATTGTATAACTATCTCTTTGCCCGGCAGCATGGCGGCGATTTCATTTTCCGTATTGAGGATACAGATACCAACAGGTTCGTGCCAGGTGCTGAGGATTATATTCTGGAGTCTTTCCGCTGGCTCGGCATTACGTTTGACGAGGGCGTGTCGTTTGGCGGCAGCTACGGTCCATACCGCCAGTCGGAAAGAAGGGATATATACAGGAAACACGTTGATGATCTGCTGCGTGCCGGTAAGGCATATATAGCGTTTGATACTCCCGGGGAACTTGAGGCCAAGCGCGCTGAGATTCCGAATTTCCAATATGATGCCGCAACCCGAATGTCAATGCGCAACTCATTGACAATGCCTGAGAGCGAGGTCCAGTCACTGATTGACAATGGCGCGCAATATGTGGTAAGATTCCTTATAGAGCCTGGGCGTGAGGTCGTAGTCGATGACATAATCCGTGGAAAAGTTGTGATAAACTCGTCGATTCTGGACGACAAGGTACTCTTCAAGTCGGCCGATGCCCTGCCTACATATCATCTTGCGAATATAGTCGATGACCATCTGATGGAGGTGACGCACGTAATCCGTGGCGAGGAATGGCTTCCGTCTGCCCCGTTGCACGTATTGCTGTACGAGGCTTTCGGCTGGCAGGACACGATGCCCCGGTTCGCCCATCTGCCGCTGCTGCTCAAGCCCGAGGGTAACGGCAAGCTCAGCAAACGCGATGGTGATCGCCTGGGCTTCCCGGTATTTCCGCTCGAGTGGCACGATCCGAAGACCGGCGAGATATCATCAGGCTATCGCGAGAAGGACTATCTCCCTGAGGCTGTGCTGAATTTCCTGGCATTGCTCGGCTGGAATCCCGGTGATGACCGCGAGATAATGTCTCTCGAGGAAATGACCCGGCTGTTCAATCTTGAGAAATGCAGCAAGGCTGGTGCGCGATTCAATTATCAGAAACTGGCGTGGTTCAACCACGAGTATATAATCAACAAGTCGGATTCCGAGGTCGCCGCTCTGTTTATGCCTGTGCTTGAGCAGCACAGCGTGAACGCTCCGGCCGCCCGCGTTGAGGCTGCTGTGTCGCTTGTAAAGAGCCGTGTGAATTTCATACACGAGTTGTGGGATAACTCATATTATCTGTTTGAGGCACCAACCCGGTACGATGAGAAATCATTGAAGAAATGGTGGAAGGAAGAGGCTCCTGCAATGACCGCCGCTTTGTGTGCATTCCTTGAGGCGCAGGATGATTTCAGCGCGGAGAGTCTTGAGCCGAAGGTGATGGATTGGATAGCTGCCAACGGATATCCGACAGGCAAGGTCATGAACGCATTCCGTGTTACACTTGTAGGTGCCGCTATGGGACCCCAGATTTTCGCGATAACAGAATTTATAGGTAAAGATGAGACTCTGCGCCGTGCCCGTCACGCACTCGAGGTTTTGTCTGTATGAGTGTAAATAACAACGTAAATTATGGCAATAATAAAATCAGTCAGGGGATTTACTCCTAAAATAGGCGGGAACTGCTTTCTTGCCGACAATGCCGCTGTTATCGGCGATGTTGAGATTGGCGAGGGCTGCAGTATCTGGTTCGGAGCCGTTCTTCGCGGCGATGTGAATTCCATTAGAATAGGTAATGGCGTAAACATCCAGGATGGTGCTGTAGTGCATACGCTATACCAGAGGTCGCAGACTTTCATCGGCGACAATGTGTCTGTAGGACATAATGTTACAATTCACGGTGCTACTATCAGGGAGAACGCCTTGATTGGTATGGGGTCGGTGGTTCTTGACCACGCCGTTGTCGGCGAGGGCGCGATTGTCGCTGCCGGATCTGTCGTGACCGGCAAGACGATTATCGGCCCGGGCGAGATGTGGGCCGGTGTGCCTGCAAAGTTCATCAAGAATGTCGATCCGGCTCAGAGTGCCGAGATAAATCAGCGCATTGCCCGCGACTATCATATGTACGCATCGTGGTATTCCGAAACTGAGCAAAACAAGGAATAATTTTACGTTATTCTTTCTTTTTGTTTAGGGTTTTACTAATTTCGCCCCCTGTTAATCGGTATTCATCAACAATTTAAAAAAATATAGAAATGAAGTACTTATCAGATGAGAAACTGCTTATTGTAGGTGCCGGTGGTATGATCGGCTCGAACATGGTTCAGACCGCTATGCTGCTCGGCCTTACTCCTAATATCTGTCTTTACGATATTTATGAGCCGGGAGTTCACGGTGTAGCCGAGGAGATGTATCATTGCGCTTTCCCGGGTGCTAACATCACTTGGACTGTTGATCCTGAGGTCGCCTTTACAGGTGCAAAATATATCATCTCTTCAGGCGGTGCTCCCCGTAAAGAGGGTATGACCCGCGAGGATCTTCTGAAGGGTAACTGCCAGATTGCCGCCGATTTCGGTGACAAAATCAAGAAGTATTGCCCGGACGTAAAGCACGTTGTAGTGATCTTCAACCCGGCTGATGTAACAGCTCTTACAGCTCTGATTCACTCAGGTCTGAAACCAAATCAGCTCACATCACTCGCAGCTCTCGACTCAACCCGTCTGCAGGAGGCTCTTGCACAGGAGTTCGGTGTTCAGCAGGACAAGGTTACTGGCGCACACACATACGGTGGCCACGGCGAGCAGATGGCCGTATTCGCATCACAGGTCAAGATCGACGGCAAACCTCTGTCCGAGATGAATCTTCCGGCCGAGAAGTTCGAGGAAATCAAGCACAACACCATCCAGGGTGGATCAAATATTATCAAACTGCGTGGCCGCAGCTCATTCCAGAGCCCGGCATATCAGGCTGTCAAGATGATTGAAGGCGCTATGGGCGGCGAGAAGTTCACTCTTCCTGCAGGTTGCTATGTAAACTGCGACAAATGCGGCTTCAAGAACGTTATGATGGCTATGCCTTCAACAATCGATGCCAACGGTGTAAGCTTCACAGCTCCTACCGGTACAGCCGATGAGATGGCTGCCCTGAATGCATCATACGCACACCTCTGCAAGATGCGTGACGAACTTGTTGACCTTGGTATCATCCCGGCAGTAGCAGAGTGGGGCACACTGAATGCCAATCTCTGATTCTGGTAAAAGAAGAGGTCGATTAAAACCGATTTAGCATCAACCCCGAAAGTCCGATATGGAACTTTCGGGGTTTTATGTAAAATTTCCGGGTCCAGAGTGACACTCTGTTGTTCTTACAGTTTATTGTGAGAACACTTCGCGTTGGGCGTACAGCGTTTTTTCTGGGGAGTCCGGTTTACATATCCTCCAGCGTCAGGCATCCTGTGGTAATATCCTGGCCACCGAAAATCTCTTTAATTCAATTAGCGAACGATACTTGTAGAAATATCTGAACCAGAAACGCAGGAAAACGTCGCTGATTTCAAACCTGACTTCCTTCGAATTCCGGCTCGAACGCAGCGGTCGTTTCTTGTGTATAAGATTATAATCCTCCTCAAGAATCTTCGTCTGGCCACCAAGACTCATTCCACCGAGCGAGCCTTCAATTTGAGGCATGTGATGTCTCCTCCGGCTATGGCGCTAAGGATGGAGAAATACGTGCCGTATTGCCTGCCGAATTCCTGAATTAGCATATTTTTCCCTTCATCGAAGAACTGCGAATCGGGCCTGGTGATAAAATCCACCATTGATTCCATATCGGTGCACTCGTTGTCCATTAGAAGTTCGACGTATTTTGGAACGCCCCCGGTAAAGCAATACAAAGCCAGAAGGTCATCGTTCGAACAGTCTGCCTTATGGTCTTTCAGAATATCCCTGAGGACATTTGTGCGAAATGGTTCAAGCGACAGTGTGAGGTCTGCACGCCCATATAGCGGTTGTTTTTCATCCTTGAATATTTTCTCCATCATCGACCATACGGAACCGCTTACGACAAAATTGACTTTTGAGGACCGACGCTCCCTGTCCCACAGATTCTGAATGTCGGAATAAATGGCTTAATTCACATAAAGAAACTCCTGGAACTCATCTATAAACAGGTTGAAAGTGCGGTGTTTTCCTATACTCATCAGCAGGCCGAAGATGTCCTTGAACTTGACAATGCCTTCAGGGACAAACTCCCCGAGAGCCTGTCTGATCTCTTCGGAGTACTCCTGGCACAATTCCGCCTCTGATTTGCGGGATGCAAATAAATACACCGTATCTGTCCCTCTCATAGTATACTGATTCCGCGGAGATTACATAATGACGGGCGTTGTGCTGGGGCAAACTGGATGAACGTCCCTCTATCCTGCGATTTCGGCAACATTATTGAATCTGTTTTCTTGGACTTTAGAGTATGTATGCTTATCCCATGACTATTGCACCACCAAAGTATCTGTTGATATTCTTCAATTCCGTGTTTGGCGCAAAAGTCCCTGAAAGATAGTTCTGGGCAAGTTAAAACTTCTTAACTGTAGTCTTCAATTGCTTGTTTCTTGCCAGACGTTGTGGTTGTATCATACTTCATTTGTATTGCTTATTTGTTCATGATGCAAAGCTATGGAATGCCGGTCAAGACGCCAACACGGAGACGCTTACGATGAGCGAGTAAACGAAGGGGCTAATGGAGGAATTATTCTTCTACTATATTTTTGCTGCGCGCAGCATTCTCAAAATGATACAATATTTTGTGCATTAAGTAATCTTCAAAAAATAACTTGGTAATCTCTCCGAATCTTTTGCGCCCATATTGTTTGTCTCATCAGTCACTATGCCCGCATAGCTCCTTCTTCGACAATCAATCTTGTCACAAAATCTTTCGGCTTTCTTACCAACTTATTTTTTAACGCTTACTTAAAGTGCGCGGTTCACATTTTTTAACACCGTTTACCGTGACCTTTTCGGACTTGGGGCGGTTATCTATGCGGAAGTATTAATCCCACACATACGGAAATGGAACAGAACGAACTTGCAGCAGTGAACCGCGCCATCAATTACAGAACAATATC
>JAZLKB010000040.1:0-7989 GCA_045597365.1 Bacteroidaceae bacterium | reverse complement strand
TGGACTATCATCGTTTAATAGTCCGCGTGCAATAATAAGGAACCGCCGTATGCCGAACGGCACGTACGGTGGTGTGAGAGGTCGGTAAACGTGAAAGTAGGAGATAAACGCCTACGATTAGCGTTTACCTCCTACTCGATTCCTGCGGTTGCCTACAGAGAACCTTTTGTTGAAGGCAACTGCCAGTTGTTTATATCACGCCTCACAGCACTCTTTACAGCACGTGCGAATGCCTTGAAGATTCCCTCTATCTTGTGGTGCTCGTTCGTCCCTTCAGCCTTGATGTTCAGATTCATGCCGCTGGCGTCGCTCACCGACTTGAAAAAATGGAAGAACATCTCGGTCGGCACATCTCCTATCATCTCACGCTTGAACTCCGCATCCCATACAAGCCATGGACGTCCTCCAAAGTCAAGAGCCACCTGTGCCAGACAATCGTCCATCGGCAGAGTGAACCCATATCGCTCTATGCCGCGCTTGTCACATAGTGCCTTTGCCAGACACTGGCCGAGAGCAAGCCCCGTATCCTCGATTGTGTGGTGCTCATCAACGTCCAGATCGCCTTTTACCTTTATCGTCAGGTCTATTGCCCCGTGACGGCCAATCTGCTCAAGCATGTGGTTGAAGAATCCTAGACCGGTGTCGATGTCGCATTTCCCGCTGCCGTCCAAGTCAAGCGATACGCTGATGTCCGTCTCGGCTGTCTTGCGGCAGACCGAAGCGCGGCGCTCACCCGCAAAGATGAATTCGGCAATCCGCCACCAGTCATCGGTGGCAAGGACGCAGGTGTCGCGCAGATCCTGCGGCAGAGCCGTCTTTCCGTCAGTCAGCAGAATGGCCTTGCAGCCCAGATTGCGCGCAAGCTCGACATCGGTAGGCCTGTCGCCAATAACATAGCTGGCCTCCATATCGTATTCGTCCGAGAAGTATTGGCCGAACATTCCCGTACGCGGCTTGCGGGTAGGCGCATTGTCAGCCGGCATACTGCGGTCAATCAGAATATCATCGAAAGTGACACCCTCGCCAGCCAGAGTCTTCAGAATAAGGTTGTGCGCAGGATAGAACGTGTCTTCCGGGAACGATTCCGTTCCAAGGCCGTCCTGATTGCTCGCCATCACAAATTCAAAATCGGTCTTCTTTCTCAAAAAAGCCAGACTGCCTATCGCTTTGGGAATAAACTCCAGCTTCTCAAGTGAGTCAAGCTGGTAATCAACGGGCGGCTCCACTACTATCGTCCCGTCGCGGTCAATAAACAAAACTCTCTTCTTCATTTTCTGCAATACTCTTCAATACATCCCAGAACCTCTCTGTTCTCGTCAGGAGTACCTATTGTTATTCTCAGACAGTTTCCGCACAGTGCTATCCTGCTGCGGTTCCTTACTATGATACCCCTGTCTGTGAGATAATTGTAAATGTCTGCGGCATCGGTCACGTGAATCAGAATGAAATTGGCCTCCGACGGATAAATCCTCAGGCAGACCGGCAGCTTACTTAGAGCCAGAGCCATCTCCTCACGGCTCGCGATGAGCTCATTGACCCATTTGCCTACACGCTCACTCCGGCTCAGCTGCTCAACTGCTGCCTGCTGTGTAAGATAATTGATATTGTACGGGTATTTCACCTTGTTCATCAGCTCAATTATCTCTTCCGACGCAAACGCCATTCCCAGACGTATTCCCGCCATTCCCCAGGCCTTGGAGAAAGTCTGTAGCACTACAAGATGCGGATACTTGTCCAGCAGCTCTGTCAGCGAGCTTGTCTGAGCGAAATCAATATATGCCTCATCCACAATCGTGATTCCGTCAAAGTTGTCAAGAGCGCGTATTATCCTGCCGCGCTCAACCAGATTACCCGACGGATTGTTCGGCGAGCAGAAAAACATCAGCTTGGTACTGCTGTCCGCAGCCGCAAGCATCTTGTCAATATCTGGCTGGAAATTGTTGTCAGTAAGAACTGCCCTGTACTCCACGTCGTTGATATCGGCCGATACGCGGTACATACCGTACGATGGTTCCATCGCCACGGCGTTGTCCTTGCCGGGATTGCAGAAAATGCGGTACATCAGGTCTATGGGCTCATCACTGCCGTTGCCCAGAAATATGCGCCCGGCGCTGACACCTTTAATTGCCGATATCCTTGATTTCACATCGCGCTGCAACGGGTCGGGATAGCGGTTCAGCGGATTGTTATATGGATTCTCGTTAGCATCCAGAAAAACCCTGGCCTCCTTTCCGCTGTATTCATTTCTTGCCGATGAGTACGGCTTGAGCGAGTTTATGCAATCTCTTGTAAGTTCCTGTAATGTCCTCATTTTCTTGATAATCTTATAGTGACGGCATTCTTGTGCGCATCGAGCGACTCACCTGCCGCCATAGTCTCGACCGTAGGTCCCAGATTGCGCAGCCCGTCCTCGGACAATTGCTGGAATGTTATCTTCCTTATGAAACTGTCAATATTTACGCCAGAGTAAGCCTTGGCATAGCCGCTGGTCGGTAAAGTGTGATTCGTGCCCGACGCATAATCTCCGGCACTCTCCGGTGACCATTCTCCTATAAAAACAGAACCTGCGTTCCACACACGCTCCGCAAGCTCTGCAGCGTTGGCCGTGTGGATAATAAGATGCTCCGGAGCGTACTCGTTGGCTATCTCCATCACCTCTTCCATATCTTTCAGCAGAATCAGCCGGCTGTTCTCCAGCGCTTTGTCCGCTATCTGCCGGCGTGGCAGCAAAGCCGTTTGTCTGTCCACCTCGTCCTGTACATTTTTAATAAGGTATGCCGATGTCGTCAGCAGCATAACCTGGCTGTCCGGACCGTGCTCTGCCTGCGACAGAAGGTCTGCCGCGATGAACGATGCATCAGCATTCTCATCGGCAATAACAGCAACTTCCGATGGGCCTGCCGGCATATCGATTGCCACTTCTTTCAGCGAGACAAGCTGCTTTGCAGCAGTAACGTAGCTGTTGCCCGGACCGAAAATCTTGCTCACTTTGGGTACGCTCTCTGTGCCGTAAGCCATGGCTGCTATGGCCTGTGAGCCGCCTATGGTGAATATGCGGCTCACACCTGCAGTCCTTGCCGCGAACAGAATTGCAGGATTCACCTTGCCGTTCCTGTCAGGCGGAGTACACAATATTATCTCAGAACACCCTGCGGTGACGGCTGGAATAGCCAGCATCAGAACCGTCGAGAAGAGTGGGGCGGAGCCTCCAGGAATGTAAAGGCCGACTTTCTGTATCGGCACGGCTTTCTGCCAGCATACAACTCCGGGCGAGGTCTCAATCTTCTCCAGCTTCGGCAATTGCGATTTATGGAATTTGCCGATGTTGGCCGCTGCCGTGCGTATTGCGGCCTTCAACCCTTCCGATATCAGGCTCTCAGCCTCGGTGAACATCTCTTCCGTAACCTGAAGCGTTGAAAGCTCAACCTTGTCGAACTTCTTCTCCAACTGTATCAGCGCGGCATCGCCCTCACTGCGCACCTGTTCCAGAACAGCGCCTACAGTATCGTACAGACTCTCATTGCTCAGTGCCGGTCTCTTCAGCAGCTCCGGCCACATATCCCTGTCAGGAAACTCGTAGGTTCTCATAAAATCATCTTCTCAATCGGTAATACAAGTATTCCCTCGGCACCGGCCTGTTTCAGCCGGCCCGTAATCTCCCAGAAACGCTTCTCGTCCAACACCGTATGCACCGAGCTCCATCCTTCCTGTGCCAGAGGCATAACCGTCGGGCTCTTTATTCCGGGAAGAACATTCAGAATCTCATCCATCCTGCCATTGGGAACATTCATCATCACGTATTTCTTTCCACGGGCGGCTCTGACAGCTTCGAAACGGAACATCAGATCGTCCAGAATCGCTTTCTTCTCCACGCTCATTTCCGGACAGCCTATAAGCAGAGCCTCCGATCTCATAACCACCTCAACCTCAAGCAGATTGTTGCTGACCAGCGTCGAACCGGAGCTTACGATGTCGAATATGGCGTCTGCCAGGCCAATCCCCGGGGCAATCTCGACCGAGCCCGTGATAACGTGTATGTCGGCTTTTATACCCTTGCTGTCAAGGAACTTCTGCAGAATGCCAGGGTACGATGTCGCGATTTTCCTGCCGTTGAACCATTCCAGACCGTTGTAGCCTGCCGCTTTCGGCACAGCCAGCGACAGACGGCACCGGCTGAATCCCAGTCTCTTTATAAGTGTGGCCGCCGCTCCCCGCTCGACAAACTCATTTTCGCCTACAATGCCTATATCTGCGACTCCGTCGGCAACCGATTCCGGAATGTCATCGTCACGCAGAAACAGCACCTCGATGGGGAAGTCTGTTGCCTGTGCCAGCAAAGTGCGTTTGGATACACCGACGTTTATTCCCGACTCCTGCAGCAGAGCCATTGTCTCGTCGTAAAGGCGCCCTTTTGATTGTACTGCTATCCGTAACATATCATTAAAGTTTATTTTCAATAAAAAAAGCCTGCCGTCTGGCAAGCTTCAGTATGCGCATAAATCATCGGCCTGCCGTTTTAACTGCAAGAATGATGAAGATGATATGCCTTGCTCTGAATCATACTGTCAAATTTCCGTCACAAAGATATGATTTAGTTGCGTATTCTCCAAGCCTCGATTACTTTTTGTAAACTTTTTGAGTAAATTTGCATCGCTTCATCATTCAATATGAGCCAAATAGGACCTGAGCTTACAAAAAAACGCGTCGCGGCACTCCTGATAACAGCTGCTCTCATATTGTTCCTTTTTTCAGCAAAAGTATGGAATGAGAAAAGAAAATGCCTACCGCCAGGAGACGTGCCGGAATTACCCGGATTAATAATCTCTCCATTTGACAGCCTGTTCAAAGCCTGTTCAGACAGCCTGTTTGACTGGAAAATGCTTGCGGCTATCGCTTATGTCGAGTCGCGTTTCGATACCGCGCAGGTCTCAGACAGAGGCGCCTTCGGATTAATGCAGGTTATGCCTGCCACATATAGTCAGAATCTTCTATCCCTTGGTATCTCCAATACGGATTCCATCAGTACTGAGCTGAATGTTCTTGCCGCAGTAAGACAACTGCACGACGGAGACGCGTATTTTAACTTCATCAACCCTGAGGAGCGCATCAATTTTATTCTTGGAGCATATAACTGCGGCCAGGGACACATCTTCGATGCAATGCGGATTGCACGCTCAAAAGGAATAAACCGCTATCTGTGGGCGAACATCGCGGATGTGATGGCAACTATGAGTGATTCCGCCGTCTATTCCGATACTGTGGTCTGCCACTTCGGAAGTTTCAACTATTCCGAGACTGTCCGCTTTGTAAGAGATGTCAGGGCTAAATATCAGGAATACTGCAATCTCGACACTATAGCAATACAATAGGATATGTCACTTCATCATGGCGCGTGCCATCTCGCGTCGGTCATCGTTCTCGCGCATCGTTTCGCGCTTGTCGTACTGACGCTTGCCGCGGGCCAGGGCCACAACCAGCTTTGCCAGCCCTTTCTCGTTGATGAACAGCCGTGTAGGTACAATAGTGAAACCCGGGCTCGACGAGTCCGCACTCAGCTTGCGCAGCTCCTTGACAGTAAGCAGCAGCTTCCTGTCGCGTTTCGCCTGATGATTGTTGTACGAGCCGTAGAAATATTCTGCAATATGCATACCCTTTACCCACAGCTCGCCGTTGATGAAAATACAATATGTGTCAGCAAGACTTGCCTTCGACTGCCTTACTGATTTGATTTCAGTACCTGTCAGGACAATACCGGCGGTATAAGTATCAAGCAGCTCGTAGTCGAACGACGCCTTCTTGTTGCGAATGTTTATGCCGGCAGTCTTGCGCGCTCCCATAGAACCTGCTTAGAAATCAAGCGGAATCCTGGTGTACATTCTGTCTCCCTTGACTGTACGTGGATGCTTGTTGTTGTATATGAAGAGCGAGTCGCAGGTAGTAATCTCCACCCAGACAGAGTCTTTGAACCTTCCCTTCTGTTCGTCCAGCTGAGCCATTATCCTGGCGGCCTTCTCGTTATTGGCAGTCCTTAATGCCGATAAGTCGTATTGCAGCAGATAGTTGTAGCCATTATTCACATAATCGCTGTTTGGAACCGTTGCTACGGCAAGAAGACTCAAAGTGTCGTTTCTGAGTCCGTGAATATACATGTCAATAAAGTTCTGCTCTTTAGGGGTGTCCGGATCAGGATAATATGTGACCAGAGTGCTTGCTACGTGTCCGTTGCTCCATACACCCTGGTACGTCACATTGTAGTCAAGAGCTAGAATGTTGAAGTGCATATAGGTTCCAAGTGTGTCCTGGGCATAATCGCTCCAGTTCAGAGTATCCGGTTTGATTACATTGAACTTGGCGAGGGTGAAACTGCTGAAGTTGTCCGATGTGTTGGTATAATATGAGATGTCGGCTATTCCGCGGTCTCCTTCCTTCAGATTGAATTGCTCCATATCTGCCACAGTCTTGAAATTGTCAAGCTGTGCGGAATATTCTCTTGTTAAAGTCGTAGGGTCATAACGCAGATAAACGTTGTTGTCTTTAACCTCGATTGTTGCCAGACGGCTTGTGCTTCCCTCGGCCGAGCTGCCTGCCGGGTCGCACGATGTCAACATCGCAGCGCTGCAGAATGCAGCCGTAATAAAAGTGAAAAATCTGTTCATAATATGTGCTCTTATTTGCGCCGCTAAGATAGAAAAAAAAGAGAAATAATCCCTAACTTTGCAGTGTCTGCTAAGAATGTTTAACAACGAACATATTTTTTCAAAAAATGATTTACTCAAAAGAAGTTGAAAACATGTGCGTGGTTCAGAAAGGACCGAAGCACGGACCTGCTCCAATTCCGGAGGAGGGCAAGTGGATCAAGGCAAAGGAGATTAGGGACATCTCCGGCATGACTCACGGTATTGGCTGGTGTGCACCTCAGCAGGGCGCCTGCAAGTTGTCACTCAACATCAAGAACGGTATCATCGAAGAGGCTCTTGTTGAGACCATCGGTTGCTCGGGTATGACTCATTCGGCAGCTATGGCCGCCGAGATTCTTCAGGGCAAGACTCTTCTTGAGGCACTCAATACAGACCTTGTATGCGATGCTATCAACACCGCTATGCGCGAGCTTTTCCTTCAGGTTGTCTATGGCCGCACGCAGAGCGCTTTCTCCGAGGGCGGTCTTGTAATCGGTGCCGGTCTTGAGGATCTCGGCAAGGGACTCCGCAGTCAGGTAGGTACAATGTACGGCACAAAGGCCAAAGGTGTCCGCTATCTTGAGATGGCCGAGGGCTATGTAAAGCGCATCGCTCTTGATAAGGATGATCAGGTCTGCGGCTATGAGTTTGTCAATCTGGGCAAGTTCATGGACGAGGTTAAGAAAGGTACCGATGCCAACGAAGCTCTTCAGAAGGTTACATCGACCTATGGACGCTTCACACAAGAGGCTGGTGCAGTCAAATATATCGACCCACGTAAAGAATAAGGAGGTACAACTATGATTAGAGAAGTGAAATTCGAGTCACAGGAGCGCCGCATGAAGCAGGTGCTCGCAGCTCTCAACGAGCATGGCATCAAGTCAATCGAAGAGGCCAATCAGATTTGTGAAAGCTATGGTCTGGATCCTTACAAGGCTTGTGAGGAGACTCAGCCTATCTGCTTCGAGAACGCAAAGTGGGCATACGTCTGCGGTTGCGCCATCGCATTGAAGGAGGGTGAGAAGACCGGTGACAAGAGCGCTGTCAAGGCTGCCGAGAACATCGGTATCGGTCTGCAGAGCTTCTGCATCCCGGGTTCAGTTGCCGATGACCGCAAGGTCGGTCTCGGTCACGGAAATCTCGCTGCCCGTCTGCTCAATGAGAAGACCAAGTGCTTCGCATTCCTGGCAGGTCACGAGTCATTCGCAGCCGCCGAGGGTGCCATCAAGATTGCCGCCAAGGCTGACAAGGTACGCAAGCAGCCGCTTCGCGTTATCCTGAACGGTCTGGGCAAGGACGCTGCACAGATTAT
>JAZLKB010000039.1:0-17880 GCA_045597365.1 Bacteroidaceae bacterium | reverse complement strand
TAACGTGAGTTCGATGAAATATATCTAATTGATAATTTGGTGATTAGCGAGATTTGTTCACCGACGATAAAATTTTTCACTTCGTTCAAGCGCAAGCGTAGTCCTGAAATATTCTGTCTTGCCGATGATTTCTGCAAGTTTTTCGATTCCCAAGTCAAGAAATACACGTTGCCTGATCAAACTTCATCCAAGCGTAAGTTTATATTTCAAGAGATTTCATTTGCGAACACCGATGTATGGGCACTTATGACCATGATTCAACATTTCAAAAAACCAGTTCAGTCTAGTCAGGGTGTATATATAAGGAGTAAACTGACTAAATTGATTTGATACCGTTTGTGTGTCAGTTAACATATCCAATTATCCAGCCACTTTCAATGCTTGATTCAAACACACAAGGTGGCCGCCAGATAAATGGTATTTGTTTTCGTCAATGGTGTGTATTTTCATATCTTCACCCCGATAAACCGCAATTTGTAGAGGCCGACTAAAGAGTGATTTAACCGGCCTCTTTTTAGCACTCTAATACTATACTCGCCAAGATATCAATTGGTTTGAAATCTGAAAGAACTGAAATGTGTCTCCCAATTGAACTTTTTTTCAAAAAAACTTCAAAACATTTGGATACTATTACAAGATGTAGTTAATTTGCGACTGTAATTAGTTTCAATTTAGATAAAATAGCTATATGAAAAAACTTACCGATAAGGAACTTGCAATCATGAACGTGCTCTGGGACGGAGAGCCGATGTCTATGCGTGATATTCTGGAGCGCTTGCCAGAACCTCAGCCGCACTATAATACGGTAGCAACCTTTGTGCACCGTCTGGAAAGCAGCGGCATGATAAACCACAGGGAACTGGGTGCCAGATTCTTCCTGTATGAGCCGGTCATCAGCCGCGAGGAATACGCCGAGATGGTCAACAAGGAGAGCGTGAACCGGTTCTTCGGAGGATCCTACATGCAATTTATCTCCTGTCTGGTAGAACGCCAGGAGGTTAGCGTAGAAGAGCTCCAGGAGCTTATTAATATGGTAGGAAAGAAAAGGAAATAGTCATTATGGGCAGCATGGTCCTTTATATAATTGAGTGGGCGTTTGCCCTGCTTGTGCTGATGGCCATCTACAAGGCAGCCTTCAGCGGAACCACTCTGCACCGCTTTAACCGGTTCTACCTGCTGGGAGCCACGTTGCTATCGGCCCTTCTCCCCCTTATGAAAGTGACTGTCACTGAAGGCACCTCCGTGGCAGCCAGCCTCTCTATTGAGGAGACCGATTTTGCCAGAGAACTGTCAGGGACTCTCACGTTTGCAGGTGAGCCAGGGATAATACAGGCCGATGAGACCGAAACAGCCCAAACTCCTCAGTCCGGAAAGAGAACCAGTCTATGGGCGGTAATGCTCATCGGCACATATACAATCTATGTGCTGACCCTAATAATAGGGTGGAGCCGAAGCATAGTCAGGACTTGCAAGTTCCTGCACGGCAAGCCCCGTCGCCGTCTGAGCCGGACAGTCTGGCTGGTCACTCACAGCGAGCCGTACGGCCCGTTCAGCTGGATGAACTACATAGTGATATCGGACTCCGAGAAGGGATTTGCCCGCCACGCCAGCCTGCGTCACGAATACTCGCACGTAAAACTCTTTCACTCAATAGACCTTGTTGTATTGCTGGCCTGCACTATTGTCAACCCTGTGTGCTGGCTGGTACTTCAGGAGATAAAGATAGTTCACGAATATGAGGCCGATGACGAAGTGATCAACCGTTACGGCATCCAGGAGGAGGACTATCAGAGATTACTTATCCTAAGAACTGTAGGTGCAGAGGCCTATGCGCTTGCCAGTTCGTTTAACCTTAACATTAAAAAAAGAATCATTATGATGAACAAGTACAAGACCAGGAAGAGACGCCTTATATGGCTTCTGCTTCTCGTTCCTATGCTGGGAATGACATCCGTCCTCTTTGCGCGTACAGAAAAAGCCGTAAATCAGGATGACAAATTACGTTTCAGTTCCACCGATGTTGAATTGTCTTATAGGTTACCTGCACCTGCCAATGCTTCGTCTGCCAAAACGATGGCCGAAATCATAAGAATTGTAGGAGATGATGAAGTAGTAAATGACGAGGATAGAAAAGGTTCTGAAATGATTGTACGCCAAAGAAACATCCTGACAGTACAGATTAACAGACTTAATGAGATACGTGTAAAAAGCGGAATAATGGAAAGAACGGTGACTGTTGATGAAATCAAGGATATTGCCAGGCAATTCATTCAGAATCCGGATAATGACCCCAGACTCCCTGAAATAGAAGATTATGACATCATAGGGGTTGGAACCGTTAAGACCACGGTAAAGCATGTATTCTCATTGCAGTGTGACCGTGGAACATCATCGGCTGTTTGTCATGATGTAAGGTATGAGTTGCAAAAAGCATATAATGAATTGCGCAATGAACTGTGTGTTAGCAAATTTGGAAAAGAATATGACCAGTGCACCGACAGTCAGCAACAGTTTGCCCGTGCATTCTATCCGATGAAAATAAGTGAGGCTCAACCAACATCATACAGTGGTGAGGGTAACCTTAATCAGGTTCAGGTCAGGTCTGCTGCCGCCAATCCTGAACAGACAAATACAAATGGAGTCAATAAGGATTTGCGGATCAGGGTTAAAGGTAATTCCGCCTCGTTATACGTATCAACAGCATTGTTTGACATTGAGAACGGTCAGGATCGTTTCAAGAGTGAGACCACCCCAAAACAAATCCGCGTGGAAGACCTTGACGATTATATAGACCAGGCAATATCAGACGGGGTACGCATCAGAAAAGTCCGTTTTGCAATCCAGCCGGATGTTCCCATGGGAATTGTTATCGATATCAAGCAGAAGGTCCGCAACAGAATGCTGCTGAATGTCGTTTTTGAAAAGTATGCAGAATTCGGGGACTAATCAAATGAGATTTGTCTGTTTGCCAATGGTGGATATTTATATACATACAAAGTAGTAAATTCCCATTTATATAACTGAATCTGGCATCTGGACTCGCAATTATCCAGATGCCAGATTATTTTGGCCGTATGTGAATGGAGGTTCAAAAACTATCACCTTTCCTTTAAAAGAAATTATGAGAAGCTTATCATAACGTCTTCAGTAGAATCAAGGAAGGACCATCCGGAGATTCACTATTATGATGACACTGAAAGATTTGGCAATGAATTGAAAGACCCTGCATATCTGACCAGTCAGACCTTGTTCAATACTGATTCCAAATATGAGATAATCAGACCGATTTATACCGTAGTCAAACAATGGGAAGGAGAATCGGAAATTTACGATGATAGAATAGGGATGTATGTTCCTGTAAAAGAGGTCGATTATTCTACGGTAATGGAGGGGTTGGAGATTGTCTCAGAAGATGGAAATATTCTTAATACGTTACACTTTGAAGGTAAAGGGAACACTTCCGATATTGACATAATGAATCTTAATGGTAAAATTTATCTTATTATAGATAGGACAGAACATATTATGGGTAGATATATAAAAAAAGTGGTTTTTTATCGTATAGATAATAAATCGACCTCGATAGAGAAGGTCATGCAGTTGGAAGGAGTTAATGTGTTCCCGACACTTGCCAGGAAGGATGATACCATTACAGTCAGCATAGAAGGCGATGAGAATGCCGAGGTGGCGGTGTCTGTTATTGGCGCTAACGGTCAGGTGTTGAACAGCGGCAGACTTGGTGCTGGCGAGAGACAGATGACATTGCCTGCAAATAAGATGAATTCCGGTCTCAACATAATCAAAGTTCAGAAGGGTGGACAGACCAGCAACACCAAAGTTCTGGTTGAGTAATCTCTGCATTTATGATGACAGGTTCAGACGCAGGGCTTAGAGCTCATCTTCCGGGTGATCCTTGCGCCAGTCGGTCGGGTTACGTGTGGAACCGCCGAGATTGACGCTCATATCAGCACGCTTGCGGGCACCGAACTCGTAGTCATTGCCTGGGAGAACCGCGTTCATCAGAATACCTACGATAGCGGCTACAGCAAGGCCTGAAAGACCGATGTGAATCTTGCCGATGTTGAAGTCGATGCTGCCGGGACCGTAGTTTATACCGATGGAGAGAACCAGGATAAGGGCGGCAATCAGAAGGTTGCGTGAACGGATAAGATCGACTTTGTTCTCAACGAGATTTCTGACACCGACGGCCGAAATCATACCGTAAAGCACAAGGCTCACACCACCTATTGTGGCTGGCGGCATAACGGATATGATTGCCGCGAACTTCGGACAGAAAGAGAAGAATATTGCAAGGCAGGCTGTGATGCGCATCCCGACGTGGATATATTCGTGGCGGCTCTTGACGATCATTTGAACGATAAGGCATATATCGTTCCGGGTCTCGGTGATGCCGGTGACCGTATCTTCGGAACGAAGTAACTGCTAGCTTAAAAAAAGTGAAATGGTATTCCACCATAAGAAAGCAACCTCACCGATTTCAGTGAGGCTGCTTTCTATGTTCGTCCAGCACGAACGTACTCTAACGGGTGAGCCGAAAATAGTGCTGATGAAATAAAAAGCACTCATCACTCATCACTAATGGACTTAACTGATTGTATATGTGTGCAATATGCAGTGATGAGTGCTTTTGGACTCATCATCACTCATCACCACTCATCACCCGTCCATCACCCGCCGTCACCGTTTCAGGTGTGCTGCAAGGTCAATATATTTGTGGTGGTCTGACCCCGTCTGCAAACTGACTGACGCTCTATGCGGCTTAGGACGCCCGTTTGAGAGAGCAAACTCGAAGAGGAAATTGCTTTTTTGTTTCTACGCAGTCGCCATGTCTCGGCAAGATATGGCTTGATATTGTATTGCATCTAAAAAACGACACCACGGACAGAGGGGTCTGAAATGGAGGGGATAAATTGATTTATAGAGGAAAGATAAGACATAATAAGGAAAGGTTGTATCAGTAATGGTGAAATTGTGATGCCTGAATATCCGCGAGCTATTGCGTTTTCGGTTGCTTGTCAATATCTATCAAAATGAGTGATGAATGGGATATGGCTATATTCGGTAAAACTTCATATCAAAGCGCAATCCGCCTTCTTTCCTGATGGATGCGGATATGATACCTTTGTGGAATGCAACAGCATTCTTGACTATAGAAAGGCCGAGACCTGACCCTTCCGTACTTCCAGGCTTGCCGGGTATGCTGTAAAATCTTTCGAAGATCTTTCCGAGTTGTGATTCACTTACACCTGTCCCGTTGTCATAATAAGACAGTTCAAGATGGTTGACGTGGCGGTTTGCTTCCATCTGTATTTCAGCACCTTTGCCAGCATATTTGACAGAGTTCTCTACTAGATTGCGGATGACTGCATACATAAGACTGCGGTTCCCGTTCATCATTGTCTGATCTGGGACGTAGCTGATTATCTTCATTCCTGCTTTCTGCAGAGCAGTCTCGAATTCATCGCTCACCTCCGTGACGATGTTGCAGAGATCCATCGGTTCGATGCGGAACTGTTCAGGGGCTTCTTCCAGTTTGGTGATAAGCGCAACGTCGCGTATCAGTTCTGAGAGTCTTATGGACTGGGTATAGGAACGGTCTATGAAGAGGTTCTTCTTGTCCTCTGAAATGTCAGGATTATCAATGATGGTCTCCAGATACCCCCGTATGCTAGTCACCGGCGTCTTCAGCTCGTGCGCTATGTTGCTGGTAAGGGAGTGCTTCAATTCCTTGGCTGCATTTTCAGAAGCAGTACGGAGACCGTTCTCATATCTGCGGGAATAGATGATTGCTAGCAGCATCAGCACCGCAAATAGGAGTATGATACCTGCCAGAAGCACCCAGTCTGGCCTGAAATATGTCTCCATATCGACCTCGAACGGCAGTGCTGCCCGGATGATACAGTCGTCGTAGCTCTTTGCGAAGTATAGATATTTCTGATTGGCAGTTTCTGACTGACGAATGGCATATCCGTCACCGTCAGTCAGCGCATACTGAATTTCCGGTCTCTCAAGGTGGTTGTCGAGGGCTGTCAATGGTTCATAGGAGTCAAAAGTGACTGTCCCATCCTGAGTGAGGATAGTGATACGGATGTCATCCGGAAGAAGTTTTTCCATGTTTGCAGCCGAATCTCCGGCCATGTCTATGATGTCCGTGTATGCTTCAAGTCTCGACTGAAGCACGGAGCGTTTCCAGTTGCGTTCACTGCCTATCTCAACGGCAACCAGCACGGCGGCGCCTATGCAGAAGATTGCAGCAAGGCTGCCCAGAAGTTTGAACTTGTAACTCATACGTAATAACCGAAGCCGGATTTGTTCTGGATTATGTTTCGCTCATCCCCGAGCTTTGAACGCAGCCTTGCGATATGAACGTCAACAGTCCTTTCCAGAACATACGGAGCATCCTTCCAAAGTCTGGAAATTATGTCCGCACGCGAGAAGCACCGCCCTTTGTTGGAAACAAGCAGTTCGAGGATTTCATATTCCTTGCGCGACAGGTACAGTGTCCGGCTGTTTACAGAAGCAGTCTTCAGCAGTCTGTCCACAACTATTCCACCGGCAGTCACGACATCGGATTTCACCGCTCTGCCAAGTACGGCCTTTACCCGTGCAAGTACCTCATTGATGGAAAACGGTTTGGAGATATAATCATCCCCGCCGGCACTGAAGCCTGTCAGAAGGTCGTTTTCCGTAGTTCTTGCGGTAAGGAAGATCACAGGGATATCATTACCTGCGGAACGGAGATTCTTCGCAAACTGATATCCGGATATTCCGGGAAGCATGACATCGAGAAGAATCAGTGAAGCGTCTTTTACGAGATTGTCCGCCGCCTCTGCGGAGGCGGCGCTCAGGACAGGATAGCCGGCATTCTCCACATTGAATGAGAGTATCTCGCGGATATCAGCATCGTCTTCAACTATCAGTATAGTCTGCATATTGTTACAAAGATATACGATAATTGTTAAGATTCGGTTAAATAGGCAATCCGAGGTTTGAAGGCTTGCAATAATGCTTCACTTTTGTATCTGAAAAACAATAGACTATGGCTACAGGCGTAATCATTTCAGCTTTTCTTACGCTTATTGCAGGCATCGGTATCTTTCTCATAGCCTGCCAGATGATGAGTTCCAATCTCGAATCGGCGAGTTCCACAAGACTCAAGTCTCTATTCTCGAAGGCGTCTCGCAGCCGGCTGCTGGGAGTGGGCATCGGCACGGTCGGTACAGCGGCCATACAGAGTTCAGGAGCTACCACGGTGATGGTCATCGGCTTCGTCAATGCTGGGATAATGTCGCTCACCCAAGCCGCAACCATCATTTACGGTGCAAATATCGGAACGACTATTACGGCACAGATAGTGGCCCTCGGTATGTTTGGAGGGGCAAGTTCCATATCTACGACTATCATATTCTCTGCGTTCGCAGGCATCGGAGCGTTCCTTGCCACGTTCGCCAAAAGGGACATAGGTAAGACTATAGGCGGCACACTGGCCGGCTTCGGCATGCTGTTCGTCGGACTCAGCATAATGAGCGGATCGATGAGTGACTTCGCACAACTTGAAGGAGTGAAGCTGTTCCTTGCAGGTATAAGCAATCCCATCTTTCTGGTACTTATCGGTGCCGTGTTCACGGCAATCATCCAAAGCTCGTCTGTGATGACATCCGTAGCTATTGCGATGCTCTGCACAGGACTCATATCCTTGGATCAGGGCATATTCATCACCATGGGGTCGAACATAGGTTCCTGCATCGTAGCCCTGATAGCGGGCATGACTTCAGGAACGAATGCCAAGCGCACATCTCTCATCCACCTGTTCTTCAACATCAGCGGAGTAGTGATGTTTCTTCTGGCTGGCGTTATCATTAGGTTTATATCTGGTGGCGTGACTTTCGGCTCCATTTTCCAGTCTATATTCCCTGATGCTCCTCAGGAGCAATTGGCAATGTTCCACACCATCTTCAATGTCATCACCGTTGTGCTCATCCTCCCTCTGACAGACGCTCTGGTGAAACTGGTCTGTAGGATAATTCCCGACGATGCGCAGCCGGAAGAGATGTACAGATCGAGGTTCTATTACATTGACAGGAATATGCTCAAGACTCCACCTATCGCGGTACTGCAGACAAAGAACGAAATTGTGAATATGGCTGCTCTTGCGATGCGAAACTTCAACCTCTCGCTGGACATGGTGTCAAGCCTTGATCTCGGACGGATTGAAGAGTTCAGACGCACGGAGGATGAACTTGACTGGCTGAACAATGAGATCGTCGCTTTCGTGGTCAACCTGTCAGGAAGACGCGGGCTCGGCGAAAAGGATCACATCTTCCTTTCCGGAACCTACCGAACTGTGAGGGACATAGAGCGTATCGGAGACTATGCTGAGAACATAACCGAGTATGCCCAGTACCTGAAGGACACGGGGTCGTCATTTTCTGAAAAGGCCCTTGGTGAGATACGCGAGCTGCGCTGTCTGTTGGGCGAACTGTATGAATACGCGCTCAAGGCATACCGAGACGAAGACTTCAGCGCTATCGGTAAGGCCAACATCGTGGAGGAAGAGGTAGATGACTTCACCAAGAAGATGGAAGACAATCACATTGCACGGCTATCGGATAGAGTCTGCTCACCAGCTGTCGGAGCACAGTATCTGTCTCTCACTTCCAATGCGGAGCGTGTTGGCGACCACCTCATTAATGTCGCGAAAACGATACGTGCTTTAAAGCAGAGTTAGGTTTTCGCGATTCATCACCGTTTGAAAAACCTTAATTTTATTAACGGGCGTAGTTAACGGCGCGGGTCTCGCGGATAACCGTAATCTTTACCTGTCCTGGATATGTCATCTCGTTCTGTATTTTCTCAGCAATCTCTGCCGATAACTTTTCGGTCTGCTGGTCATCAATCTTGTCAGCGCCAACAATGACACGCAGCTCACGGCCGGCTTGAATAGCGTAGGTTTTAGTAACTCCAGGGTAGGAGAGTGCTATATTCTCCAAGTCGTTCAAACGCTTGATGTATGCCTCGACTATCTCGCGACGGGCACCGGGACGGGCACCTGAAATGGCATCGCAGATTTGAACTATAGGGGCTATCAGGCTCTGCATCTCAATCTCATCGTGGTGTGCTCCGATTGCGTTGCAGATATCAGGTTTCTCCTTGTATTTCTCTGCAATGTGCATACCGTACTCGGCATGTGCCATCTCGGTCTCCTCGTCAGGCACTTTGCCGATATCGTGCAACAGACCGGCCCTTTTGGCCTTTTTCGGATTCAAACCAAGTTCTGCTGCCATTACACCGCACAGATTGGCAGTCTCGCGGGCGTGCTGGAGCAGATTCTGACCATAGGATGAGCGGTATTTCATCTTGCCGATAATACGTACGAGCTCCGGGTGCAGTCCGTGGATTCCGAGGTCTATTGTTGTACGTTTACCTGTCTCAATGATCTCTTCCTCAACCTGCTTCTCTACCTTTGCCACGACTTCCTCGATACGTGCCGGGTGGATACGGCCGTCGGCAACAAGCTGATGCAGAGCCAGACGTGCAATCTCACGGCGGACTGGGTCAAAAGCTGATATTACGATTGCCTCGGGTGTGTCATCGACTACGATCTCAACTCCACAGGCAGCCTCAAGCGCACGGATATTGCGTCCCTCGCGTCCGATGATACGGCCTTTGATGTCCTCGTTGTCAATATGGAAAACCGATACAGAGTTTTCTATGGCAGTCTCAGTCCCGATGCGTTGAATTGTCTGGATGACTATCTTCTTCGCTTCTTTGTTGGCAGTCATCTTGGCATCGTCCATAATATCGTTGATATATGCGGCGGCATTGGTCTTGGCCTCTTCCTTGAGGGATTCGATAAGACGGTTCTTTGCCTCCTCGGCCGATAAGCCGCTGATTACCTCAAGCTTCTCACGCTCCTGATGCTGCAGCTTGTCAAGTTCCTCTTTCTTGTGGTCAATTATCTCGATTTGATTCTCGAGATTCTCACGTACGGTGTCTGCCTCGCTGAGCTTGCGTACGAGATCCTCGTGACGCTGGTTCAACTGCATTTCCTTCTGTTTCAGACGGTTCTCGCTCATCTGGATTTTCTGGTTGCGTGCTGCCACCTCTTTCTCAAGTTCAGCCTTCTTGTTCATGAACTTCTCTTTTACCTCCAGAAGTTTGTCTCTCTTGATGGCCTCAACCTCATCGAGGCGTTTTTTTACTGTCGTGTTAAGTTTGCTGTTGAAGAACAGCCATGTAATTACTATGCCGACTATCAGTCCGATAATTGCAAAAATAAAACTCGTCATAATTGTATCTCCTTAATTGAAGTATAATAAAAATCACCCTCCCTCATTCCCACGGAATGATGGACGGTGCGTAATAACTCAAAATAAAACGTATAGGAAGAACTATTCAGGTGAGTCGCCCAACAACGAATCAATCTGCCCAGTCATATCCTTTATCCTCTCCTTATAGGGAGCGGTGTCGTTGAAATTCTCCCACATCTGGTTTGCGACAGCTATGTGCATCGCAGCCATTACGAAGTATTTCTCATCGCTCAATTGTGGAAAGTGGTCTCTGTATCGGTTCAGCAAAATGTTCATACGTCTCGCTGCTTCCCTATACACAGCCTCATCTTTCCTCTGTATGGTGAGAGGGTAGTAGGTTCCGCCTACCTTAAGCTTTATCTCAAACATCTCGTCCGTTGTACTCATATCTTCAACATATCTATACAACGGTCAATTTCCCGCACCAGTCCTGATACTCTTTTGCGTGTGCTGTCAAGATCGTGACCGGACACGCTGAGTACCTTGGTATGCTTAAGATTCTCATATTCCGATTTCAGGCTGTCAAGCTGCTGCTTGAGTCCTTCCTCGCGCAGCCGGCCATCCTCTATCGAACGGCGCAACCCGCTGTTTTCTGCCTGAAGGTCTTTGTACGAGTCCATCAGCTTTTGCAGCTTGGCCTCAAAAGCATCAAGAATCTCTGTGTCGGAATTGAAAATCATTTCTATAAAAATATCCACTGACGAAAGTCAGATTATTTCCACTTGCAAAAATAGTCGTTTGTTTCGGTGAATCCAAATAGCTTTGATGAATTATTTGGATTTATTCATCATCTCTTTAGCCGCTTCTATCTTTTCTTTTGTCTTGGGCTCTTTTTTGGCCAATCGGATCATGCTGAAAGCATATTCCGTCATCCATGATTCTGAGAAACCGAGATGCTGTTGATATTGGCGGATATTGAAAACGGTTTTATAACTTGACTCGTCTTTCCATTTGTTCTCAGTCATAATCTTGTGTACTGAGTCTTGGGTCATCGCGAACAAAGCTTTCTTCAGAAAATTCGGTACGCGGAACTTCCATTTCATTATTGACCCTATCTGCATCATCAGGTCGCTGCTGAATCCCTGGAACTGGAACATATATCCCTGAACGGCTTGAATGTTCCGGCAGTTCTTGCGTATGGACGAGTCTATCTCTTTGAAGAAGGTGTCGCTCAGACCGTACATCTGGCTTAGAATCTTGCGGCATCGCGGCTGTTCGGCTACTCCGAGCTTGTTGCCCTGGGTCTGAATTTTCAAACTGCGTTTGAACGCAGCCAGATCCGGAAGGTAATTTATGTTGGTGATACCAAGGTTCCCGGCCATGCCAGCCTGAAAATATACCCTGATGAGAGTCATGAAATCCTCCATTCCTCCCAGATTCTCTATCTTATCCTCTTTCTTTTTGAACAATCCCATACCAATAGCTTTTTTGAGTTCTAAAATTTTCGCGAAAATAAAAAGAATTTCTTAATTTTGCGCGGTTTTACGCAGGTAAAGCCGATGAATGTGGTATTTGTAACTTTTTATTTTATACAAGCATTATGATTAAACTGGGTATTAACGGTTTTGGCCGCATCGGACGTATGGTTTTCCGTGCAGCAGTTGAGAATTTCAACAAGGACATCGTAGTAGTAGGTATCAACGATCTTCTGGATCCTGATTATCTGGCTTACATGCTGAAGTATGATTCAGTACACGGCGCGTTCAACCACGACATCAAGGTTGAGGGCAACTACATGATTGTTGACGGCAACAAGATTCAGGTCTTCGCTGAGAAGGATCCTGCAAACATTACCTGGGGTGCTCTGGGCGTTGACGTAGTTGTTGAGTCAACAGGCTTCTTCCTTACTGCTGAACTTGCAGAGGCTCACATCAAGGCCGGTGCAAAGAAGGTCATCATGTCTGCTCCTTCAAAGGACGCTACTCCGATGTTCGTCTATGGCGTCAACGATAAGACTTATGCAGGTCAGACCATTATCTCCAACGCTTCTTGTACAACCAACTGTCTTGCTCCTATCAGCAAGGTCCTGAACGACAAGTTCGGAATTGTACGCGGTTTGATGACAACAGTTCATGCTGCAACAGCTACTCAGAAGACCGTTGATGGTCCTTCAAAGAAGGATTGGCGCGGTGGCCGTGGCATTCTTGAGAACATCATCCCGTCATCAACAGGTGCTGCCAAGGCTGTAGGTAAGGTTCTTCCTGAGCTGAACGGCAAACTGACCGGTATGTCACTTCGCGTTCCGACATCAGATGTAAGCTTCGTTGACCTGACTGCCGAGCTGAAGACTGAGTGCACATACGATGAGATTTGCGCCGCTATGAAGGAGGCTTCCGAGGGCGCGCTCAAGGGTATTCTCGGCTACACTGAGGATGCAGTCGTATCAACCGACTTCCGCAATGACTCACGCACATCTATCTTTGACGTAAAGGCTGGTATTCAGCTTGACAAGACTTTCGTCAAAGTTTGCGCATGGTACGACAATGAGTGGGGATACAGCAACAAGGTTTGCGAGATGGCCCGCGTTATCATGAAGTAATTCATTTGCTTGATAAACAAGAAGGTGGCTGGAGTTGTACTCCGGCCACTTTTTTTGTTTTGATAATCGGCATTTGGATATTTATATATAACTTTACCAAGTTATACGGTGTGCTTGGCGTATGGGAAAATTTGATATGATTACTGTCTTGGGACCTACGGCTTCGGGCAAGACTGCGTTGGCCGTCGCATTGGCCGATTGTATGAACGGTGAGGTCGTCAGTGCCGACAGCCGACAGGTATATCGCAGGATGGACATCGGCACCGGCAAGGATTTGTCGGAATATTCGTTGCACGGCCGCTGTATCCCATATCATCTTATCGATATTGCCGAGCCCGGCACCAAATATAATCTTTTCCAATATCAGACAGATTTCCTTGAAGCATACAAGGATATTTTGCGGCGCGGATGTGTTCCGATTTTATGCGGCGGTACAGGACTTTATCTGGAGTCTGTCCTGAAAGGATACAGACTTATTCCCGTTCCGGAAAATCCGGAGCTGCGGAAGAGCCTGGCCGGGAAAAGTCTCCCGGAACTTACCGAGATACTCAGAGGATACAAACAGCTTCATAATACCACAGATGTGGATACGACCAAACGTGCTATCCGTGCTATTGAGATAGAAGAATGCTATCTGCGGACTCCGGTCGATAAGAAATCGTTCCCTTCAATTGACAGCGTGGTGTTCGGTATTGATATAGAACGTGATATCCGCCGTGAAAATATTTCGAAAAGGCTTCGGACCCGACTGGATGCCGGAATGGCCGAAGAGGTCCGCTCTCTGCTTGATGAGGGAATTGCGCCTGAGGATTTGGAGTATTATGGCCTGGAATACAAATATCTTACACAATATATTACAGGCAGACTTGATTACCGGAATATGGTAAGTGAGCTTGAGATTGCCATTCATCAGTTTGCCAAAAGGCAGATGACGTGGTTCCGCGGAATGGAACGTAGGGGAATCAATATCCATTGGATTCCGTATGCTTTGCCATTGCAGGATAAAGTCAGTTTCGTGATGCAGACATTGAGGGCTGAATTATAGAATAAACATTCTTTATTACAGGAATATGAAAGTAGAGAGTGACAGATGGGGCATCGTTTACGTTCCGAGAGCGGGCGTAAGTAATGCTCAGAAAAGATGGAGACAGATACGCGAGTATCTTGAACTGCGCGAAGTGAAGTATGACTGCATACAATCCGAGGGCGCTGGTTCTGTTGAGCGTATCACGCGAATGCTCATTGATAACGGATATCGTATTATAGTCATAATTGGCGGTGACGAGGCTTTGAACGGTGCGGTTAACGGCATTATGTTCACGCCGAAGGAATTGCGGAACAACATTGTCCTAGGCATCGTGCCTAATGGAATCGGCAACGATTTCGCAAGTTTCTGGGGACTCTCGACCGACAATTACAAACAGGCGATACATTGGATAATCGAGGGGCGTACCAAGAAAATTGATGTAGGTTACTGCTCTTATCGTGAGAATGATGAGGAGCGCGTAAGATATTTCCTGATGTCGGTTAATATCGGTCTGTCAGCTCAGGCCATCCGTCTGTCTGATATATGCAAACGTTTCGGTAAAAAGAATCCGGCTTATCTGTTGGCGCTGATAAGCTTATTCAAGGAATGTAAGCAATATCAGATGCGTATCAAGGTAAATAACGAGGATATCAACGACAAACTGATGACAATCTGCGTAGGGAACTCACGTGGATACGGACTTACACCTAGTGCTGTTCCATACAACGGGTGGATAGATCTTTCCGTTGTCAGCCGTACAAAATTCATGCAGATGGTAAAAGGCTTGTATATGCTTCTTCACGGCCAGATACTTAATCACGAGCAAGTCAGACCATACAGAACCAAAAATGTAACCGTAGTCGAGGCTGAGGGCGCATCAACTTGTCTGGATGGTAAATCCATCAATCCTGTGTTCCCGATGACAATATCGCTTGAGCCTGGTGTTCTCAATTTCATCATTCCAGGCTAAGAACCAAGCTGTATAGAAAAATAAAAGCGCCGGACATTATTCGATGTCAGGCGCTTTTGTATTCGTATATCCAATTTTACTTGTTCGCGTACTTGATGTAGTCCGGACGGTAATCGTGCGGATAGTCAATGATGCCGAATCCGGTATAAGGGATAAGAGCCTTTGGAATTGTGATACCCTCTGGTGTCTGATTGTTCTCCAGAAGAGCTGCCATAATTCGTGGCAGAGCCAGGGCTGAGCCGTTCAAAGTGTGGCAAAGCTCTATCTTCTTGTCCTCAGTCCGACGGTAGCGGCATTTCAGACGGTTAGCCTGATACGAGTCGAAGTTCGAAACAGAAGAAACTTCGAGCCAACGTTTCTGTGCTGCGGAATATACTTCGAAGTCAAAGCAGCTGGCCGACGTGAAACTCATGTCGCCGCCGCAAAGATGCAGAATACGATAGGGGAGTTCAAGTTTCTGGAGAAGGCCTTCTACGTGTGCCAGCATCTCCTTGTGGCTCTCGGCACTGTGCTGCGGTGTGTCGATGCGTACAATTTCGACCTTCGAGAACTCGTGCAGACGGTTAAGACCGCGGACATCCTTGCCGTATGATCCGGCCTCGCGACGGAAGCACTGTGAATACGCGCATTTCATAATCGGCAGCTCACGCTCGTCAAGAATGACATCCCGGTAAATATTGGTAACCGGAACCTCGGCGGTCGGAATCATATAAAGACTGTCCAGATTGGCAAGATACATCTGGCCCTCCTTGTCGGGAAGCTGGCCTGTGCCGAATCCGGAGTCCGCATTGACCATTGTAGGCGGTATAACTTCCTTGTATCCTGCCTTGTAGGCTTCTTCCAGGAAGAACCATATCAAAGCGCGCTGAAGTCTTGCGCCACGACCGAGATAAACAGGAAAACCTGCGCCTGTAATCTTGACACCAAGCTCAAAGTCTATCAGGTTGTATCTCTTTGCCAGCTCCCAATGTGGAAGGGCATCATCTGGAAGAACAGGAATGTTCTCTACTATTTTTACAATTTTGTTATCCTCGGCAGTATATCCTTCGGGAACTTCAGGGTATGCTATGTTCGGTACGCTGCTCAGAATCTCACGCATCTGGCTCTCGGCGTTGTTCATGGCTTCCTCAAGCTGCTTTGACTGCTCCTTCAACTGTGCCACCTCCTGCTTTGCCTTTGCTGCAGCCTCGTTGTCGCCAGCCTTCATGAAGCGGCCTATATCCTGGGCAAACTGTTTGCCCTGCGCGAGATTGCGGTCAAGCTGGGCCTGTGACTTGCGACGGATTTCGTTCAATTCCTTGATTTGTGCTATAACCTCTTCGGCTTTGTCGAAGTGCTTCTTTTTAAGACCAGCCAGTACAACGTCTGTCTGTTCGAGAATCTGTCTTAATGTGAGCATATTGTCTGTTTTTGAATGTTGTCGTCAATAAAAAAGGCCCACTGTTCTGTGAGCCCTTTTGTTTATTCTGTCATCATCAGGCCTCAGCTTTCTGAGGAATGACTGAGACGTAACTTCTGTCCTTGCGGCCTTTCTTGAACTGTACGATACCGTCTGCCAATGCATAAAGTGTATCGTCCTTGCCGATGCCTACATTCTCGCCCGGATTGTGCTGTGTGCCACGCTGACGGACCAAAACGTTACCGGCCTTGCAAATCTGGCCACCCCAAATCTTAACACCTAAACGCTGGCTGGCCGACTCACGACCGTTCTTTGAACTACCAACACCTTTCTTATGTGCCATATCTTCTGATTTTTAAGTGTTATGCGATAACTTCTTTAACTGTGAGCTCGGTAAACTGCTGGCGATGACCATTCAGTTTGCGATAGCCTTTTCTGCGGCGCTTGTGGAAAACAAGAACCTTGTCACCCTTTACGAGCGCGGTCTTGACCTCGCATACAACCTTCGCACCTTCGATAACTGGTGTGCCCACTGTAATCTGACCCTCCTTGTCGGCGAGCAGAATCTTGTCAAACTCTACGGTTGCACCAGCCTCAACGTCCTGAATGTGGTGCACGAACAGCTTCTTACCTTGTTCAATCTTGAACTGCTGTCCCTGAATCTCAGCAATAACGTACATTTAATTTTGCTTTTATTCGTTGCTCCGTGGGGTGGAGAGCCATCGTGGCTCACACTTTTTATACCTCTTCGGAATAAATCGGGTGCAAAGGTATGCTTTTATATATTAATTACCAAATAATTCCATTTATTTTATATTGCATCCAAATGGAAAGAGCGAATAGTGCGCCAGCTTGAAATGCTGCAGGCCGAATGGAATGCCTATGATGGTTATACAGAACAGCAGTCCGAGCACAGCGTGAACCAAAGCGATCTCCCACCATCCGTAAATTATCCAAAGTACGTTGAATATCGCAGAAAGACAACCTTTTGCAGGCGATGATGTAACTTCCCTGCCAAATGGCATCAGTGCCAGAAGGCCGAGTTGTATGATTTTAATGCCGAACGGAATGCCGATTATGGTTATACACATCAGCAATCCGCCCAGAATGTACATCAGCGATACTATCAGACCGCCAAACACTATCCAGAGAATATTCCCAAGTACGCTCATATCCGCAATTCTCAAATTATGCGAATATAGTGTTTTTCTTTTTTATTCTGATTGTTTCACTCACTCCACGTTGAATTCATTGCTTCTTCACGGGTTGGGGGTATGTCACCGAAATGGTATAAGTCTGACATCTTCCGGAGCCTACGGTCCGATTTAATAATAACAGCTGATATTCTTTCTTTTCTATTCCGTTCTTGAGTACAGTGCTGTCGGCCTCGAATTCGTGCACCTCGCACAGAGCCTTCTCCAGAAGCCAGATGCAGGGGTTGAACCATTGCAGCACCTCTACGAATAATATATATAGGGCCCGCTGAATAATTGCGTTCAAGTATTTGCCACATTAACGCATAGCATCTGGCAATCAGCCAAAGCTACGGATTTTCCTGTCTCAATGAACAGATTCCAGCAACGGCAGACCAGTTCAAACAGGGCATGAAGAAGC
>JAZLKB010000038.1:0-28257 GCA_045597365.1 Bacteroidaceae bacterium | reverse complement strand
AATTGATATTCAATTATTTAACTCAAATTTTGTGATGATTTTGAGGCTTATTAAAAAGCGCGTCTTGGCCCCGTTTTCAAGGGGCTCACAGAGTGCTTTATATGATTCAAAACTATCACAGGTTATTTTTTAAGATTTACTTAGTAAGCGTAAAGAAAAATAAGTTGGTCAGCGTAAAAAATAAAAAAGCCGGACTGACGTCCGGCCTCTGCAAATCAGCGCAGCAGTTTTAATCACTCCTTCGATGCTGATGTCTCCTCAGTCTCCGATTCAGGCTCTGAAAAATCATCCTGCCCAGCCTTGGCAAGGATATTGTACCAACTTATTATTTTCTTGATATGGCTGGGATATACTCTGTCACGATCATAATCAGGCACCACTCCAGACATAAACCCATTCAGCTCATCAGCAGCAGCTTTATGAACATCAACGTCAAGAGTTTGTTTTCCATATTTCTCTTGAATTCCGTAAAACACCTCGCGAAGGCTCATCTCACCATGATCAGTATAAATCGATATGTCGCCCAAAGAGACAACTTTATCTGTACCTTGAACCGGCAACCGTCGGGCTGTACTGTCAACAGACTCCACAATCAGGCAATTATTACCTCGTGCCACCAATTTAAAAAGGCCTGGACGGCCAGAAATAGTAAGAATTTCTTTCAGCATATTTTTGTTTATAAATAGTATCAATTCTTGCGGACAGCCTCAAGCACTTGACATGTCAACGTCCGAAGCCTTTCCTTGTCCCCATCATTCAATATAACATAATCAGCCAACTTCACTTTATCCTCCTGATGCATTTGAGCCCTCATTCTAGACTCCACATCGCCTGGCAAAAGATGATCACGCTCAACTACACGACGCAATCTAAGTTCTTGGGGAGCATCTACCACGACCACGTAATCCACATCATTCCGCATTCCAGACTCCAAAAGGATTGCAGACTCTACAGCACATATATCCATTCCACTGTCGCACATCTGCAAGCACCAATCTCTGAACGAATTGCGGACCAAAGGATGGACCACATCATTAACCGATGCCGCATTTTCCGCACTGGAAAAAACAAAAGAAGCAAGCATTGACTTATCCAGCACATTCTGAGGGAAGAAATCAATACCAGTCGCGTTCCGCAACTGTTGCCTGACAACATCAGTCAACATCAGTTCCTTTGCGACTTTATCACAATCAAAGACAGGAATTCCCTTGGAACGAAGAATATCAGCTACGCAACTTTTACCACTGCCTATTCCTCCTGTCAATCCTATTCGAATCATTGCGCAGAGCTATCTTTCTCAAGCATGTAATTCAGCACGCCAGGCTGAATACGGACATTCCGTACACCGACAGGAGAATTTATCAATACAGGTTCAACCTTGTCGGAGCCGGAATTGACGTCATTCAAATCAACAGCGACTGTAAAATCATCAGCGCCAATACTCTCAAAGTCATTAAGACTGACAAGGAACATAACTTTGACCCGCGACGGGAAAGCGCGGAAAATCATTCCCGAAGGGACATTAAGGCCAGCCACGGGAATTGTAACGCTCTTCTCTGTATATTGCGAAGAAACAATGCTCACTCTCACCTCCTCGACATCTGATTCGACACCATCGGGTAGAGCAAGGCGGAGTGTTGCGTACGAGCTGTCAGACTTTATATCTATATGGGCATATTCTGTCGGAATATACGGAACGGAATACACCTGGCTTTTAGGAATAGAGACATTGATATATTCAGGATCAATAATTATATTCTCAGCGCTGTATCGTCCATCATCAGTCAATTCCCCGTCAAATTTAACAGGAAGCCTTCTTGATACCACTTCAATCGAACTAAACCTAATTGTATCAGGGTGCATTTCCCGTATTGACAATGTCGCAGGCAAAAATGCTGACAATGAATCGCGCAACAGCGATGAACGCATAACAGAGACCCCGGACGGGAGTAGCGTGAAATGCCTTGCAGAAACATTTATCACACGATTTTTACGATTCTCACGCCACAACGCTGCACCTTGACCGCTAAGAGTTACATACAATGGTGATGTAACATCATCGACCACGCGCATATTATCCTCGACATCAGTAAGCTCAAGCTTATAATCCACACTCAGCATATATGAGGCGCTCATTTTATTGGACAGCCAAAAAAAGAACGACAACATGAGAACAAGCAAAAAAACCCACAAATCACCGTTTCGCATAAGCAAAAGCAGTGATTTGAAAATCTTGTGGATTTGCCTCGTCACTCCATCGGGCAATGTACAGCGCACAACTTTAACCTATTGAATTATTCCTGAAACAATACAATGAAGCGCTTATGCTTTCTCGTCCTTCGAAATATCTTTTGATTTTCTAGTCTTTTTTTCCTTGGCAGGTTTCACAGGTTGCGGAACGGGAACGGGATTCACATACCTTTTATCAACCTTAATCCTCATATTCTGACCTATTTCCAAGATTACTGAAACGTCATCAATTGCTTTAATCTTACCGAAGATTCCGGTACTCGTAACAACATCCTGATCCAACTGAAGAGCATTACGGAATTTCTCACCTTCCTTATCCTGACGCGGACGGGCAAAAATCATCATAACGACAAGCATCAGAACGATTATCCATATCATACCGCCCATACTTCCGGCACGGGCCTGCTGCCCGTTCGAAGCGCTTGGATCTATATCATCCAGACCTGGAGAACTAGTCTGAACGAAAGATAAAACACTCTGCTGCTGACTGACTTCAATCAGTTCCCCTGCGGGATTCAAATAAAGCATTGTAGCCATAATTATGTATTTTCAATTAAAATGTTATCAATTTTTTGCAAGCCGTCCATTCTCACGCAGTTCACGGATAAGTGTATCCAGAACGCCATTCACGAAGCCTCCACTTCCATTCGTTCCGAATGATTTAGCCAGTTCCACATACTCATTGATTGAGACTTTGACAGGGACTTCAGGAATACACAATATCTCAGCGATCGCAACCTGCAATACAATCACATCCATAAGAGCCAGTCTGTTGGCATCCCATCCTCTTGTGTGTATCGACACCATACCCCGATACTCTGATGCATTATCCAAGCTGGCCATCAGCAATCTCATAGCGAACTCCTCATCCTCGGGATCTCCAAATTGCCCCAGCAAAGTCTGTTCAATGCCATTTTCCTTCCGGAAATTTCTAATTGTCTTCAACACGAAAGAGTCAGTCAGTTCCCTGTCGCTGCTCCAATAAATATTTTGTCCCTCCAGAACGTCTCCAAGGGAGTCATTGTCAACAAAGACCGTTTTGTATAGTTTACGCGCCAGCTCCTTGTCAGCCTCATAACTGAAAACACCGTCCTGAATGTAATCGGATAAGGCCTCGCTGTCAATGGCAGCATCGTAGATTGTTCTGACAATACCGGTTTCCTGAATCCAATCAGTTTTCTCAGAGGCGATACTATCCAGCAATTCCTGATTTGAAGAGAGTTGGTCAAGGAACTCATTGGCAGCAAGACGCATCTCGCCTGAATGCAGAGTCCCGACATTAAAACGTTCTTTTCTTGACACTACAGTTTTAGCGTACCGCCCCAACGAAGCCAACAGATAAAGCAAGATATGATACAGTTCCTGAGAACTGGACAAACTCAGGGACAATTCCCTTGCTGCAGCACGGGTATTGCCGGCGCCACTTTGACTGTATGCATATACAGTCTGAACAACTTTCAGTCTGATAAGAGCTCTATTAACCATAAGTCTTACACAAAAGACATGCATCTTCCGGGTGCAAATATACTAAGAATTGGCAAGCCCTGCCCACTCTTGCAATGCAAAAAAGCAGGTATATTGCAAAAAAGTGTCCATTCTCTTGTATATTAGGCAAATATTGAGTTCTTTTGAAGAAAATATATCCTATATGGAAACAACAACTAAAAAGAATTTCGAGGATAGGGATATGGACGTTGAGTTCTCATATTCCATCAAAGCAGGAAAACGTATCTACTATATGGACGTACGTAGAACACGCAAGAACGACTTATACCTGTCCATTACCGAAAGCAAGAAATTGTCCCCCACAGAGGGAGAAAATGCCTTGCCCATATTCGAGAAGCACAAAATCTTTTTGTACAAAGAAGATTTCAGCAAATTCATCGAGGGTCTGTCCAAAGCCATAGGATACATTCATAATCATCAAACAGACTTCCAGCATTCACCTTCCGGCTCAGAGTTGACACACGAGCCAGGAGAGCGGACGAGCGGAGAAGTCAAAGATGAAGACATACTACAGGAAGACACATTTGACAACTTGAAAATAGATTTTTAGTTCAGAATAGTATTTTATCAGTAAAAAAGCATACCTTTGCGGCACTTTAACATCAGCCGCCTGACTACAAGCAGGTAATTGTGTGATGGTGAATTGATTATTAACAATTTAGAGTAACACTAACAATGAAGTCTATCGACATTAAAGGTCAGAGCCGTGAAGGTCTCGGCAAGAAGGCCACCAGAGAACTGAGAAAGTCAAATGGAATTCCATGCGTTCTTTATGGAGTAGAGAAAGACGCCGAAGGTCTGCCAAAAGCAAAGACATTCTGCGTGACAAACGAAGAGGTTCGTAATCTTGTTTACAGTCCCGACATTTACGTTGTCAACCTGACTATTGATGGCACAGCAGTCAAAGCTATCCTTCAGGACATCCAGTTCCACCCTGTAAAGGACAATATTCTCCATATGGATTTTTATCAGGTAACCGAGGACAAACCTATCGTTATGAATGTTCCTGTCAAGTTGAATGGTCTCGCAGCAGGTGTCAAGGCTGGTGGACGCCTTGAGCAGATTCTTCGCCGCGTCAAAGTCAAAGCTCTTTACACCCAGATGCCCGAGAAGATTGAGCTTGATGTAACACCATTGGCAATAGGCAAGACTATCAAAGTCGGAGATGTTGACATTGAGGGTCTAGAGCTCGTAAATCCTAAGGAGGCCGTCATCTGCGGTGTTATGGTGACACGTTCTGCCAAGGCCGACCAGGCTGAGGGCGAAGCTGCTGAGGCTTGAATATGAAATATCTGATTGTTGGTTTGGGAAACCCTGGCGACGAATACCAGAATACCCGCCACAATATAGGATTTATGGTATTGGATGCTTTTGCGAAGGCATCCAATACTGTTTTTCAAGACAGGAGATATGGATTCATTGCCTCCACATCCATAAAGAACTGTCAGCTGATATTACTGAAACCTACAACATATATGAATCTCAGCGGCAACGCAGTACGCTACTGGATGAACAAAGAAAACATTGAGCCGGAGCACTTGCTTGTCATTGCCGACGATTTGGCGTTGCCTCTTGGCAAGATTCGGCTGAGAGGTAAAGGCAGCAATGGCGGACATAATGGGCTTGGTAATATCATTGATACCATAGGTACCCAGCAGTTTGCACGTCTGCGATTTGGGATCGGCAACGAATTCCCTGCCGGAGCCCAGATCAAGTTTGTTTTGGATCCATTCTTCCCCGATGAGCAGCCTGTCATAGAAGATCGCATTCCATTGGCCGTGGAATGTGTCAAAAGTTTCTGTCTTGCAGGGCTGGAGAATACCATGACACAATTCAACAACAAGTGATGGAAGCCCGTATCGACAAATGGCTGTGGGCCGTGCGAATATTCAAGACACGGACAATAGCTGCCGATGCCTGTAAAAAAGGAAGGATTACAATCAATGGAGTGAACGCAAAGCCCTCCAAGAGTGTTAAAGAAGGAGATACCGTAAGCGTAAGGAAAGCGCCTGTCACATACACTTTTAAAGTTCTTCAAGCTATAGAAAACAGAGTCGGTGCCAAGTTGGTACCGACAATGATGGAAAACCTTACGCCACCCGATCAATATGAGCTGCTGGAAATGAACCGCATCGGCGGATTCATAAGACGCGACTCCGGGCTTGGAAGACCTACAAAAAAAGACAGACGCGATATTGTGGGTTTCATTAACGAAAGTAACAGTTCTGACAATAAATCAGAAGTTGAATTCGATGAATTCAACTTCGAAGAATAATCATGTCTGGAGGCAGAAGCTACCAATTCCAGCTGGCGCACAGTTCAGCTATGCGTACTATCGTCATCATCGCCTTCTCCATGCTCTGGATAGGCACCCATTCATAACGGCCATGAAAATTCATACCACCAGCAAACAGATTAGGACAAGGCAAGCCCTTAAATGACAATTGGGCGCCATCTGTTCCACCACGAATCGGCACTTTGACAGGTTCTACTCCAGCCATGCGCATTGCCTCGCATGCAATATCCACGACATAAGGAACTTTGTCAATCTGTTCTTTCATATTATAATATTGATCGGACACAACCGCTGTCACGGTAGTATCTCCATACTTTTCATTCATTTTTTCGGCGACAGACATTGCAAAAGCCTTTCGGGCCTCAAACTTGTTTCTGTCATGATCACGGATAATAAAGGTGACTGTTGCATTATCCACCTCGCCGGACAATCCGACAACATGATAAAACCCTTCATAGCCACTGGTCGCAGCCGGAGTCTCATCACAAGGGAACATGCCAATCAGTTCTGCGGCAAGAAGTGATGCATTTACCATTTTGTCCTTGGCATATCCCGGATGCACCTCCAGGCCTTGAATCTTGAAAACTGCTTTGGCAGCATTGAAATTCTCATATTCCATCTCGCCAACCTCGCCGCCATCGACTGTATAGCCAAAATCACAGCCAAAACGAGCGACATCGAAATGTGCAGCCCCCATTCCAATTTCCTCGTCAGGATTAAACCCCACCCGGATATTTCCGTGCTTAATCTCAGGATGAGACTGCAGATATTCCACAGCTGTAATAATCTCAGCTATTCCTGCCTTGTCATCGGCACCAAGAAGAGTCGTTCCATCGGTAACAATGATGTCCTCTCCCTTATGAGAAAGCAGTTCGGGAAACAATTCAGGAGAGAGACTTACCCCAAGTTCCTGGTTTAACACTATATCGTCTCCATCATAGCCATAAACTATTCGCGGCCTTACATTCGCTCCGCTCATTGACGGACTGGTGTCCATATGCGATATGAAACCTATAGTAGGAACCTTCTTATCTGTATTTGCAGGCAATGTGGCATATACATAGCCCATATCGTCCATATACACGTCCTCAAGTCCCATTCGCTCAAGCTCATCACGCAACAGGACTGCCAGATTTTTCTGTTTTGGCGTACTTGGAACTGACTCAGAATTCTCGTCCGACTGTGTATCAACAGCGGTATATCCCAAAAATCTTTTTACTAAATCCATAACTGATAAATGTTGAGTTTGTAAATATACTAAAAATGAACGACTATCTCTCATTCAGTAAGCGTAAAAAAATAAGTTGGTAAGAAAACCGAAAGATTTTGTGGTCGGATTGATTGTTGAAGATTACTTATTTACAAAACCAGACACAAACAGGTTGATAAAGTAAAAAAAAGAGTGCTTTCGCACTCTTTTTGTAGGATGGGTAAGCTTACTGCATCGCGCCGCTACGACCTCCTGCCTTTGCTGCGGTCAAGCCCTGGAGGATTCAGAGGGAGCTGGCCGTGCAGGACTTACCCGATGCAAAGATACAACTTTTTGCAAACAGGACAATCCCAAACAAAAAATAATGTACTTTTGTAATCGAAGCAGTATGCTTAAAAAATAAGTTGGCAGGAAAACCGATAGATTTTGTGACCGGATTGATTGTCGGAAAGGAGCTATGCGGCCATAGATACTTTTAAGACAAACAAGATGGACGCAAAAGATTCGGAGAAATTACCAAGTTATTTTTGAAGATAACGTAGTTTAAAGATATGTCGGAGAAATACTACACTATTGATATAATGCAATCTTCAATGGTACTCGGCTTATGGCTTGGGAGTTATCAGGTTGTGAAGTTTGCCATGGTTCCATTGTCAATAAAATTTCCGATACTAGGTCTTCCGGCATTAATATTGTTCATAGGAGTACCATTTGTTGCGTGGAAACTGATACGGAACTTCCGCGACACAAACACAGGCGGTTTCTTTCCTTTTATTACCGCATGGCTTTTGTCGCTGATGATGTTTCTGTTTGCGACAATGATCTCATCAATTGCTGTTTATATTTACCTCCGATACATTGACAACGGATTTATCATACCTGCCATTGTTGGGCAATTACACGAATCCAGGCAAATTGCAGAAAGTACCGGGATGATGGGTGACTCTGCCGATTACTTTGACCAGATAGAAGAGTTTGCAAGTTCCGTCAGCCAGCTCAGTCCTCTGCAGTTAACAAAACAGATTACGGGCTCAACATTATCTGGAGGTAATATTTTATCGATAATAATTGCTGTTATTACTGCAAAATATAAACTCAACAGAAAGGATTAGTATGGACATCACCATTATTGTGCCACTCTATAACGAAGTGGAATCGCTTAGTGAGCTATACGAATGGATAAACAAGGTTATGGTCGGGCACTCGTTCACATACCAAGTGATTTTTGTCGATGACGGAAGCAATGACGGTTCCTGGAGACTGATAGAGCAGATTCAGGCATTGCACCCCGAAGTTCATGGAATAAAATTCCGGCGCAATTATGGCAAATCACCTGCATTGTTCTGTGGTTTCGCGCGCGCCGAAGGAGATATTGTCATTACAATGGATGCCGACTTGCAGGACAGCCCAGAGGAGATTCCTGAGATGGTACGTATGATACGCGAGGATGGATATGACTTGGTTTCAGGGTGGAAGAAGAAGCGCTACGACGGAAAACTCAGCAAGAACTTACCGTCAAAGATCTACAACTGGACTGCCCGGAAAGTCACCGGAATCGGTCTTCATGATATGAACTGTGGTTTGAAAGCCTATCGTAACGAGGTTGTCAAGAACATAGAAGTCTATGGTGAGATGCACCGCTATATCCCATATCTTGCAAAAAACGCAGGCTTTGATAAAATCGGCGAGAAGGTTGTCCATCATCAGGCGCGCAAATATGGTACCAGCAAATTTGGATTAAACCGCTTTGTAAATGGTTATCTTGATCTTATGTCATTGTGGTTCCTGAACAAGTTCGGCAAGCAGCCTATGCATTTCTTCGGATTTTTGGGTTCGCTTATGTTCATCATCTCACTGATATCCATAATAGTGCTCGGAGCAAACAAACTTTACGCTTTGTCGCACGGCATTCATGCCAGGCTGATAACCGACAATCCATATTTCTACATCATGCTTACAGGCATGATGCTGGGTACAATGTTGTTCCTGACAGGATTTATCGGCGAGCTTGTCAGCCGAAGCTCACAAAACAGGAATGACTACAAAATAGAGACAGAGCTTTGAAAAAGTGGCATTATCCATTCCTGCTTCTGCTAATTGCAGGTACAGTTCTGATACTAAGCAGAAGCAAGCAACAGGAATACACATATATATCAAATCACGGATATGTGTTCGGGACTACTTATAACATCACTTATAAGTATTCACGGGATTTGGAGCAGGATATCAAAGCAGCTTTGGCAAGTGTGGACAATGCCCTGTCAATGTTCAACGACAGTTCTACGATCACACGTATCAATCGCAATGAATACGTAAATGCAGCCAGCGATACAATGTTCATCAAAGTGTTCCGTCTGGCACGCCACATATCAGAGCTGACGCACGGTTCTTTCGATATAACCGTAGCTCCTGCCGTCAACGCGTGGGGATTCGGTTTCAAGAATTCAGAGCAGATAACAGAGCTGGTTCTGGATAGTCTCAGACAAATTACCGGGTATTGGATGTTGCACGAATCCGGGAACATGATTATTAAAGATGACCCGCGCATAATGATGGATTGCAGCGCAATAGCCAAAGGATACGGATGCGATGTCGTGGCAGACGTCTTGCGTAAATTTGGGATAAGGGATTTTCTTGTTGAGATAGGCGGTGAAATGGTAATAAGCGGTCACAATTCCAAAGGCGATGTCTGGAGTATCGGAGTAAGCGAGCCCGATGACACTCAAGCCGAAACGGAAAGAGGGCTGAACACAGTACTTCATCTCAGCGACTGCGCTGTCGCCACTTCCGGCAACTACCGCAATTTCTACGAGAAAGATGGGATACGCTATGCGCACACTATTGACCCCAAAACATGCAGACCCGTAAGCCACAGTCTTTTGTCTGCAACTGTAATAGCTGACAATTGCGCTACCGCAGACGCGTTGGCCACATCATTTATGGTAATGGGAGCCGACAGCGCCTCCGCATTGGTCCAACGTATGGACAACATACAAGCGTATCTGCTTGTCTCGACACAGAGCGGAATTGAGCCGATAGACCTGCTGAGGCACTGAATTCCTCACTATAGTTGTCCTATCAGAGAATGTAGATTAGCTGTAAAAAGGCGCACTGCCATAGCAAGAAGAATTACTCCAAAGAATTTCTTCATAACATAAATACCGGCCTTACCAAAGAATTTGCGGACCTTATCCGTGAGTCTGAGCACGACATACACCCATATCAGATTCATAAGTAGCCCGCACAATATATTCACATCTGCATATTCAGCTTTCAAAGAAATAAGTGTAGTTATAGCTCCTGCTCCTGCCAATAAGGGAAAGACAAGAGGGATGAAGGTAGCATCAGGCGTAGGACCGGCATACTTAAATATCTCAACATCGAGCAACATTTCCAGTGCCAGCATAAACAACATTATTGCACCAGCAACAGCAAACGACTCAATATCGACATTGAACAGTCTGAGCACCAAATCGCCAAGATAAAAGAAACCGACAAGAATCAAGCCTGCAAAAAAAGTAGCTTTCATACAATGTATCTGCTTGCCTTTGTCGCGCAACGACATTATTATAGGTGTAGCTCCGATCGCATCTATAATTGCAAACATTATGATGAAAGAGCTTAATGTCTCCAGAATACTGAATGAAGCGAACATAATCAACCGCGAATGTTTTGTTTGGCAAAATTATACATTATTCTTGCATTATAGAAAAGAATTCAGTTCGAAGTTACATTCCAATGACGTATCTTTTCAAGTACCCCAACACCAGCTGAAACATCTTTAATACCATCTATCAGCAAACTGCGACGGTCATTCTGCTCTCGAATTCGGCATATTGACGGATTGGAAATAGCATAATTGAGTATATCTCCGAATATCTGGCTGTCGTAATAAGCGCTATTCGGATCGCTTACGAAGAACAATGACATCTTACCGTTTTTCAGATGTACTTTCTCAATACCCAAATCGCGGGCAATACGTTTCAGCGACACAAGCCGTATCAACTCTTCGGCAGGATGAGGTATTTTACCGAAACGATCCTCAAGACGTTTTCTATATGCAGTTATCTGTGAATCATTCTCCAGACCATCAAGTTCGCGATACAACATAATACGTTCACTGTCATTTGGAACGAATGTCGATGGGTACAAAATCTGCAAATCTGTCTCAACGTTACACTCATCAACAAAAAGACTGGCAGAAGATTCCTGCGAGCCGTCGCCATCAGACTTACCGGCAAACAACGAGGCAAACTCATCTGCCTTAAGTTCTCTCACAGCTTCTTTAAGTATTTTCTGATACGTCTCGTAACCCAAATCTGCAATAAAGCCGCTCTGCTCCGCCCCGAGCAAATTGCCGGCGCCCCGGATATCCAAGTCCTGCAATGCCAGTTGAATACCGCTGCCAAGCTCACTGAAAGTCTCAATAGCCTCAAGACGACGACGCGTCGTTGACGGCAAAGCACCGAGAGGCGGTGCCAACAGATAGCAGAAAGCCTTACGGTTACTGCGCCCGACCCTGCCTCGCATCTGATGAAGATCGCTCAGGCCAAAGTTGTGGGCATGATTAATAATTATTGTGTTTACATTTGGGATATCAATACCGTTCTCGACAATCGAAGTAGCGATAAGGACGTCATAATCATAATCGACGAAGCCTAACAGTGTCTTTTCCATCTCGTCGGGATCCATCTGTCCGTGAGCGACACAGACTCTTGCGTCAGGAACCTCACGCTCGACAATAGCCTTAAGCTCGGGCAGTCCTGAGATACGATTGTTAATCAGAAATACCTGTCCGTTGCGACTCATCTCGAAATTGACAGCCTCACGAATCAAATCAGCGCTGAAAACGTGAACCTCAGTCTGTATCGGATAACGGTTCGGAGGAGGAGTCTGAATTACAGACAAATCTCTCGCCCCCATAAGTGAGAACTGCAATGTCCGGGGGATAGGTGTCGCAGTCATCGTCAAAGTATCTACATTCACCTTCATAGCTTTAAGCTTTTCTTTGACAGACACGCCGAATTTCTGTTCCTCATCAATTATCAAAAGACCGAGATCCTTGAACCTGACATTCTTGCCTATAAGTTTATGAGTACCTATTATTATATCTATCCTGCCATCTGCAAGCTGTTCCAATATCTCATTAATCTGTTTCTGGGTACGAGCCCGGCTAAGATAATCAACCCGGCAAGGCATATCTCCAAGACGTTTTCTGAATGTCTGGAAATGCTGCAAAGCGAGAATCGTCGTAGGTACCAGGACCGCAACCTGTTTATTGTCCGCCACAGCCTTGAAGGCTGCCCGGATGGAAACCTCAGTCTTGCCGAAACCTACATCGCCGCATATCAACCTATCCATTGGACGACTGCTTTCCATATCTTTCTTGACATCGAGAGTAGCCTTAAGCTGGTCTGGAGTATCCTCATATAGGAAACTGGCCTCCAACTCAGTTTGAAGATAACTGTCCGGACTATATGCGAATCCCTTTTCCTCCAGACGCTTGGCATACAGTTTGATCAAATCGCGGGCAATGTCTTTTATCTTGCTTTTGGTACGGGATTTCATATTCTCCCATGCCGCAGTGCCCAGAGTATTGATATGAGGAGCCTCGCCTTCACGTCCCTTGTACTTTGACAATTTGTGCAAAGCATGAATAGACACAAGAGCGACATCGTTATTGCGATAGATAATTTTCACTTTCTCCTGCATCACACCGTTCACATTCTCTTTGACAAGACCGCCGAAACGCCCTATTCCATAATCTATATGAACCACATAGTCACCCTGTTCAAACTCAGATAACTCCTTCAGAGTGAGAGACACTTTTCCACCACGGGCTTTCTCTCCTGCTGCCGAATACTTATGGAAACGGTCAAATATCTGATGATCTGTAAAAAGACAGATATGAAGCGTATCATCCGCAAAGCCCTCGTGCAATGTGTGGGTGACCGCGGTAAAATTGATCCTGTCACCCCTGTCTGCGAAAATAGCCTCCAGTCTGTCAGCTTGTTTGACGCTGTCTGACAGCAAATATATTTTATAGCCTTTGCCGATATACGAGCATAACGTATCGGTCACCATATCAAAGTTCTTGTGAAACAGTGGCTGCGGAGTGATATTGAAATTAACTGGGAATGCAGTCTTTTCTGATGGATGTGGCCCAAACTCAACATTGAGAAAGCGCGACACGCGTTCAATGAACTCCGCTCCGCCAATGAGTGACGGGACTTCAATATCCCTCTGTTCCAGCGTATCTTTCGCAGCATCGAGGATTCTCATTCTCGACGATACACTTCCGGCATCCGATGTATCCCGCAATATATTGTCAATAAGCTCAGCTACCAGCGTACGACTTTTGACAGCCACAATAGTGTCAGCAGGCAGAAAATCAAAAAGCGTTACACACCCGTCACCATGGCTGACAGACTCCGGCATTATTATTACGCTCTCACATTCTGCCACAGACAACTGGCTGTCTATCTCGAATTGACGTATGCTGTCAACATCGTCCCCAAAGAAATCTATTCTATAAGGTGATTCCGATGAATATGAGAAAACATCCAAAATGCTGCCCCTCACTGCATATTGGCCTGGCTCATAGACATAATCGACGTGTTCGAAACCAAGGTCAAACAGCTTGTCCTGCAAAGCCTCCCTGTCAACGCTCATGCCCTTCGACAGGCACATTGACGAATCGTCCAGAGCATCCATAGATATAACCTTCTCGGCTATTGCATCGGACGATGTCACAATAACAGGCATACGGACATCTGCGGCCACGGCACAGCGCATTGCAGACAGGCGGCTCAAAGTCTCAGTACGTAAAATTTCATTTGTATTGTCCCTCTGACCGAACCGGACAGCCCTGCGGTATGAAGATGGGAAAAAGCCCAGAGTTTCATTATCACTTCCAAGAATCTGAGCCAAGTCATGATACATGCAAGCCGCCTCATCACGGTCATTCATAATTATAACAAGAGGCCTCCTGACATCATCTTCTGATATCAAAGTACTGAGTAAAAGTGAGGCCGACGAGGCATGAAGCCCACTCAGAAAAACAGTTCCATCAGTCTTTCCGTCAATCTTCCGGAGTAGAGCCCTCCGTCCTGGATGTCGCGTATATATACGTCCTACATCCGCTATTTCTATTGTTCCTGGCATCTGCGAACAAAAAACAACTGGCAGCAGCAAAAATTTCAATTTTTGTGGCCTTCAAAATTACAAAAAAACTATCTTTGCCCGGCTAAAGAAAAGAGCACTTTTTCCTTTTTTATCAGATGAGAACAAAACCGAACAGCACACCGTCCGAGAGTCTGTCAGCAAAGGACTGCACCCAGCGTCCTCCGGACATTCCTATCCCTCCTTTGGGAAGCAGCAACAGTTCTGAGAATTGTAATGAAAAGGCTTACATCATTGAGATAGACCACTTATCCAAGTGGTTCGGCGACAAGCAGGTACTCAATGATGTAAGTCTTTTTGTCAAGAAAGGCGAATTCGTCACTTTCCTTGGTCCTTCGGGATGCGGAAAGACCACACTTCTCAGGATTCTTGCGGGTTTGACAACTGCCAGCAGCGGCACTGTCCGCATGGAAGGACGGGACATTACCGAGATTCCTCCGCACCTCAGGCCGACAAACACTGTATTCCAAAGATATGCGCTGTTTCCTCATCTGAACGTATTTGACAACATAGCCTTTGGACTCAAACTGAAAAAGATGCCAGACGACGAGATTGAGCACCAGGTACGCCGTGTACTCAAGATAGTAGGTCTGACAGATTACGAGGAACGCGATGTAGATTCACTATCAGGTGGTCAGCAACAGCGTGTCGCGATAGCACGCGCCATAGTCAACAAGCCTCAGGTACTTCTTTTGGACGAACCTCTGGCTGCCCTTGACCTGAAGATGCGCCAGGATATGCAGATGGAGCTGAAACAGATGCACAAACAGCTCGGCATCACATTCATATACGTCACACACGACCAGGAGGAGGCTCTCACTTTAAGCGACCGCATTGTCGTGATGAATAAGGGCAAAGTCCAGCAGATCGGAGCTCCGATAGATATCTACAACGAGCCTGTCAACGCATTCGTAGCCGATTTCATCGGAAACAGCAACATACTTAACGGAATTATGGTGGAGGATTGTCACGTAAAGACAATGTATCAGGATTTCGAGTGTGTTGACAAAGGCTTCGAGCCAAACGAGCACGTTGACGTTGTAATACGTCCGGAAGACATATACATAATGCAGCGTAATGAATCAGCGCACATCAATGGTGTCGTCCAATCCTGCCTGTTTAAAGGCGTACATTACGAGATGACAGTCATCACTGACAAAGGATACGAGCTTATCGTACAGGACTACAACCCATTCTATGCAGGCGCCGAGGTCAGTCTCATCATCAAGCCAAACGATTTCCACGTGATGCATAAAGACTATATCAGAAACATCATAAACGGAACCGTAACAGATTACACTCACGTATCATTCCTTGGAGGAACATTCGAATGTCAGGAGCACGGATTCGCACCCGGAACAGACGTGACAGTTGATATAGACTACCGCAATATCGAGTTGATGGACTATACAGATCAGGGCGAGGCTGCCGGAATGGTAACATTCATACTGTACAAGGGAAACCACTACCAACTCACTGTCACAGCCGACACAGGCGAGGAAATTACTGTCCACACCAACGAGCAATGGGATGACGGTGATATTGTAGGTATCCACATACTGCCCGAGCATATAGGAATCACCGCAAAAGCTCCAAACGAATGAAACCGTCAACATCTCTGATGAAGCGCAGCAACTGGGCTCTTCCCTACGCCCTGTTTCTGGTCATATTTGTGGTCATACCATTGATACTGATAGCAGTATATGCTTTCCGCACGACATCCGGAGAGTTTACATTATCCAATTTCTCAAAATTCGCCACTCAGTCCGAGACCCTGAATACATTCATATATTCCATAGGAATAGCTTTGATAACGACAACAGTCTGCATCCTGATAGGATATCCGGCAGCCTACATATTGGGAAACTCCGAACTTACACGCGGAAAAGCCCTTGTCATGCTGTTCATCCTGCCAATGTGGATCAATATTCTCATGCGTTCACTCGCCACAGTGGCCCTGTTCGATTTTCTTCACATACCATTAGGAGAGGGAGCTCTGGTGTTCGGTCTGAGCTACGATTTCCTACCCTTCATGATATACCCGATATACAATTCAATCCAGAAAATAGACAAATTGTATCTTGAAGCGGCACGTGACCTCGGAGCAACCCGTATCCAGACATTCACTCACGTTATACTGCCACTGTCCGTACCTGGCATTGTCAGTGGGATTCTTATGGTATTTCTGCCGACAATCTCAACGTTCGCAATTTCCGAAATACTTACTCTGAATACAAAACGCCTGTTTGGTTCCATCATACAGGACAATATAATGATGAGCGATACAATGAACTACGGTTCCGCCCTGTCACTTATCATGCTCGTGATAATCGGAATTACAACCGTACTGACACGCGAGAAAGACAATTCCGACCAGACTTCGCTGATATGAGAAAGTTACTTGCAAAAACCTACCTGTACCTGCTTCTGGTCGTGCTGTACGCCCCGATAGCAATAATCATTCTCTTCTCTTTCACAAATTCGAAGTCCATCGGCCAATGGAAAGGATTCTCTTTAGACCTCTATACTTCGCTGCTGAGAGGAGAGGCACAGCACGCATCAACAATTACCGCATCAATCATCAACACCCTGCTGATTGCCCTAATCGCAGCAACGGTATCAACATTGCTGGGCAGCATAGCCGCAGTAGGCATACACAATATGCACGGCAAAGGACGCAATGCCATCCAGTTCACGAACAACATTCCAATGATAAACCCGGACATCATCACTGGAATATCATTGTTTCTTTTATTTGTTAGCCTTGGAATAACACAAGGATACACAACCGTAATACTGGCCCATATAACATTCTGCACACCATACGTTGTGCTCAGCGTCATGCCCAGACTCCGACAGATGAACCCCAACATATACGAGGCTGCTCTTGACCTCGGAGCCACGCCATTCCAGGCATTCCGGAAAGTCCTGATACCAGAAATCAGACCGGGTATGATAAGCGGATTCATTCTGGCATTTACGCTTTCGATTGATGATTTCGCCGTTACGCTGTTCACAAAAGGCAGCAACGGCCTTGAGACGCTGTCAACATATATTTACGCTGATGCAAGAAAAGGAGGACTCACCCCAGAGCTGCGGGCATTGGTATCCGTTATTTTCCTTGTAGTACTTATTTTATTGATTGTTATAAACATCCGTTCGTCACGAATGGAAAAGAAAAGCGAGCACGACAAAAAATGAAAAGACTTACGACAATTCTGTTTGCCATTATCCTGATGGCATCAATTCCAATTCTCTCACTAAAGGCAGCCACTGACCGTGAGAATGTATTGAAAATCTACAACTGGGCAGACTACATCGACGAGGATCTGCTGGATGAATTCGAGGAATGGTATAAAGAGCAGACAGGCGAGGATATCGAGATAATCTATCAGTTGTTCGACATCAACGAGGTTATGCTTACGAAAATCGAGACCGGCCACGAGGATTACGATGTTGTTTGCCCGTCGGAATACATAATCGAGCGTATGCTCCGCAATGATCTGCTCCAGCCCATCAGCCACGATTTCGGTACGACACCGGACTACACAGAGAATGTTTCTCCATATTTCAAGGAACTTGTCAACGAGTTCTCGGCAGGCGGCCGCAAGGGAGCCGATTACGCTGTAGGCTATATGTGGGGTACCACAGGACTGCTATACAACACTGAACAAGTAACAGAGCAGGAGGCCTCCACCTGGGGCTCTGTATGGAATCCGAAATTCCAAGGCAGGATTCTGATGAAAGATGCATTCCGCGATGTATATGGATCACTTATGATGTATATACGCCAGAATGAGATTTCCAACGGCACAGTGACACGCTCACAGGTAATGAACGATATGTCGGACAAATACCTTGCGGTTTTCACTGACACGATGGCGGCAGCCAAAAGCAACATCACAGGTTGGGAAGTTGATCTTGGCAAAGAGCGTATGGCACAAGGCAAAGACTGGATCAATGTCACCTGGAGCGGAGACGCCATGTGGGCAATTGACGAGGTAGGCGATGATGTCAGCCTTGATTATCGCGTTCCTGATGAAGGAAGCAACATCTGGTTCGACGGCTGGGTGATACCGAAATATGCAAAGAACCCTAAAGCCGCATCATATTTCATCAACTTTATGTGTATGCCGGAGAATGCTCTCCGCAATATGGACGAAATCGGCTACGTCAGCGTAATCGGCTCGCCCGAGGTACTTGAAGCCAAGATTGACGACAGCTGTCCGGCAATAGACCTCAGTTACTTCTTCGGACCTGAGGCCGACAGTGTTTGTGTAAACAGCATACAATACCCTGATGCAGGGACAATCTCACGTTGCGCCCTGATGCACGACAGCGGTGACCGCGCTGAGGCAATGATAGATATGTGGTCAAAAGTCAAGGGCGACAGCCTCAATGTCACCACCATCATCATTATTTGCGCAGTTCTTGCTGCTATCTTCATTGCTGTACTCGCCAGCCGCAAAAAGAAGAAAAGTCATCGCAGATCCAAAGTAAGACGATAACTAAAAACAAACGCCCCATATTAGTGACCAATGAGAAGTGTTGTAATTATACCGACATATAACGAGAAGGAGAATATCGCTCAGATTATCAAGGCAGTTACTGCTTTCCCTCAGGATTTCGACGTGTTGGTGATTGACGACGGCTCACCCGACGGTACCGCCTCGATTGTCAAGCAACTGCAAAATGAACTGGTAGGTCGTATATATCTGATTGAGCGCAGCGGCAAGATGGGACTTGGTACTGCCTACATAACAGGGTTCAAGTGGGCCATCGACAAGAAGTATGACTATATCTTCGAGATGGATGCCGACTTCTCGCACGATCCTGCCGATCTTCCGCGTCTGCTTGATGCATGCGACAAAGACGGCTATGATGTAGCTATCGGCTCACGCTATGTAAGTGGAGTGAATGTCGTAAACTGGCCGATGGGCCGTGTCTTGATGTCGTATTTCGCATCAAAATACGTGCATATCATCACAGGACTTCCAATCCACGACACAACAGCCGGATTCAAATGCTACAGACGTCAGGTTCTTGAGACCATCGAGCTTGACAAGATACATTTCAAAGGATACGCCTTCCAGATTGAGATGAAGTTCACCTCGTACAAATGCGGTTTCAAGATAGTTGAGGTTCCTGTCATATTCGTCAACAGACGTTTGGGAACATCCAAGATGAGCGGAGGCATATTCAGCGAGGCATTCTTCGGAGTCATCAGATTGAAGATATCCAGCTGGTTCAGGAATTATCCCAAGAAACAGTCCTGACCGTAGCCGTATGAGCATCACTCTTATCAAAGGCGCTTACATTCCTTCCAATAATGGAATCCATAAAGGCACTGTAGCAGTCTGCAACGACAGGATACTGGAAGTCATGACAGACGGTGCCTCATTGGATATCCGCGCTGACATTGAGGTTGATGCCACCGGTTGTCTGCTGTTGCCAGGCGTGATTGATGACCACGTACATTTCCGTGAGCCCGGACTTACACATAAGGCCACTATAGCTACGGAAAGCCGTGCAGCCGTCGCGGGGGGTGTCACCACGATTTTCGATATGCCCAACTGCATACCCCAGACGACCACCATACAGGCATTAATGCAGAAAGACGACATAGCAGCTGAAACCAGCCTCACGAATTACTCATTTTATTTAGGAGCCACGTCCGACAATATCGGTCAAATAGAGTCAATAAATCCAGCTACCACCTGCGGCGTGAAGTTATTTATGGGTTCCAGCACTGGCGGTATGCTGGTCAATGACGATGAGAACATACTTAATGTATTCAAAGCATCGCCTGTAATCGTGGCAGCTCACTGCGAGGACAGTGACATAATAAACCGCAATATGGATTATTATTCAAACATTTGCGGTGGTGAGCCTCCAGTAACATATCACCATCTGATACGCTCTGGCGAAGCCTGCTACGAGTCATCCGCACGAGCAGCCAGTCTGGCTGACAGGACAGGAGCGCATCTCCATCTGCTTCACATAACGACCAAGCGTGAGTTGTCGTTACTAAGCATGGGGGATATATCATCGAAAAAGCTGACAGCCGAAGTTTGTCCCGCACATCTTATGTTTACTGACACAGATTACGCATCATTGGGAACCCGGATCAAATGCAACCCTGCAGTCAAGAGCGCAGAAGACCGTGAGGCCCTTCGCTCAGCCACAGCATCGGGGCTGATTGATGTTGTGGGTACAGACCACGCCCCTCACCTGATGTCCGAGAAACTGGGCGGCTGCAAGAGTGCGGCATCGGGAATGCCGGTTCTACCCTACTCGCTTCCTGCTATGATGGAACTTGTTGATGAAGGAATACTGCAGATACAAGACGTTGTGCGTACAATGTGTCACACACCGGCACTGTTGTTCAATTTGAAGGAACGCGGATTCATCCGCAAAGGCTATAAGGCAGACCTCACGGTAATTGCAAGAAATGAAGAAGGTTTTGAGGTGCGGGACAATGAAGTTCCAAACCGATGCGGCTGGAGTCCTTTCAACGGACACCGGTTCAGATGGCAGGTATTACACACCTGGGTCAACGGCAATCACGTCTATGACAACGGGATAATAAACGACAATTATAAAGGAGAAAAAGCAATTTTTGACAGATGAGACACATAATACGCATAATATATCTGATATACGAGATTTGCATAGCATTGCCCGTAATACTGGTTGCCACCATCCTAACGGCATTGACAACAACAATAGGCGGAATACTCGGCAATTCCGATTTCTGGGGCTACTATCCGGGCATGATCTGGTCCAGAATCATATGCACAATACTTCTGTTGCCTGTCAAAGTTGAAGGTTCTGGGAATATAGACCCGGAAAAGGCATACATAATAGTTGCAAACCACCAGAGTATCTTCGATGTATTTGCCATATACGGATATATCGGCAAGAAATTCAAATGGCTTATGAAAAAAGAGCTGGCTCAGATTCCATTGGTAGGCACAGCATGCACCAAAGCCGGTTTCATCTATATTGACCGTTCTTCAAAGATGAAAAGCCATGAGAGCATAGTCAAAGCTTCCGAGACGCTCAAACGGGGCATGTCGATGACGATATTTCCCGAAGGCACACGCACAAGCGACGGCAATATGGGGACATTCAAGAAAGGCGCCTTTATGCTAGCCGAGGACTTGCAGAAACCTGTGCTGCCAATAACAATAAACGGCACATATCAGGTTATGCCGCGTCGTGCATTCTACGTATTGTGGCATCCAATCCACATAACGATACACCAGCCAATTGAACCGATAAAGACAGACGGTCTGTCCGAAATTGAGATAAAGGCAATGTCAAGACAATTGGCCGAGAACGCCGCAGCCTCAATAGCCAGCGCACTCAAATAACATTATCGCAGGCCGATTGCACCAAGATAGGCTTTTACCTTATAGTTATTCAGGAATCTGTCCGGAGCATCATCAACAACCCGTTGAATTAACGGAGACGGATTCGGAGTCGGCAAGCCATAGCACATCATCAGGAAAACAGATACACCCAACTGATCGTCGTAGTGTCTCTTGATAAAATCAAACATATAGTTCTCAGCCTCATCCACTACCACACGGAGCGAGTCATCACAATCAAGTGACGGATCAAGAAAAGCCATCTGTTGTGAGCGTTGCAACAGATCCTCGAAACGGTTATCAAGCTCATTCTTCTTTTCCAGAAAATCGTATAGCTGGTTATTGAGCCTTGTGCCTTTCGCCTCAAGTTGGGAAGGCGAAATAAGGACCTTTATATTTCCCGGTCCGAGCATAAGAGGCATAAGCGACTCATATCCGTGTGAAAGGACACAGAAAACAGTCGAATCAATCCTACCCTCCATTTTGAAATGTCCGTGACGCACCCTACAGGAATCAATGACCGAAAATACACCATTCTCGTGAGCCACCAGCCCGAGCATTTCATCTTCAAAACCATAGATATCGATATCGCCATCTATTTTATAACTGTGCCGACAGGACACCGTAGAAAGCAAAACAGAAACGAGCAATGCGATATTAGTTATCTGTCTCATATAATAGCACTTGATGCAAAAGCCCACAAAAATACAATTATAGTCGAAACTAGGCCATTTTTTTGGATTATTTAACCTATATTGCAGTTAATCAACGACTAATGTCATTCAAGGCCTGTCCTTCTCCTCTTTTTTAAGCTCCATATCCATTCTCACGGATGAATAAAGTTCGAAAAAAGCGGCAATGCACATAAAGATTATCCAGTTGTTGCGGGCAGTGATACTGACAAGCAGAGTGCGGAGTGTCCCTTGCAGATGAGTGTTGGACAATATCTCAGGACGGAATCCCTCAGCATACATAAGAACAGCCGACAACAGCAGGAATATGGCACCGAGAACCTGCTGGCCACGCAACCTCTTTATCGTAACATTCCCGCCGTCATACCTGTCAAAGAACAGTGACACCGAGAACATCACCGCGCCGGCGCAATAAAGCCATACAGCAGTACGCGGAGCAAACGTATGGGCAAGAGCACCTGCCAGAACCAACAGCCCTCCAAAAAGGCATATCATAGACTCAAGCCTCTCCATCCACTCAATCCATTATAAAAACATCCTCGTCAGAACGGTTCATATTATAGTTCTGCCGTGCCATCTTCTCCAGCAGAAGACTGTCGTTCTCAATATTGTCAAGAAGCCGTGTTCCGTCCTCAATCTGGGCGTGATACATATCAATCTCCTCCTGCAAGGCCCTCATCTGCCTTTTTTGCGATATTCTATGAATCATACTGTTCTGATCGAAAAGCAGTATTACAGACAGGAACAAGACAGTGGCAACCATATATTTGTTCCTTCTTATATAAGCAACCAATGATGTAAGAAAACTACGCATTTTGGATTCCGTTTGATGAGTATAATGCAAAAGTATTGATTTTTTCGCATACCATTCAAAACTGTCGGGTAAATATACTACCTTTGACATAACAAGAAATAAAGCAAATGAGCGACTACACAGTATCAGCCAGAAAATACCGTCCTATCACATTCCAAAGCGTGGTCGGTCAAGAGGCACTGACAACTACTCTGAAAAATGCCATAGCCTCAGGCAAGCTGGCAAACTCATACCTTTTCTGCGGTCCGCGCGGTGTCGGCAAGACCACCTGCGCCAGACTGTTCGCCAAGACCATCAATTGTGAGCATCCCGGTCCTGACGGAGAAGCCTGCGGAGAATGCGAGTCCTGCAGGAGCTTCAATGCAGAGCTGCGCTCGTACAACGTATTCGAGTTGGATGCTGCCAGCAACAACTCGGTCGATGACATCCGCACTCTTACCGAGCAGGTCCGTATTCCCCCTGTAACCGGAAAATACAAGGTATATATAATCGACGAGGTCCATATGCTTTCAACAGCGGCATTCAATGCCTTTTTGAAAACTCTTGAGGAGCCGCCATCGTATGCCGTATTCATTCTGGCTACCACCGAGAAGCACAAAGTCATCCCAACCATTCTGTCCCGATGCCAGATCTACGATTTCAACCGCATAGGCAACCGTGACATAATCGCGCATCTTAGGAACGTTGCGATAAAGGAAGGCATCGAGGTTGACGATGACGCGCTCGGAGTGATTGCCGAGAAAGCCGACGGCGGAATGCGCGATGCCCTCTCGATATTCGATCAGGTAAGCAGCTTCACCCAAGGACACGTCACATACGAACGCACCATACGCAATCTTAACGTGATTGACTCAAGCCATTATTTCAATATGACAGATTTGATGCTTGAGAACCGCGTACCGGAATGCCTGCTGTTGCTGAATGACATACTCTCACACGGTTTTGACGCAAGCCATCTGATATCCGGTTTGCTGCTCCATTTCAGGAACCTGCTTGTGAGCCGCGATGCCTGCACCCTGCCATTGCTTGAGATGAGCGATGAGATGCGTGAGCGATACCGTGCGCAGGCAGCCAAATGCAAGCCCAAGTTTATCTATAAGGCGATGAGGCTCTGCAACGACTGCGACTTGAATTACCGCGTCAGCAAGAACAAGAGGCTTCTGGTGGAGCTTACGCTTATACGCATATCCCAATCGGCCGTCGGGGAGGACGATGACAGTGACGGGCGTAGCCCAAAGAGCGCATTAAAACCCATTTTCACTCAGGCTGCCCAAGGATCGAATCCTGCCCAGCCGCAAAAACCTGCTCAGGCCACAAAACCTGCGGCAGTCACAGTGCAACCCTCGGCCAACTCATCCAAACCGGCCGCCACTCCTTCCGGCACTTTAAGGCCGGAATCCGGGACCGGCGCAAAACAGACGGCTGCCCCATCGCCCAAGATACCCAAGATAGGAGCCGGAAGTCTGTTCTCATCAATAAGCGGCAGCACAGCCGGGAAAACATCTCAAAGTGACGACAGCACGAGAATAGCCGCCCCGACGCAAAAGAAATACGAAGGACGCTCCGCGCAGCCATTAGTGTCAGAACGTCTTGAGACATTATGGAAAGATTACGCTCTCTCACTGCCTCCCGAAAAGAACCCGCTTATGAACAGAATGATAAACCTTACGCCAGTCATTCTGTCGGCCAACGAGTTCTCCATTACCGTGATGAATCAGATGGCAGCCGACGATTTCAACTCGAACGCCGACGGCATCAACGGATACCTGCGCGATAAATTCTGCAATCCGGACATTCATTTTACAGTCAATATTGACAGCAGCCGCAAAGACACGCATATTGAAAGTAAAGCTGAGCAGCTCGCCACTATGAGAGCTGAAAGCCCTGCGCTTGACGAGCTGATCAAAGTATTTTCCCTGGAGCTTGGCTGATGCCGCCTAAAGACATACCATTACTGTTCAATCTGTGAGATTATCTCATCACAGATACGGACAATTTTTTGGTCCATCCGATATCCGACTATCATTCCCGCCACAAGACCTAACGCAACACCAACCGAGAAGCTGATGGCAAGAGCGGAGTTCGTAGAATGTCTCCACACCTCTATCATCAACCATACGGCCCATAAAAATCCCAGTATAATACCCCACTTTTCCCAGCCGAGGTAGTCGGACTTCAATTTCTGTACGTTCTTGCTGAGACTGAGCAAATCACATGAGCTCAAATCTGTATTCTGGACTACGTGGTTGAACTTCCAGTCCATGAAAGCGCAGAAAGCCATAAGAATCTCAGTACCCGCCACGAAATACCATGAAGCGTTTATCACGGGATTATAATGAAACGAGGGTGCCATCAACATTACAATCACAGCACATATCACATTCAATGAAACCGTTTTCCTGATATCGCGCACCTGATTACGCATAGTCGAGCGCAACAGTCTGTCATTCACTATCTCCTGTTTCGAGAGCATCGCTTTGAGCACCTGATACTCAGAATTCAATTGCTCTAATGTAACATCATTCTCCATCATCACCGATTTTCTTTAATTGTTCTTTAATCCTTACAAGTTTTACCGCCACATTTTTGGCCGATATTCCAATAATTCCGCCAATCTCATCGTAGCTCAGAGCCTCCAGCCAAAGCAGTATTATCGCCCTGTCAACAAGGCCAAGACGGTTTATCCGCGAATAAAGCTGTCTTACCTGACGCGCATCACTACCGGAATCATCATACGGATCGATATCAACCGATAACGGCACAATCTCACCGCTCCGTCTCTTCTTGCGGTCCGCACTGATACACAAATTCATGGCTATTCTATAAATCCATGTTTTTGGGGCCGACTCTCCGCGGAACTTATCAAAGCCCTTCCACATATTTACCAGTATATCCTGAAAAAGGTCTGCCACCTCATCAGAATCGTTCGAGAACATATAGCACACCGCATATATCGTACTTTTATACTCTCTTACAAGCCTTGTGAACTCCAATTCCCGTTCTGTCATATCGTTTTCCTTTATGTACGTACATCCATTAGACGCAAATATCTGATATTTATTACAACAAAAGTTACAGAATAACAGATAAGACGGCTACTCTGTCCTTCTTACCGCACCTTCAGTGTGTCGGACGTCCTTCAGACACACGCCGTTCCTGACGCCCGTCCGTACTACCTAGCTTACGCACTTCAGGAATGCCCCGTCCCACCACAGTCAAAGCCATGCTGAATTTTTCATCACCTTCACACAAACTTTCAACATTTTGACCGTTTCCTTTCAACTCATAATGCTATTTTTGCATTGACATTTTCACACAGCATCTACCAATAACTGTTGGTGAGTGCTGTGTTATTTATACTATTTTGAGAAGTGAAACGAAGATTGATAATCAATAAGTTATAAAACAAGGATAGTAGAAAATGGGTTCACTTATGTAATCCCATAGAACTACAGTCAGAATGTCATTATCAGCCGTTGCAAGTGCATAACCAACATCCAATGCTTGAATGACTGTATATTGAGAGTACTTCATTGCCTCGCCAGGTCATCAAAAATGGTATGGTTGGTTTCGCTGGCAGGGCCACTGTTTCTGATTAGACAGAGCGCAAAAAATGTCAAACCAACGCCAACTAAATCACCAAGAAGAAAAGTTCCAATTTTAGTCATGTGTTATATTTGAAATGACTCCTAGGTTCAAGCACGAAACGCAATCGGTGAGAAGAATTTGAGCCGGGCGGCTTTGCCGATTGTTTATGACACGAAGATACATTTATTTTCAGAAACTGGACTTTTTTCATTCCAAAAACAGGCATACGTATTGCCTTTAGCCAGATGCAACGCATTTGCAACGCCGGACTACCCTTTTTATCCGATTGGAATAGTACCTTTGTCGTGATTAATTCCTATTTCGCAATGAAGAAATTCAAGACAATCGTACTGGCAACAATTATGGTCATGGCCTGCTGTGGCCTATCGGCAAAAGTCACTGTAACATGAAAACAGCCCATGTCAGGAGACCTGATTTCAGGAGTGGTCATTGGAAGTGAAGGACCAATTGGCAATGTTGACGTAGTTGAAAAAGACAGCGACGGCTATGTGGTGGCCGGCGCCATTACCGGTAAGGACGGCGAATTTTCATTTCGTGTAGCCAATCCCGCAGACAGCATTTTCCTTGCAAGATACTATGATGAGGACTGTCTTCTATATCCCATTTACATAAAACCGCATATTGCGATTACGGGGAACCGTTTTGAGATTGCGCTTGAGAAGAATCCGCCTGTAGAGTATGACTTTGATGATTTCGAGGGACTTGCCATTGTCGCTCCAAATACTGAAATGAAACCGTTGAGAATGATATTCAGAACGGTTGGAGACCAGGAAACGCAGGGCTACAAGTATACTGAAGACAACCTCTCATTTATATGGAATGATGAAAGCGGTCAAGCTTTTCTTTTCAAGGCCTGGCATCATGAGTGTCAGGAATCGGTTGAGATTCCTTCTGAAATCACAGTAAATGGAAAAACGTATCCTGTGACGGGATTGACGGAAACGGTATTTTCCGATATGGATGACTGCATGAAGACTGTCAGCATGCCGGACGGCATTAAGATAATTGGTGACATGGCATTCAGCAGCATGAAGAATTCCTATGGTCTTGACAGTCAGGCCGCCACTGGAATGGCGCTTGAGTCAGTCACCATTCCTGAGAACGTCAGCGTCATTGGCGGATATGCCTTCCGAGGCTGCCCTTTGAAGACTGTCACTGTGAAGTCCCCAGATCCTATAATCTGCCCGGAGAATGCATTTGACGGGTCTGTATATGAGAATGCCGTATTGGAACTGCCCGAGAGCTGGAAAAATAGGGAAACGTCACAGACAGGACTGGCCTGGAGCAGCTTCAGAGAGATCAGATACTACTGATCCTTTCTTATG
>JAZLKB010000037.1:0-3778 GCA_045597365.1 Bacteroidaceae bacterium | reverse complement strand
ATTGTGTCCATGAAACATTGCCAAGTTCTCAAGTTTGCTTCTGCAAAAACAAGGCTTTATGATCACCCTAGAAATAGGCGCATAAACTGTTTGATTGACATCCAATGTATCTAGATAAGACATAAAGCATGGAATATAATAGTTTCTTGTTATTTTATCTCCATGAATCTGCACACTCTTCCATTCTATGCATTCTCCTCCTGATAAATGCGATTCAATAATAGTTTTCATGCGTTCTGACATGATAGGCCAAGCTAAACTATTTGGCTGATAATCAAAGAAGAGATCACTAACACCCCCAATTCCCAGATAATCTTTATCAGTCGCAGAATGTAATTCTAACGGAAAGGGAAGCATGCTTTTGCCCACGACATCGTGAATTAATTCATGTGCAACGGGGGTTCCTTCAGGCGCATATGCGATAGAAGAAACCTTTCTGTTGTTTATTGATATCCAATAGTAATTCATAATTATGATGGCGTAAGCTGAAGTCTGACGAGTCTATTAATATAATGGGAATTCTTAGGCTTGTCATTCTCCAGCAATATATTCTACAATGCCCGTGGAGGTGCAATATGGACTTCCAACTTGTTCAACCAATCCGAACGGACCGTTGTTTTTGCTGACATAGATCCAGCAATAGAGCCCCCCCGTTTCTGAATTCACTAGAGGGCTGCCTATGGATGCTGAGATATACGCATGAAATCCCTTGGAAACAGGTCCAATGGTTACGGAAAACGGATTATCTGATTTGGTACGATAATGGTTCAAACTATTCTCATCATATGCTGTATAATCTACGACGAGCTCCTCTCCTTCATTCAGGGAAGCATTTACTTCATATCTTACATAATAAATATCTTCAACTTTTTCACAGGAAGATAATACTGCAGCTGAAAGTATGGCTAATAGTATAGAACGATAAAAATTCATATTCGCGAAATTGCAATTTATCGGGATAAAGATACATTTTTCCTACCGTATGCTTATTGCCGGACGGAGAGATTTAGCGCCAAAACTGATTATTTTTCGAAAATGATCGAAGATTCATCGTTCCAGTTGCACTCAATGATTAGCTATGACGTCCATGCGGAGGCGCTTACGATATCCGACACTATGGACCCGCTCCTACTTCGTGGAAACGGTAGGCCACATATCGGAAAGTACCGTGGTGCATTATATCGAATCACAAAAATCAAAAGCCCTTTCATCTCCCGGTTAAAACCAGGGAGAATTCCCGGGCTAAACTCTTAATCCAAATTCCACACTAAAAGACATAGCAAATAGACAGCTTCACCCCGTTGTTGTTGCTGGTCTTCAGCCCATCGGTGACTGTTTCATATATTTTATTCCAGCTGACATTTGCTTTCCCTTCCTCGGACAGGGCGTCCCCGAGGTTCCAGACATAGCGTGCGCTCAGCTGGAAGTGTTTAAGTAGTTCAACGCCTAATCCAGTGCCAATTCCGTACTGAAGTCGATTGTATGCATCCCAATTCTTCATGCCGATCATTTCTCCCTTGAGGTCAAATGTCCCAGTATCCACCATATAACTTACAAATGGTTCACCGAAAGCGAATAATCTGGCAATATTTCCAAGAGATATTCCCCATTGGACCATTACCGGGAGTTCGATGTTGCCTGTCTTCTCGATATTCAGGCCGGCTCCGGTGGCAGCGTCAGTAACCATTGCACCCCTGGCACTGTACAAAAGCGAGGGCTGGACAGCAAATCCTAACGGAAGAGGCTGCTCGAATGAAAGACCGAAGTGATATTGGTTGATTGTAGAATAATTCTTCACGGCTTCGCGAAAGTCGGAACTTGTTGAAGTAAGGCCGACGGTGATGCCAATCTTGGCATTTGCATTTGCAGCGATGGTGAGTGCTGCCAGGATGATAACAATTTTTTTCATTTCTTAATTGTATTAGTGTTTAAGTCATAAACGTAATAAACCTCAGCGACTGAAAGGCAGAATTGCCATCAGTCGGATTTATATAAATATAGACATTCTTTGGCCTCCGTAATCTACCGCCGTCGCACAGGTCTTTGAATTGTGTAGAATGTGTAAATCTAAGCAGGTAAACATAAATATATAACGGTGGCGTTACCCTTGATGTTAAATTCTGTGTCTTTGTTTATGTCTGATCATTCATGCCCATTTGCCCGCTGCCAAGGCATATCCCAAACGTCAGAGAAGGTGTCGATAAATTAAAGATCAAAAGGAAAGGATAATTATTTCACGGAAGAAAATTGTGTGGGAACAGGCGAGGAGTGTGCATATGTGCTTTTTGAACAAAGTCCTGTTCAGGTAAACCTCGGCACCCTGAAAGACAAAGTTACAGACAAGGCGTAGCTATATGCTGCAGCCATGGTGAAGGAGAATGGAGGCGCCTTCCCCTCCGAGACGGATTAGATAGCAGGATTCGTAATGTTTGCTTTAGCAAGTGGAAGTCAAAATGTGCCGCCCCCCAAGATATTCACATTCGTTCTAATGTGAAGTATTTTCTTATACCCCCCCCATTTTTCGTTAACTACAGTAAATTAATTATTCCTCAGCCTGTCTCATCAATAATTTTTCCGTACTGAGTACATTTGTTTGAATAAAGCCATCATTTATTGGCCCAGTAGACAATTAAAAAAACACAACTATGCAGGAAATCATCGATCAAATTCTAGCCAAGGTAGAGCTCATCAAGACAGAAATTGTTAAGTCGGACAACAAGGCCGCTCAGGCTCGCGTACGCAAAGCGACACTTGCTCTGGAGAAACTCGGCAAACAGTATCGCCGCGCAAGCCTGAATGCCGCAAAGAAGTAATTCAAATTGATACGAGAATTGGAAGTCCCCCCGAGCATACAGAACATGATGTCAGACAGTTCCATAAAGATGCGTTTGAAGGGAAATATGACGCGTGTAAGAGTGGATCTAAGATTGTATTTGCTGTTGACAAGCCTAATATAGATACTTTTGACGTCAAGCTCTATGTAAGAGAAGAGCGTTCAGACCGTTACAATCTCGTGAGGAAAGAGTCAGATTGAATATGTTCTCCCATAAAAATCACGCTATGAAAAAGATTGCTCATGTGGCTATTGTCGCCACTGTTTTTGTTTCTTGTTGACACTTTGGTGTATGCAACCCGAAGTTCACCTGGCACGGTGTTAGGCCAAATCATATATCCAGATGGCATTCAACCTCCCCGGCAAGGCATTACTCTTTGACTTAGGATTGCATTTCCTTTTTGACTGAATTCACAATAATCATATCAAACATGAATCACTCAAAACATTCATTCTCAAAACCGCTCACCTCGCGGATTACCGGCAGGTGGGCGGGGACGGTTCTGACGGCACTTCTCGCTGTCAGCGTATCCGTCGGCGCACAGGCGCAGACGGGGGACACCGCCGGCAGTCAGCCACCGCGCGACCTGAACAGCGAGCTGCGCAGCGGCACCTGGAGCGTCTATGTCCAGGGCGGCCTGTCATGGGCTGACGGCGTGTGGTACCCCAACCTTGATGCCAAGCGCAGCTACAATCAGTCTCCCGCCGTCGGCGGAGGCATAGACTACACCATCCGTCCGTGGGTGCGCGTCGGCGCTGAATACCTGTGGTCCAATTACAGGCGCGAGCAGCGATTCTCCGCCCTTGACACCAGGACAATGCCGGTGCAGGCCTACGGCAACTACAAGGTGAACTACCACAACGCCAGGCTCGGACTGCAGTTCAATCTTATGGAGTTGTGGAGCGGACGCCGCGCCCAGTGGCTCAACATCTGGGCCGGGACGG
>JAZLKB010000036.1:0-6066 GCA_045597365.1 Bacteroidaceae bacterium | reverse complement strand
GCAAAGCTGGAGGGACTATGCTGACGATATCGGGACTCAGGAACTTCTACTTCGTGCCGAAGTTCACCGACATGCGCTGCAAGGCTCCCCGCATGCTCGAGATCATCCACAGCCGGTTCGGCCGTGACCCGTACAACGGTGACGTGCTCATCTTCATGAGCAAAGACCGACGGCGACTCCGCCTGATCCACTTTTCAAGGAAGGAGAACTGCAAGAGGAAAGCAATGTGAGTTTTTTTCACATTGCAAATTCCGACAAGCCAGTGTGAGATAGATCCAGAGTATATCCTGGGGTGCGTGAAGAGGTGAGTTACGGGTTAACAGTTAACACCAATCATCTGCAAGATACCTCCCGGGCGGGAAGTTCCTCCGATGTACCTCCGATGTACCTCCGTTGTACCTCCCATTTTTTGCGGACAACGATGTGAAGCATCCCGATGGTCGAACAGAAGCACAGAGAAGAAGAATCCCAACCAGTGCCGAAAACCCCGCGTGTCATGAACAGGGATGGTTAGTGTTAACTGTTAACCCGTAACTTGCATAAAATTCGAGTGCTAAAATGGGTGCACCATTGTGGAAAACAGAAACTCTTAAAGAGAGTTTTGCGGCAACCGCTCCATTCGGTGCTGAAAATGATTATTTTTGCAGGACACGTGGAAATTGTACAGTTACATGGATGAGGTCATAAACGAGATAGATTGCGACGTTGCTCTTGAGCCTATTGAAGATATTGAGAGTGAAGACATAGGTACCGAGATTATATCTGTGCCTTTTAATCCGTCAAGTATAAAAATCCGCAGGGATCCCTTTACTTTAGGTCAACTTGTGGATAAAATCAGATACGATGAGGTGGAGTTTAAAACACCTTATCAGCGAAAATCCGATTTGTGGGACAAAAAAGCGCAAAGCAGACTTATAGAATCTGTTATGCTGAAATTGCCTTTGCCTTCGTTCTATTTTGATGAGACCGACAGCGTGAGACAATTGTGGAACGTGATAGATGGACTCCAAAGATGCAGTGCATTTAAGAATTTCATCATAGATGAGTCGTTGCGCCTTACAGAGCTTGAGTTCCTTGTAGATTATAATGACAAATCCTATTCTGAATTACCTAAAGAACTTCAGCGAAGGATTATGCAAACGCCGATTACGACGATAGTTATCGAAGCGGGCACACCTGATATGGTGAAGTTCAATTTATTCAAACGCATAAATACAGGCGGTCTGATTTTAACACCCCAGGAGATACGTCACGCTATGAATATTGGTACTCCTACAGAGCTTGTGAAAAGACTTGCAGAAGATGTTACCTTCAAAAAAGCGACTTGTTACAAGATTCCGTCAGAAAGAATGGAAGATCAGGACTTCATTACGCGCTTCGTGTCATTTTATCTGATTGATGCAGCCGAATATACTCCCGATTTGGATACTTTTATGAATAAAGGCATGGCGACAGTAAAGACACTGACCCCCTTGGAAATAAATGAAATGTCCAATGCCTTTATCCGGTCAATGAAAACCATATATGCAATTTGGGGTGATGACAGCTTTCGTAAAAGAAGAAATCTTAATGCCAGGAGATGTCCTCTGAACAAAACACTTTTTGAGATAATGAGTGTTGGCTTTGCCAAACTGACACTACAGGAATGTGAAAAATTAAAGTCTTGTGCCTCGCGTGTAATACAGGAATTTATACGTTTAAACAATGACAAGAAGTTCTTTAATTCCATAACATCCGGTACCGGCAATAAAGAATGTGTAGTAACCCGCCATAGTATGTTTGCGACATATCTACAAACACTTTTAACACTATAGACACAATGATAACAGAATTAACCGTACGCAACTTCAAGATACATCAGGCGTTGGATCTGCCAATGAGGAATCTTACTGTGCTGGCAGGTTATAATAGTGCCGGTAAATCAAGTGTCATACAGGCCCTTTTGCTGCTTCGGCAGAACAAACTGGAAGGAAATCTTAGTAAGAATCTGAATCTCAAAGGAAATCTCTGCCAGGTCGGTGTTTGTAAGAATGCGGTATGTCTCTATTCCGGTGAAACCGTGTCCTTGGGTTTCAAAAACGAAAATAAACAAGTACTATGGCATTTTGATATGTCAATTGGCGCAGCAGAAAAGAGCTTTGCTTCTTGTACGGGGGTGGAAGGTGATGCTGATATTGAAGAAAACATTTTCGGTAACGAGTTCCAGTACATAAGCGTAGCGAGATGGGCACCTAGTGAGTCATATCCATTTGATTCCAAAGCGATAGAAGAGCAGAAACAGCTCTCACAGAAATATGGACAATGTGAGTTGATACCGCATTTCCTGTATCGATATGGCGTGGAGAAGCCGATTTCAGTAGCTCAAGAGTTGTGGAGTGACGGGTGTGAAGATGCCAATCTTTTGAAACAGGTTTCTGCGTGGGAACAAAAGATAAGCCAATCCGTTAATGTAAAGCCGCATCCTGTTGGTACAAGTTTCCAACTGGATTATACATACGATACTCCAAGCGGTGAGAGCGAGCCATACCCCGCTATCAATGTTGGAAGTGGAATCAGCTTCGTACTACCTGTCATTACTGCTTTGCTTTGCACTGGCAAAGGTGGTATGGTAATAATCGAGAACCCCGAAGCGCACTTGCATCCGCAGGGGCAGGCTGAATTGGCAAAACTGATAGTCAGGGCTGCCCGGTTCGGCGTACAAGTTATCGTAGAGACCCATAGTGACTATATATTGAATGGTATTCTGATAGCCTGCAGGAATTTCCTGAAAGGCAATGATGCGAGCGGCATAAATCCTACCGATGTTGCAATATATCAGTTCATCAAACACGAAGACTCACAATTGTCAGAAGCAATACCTGTAACATTAGGTGAGTCTGGCAATATGACAAATCAGCCGGAAGGGTTCTTTGACCAAATGGAGAAAGATATGAATACCATACTTAATCTGGACTGATTATGCCAGCATACCTGTTCCTAAAGTTCCCCGACGAAGATAATATCCTTGATGCAAATGATGTTGTCGAGGATGTCAGACGTGTCTTCCGGGAAATATACTTCGTTAAGAATAATCTGCGTACAGAATGCATTGATTTCGCTTTCTGCTACGATTCCGAGAATCTGCAACAATATCTCAAAGCCGTAATGACTTTGGATGAGACGGACAAGGTAGTAGGCAAAGCAAATCAGTTAAAGGCACTTTTGTCTGGGAACAGTATAGATGTAGCTCATTTTGACAAATCGCAGTGTGACTCTGTCTATGCATTGTGGGATGTTTTGACAGAGGCAAAGATAGATTTCGAGGTATCAAGACTTTACAAGAATTTGTGCCATTATGGTAATCCGGGTATGTATTCGTTCTGCAAGACTGAAACCGGAAATACCGAGCTTGATATTATAGAAGATGCAATACACAAACCGGAGCTCCCAGAGTTAGTCAAAGTACCGTTCTTTGTGTGTGCTGATGACTGTCTGGATTGGATAAATACGTTCAAAGATGGCTCGTTCCATCTTTTTGCCAATCCGAAATTCTCGTCAACTCATTTTAGATGGGGCAATCAGTCAATATATCTCAATAAAGACACTGGAAAGTATTGGTATTTTGATTTCTTCCATAATCAAAACGGTCGTCCGCATTATGAGGTGTTCAATGATGACGGAACTCACGATGGAGAGTCTGATTTAAACGGAAATCCCATTCCAAATAGTCGCGACGCAAGCAAATCAATCAGCCATTTAATTCATGGTAGATGATACATTAAGACCATTGGCAAGCACACTCGGGTAAAAGTCATCCGGAGTCACAGATGCTGACAATTGATCGTAGCCGGAAGCCAAGGGCTAGGGAATGCTTGTAAGAAAATTTCTACCAAAAATGCGGAAGGAAAATTGTAAATGGCAGGTAAGCGGAAATCAAAACAGGTTCTTAGTATTTTGCAAAATATTTCGCAATAAGTAGATGATATATACCTTTGAACGTGTATTCTTGCAAAATGAATGACAATATCTTGAGGCTCTCCACCGTATAGATCGCATCGCGAAAGACGGCACCTGGTGTCTTGTCATCACCCCTTCGGTGTAGAACGGACAGGATGGTTTTTCGAAAAGTAACAGTGAAATGAAAGGAAAGAGAATTCTTATAGTAAGCGAGGTATTCTGGCCCGAAGATTTTGTAGTGAATGATCTGGCCAGAGAATGGCAGAAGATGGGTTTTGAAGTCGAGGTGTTGACCCAGTATCCGTCGTATCCGCAGGGTAGGGTGTATCCCGGCTATAAAAATGCAGGTGAGACGGTCCAGGATTGGGACGGAATAAAGATTCATCGTTTTCCGCTCATTGAGGGATATGCCGCAAGCAAGATCCGCAAGTTTGCGAACTACCTCAAATTTGTCCACCAGGGCAAGAGGATTGCCCGGCGGATTGGGGCAGGCTTCGACTTGATATTTGTGTCACAGACAGGGCCTTTGACTGTGGCGTTGCCTGCTGTTGCCGCAGGGAAAAAACACAATGTACCTGTGGCTGTATGGACTCAGGATATATGGCCGAATGTGGTGTGGGCATACGGAGTTCCCAAGCTGCGCGTTATTGAGTGGTGCCTGGACGCATTGATACGCAGAATTTACCGTGGGTGCGACAGTATTTTTGTCAGCTCGCGCCGTTTCGAGGATATTGTATGCCGATATACCGATAAGGCTGTTACCTATGCGCCGAACTGGCTCCGGCCTGTCGATGAGGTGAAGAGCGATCTGGTGCTTGCCAAGGACAAATTCCATTTTACATTCACCGGCAACATATCGCGCTATCAGAATCTCTCAAATACCGTAACCGGCTTTGCAAAGGCCGCTCTGCAGGATTGTGTCCTGAATATTGTGGGCGACGGCTCGTATATCGCCGAGGTTAAAAGGGTTGTCTCGGAGAACAATATCCGGAATGTTGTCTTTCACGGACGTAAGCCATATAATACCATAAACGATATTCTGTGCCAAAGCGATGTGCTGTTGCTGCCTCTGATAAATGACGAGGGTATAATGCTGACGGAGCCTTTCAAAATCCAGTCGTATCTGCATGCCGGCAAGCCGATTATGGGGGTGCTGGGCGGCAGCGGCAAGGAGATTATCGAGGAGAACGCTTTGGGCTTGGTGGCTGCCCCCGACGATACGGACGACATTGCCCGTGTATTCCGTGCTATGCGGCAATATGCCTCCGAAAATTCGGCTGCCGTCAAACAGCGCGCCGCCCATCTGCTTGAATCGCGTTTCAACAAGGATTCGATAATAAGGACAATAACGAAGTTGTCGGGTGCGGAATGATTTTTTGCTGAGCTGTGTGCTGATAAAGGAAAACCTGCTGTTAATAGTAACCGTCCAATTTAGACGTCTTGACGCGCCAGCGCGTATCTGATACGCAATGTTTAAGACACAAGATTTTGAGAAGCTGTGGTACCGCTACAAATCAGAAGGCGAGCCGAACAGTTTAAGCATTGAGCGCTACTGCATGATGCAGGGCGTTCCCTACCCGCAGTTTGAGAAATGGTTCCGTTCCCCCCGCAAGGACATCATCCCCATCCAGGTTGACGGAGCACCGGAACAGGACAACATGTTGCAACCCCATCCCGGGCAGGCGAGCACCGACAACCCTGAGCGTCCGTCCGGCATGATACAGGTGACCGTCTGCACCACAGGCGGCTTCAAGATCCATCAGTCGGGTCTGGACTACGAAGGCCTGAAACGTTTCATCGCAAAGCTGGAGGGACTATGCTGACAATCTCAGGACTCAGGAACTTCTACTTTGTGCCGAAGTTCACCGACATGCGCTGCAAGGCTCCCCGCATGCTCGAGATCATCCACAGCCGGTTCGGCCGTGACCCGTACAACGGTGACGTGTTCATCTTCATGAGCAAAGACAGACGGCGACTCCGCCTGATCCACTTTGAGGACCATGCCTTCTATATGCACGAGAAGAGCTTCACCCAGGGCTACAAGTACATGAAGATACAGTATGCTGATGACGGCCGTACAGTCTGCCGGATGGACTGGAAAGACCTTGTGGCCCTGCTCCAGAGCCCGGT
>JAZLKB010000035.1:0-77259 GCA_045597365.1 Bacteroidaceae bacterium | reverse complement strand
TCTGATACCGCTGCCACTCTCTTAAATGCGTCATTTTTGAACCTGTTTTGCGGGCAGACCGCCCAGAATGTAAAGATTTATACTTAATATAAACCTTTATCTCACAGATTCTTTCTCAAAAATTGCGTTTAAAAGTTGAATTCTGCCGATATAATCCGAGCCATTGACACAATCTGTCAAAATGCTACAGCCCCCAAAGTCCCTGCTGTTCTCATCCAACTGACCAAGACCTTCTCGTCTTCGTCATACAGGCTGGTTCTGATTTGCAATTTAGTCCGTACCGTGCAATCTTACAGGTATCGCACGCAGAGGCTTTGGGTGGAGGGTGGCGGGACATTTCGCTGCAAGGCGTAAGCGAGGTAGCTCAGACGGGTGTCAAGAACGCCGCATATCTGAGCTGCGTTAGACTCCGCCGCAGGCGGTGGCTAAAAGCTGCGAGTTCGGCGTTCAGCCCGTCTGAGCGTTGGCGAGCAGCCTTGCAGTGTATGTTCCGTCGCCCTTCACCCAAAGCCGTGCACACATCTAATTCAAAGCCTATCAATTATTTTTTGTTAAATTTAGTACTTTGCGATACAAGGTACTAAAAATACTATATATCTTTGCAGCGAAAACAACTTAGATAAACAATGAAGAAAGTTATCAATGCCGGAATCGGAGGGCGCAGCTTCAGTATGGACGAGGATGCGTACGAGAGGCTGAACCAGTATTTGAGGAATTTCAAGGAGGTGCTTGCCAATACAGGCGAGGCAACCGATGAGGCCCAGTCTGAAGAGATTATGGGCGACATCGAGACACGCATAGCAGAGCTGATTACTGCCCGTATGCAAACCCCGGACATGTCCGTAAGTCTTGCCTGCATCAATGCGATAACCGCACAGCTCGGTATGCCCGACGGCAGCATCGAGCCCACATCGCAGTCACAAGCGTCAGATGAGAGCGGCACCGGTGAGACATCGGCACAAGATGGCAGCCGACAGACACAGTCAATGTTTTTCGTAAAGAAAAGATTGTTCCGCGACACGGACGACTCAATAATAGGCGGTGTATGCTCCGGTCTTGCCCACTACTGTGACTGCGACAAGACCTTGGTCAGAGTTCTTATGGTTATCTGCATACCGCTCGGTTTCACTTTTTCGTTTAAGTTTTTCTTCATAGCCGGCAGTTTCTTCATCGTACCTCTGATATATCTGATACTTTGCATAGTGGTTCCGAAAGCCGGGACGCCAGCCGACAAATGCATTATGCGCGGAATACCGCCGACAGCCGAGAATATGCGCAAGTTTCACTAAAAAAGGAATAATATGGAGAATATGACGGAAAGCATACGCCAGCAGATGCGGAAGGGACTCATAGAGTACTGCATACTGCTTGTGCTGAGCCAGAAAGAGGCATACGCATCCACTATTCTGGACAAGCTGAAAGATGCCGGAATGACAATAGTCGAGGGAACACTGTACCCGCTTCTAATCAGGCAGAAAAACCAGGAGTTGCTCACCTACCGCTGGGAGGAATCGACACAAGGCCCGCCACGCAAATATTACGCAATAACCGACAAAGGCCGGCAGCAACTCGAAGAGATGAAGAGCGTTTGGGACGAAATTACAAATTCAATTTATATACTGAAAAATGGAGCGTACTGAGAAAATCAGCATAGGTCACTATGTATTCTCGATGGACGAGAAGGCATACCGTGCGATAAAGACCTACATCGACACACTTGAGAGCCACTATCTGAAAATGGACGATGGTACCGAGATAATGGACTCGGTCGAGGCGCGTATGGCCGAGTTGCTGTACGAGCGTTGCGGAAGCGGCGGTGTAGCCACCGAGACAGATGTCAAGGCGATAATTGACATCCTTGGATATCCCGAGGAAGAGACCGGCAACGACACAGGGAATCAGTCGGAAGCTCATGGGGCAAGCAGCGGTCAAAACGAGTCACCGGCAGGCGCAGGAACACAAAAAAGACTTTACAGAGATACCGACAACAAAATAATAGGTGGAGTCTGCTCCGGTCTTGCGCAATGGATAGGCATAGACCCAATCTGGCTCAGGCTGATATTCTGCATCGCCAGCATACTGCTTTGCTTTGGAATTATTGGAGATACAGACCAATGGTGCATGATACCATTATTGATATATGTCATTCTGGCCATCTGCATTCCAAAAGCCACTACCGCGAGGCAGCGCTGGGAGATGCGCGGAGAAAACGGCTCGATAGACGATATAAACCGGTACCGCTATGAGCAGGCACACGATCGTAACAGCTACAACCAGCCGCAGAAACAGGGAAGAGGCTGTCTGGCCGTAGGTTTCGGCATAATCATTCTGCTTTCCGGACTGTTCGGGCTGGCAACCAAAGCAATTGTAATAGGAAGCTTCGTCCTGGCACAGAGTGTGACAGCAGGCGTTGCCGGCTGGATGCCGTTTGGTGACATCTACTCATCAATGATGTCCGTTCTTCCGGTTGTCAGACTTTTCTTCAACCCTTGGATGCTAACTCTTTGGACATTGGTCTGCATCATACCGTCCATTCTCCTGATTTATTGTGGAATAATACTGATATTCGACATATCGACCCCAAAATGGAGACCGGGACTGTGTCTGCTGATACTCTGGCTCATATTGTCCATCGGAATAATCCCGGCATCGTATTATTCCAGCATAAAGGCTATGGACAAGATTGAGAAACTGGACCCAGACTCATTGCCGTTTACCGTATCCGGCAACATTATAAAAGATTTTGTCGAGTTGGGCGAATGGCTTGACGAGCACGATTTTGACGATGAAGACTGGCCGGAGCTTCAGAATTGGCTTGATAAGCAGAATTTAGACGATGACGACATCGAGAGAATCCAGGAATGGCTCGACAAGCACCATCTGGACGAGAATCTTCCGAATATGAGCATTGAGGTCGAGAACAACGAACTGGATTCAGGCATACAAAAGAAAGTCAGCATCAGATTTGATTCAAAGAACAGCAGCATTGATGAGAGAATCAATTTTGCCAAAATGCTCAAGGAAAACGGTATAGCAATCAACGACTCTGTCAGCGAGTTTCTCGGACTCACAGAAGATGAGATTAAGTCAATTGAGTAAGCGATAATGACATTCTAAGCTTTTTTACCTACTTTTGCACCCTGCCACAGAGGTTTTGCGCAATGAAGGATTTCAAAAGCAGTGTAAAAGGAGTAGTAAAAATATACAGGCTATTCCGATGGCGCATACTGATAAGCGTGCTCATCGGAATGGTGCGTATTGCATTGTCACTCGGATTTGTATGGATATGCAAGCTGCTGATTGATGTAGCGACAGGTGTTTCGGACAAGTCTCTGGAAGGATGCATCGCGATATTCATCGGTATTATCATTACGAGAATACTGTGCAATATGGGTGCATCGTACTGGGAGAACCTTACAATAGTCAAGGCCAAGAATCATTTGCGGTACGAGGTCTTCGCGCACACACTGCGAAGCTCGTGGCACGGGAAAGAGGAATATCACAGCGCTGACATTCTGAACCGCATACAGGAGGACGTCAGGGTTATGGTGGATCTTGTCTGCTCTCGCATTCCGGAGGTGATTATTACAGTAGTACAGCTTGTTGCAGCCTCGGTCTATCTTGTAATGATGGCTCCGAAGCTGCTCGGTCTGCTTCTGGTGCTTATGGTTGTAGCTGTTTTAGGCTCCAGAATGTTCTACAAGATAATCCGCGAACTGTCAACCCTTTTGAGAAATCTTGACAGCAAGTGCCAGCAGCACATACAGGAAAACCTGCAGAACCGTGTTCTGGTATTGTCGTTAATTGGCGTAGAACGCACCCTGAGGAAACTGTGCGATGTTCAACAGGAGATTGAGAAGGCCACTATACGCCAGTTGAACTACAATGCAATAGCCCGCGGTCTTATGAGCGTAGGGTTTATGGCAGGATACGCGCTGGCATTCCTCTGGGGAGTATATGGCATACGCGACGGCTCAGTCACCTACGGTATGATGACAGCTTTCCTGCAACTTGTAGGACAGGTACAACGGCCGATAGCCGATATCAGCCGTCATATTCCTGCATTCATACAGTCACTGGCCTCGGAAGAACGTCTTGCCGGGCTGATGGCCTTGAAAGAGGATATCCCATTCAACGGGAAGTTGCTCGACAAAGCTCCTTCCATTGAGTTCCGGAACGTGAATTTTGCATATCCCGGACAGCAATCCCCCACTCTTTGCAATTTCAGCCACACTTTCCCAGCCGGCTCACTCACTGTCATAACCGGCCCTACCGGACAGGGCAAAAGCACGCTTATTCGCCTTGCGATGGGCTTGCTGAAACCACAGTCAGGCACAATCACGCCAATATCAATACGCAATTTCATGTATGTGCCGCAAGGCAACAGTCTGATGAGCGGCACAATACGCGACAATCTGCTTCTGGCAAACGCCGATGCCACTGAAAGCGATATGCGCGATGCTTTGAGAACAGCCGTCGCCGACTTCGTATTTGATTTACCGGACGGACTGGATACAGTATGCGGAGAATCCGGCGCGGGTCTCAGCGAAGGGCAGGCCCAACGTATTGCAATAGCCCGGTCGCTTCTTCACACCGGCACCATTCTGGTACTTGACGAGGCGACATCCGCTCTCGACAATGCCACCGAAGACGAGTTTCTGAACCGCCTTGCCGCCAGCTGCCACGGCGCGAAGACCATCATCTTCATCTCCCACCGCACCCGCGTAATCTCGTACGCCGACGAAGTCCTCGAACTATCCTGACTGTTTCCGCACAAGCCTTCACCACAAAACAGAAAGAGAGAGCGGAAATCCGTTCTCTCTCTCTTGTACGGGCGAAAGGACTTGAACCTTCACATCCTAAGATACTAGATCCTAAGTCTAGCGCGTCTGCCAATTCCGCCACGCCCGCAGGCTGATGCGGCAAAGGTAGTAAAAAACCTTTATTTACAACATCAATCGAAAGAATATACTTCGGTCATACGTGCCATATTGACCGGTGACTGCGATTTACGCATCATAGGAACGAACGGAAGCAGGCGGCGGAACATAGATGTGACCTGGGCATCGGATGTGAGAGTCTCGTCAAGATCAACATCTTCGCCGAACAGAGACAGCCACGAGAACGGCTTCACCTCGGGATATTCGACCAATGCGTACATTTCAGGGCAGACCTGTTCTGCAGCGTATGCGATAGCATCGGCAAGTCCTCCGACACGGTCTGCAAGTCCTATGCCGACAGCATCGGAGCCAGTCCATACACGGCCCTGTCCTATTGCATCGACACTATCCTTGGAAAGGCCGCGGCCATCGGATACTATAGTTGTGAACTTGTCGTAAATAGACTCAATCTGAGCCTGCATAAACGCAGTCTCGGTATCGTCCAGATGGCGCATACCCGTCAACATATCGCTGTGCTTCGACGAGCCGACGGTAGCTATATTGACTTTCGCAATCTTATGCACGGCATTGCCGACAGCCGGTATCATTGAGAAACAGCCGATAGAACCGGTCAGAGTGGCCTTATCCGTAAAAATCACTTTTGCGCCGGCCGAAATCCAGTAGCCGCCCGATGCGGCATAATCGCCATAACTGGCTACGACAAGCTTCGAGGCTGCAAGCAAGTCCATCTCACGTTTGATAAGCTCCGATGCAAACACGCTGCCGCCCGGAGAATTGACTCTGAGTACAACAGCCTTTATCTTGTCATCCTTACGGACTTTCTCAAGAGTAGCCGCCAGGCTCTTGCCGACAATAACATCCTCCGCCATACCCGTACCGTCGGTAGAAGCCACAATCTCGCCATTGGCATATACAACGGCAATCTTTTCCTTGCAGCGTTTTGTCTGCTTTCTCAGTTTTTTCTCGACCTTGTCCATATACTTGCTGATTGAGACAAATGGTACCATACGCACCACCGGCAGTCCGGCCTGCTCACTGAGATAATCGTCAAGTTCGTCCTTATGCCAGAGCTCATCGACAAGCCCCCTCTGTTTGAACGACTCGGCACTCACAAGCGAAAGGCTGTCAATCCATGCATTCAGACTCTCTACCGGAATGTTTCTTGAGGCAGCCATCTCTGAGCTCATACCGTTCCATAAAGAATTGACCATGACCTGATTCTGTTCCAGATTCTCAGGGCTGAAATCATTGCGGGTAAACATCTCGCCTGCGGATTTGTATTTGCCGTGCCGTATCAGCTGCACCTCGACTCCAAGCGCGTCAAGAGCGTCCTTCAGAAATATCTGCTGCGTAGCAAGTCCCGTCAGATAATTCTCCGAAGCAGGATTCAGCACAATCTTGTCAGCGACCGATGCTACATAATAGCTGGCATTCGACAAATTCTCGCAATAAGCCACTATGCTCTTGCCGGATGCGCGGAAGCGTGCCAGAGCCGACCTGACTTCCTCCATCTGCGAGATGCCGGCAGAGAAGTTGTCAGGAGTCATATAAATCATACTGATTGACGGATCGGCAGCCGCGGCATCAATGGCGCGGACCATCCTGAGCAGCGAGATATTGCCGCTCATCAAATCATCAAGCGAGAACGAAGCCAGTGAGAACGAAGTGTTCCCCTGTTCGGATACAGGAGTCTTGAAATCTATTTTCAAAACTTTCTGAACTCCGGCATACGAGAGAAGAGGCATAGTAAGAACCAGTATGCCTGCCAATACGAAAAATGACAAACGTTTCATCTATAATTATTTATATCTTGGATTATTAATGGTATCCTGTTCAGACACCCATTTGATGGCAGTCTCCAGGATAGTGTCAATACCGCGTTCCAAATCCCCTGCTGTTATATCAACCTTTACATCGGGCTCCACCCCAAACTCAATATCTTTCTTGTTGATATCATACATCGGCGATGAGGAATAGCGTACAGACCAACCGTTGGGAAGTTCCAGTGAGAGCGGCACACCTCCACCTCCGCCTGTACGGTCTCCGAAAATCATGACTTGCGGAAGCACGCTCATCGCGCTTACGAAAGAATTGGTGGCGCTGAAACAGCCACGGTTTGTAAGTATGGCCACAGGTTTCTTCCAGCGATAGCCTTGCGACGGTTCGACCCACATCTCCTCGTAGTCTGAGAATTCTGAATGGCCGGGACCAGTCTTGTGTCGCATATATCCGTACATCACGGGCTCTTTCACGAAGCGGGACATTATCTCATTCACGTTGAAGATATAACCGCCGCCATTGTTGCGGACATCTATGATTATACCTTTGCACTTCATAAAATAATTCATAATGCGGTCCATATAGCCGTCAGTAACGGAGCCGGTGAAATCACCATAATACATATAGCCTACATTCCCGTCATTCAATATCTTATACCTGAATCCACCGCCAATCTTGAAATCAGAGCCAAGATAATTGTCACGGATGTGGGGATAGTAATTGACAGGATAATCCTCCTTCCAGCTCCAGTATCTTCCCAAATCATATATTGAATACAGATTCACATGACCGTCGCGCAACTCGCCGAGCATAGCATTAAGAACATTGAACAAGCCTTCCTCGTCTATCGTATCGGTAATCTCAGGCCTGTATTTGCTATACACCTTGTTCCAGTCAAGTCCGTATTCCTCGGCCTTATAGTCGAAAAAGCAATAATTCCTGTCCATCAGGTTCCACAAGGCATTAAAATTGCCAAGGGGCGAATTATCGTAATCCTCGTGAATGCACGAACACAGGACCGTGCAAAGCACTATCACAAAAAGCAGAGTCTTTCTCATCGGCCGTTATGTTTGATTTCGATTCTTTTTACAAAACCCACCATCAGCGAGCTCTCGTACATTTTACACTTCAGTCCGCCGGTATCATACTTGAAATAATCCCCGGCATAGCCAATCTTGAGTTGCACAGAACCGACGGGAATGCTGAGCGACACGCGCTGACTGAGTGTGAGCGGATTACCCGGCCAGGCCAGATGTGACGCCTCGCCGAACTTATCCAGATATTGTATCTCGTAATACTGCAGGCCGTACGTCGGGGCGAAATTGTATCCAAGAAGCGGTATGTCGGCATCCCAGGACAAAGCCATAGGAAAATCCTTTATTCTGAATCGGTATGTAGCCTTTCCGGCTATTGACCCGGCAAGATAAATTGTAGGCTGGGCAGGGTTATTACTGTTCCGCGTGTTAATCACGCCACCGAGTTTTGCAAAGAGTTCCGGTCCGGCAGACAATGTGAACGACGGATTGTCTATCCAGATACGTTCCCACGAGAAATGGCCGTTGAACATCAGATATGTAGTATGACCGTTGCCAGTCCTGTTTCTTGCCGGACTGAATGACAAGCCCATATACGAAGAGTACATCCAGTCCGGTGAATGCTTGAGAAGATGCTGGCGCTGACCTGTCAGATTAAGCAAGGCACCGCTGTACTTATACGGAGACATATACTCCTGCAACATCTCCAGGCCACCGACAGATAAAGAATATTGGTTGAGTCTCTGCCCGCTCTGAGGCAGTCTGCCCACATTACCGTCATCAGCCCACACCGGCAAAGCCAGCATGAGCAGGAATATCAATGCTGACCGTCTAAAAAAGCGACATCTGACCATCATCCTCATTTGTATTGTCATCCTGCTGCACAGGTACGTTGTCATCGGGTTCATCAACACTGTCGGTCACCTCAGGCTGACGCGTCGGCTCAATCTCAACGACACTGTCTATTGTCCAAGTCGATAATCTTCGTCCGCGCGCCTTGAAGCTCTTCACGCCCACAAAGTCGGACAATTCGACCTCAAGGCTTTGACGGAAGCTGTCGTCACCGCCGAATGTCACACAGACACGTGGATAAACAGTATCAGTAAGCAACACCAGACGGCTGCCCTTGTCATCGCCCAAGATGGAATTCTTCTTGGCAGAGGGATCAAGACAGAATCGCTTTACATAAAGATAACCGTTCTGCGAGGCATCGAAAAGCACAGCAGTCCAGACCTTTTCGGGAGCGAATTTCTCCAACCGGAGTATATTCGGGTCGAAATGATGGTTCGAGTCAACCTCGGTGGTGTAATACTCGCCGGCATCATTGATTACAAGAATCTGTTCATCGGACTCGAATTCGCCAAGGAATTCACCGTGGTCATCGAAATCAAGCCGGAGTATATCACGGTCGAACCAGACTTTGCGTCCGCCAAGCGTAGATACGCCGTGAGACTTGAGTCCGACTCTCTGCACCTCGTTCCTGGTAAGCAGATTTCCCATTGACTGGCGGCCTTTGATGGCTATCGAGCTGAAGTCTTTGTCGAAAGCCGGCTTCTTGAGCTTCGGATTCGGTTTGAGCTGTATGTGGACAGTCTCGGCCTCGCCGTTACTGTTCGCCGTAAAATAAAGAATCTTCGAGCCGGGCTTTCCTTGCGTAAGGTCATATTCCTTGTCACGCGACAAGCCGATGGCGGCAAAACGCTTGATGTAAGCAGCCCCGTTCTTGCCGTCGCGGTATATCACATTGTAGATTGTGCGCTTGTCGTTCTTCTTGAAGACATTCAGATAGAGGACACCCGGGCCGACAAACAGTTTCTCCGCTATTCTGACCACCTTGTAGCGTCCGTCCTTGTAGAAGATTATCACATCGTCAAGCTCACTGCAGTTTGCAACGAACTCATCCTTTTTCAGTCCTGTTCCGATAAAGCCGTCAGCACGGTTTATATACAGTCGTTCATTGGCCTCGATGACCTTGCTTCCTACAATAGTGTTGAAATTTTTCAGTTCTGTCCTGCGAGGCCATGCGGCACCGTACTTCTCTTTCAGATTAGTGAACCAGCGGATGGTCACAGCCACCATATCCGAAAGGTCCTTGTCAATCCGCGCAATCTCTTTGTTCATACGGGCGATAGCCTCATCGGCCTTTTCCTTGTTGAATTTGAGAATACGGGCCATCTTGATTTCCATCAGACGCAGGATATCATCCTTGGTCACCTCGCGGACAAACTGAGGATAGAACGGCGTGAGGCGCTCATCAATATGGGCGCAGGCAGAATCCATATCGGGTGCCTGCTCGAAAGCAGAGTCCTTGTATATGCGTTCCTCGATGAATATCTTCTCAAGCGAGGCGAAATGCAGCTGTTCAATCAGCTCGCCCTTTTGTATCTCAAGCTCCATTCTCAAGAGGTTGAGAGTATTGTCAACCGACTTGCGGAGTACATCGCTCACACGAAGGAAACGTGGTTTCTTATCGTCTATCACACAGCAGTTCGGCGATATGCTCACCTCGCAGTTGGTAAAAGCATACAATGCGTCGATGGTCTTGTCGGAAGACACTCCGGGGGCAAGCGTGATGCGGATTTCCACTTTGGCCGCAGTCAGATCCTCGACCTTGCGGACTTTTATCTTGCCTTTCTTGACGGCCTTCACGATTGAGTCGCACAATGTCATCACATTCTCGCCGTATGGTATCTCATTTATAACAAGTGTCTTGTTGTCGGCTTCCTTTGTGATGTTCGCCCTGATCTTGACCGTCCCGCCACGCTCGCCATCGTTATAATGAGACACGTCAATCGAGCCTCCAGTAGGAAAATCGGGATACAGGCTGAACTCTTCGCCTTTCAGATATGATACTGCGGCATCGCACAACTCATTGAAATTATGGGGAAGAATCTTGCAGGACAGACCAACAGCTATACCCTCGGCACCCTGAGCCAGAAGCAGAGGGAATTTGACTGGAAGCGTCACCGGCTCCTTGTTACGGCCGTCGTACGTGATTTTCCATTCAGTCGTTTTTGCATTGAACACAGTCTCCAATGCAAACCGAGACAGTCTGGCCTCAATATATCTTGGTGCGGCAGCCCTATGACCGGTAAGGATATTTCCCCAATTGCCCTGGCAGTCTATCAGCAAGTCCTTCTGCCCCATCTGAACCAGGGCATCGCCTATCGAGGCGTCGCCGTGAGGATGAAACTGCATTGTATGGCCTACAATGTTCGCGACTTTTATGTAACGTCCGTCATCAAGACGTTTCATAGCGTGAAGGACGCGGCGCTGCACAGGTTTCAGTCCATCCACGAAATGCGGAACGGCACGCTCCAAAATAACATACGAGGCGTAATCCAGGAACCAGTTCTGATACATTCCTGACAGTTGATGGCGTACCGTACCGTCCTCGTCAATGACCGGATGATAAGATGAATGCTCCTGGACAGAGTCATCTGACGGGAGGATATCCACATCCTCGTCACCAGCCACGTCATCACTGTAAAAATCGTCGTCGCTCATAAAAATGGGAACTTTTCCGTTAATACTCGCGAATTTACGGTTTTTCAAGCATCTATCCGAAATACCCAGGGCAAAAACCCATCGTTGTTGAAAACTAGCGGAAAGCGACTCTCCGAAAAGGCGACATTACATATAATAACAATCTTTAAGCAAAGAAAGCCGGGGAATTGTTCCTTTTATAGAAGGTATTTGAGTATTTTTGCGGAAAATTTCAAATAACCGAAAATGGCACAGGATGATGTTTTCAAGAAAATCGTAGCTCACTGCAAGGAGTACGGTTTTGTTTTCCCTTCAAGTGAGATATACGACGGCCTCGGCGCAGTTTATGACTACGGTCAGATGGGCGTTGAGATGAAGAACAATATCAAATCATACTGGTGGCAGAGTATGGTGCTTCTGCACGACAACATTGTCGGAATAGACAGCAGCATTTTCATGCACCCTACAATATGGAAGGCTTCAGGACACGTAGATGCGTTCAACGACCCGTTGATTGACAACCGCGACAGCAAGAAGCGCTACCGCGCCGATGTGCTTATCGAAGAGCAGATTGCCAAATACGACGATAAAATTGAGAAGGACATAGCTAAGGCCCGCAAACGTTTCGGCGACAGTTTCGACGAGGCACAATACCGTGCCACCAGCCAGAACCTGCTGGAGCATCAGGCAAAGCGCGACGCGCTCCACGAGCGTTATGCCAAGGCTATGAACGCCAACGACCTCGACGAACTGAAGCAGATTATTCTTGACGAGGAGATTGTATGTCCTATCAGCGGTACCCGCAACTGGACAGACGTACGTCAGTTCAACCTGATGTTCTCGACCGAGATGGGTTCGACGGCCGACGGCTCAATGAAGATATATCTTCGTCCAGAGACCGCACAAGGAATCTTTGTCAACTATCTGAACGTCCAGAAAACCGGCCGCATGAAGCTTCCGTTCGGAATAGCCCAGATAGGAAAGGCTTTCAGAAATGAGATTGTAGCCCGTCAGTTCATATTCCGCATGCGCGAGTTCGAGCAGATGGAGATGCAGTTCTTCATCAAGCCCGGAACCGAGCTTGACTGGTTTGCGAAATGGAAAGAGACACGCATGGCATGGCATCAGGCTCTTGGATTCGGAGCAGACCATTACCGTTTCCACGATCACGACAAGCTGGCGCACTATGCAAATGCCGCCACCGACATCGAATTCCTTATGCCGTTCGGCTTCAAGGAGGTTGAGGGAATCCACAGCCGCACCAACTTCGATTTGTCACAGCACGAGAAATACAGCGGCAAGAACATCAAGTATTTTGACCCGGAGACGAACGAGAGCTACACTCCGTACGTTATCGAGACATCCATCGGCGTTGACCGTATGTTCCTGAGCATTATCTGCGCGTCATACGAGGATCAGGTACTCGAGAACGGCGAGAGCCGCGTAGTACTGCATCTGCCGGCAGCCCTTGCCCCTGTAAAGCTGGGCATTCTGCCGCTTGTAAAGAAAGACGGACTGCCAGAGCTGGCTCACAAGATTCAGAATGACCTTAAGTTCCATTTCAACTGCCAGTACGATGAGAAGGATTCCATCGGCAAGCGCTACCGCCGTCAGGATGCGATAGGCACCCCGTATTGCATCACGGTTGACCATCAGTCACTTGAAGACGGCACCGTAACACTGCGTAACCGCGATACTATGGAGCAGGAGCGTGTCAGAATTGACGATCTCTGCGGCATTATATCAGACAAAGTCACTATCACAAGTATTTTGAAGACATTGTAATCACCCACTTTCTATGCGACGGTTTTTCAGGATTGGTACACTGCTCGCCATACTGGCGACGGCAATGATTTCCTGCGCCACAAGCGAGGAGCAGGACGAGTTTCACGACTGGCAGCAGCGCAATGAGAATTTCATAGACTCTATCAGCCGTATTGTCAACAATACTATCCTGCCGGAAAAAGCCGTTGAGGGAGATTTTTTCAGAATTCTGAGATCGGATGTTGACCCATCAAGGACAGACTGGAGCCCATCGAAATACATATACTGCAAAGTTATCGAAAAAGGTGACGGAACCGGTTCTCCGAAATCGACAGACTATATCAGGATGAATTACCGGGGCAGGCTTATTCCCTCATCAAAACATCTGGAAGGTCTCATATTTGACCAGTCATACAAGGCTGAGAATATCGACCCGGAGATATGCACTCCTTTGGAATTCAGAGTCTCCGACCTTGTTGCAGGAGTTTCCCTGGCGTTGCAGAATATGACACCAGGAGATATCTGGAAAGTTTATATTCCATATCAGCTTGGATATGGGACAAGCGAACAAAATGAGATTCCGGGCTGCTCGTCGTTGATATTCGACATCAACCTTACAGATTACAGAGCCTTAGGTGAGTCTGCAAATTAAAAACAAGAAACTATTTAGAGAATATGGCGAAGATTCAAGGTGCTGTTACTGTTGACAGCGAGCGTTGCAAAGGTTGCGAGCTTTGCGTAAACACCTGCGACCGGCACGTTCTGGGAATGTCAGCAAAGGTCAACGGAAAAGGATATCACTTTGCGTATATGGAAAAGCCCGAATTGTGCATAGGGTGTACTAATTGCGGAATTATCTGCCCCGATGGAGTCATTTCGGTCTATCGGGTAAAAGTTGAAGAATAAGAGATAGATATGGAAGATAACGGAATAAGATTGATGAAGGGCAACGAGGCTATTGCCGAGGCTGCTATCAGAGCCGGAGCCGATGCCTATTACGGATACCCTATCACACCGCAGACTGAGGTTTTGGAATATTTGATGGAGACCGACGCATACGCCCGTACGGGAATGGTGGTTCTTCAGGCCGAGAGCGAGGTATCAGCTATCAATATGGTATATGGAGCCGCCGCCACGGGGCATCGGGTGCTGACATCATCATCAAGCCCGGGCATCAGCCTTATGAGCGAAGGCATTTCATACATCGCAGGCGCCGAGCTGCCCTGCCTTCTTATAAATGTATCGCGCGGAGGTCCCGGCCTTGGCACCATACAGCCAAGTCAGGCAGACTATTTCCAGACAGTAAAAGGAGGTGGTCACGGAGACTACAAGCTGCTGACACTTGCACCGAAATCGGTTCAGGAGATGGCAGACTTCATAGCATTGGGCTTCGACCTCGCATTCAAATACCGCAATCCTGTAATGATTCTTGCCGATGGAGCGCTGGGTCAGATGATGGAAAAAATCACCCTGCCCGAGCAACGCCCAAGAATGACTGAGTACCCGGATTGGGCAACCAACGGTACGCCTGAGGGTAAAGAACGCAGATACGTTACATCACTCAATCTGCACCCGCAGCAGCACGAACTGGTCAATCAGAGGCTTCAAGCCAAGTATCGTCTCATGGAACGCGACGAGGTCCGTTACGAGAAGATTTACTGTGATGATGCCGAATATATAATTGTAGCTTTCGGTATCATTGCCCGTATAGCCCAAAAGAGTATCGAGGCGGCACGTGCAAAGGGCCATAAGGTAGGCCTGTTCAGACCGATATCGCTCTATCCTTTCCCGACGAACGAGTTGAAAGAGCTTGCTGCCTCCAGAAAAGTCAAAGGCTTTATGTCGGTAGAGCTGAATGCCGGTCAGATGATCGAGGATGTAAGACTGGCCATAGAGGGGCACAAGCCCGTAGGTTTCTTCGGACGTCTTGGCGGTATGGTGCCGATGCCTGAGGAGATAGAGAATGCATTATATCGTCAATTCGGACTATAAGACTGCTATTATGAATCCACAAGATATTATCAAGCCTGAGAATCTGGTATATAAGAAGAGCCGTCTGATGTCGGACGGAATATTCAATTTCTGCCCCGGGTGCGGTCACGGAGTTGTAGTGCGCACTATTGCAGAAGTTATTGAGGAGATGGGCATTGAGCACGATGTGATTGGGATCTCACCTGTAGGTTGCTCGGTATTTCTGTACGATTTCTACAATTTCGATGTTGTCGAGGCAGCTCATGGACGTGCCTGCGCGGTTGCAACCGGCATCAAGCGTGTACAGCCCGACAAGTTCGTTTTCACATATCAGGGTGACGGTGATCTTGCCGCAATAGGTACGGGCGAGACTATGCACGCCTGCAACCGTGGCGAGAACATTGTGATTATCTTCATAAACAACGGTATCTACGGAATGACAGGAGGCCAGATGGCTCCGACAACACTTGAGGGTATGAAGACCACTACCTGCCCGCGCGGACGTGACGTAAAGACGATGGGATACCCACTCAACATCACGCCATTGCTGGCACAGCTGAATGGTGTATGCTATGTAACACGTCACTCTGTCCACACTCCGGCAAATGTACGCAAGCTCAAGAAGGCATTGCGTCAGGCATTTGAGAACCAGAGAGACAAAAAGGGCACATCGATTGTAGAGGTAGTATCGAACTGCAACTCAGGCTGGGGTCTCAGCCCGAAAGCAGCCAACGATTGGATGGTAGAGAATATGTTCAAGAAATATCCATTAGGTGACATTAAGGTTGATGGCAAGATTGTGATGGATATGAACGCACCAAGATAAAGCATATTATGACTGAAGAGATAGTAATTACAGGATTCGGAGGGCAGGGTGTGCTCTCTATGGGCAAGATATTGGCATATTCCGGATTGATGCAGGGATTGGAGGTTTCCTGGATACCTTCTTACGGACCAGAGATCCGGGGCGGTACCGCAAACGCTATGGTTATACTGAGCGACAGTCCTATCAGTTCGCCTATTCTGCAGGATTTCGACACTGCAATAATCCTGAGCCAGCAGGCTATGGATAAATTCGAGGGTCGCGTCAAGCCTGGTGGCCTGCTGTTATACACGCCCAGTACCATTGTCCGCAAGCCGACACGTAAAGACATAAACATATATGCAATTCCGGCTATCGAGGAGGCAGCCAAGATAAACACCCCAAAAGTAGCAAACATGTTCCTGCTGGGAGCTTATCTGAAATTACGTCCAATACTTCAGATGGAGCATGTAATAGAAGGAATCAAGCACTCCGTATCTGAGCGCAACTGGAAATTCATTCCTCTGAACGAGCAAGCCATAAAGGCTGGAATGAATCTGGTAGAGAAATAGCCAACCCATTAATAAAAGAATCGCCCGGCAACGTTGCGCTGCCGGGCGATTTATATTAATCAGGATTTTTATGCGTCAATATTGGCGTATGTAGCGTTGCTCTCGATGAACTCACGGCGCGGGCCAACATCATCGCCCATCAACATTGAGAAGATATAGTCAGCCTCGGCGGCATCCTGTATCTGAACCTGCTTGAGAAGACGGTTCTCGGGATTCATGGTTGTCTCCCACAACTGCTCAGGATTCATCTCGCCAAGACCTTTGTAACGCTGCGTTGTGATATTCTGCTCAAGACCGGCACCGTATTGATCTATGAAACGTTGTCTTTGAACCTCGTTGTAGCAATACTCCTTGATTTTTCCTTTTGTACAGAGATATAGCGGAGGAGTGGCGATATACAAATGCCCATTCTCTATGAACTCCGGCATATATCGGAAGAACAATGTCATAATCAGAGTATCAATATGCGAGCCGTCAACATCGGCATCAGTCATAATTATAACCTTGTAATAACGCAGCTTATCGTAATTTGCCTGCTTCGAGTCTTCAGGATTCAAGCCGAAGCGGACACCCATTGCCTGAATAATGTTGTTCACCTCCTCGTGATCAAAAGCCTTGTGCCACATTACGCGCTCAACATTGAATATCTTGCCTCGGATAGGCAGGATAGCCTGAGTATGACGGTCACGTCCCTGTTTGGCGCTTCCACCAGCAGAATCACCCTCGACGATGAACAGCTCACATTTTGCAGGATCCTTGTCCGAGCAGTCGGCAAGTTTGCCGGGCAGACCGCTGCCGCTAAGAGGACTTTTGCGCTGCACACTCTCACGCGCCTTTCGGGCAGCCACACGTGCCTGAGCGGCAAGAACCACTTTATCGACAATCATCTTGGACTCTTTCGGATGCTCCTCAAGATACTGCGACAACGCCTCACCAACAGCCTGCTGGACGGCTCCGGCTACCTCGCTGTTTCCAAGTTTTGTCTTGGTCTGACCCTCGAACTGAGGCTCAGCAACTTTAATTGATATAACCGCCGACAGACCCTCGCGGAAATCCTCACCTTCGATCTCTACTTTTGCCTTCTCAAGGAATTTGTTGTCATCGGCATATTTCTTCAAAGTTCTGGTCAGAGCCATACGGAAGCCCATAAGATGAGTACCGCCCTCGATAGTGTTGATATTATTGACAAACGAGCGTATTGTCTCGGTATATCCGGTATTGTACAATATCGCGACCTCAATAGGAATACCCTGCTTTTCAGTATTCAGATATATACAATCATTTATCAAATGAACGCGATTCTCGTCCATATAGTAAACAAACTCTTTGAGGCCGTCCTTTGAGAAATACTCGTTGTGACGGGGATTGCCCTCACTATCGACTGTGCGGAAATCGGTCAGCGAGATTTTCAATCCGGCATTCAGAAATGACAGTTCGTGAAGGCGGGCCGCCAGAATATCATATTTGTACTCGGTTGTGGTAAAAATGCTTCCATCCGGCCAGAATGTCTGACGCGTTCCTGTATGATCCGACTTGCCTGTTATTTCAACTCCTGTAACAGGTTTGCCCTTCGCATATTCCTGACGGTAAACATTTCCATTACGGAAGACCTCGGTGACCATTTTTGTTGACAATGCGTTGACGCAGCTCACGCCGACGCCGTGGAGTCCGCCGGACACCTTGTATGAACCTTTGTCGAACTTGCCGCCGGCATGGAGTACGGTCATAACGACCTCCAGAGCAGAGCGATGTTCCTTCTCATGCATATCCACAGGAATACCACGGCCGTTATCCTGGACTGTCACTGAGCCGTCAGCATTGATGGTCACCTCTATATGAGTACAGTAACCGGCCATCGACTCATCAATCGAGTTGTCAACGACCTCGTACACCAGATGATGCAGACCCTTCTCGCTGATATCTCCAATATACATTGCCGGGCGCTTGCGCACAGCCTCCAACCCCTCAAGAACCTGTATGCTATCTGCTGAGTAGCTACCGTTCGGCTTTATCAATTCATCGTCCATATACAACTTTTTATGGTTATCGGTCACCTGTATGACAGGCAATTATTAAACATACAAAATTAACAAATTATCCTTATATTCCCACATTATTCATAAATAGAATTTACCGTTGTGGATTTTATTCAGTAACGTAAAAAAAGTAGGACAGAAATCCGGAAGATTACCAAGTTATTTGTTGAAGATTACTCATTAGTGACTGGTGATATATTAATCAGGTATGATTTTTTGTAACTTTGCCCCCGAAGGAAATAATGTCCTTTTAAATTATAGACTCCTGATTATGAAGACTTCAGTCGGAAACAAAATCCGCTCATTAAGAGAGGCGAAAGGCATAGAGCAAGAGGCTCTTGCCGAACGGGCGCAACTGCCGTTGGAGCAGATACAGTATATTGAGAATGGCGGCACGCTGCCGGGTCTGGCACCGCTCATCAAGATAGCACGTGTACTTGGAGTCCGTCTGGGTACTTTTCTCGATGACTCACAGGGAATGGGCGCAGTTGTAGGCCGCGGCTCTGAGCTTACGGAATCAACACGCTTCTCAAATCACGGAAGCACTGATGTTGACCATATGCTTTATCATTCATTGTCCGAGGGCAAGGAGAACAGGCATCTGGAACCTTTCATCATCGACATTCTCCCCGTAAATGACGAGGAATTCTCATTGTCATCGCACGAGGGCGAGGAATTCATCTACGTGCTTGACGGGCAGGTCGAAGTCGTATATGGAAAGCACACGCATCTGCTGAATGCCGGCGACAGCATCTATTACGACTCGATTGTCAAACACCACGTACACGGATATAAGGGCAACAAAGCCAGAATACTCGCTGTAGTCTATACTCCTATATAATTACCCTATGCTTGAATTATCCGAGAAGACCATAGGACAGTATCTGGAATACTGGGCAGAGCATACGCCCGACAAGGAATATATTGTCTATTCCGACCGCGACCTGCGTTTTACATGGAAGGAGTTCAACCACCGTGTCGATGATATGGCACGCGGACTTGTAGCCATCGGAGTGACAAAGGGTACGCACGTAGGTCTTTGGGCACAGAACGTTCCGGACTGGCTCACATTCCTCTATGCGTGCGCTAAAATCGGAGCAGTCTGCATAACCGTCAACACCAACTACAAGCAGAACGAGCTGGAGTATCTGGTTGAGAACTCCGATATGCACACACTTTGCCTGACCGACGGTACGTGGGAGAGCAAATATGTTGAAATGGCTTACAAGATGTTGCCCGAGTTACGCGAATGTCAGCGCGGTCATCTGACCAGCAGCCGTTTCCCCAAGCTGAAGAATGTTGTATATATAGGACAGGAGAAATTCAGAGGAATGTACAACACCCCCGAAATTCTGCTGCTTGGCGAGAACACCGATGATGACGAGTTCAACCGCCTGCGTGAATCGGTATCGTGTCACGATGTCGTAAATATGCAATACACATCGGGTACGACAGGATTCCCCAAAGGTGTGATGCTCACTCACTACAACATAACCAACAACGGCTATCTGACAGGCGAGCATATGAAATTCACAGCCGATGACAAGTTGTGCGTCTGCGTTCCCCTGTTCCATTGCTTCGGTGTTGTTCTAGCAACAATGAACTGTCTCACGCACGGTTGCACCGAGGTGATGGTCGAGCGTTTTGATCCGTTGGTCACATTGCAGTCGGTTCACAAGGAACGCTGCACAGCACTTTACGGTGTTCCCACGATGTTCATCGCCGAACTGAATCATCCGCTTTTCGAGACCTTCGATCTTTCCTGTCTCAGGACAGGCATTATGGCGGGCTCACTCTGCCCTATCGACTTGATGCGCAAGGTTGAGAGCAAGATGCACCTGAGAGTGACCAGCGTATATGGATTGACCGAGACATCGCCCGGCATGAGCCAGCAACGCATAGACGACCCAGATGATGTAAGATTCACCACCGTCGGCCGCGATTACGAGTTTGTCGATGTAAAGGTTCTGGACCCCGAGACCCACAAGGAGGTTCCAGTCGGCGTTCAGGGTGAGATGTGCTGCAAGGGCTTCAACATAATGAAAGGCTACTACAACAACCCCGAGGCCACAGCCGAGCTTATTGACGAGAACGGATATCTTCACTCAGGAGACCTTGGAGTCAAGGACGAGAACGGAAACTACAGAATCACCGGACGCATCAAGGATATGATAATCCGCGGTGGAGAGAACATCTATCCGCGCGAAATCGAGGAGTTTCTGTATCATCTGCCTGGTGTACGCGATGTTCAGGTGGCAGGTGTACCGTCAAAGAAATACGGTGAGGAGGTCGGAGCGTTCATTATTCTGGACGACGGCGTACAGATGACATCCGACGAGGTCCGGGAATACTGCAAAGGCAGAATATCGAGATACAAAATACCCAAATACGTATTTTTCGTAAAAGAGTACCCGCTTACAGGAAGCGGTAAGATTCAGAAATTCAAACTGCGCGAGCTCAGTCTGAGGCTGTGCGAGGAGCAGGGAATCGAGGTAATATAAACAGGTAAAGGACTATGGCACTTAACGAGCAGATTAAACAGATGGCTATGCGCCTGAGAGGGCTTCGCGAGGACATCGATATGAGTATTGAGGAACTGGCAGGAAAATGCGGCCTGCTTCCGTCGGATGTTGAGAGGTACGAGAGCGGAGAGTCGGACATTCCGATGAATTTCGTCTGCAACGCCGCTGTGGTAATGGGAGTCGAGCCTCTTGAGCTCTTTGCCGGTGACTCACCTACGATGAACAATTACTGGCTAGTACGCAAAGGCAAAGGTCCGGTCATCGAGCGTCAGAAAGCTTACAAATACCAGGCGCTCGCAATGGGATTCAAACACGCCAAGGCATCGCCGTTCATTGTGACGGTCGATCCCAAGGACGATGAGCATCTGCATCTCAACACCCACGATGACCAGGAATTCAACCTGGTGCTGAAGGGCAGTATTCTTATAAGCATAAACGGCAAAGAGATAATCCTGAACGAGGGCGACAGCATATATTTCGACGCGAACCAGCCACACGCCGTAATGGCAATGAACAACGAGCCGGCAAGATTTTTCGCAATAATCATCTGATAACACAGAATCATGCTTGAAAGATTCATAAAACAGGCGGATTTCAGTTCTCTTGAAGAATTCCGCCGTGATTTCGAGATAACGGTCCCTGAAAATTTCAATTTCGCATACGACGTGCTGGACGCCTGGGCCGCTGAACGTCCGGACAAGGTCGCAGTACTTTGGACCAACGAGGACGGTGAGCGCAGGGAATACACATTCGCCGATGTAAAGGCGGAATCGGACAAGACAGCCGCTTTTCTGATGCAGTTGGGCATAAGGAAAGGAGACACTGTACTTATGATGCTGAAGCGCAGGATAGATTTCTGGTTCACAATCATGGCTCTGCATAAAATCGGAGCCGTAGCGATACCGGCCACTCACCAGCTCACCACAAAAGACCTGATATATCGCTGCAACGCAGCCAAGATAAAAATGATAGTGGCTGCTTCAGAAGACAAGATTATCAAACAGATAGAAGGCTGTCTTCCACAATCGCCTACCGTAGAGCATCTTATTGCCACCGGCACATACTGCGAAGGCAGATGGCTGAGTATGGAAGAAGGCAGAAAGAATGCCCCGGCATTCGTACGCCCGGTGAAAGTAAACACGAACAATGACATATCGCTGCTGTACTTCACATCCGGTTCATCGGGTAATCCGAAAATGGTTGCCCACAATTTCCTGTATCCGCTCGGCCACATCGTGACAGCCAAATACTGGATGAATCTGCACGAGGGAAGCCTGCATCTGACCATCGCCGACACAGGCTGGGGCAAAGCCGTATGGGGCAAGCTCTACGGACAGTGGATAGTAGGTGCGACTGTGTACGTATTCGACCACGACAAGTTCAATCCGGTACAGATACTTTCGGCCATTGCAAAAAATAAGGTGACATCGCTCTGCGCGCCACCTACAATATACCGTTTCCTTATCCGTGAAGATTTGAGCCAGTACGATCTCAGCTCACTCGAATATTGCACCACCGCCGGCGAGCCTCTGAACCCAAGCGTATTTGATACGTGGAAACGTGCCACCGGACTTGACATACACGAAGGCTTCGGACAAACCGAGACTGCGCTTACAATTGCCACGTTCCCATGGATGAGTCCGAAACCCGGCTCAATAGGCGTTCCAAACCCTGCATACGATATGGACCTGCTCACCGCCGACGGCCGCTCGGCCGAGGATGGAGAGAGCGGAGAGATTGTGCTTCACACAGACCGGCGCACACCCGTCGGTCTGTTCGAGGAATACTATCATAACCCGGAGCTTACAAAGACGGTACATTATAACGGACTCTATCATACAGGCGATGTAGCCTGGCGCGACAGCGACGGCTATTACTGGTTTGTAGGACGGACCGACGATGTGATAAAGAGCTCGGGATACCGCATCGGGCCGTTCGAGGTTGAGAGTGCCATCATGACTCACCCATCGGTTGTAGAGTGCGCCGTCACAGGAGTCCCGGATCCAATTCGCGGACAAGTTGTCAAAGCGACCATCGTGCTCTCAAAGGAATACAAGGACACCCCCGACAAGGATGCCCTTATAAAGGATATTCAGAATCACGTAAAAAGAGTCTCAGCTCCGTACAAGTACCCGAGAGTGATAGAGTTCGTTGACGAACTCCCCAAGACCATCAGCGGGAAAATCCGCCGTGTCGAGATCCGTCAGAACGATGCCGCCAAAGCAAGATAAAGTCGCCCATAGGACGTACGTAACTCATCGCTGTACTGCCAGTAGATTCCGTACGACGTATGTCCGCCGACACAGCGGAAAGGACAGAATATAAAAGAGGGGACAACCGACATCCGGATGCCCTCTCTTTCATACCAATTTTCTAATATTAAGCTTCCTAATGAACCTTATGCCATCTTAGCTATTACTGCGCAGAGACCTGACTTGAGGTTAGCTGCCTTGTTCGGATGAATGATGCGTGTCTTTGCCATCTTATCAAGGAGTTTCTGTACTTTCGGATATGCAGCAAGAGCCTCGTCCTTGTTTGTCATTGCACGCAGCTGACGAACGGCATTACGCATAGTCTTTGCATAATAGCGGTTGTGCAGTCTTCTTTTCTCACTCTGTCTGGTTGACTTGATAGTCGCTTTGTGATTTGCCATTTTAAATTAACTATTTATCGTTGTAGCGCGTATGAGAGTCGAACTCATCTTGCAAGAATGAAAATCTTGAGTACTAACCGATATACGAACGCGCCATCATTATCCGTTTTCAAGCCCTTTTGAGGCTTTTCCACGGCACTTGCCTATTAAGCGGTTGCAAAATTAGGTACATTTTTGCAAACAACAAAGTTTACGAAAGATTTTTTAATAGCGTAAAAAAATAAGTTATCTTCGCACAGGCAGAACAGTTGAGTTGTATGTGGCAGAAAGAGAATGGTATAATGTTGGGAGCGGTGCGGCACAACGACAAGACGAGCATAGCCCACATATTCACCGAGGGAACGGGATATGCGTCGTTCATATTCTATTCCACCGGCACAGGCAAGAGCTCACGCATCAACGCATTGCTGCAGCCGCTTACATTGCTGCGCTTCGAGCGGAACGGTGCAGCAGGCCCGGGGCTGCTGCATCTTAAGGAGCCCGTCAACGGGCATCCATTCGGCAGCATACCTTTCAGCCCTCAAAAAAGCTGCATAGCTATGTTCCTTTCCGAATTTCTGACTCACGCTCTCAGAAACGAGAACGAGGGTGCGGGAACAATATACGCTTTTCTCAAGGATGCGATTCTTGAGCTGGACAGCTCAGCATCGGTATGGAACCTGCACATATACACAATGCTGAGAATAGCGGAATTCATTGGAATCGGCCCTAATACCGACGATTATTTTCCAGGATGCCGGTTCGACCTTCAGAATGGGACATTCCAGGCGGCACAGCCCGCACACGCATATTTTATGGAACCGGACAAGGCATATAAAGTGGCTATGCTGCTGCAATGCGGTGATGCCGGCGCAACAGGCAGTATTCCACTGACCGGCCCGGAGCGAGCCAGTATTCTGGTATCATTGAATACGTTTTACAGACTGCACCTGCCAGGTTTTCCGATACTCAAATCGATTGAGATTCTACAGACTATGTTCAATTAGCTGTCTGCGTATTGCGCGCAGCCTTTATCACAGTGATGTCGGATGAGCGGCGCAGATGGGTCGGAGAGTCAATCAAGGCATTGATAAGATTATCATTGTCAAGATCATCATCCTCAAGTTCAAACAGGTACAGGGCTTTCTTGCCGGCAGGCTCGCCATACAGGCGGCTTATCGGTTCATCGTCGTTCTCGGAATCATCAAGCGGAATGTTGCTCATACCGAACCCTGTGGCAAGGACTGTGATTTTCACTTTATCGCCAAGGGAGGGATCATTTGCAAGACCCCAGATTACCTCAATATTCTCGTCCTCGAACTTCTCCATAAAATGGCGGATCTCGTTCATCTCGTTCAGGACAAGCTGGTACTGCTCGTCAGTACTCTGATAAATGTTGAAAAGTATTTTCTTGGAGTTGTATATGTCGTTGTTGTACAGCAGGGGCGAGTTCAACGCGGCCTGAATAGCCTGCTCAAGACGGTTCTCACCGGCGGCCTCGCCGGAGCTCATGATAGCCACTCCGCCATCTTTCAGTATCTTGCTGACATCGTGGAAGTCAAGATTGATGATACCGCGTACAGTTATCAGCTCGGCAATGCTTTTGGTGGCCGTGTTCAATGTCTCATCCACCTTGCGGAAGCCATCAGTGATTTTCTGGTCTGCATAGATGTCAATCAAGCGTTCATTGTTTATTACGAGAAGGGCATCGACATACTTCGCCATCTCTCTTACACCGGCAATGGCCTGGCGTATCTTCGGGCGCATTTCAAATTTGAACGGTATCGTAACGATTCCTACAGTAAGCATACCCTCCTCTTTTGCGCAACGGGCAATGACTGGAGCGGCGCCTGTACCGGTTCCGCCTCCCATAGTAGCAGTGATGAATACCATCTGTGTATCATCGTGGAAAAGGGCTTTGATATTTTCAATGCTCTCCTCGGCATACTTTTGCGCGACCGCCGGCTCATTGCCTGCTCCAAGCCCCGGGCCAAGCTGGACCTTCACAGGAATATCCGACTCGGCCAGCGCCTGACTGTCTGTATTGGCCAAAGCAAATACCACATCACGGATACCGTCGCGGTACATAGTCTTTACAGCGTTGCCGCCACCGCCGCCTACGCCGATGACCTTTATTATTTTATGCGCCTCGGTAGGGAATCCGAAAGGCAGTACCTCATTATTCTCAAAATCTTTTATTGTCTGGTTCATAGTCGTTTTTATGCTTTGGTTTGAGATTACTGAACGTCCTCGAAGAATTTATGGAAAGACTCCCTGATTCCGTGAATCAAGGATGTTTTCTTTTTCTTCTTGACCTCATTTTTCGCAGCTTCTTTTGCAGCCTCTATCTTTTCCTGTTCTTCCTTGAGTCTCTCCTTTTCCTTACGGTCAATGGTATCCTGCATACTCTCGCCGTTTTCATCAAACAGGCTGCCCATAACCATCGTTGCTTCTTTTACAGGATCAGGCTCGGAATACATATCTTTCTCAGGCAGGCTGATACAGCAATTGTCCGTTGACTGGCTCAGCAAAGCCAGGAGCCCAAGACGTGTGCCATCTGTGACATCGGCATCGGTATCACACCATTTGAAATCTGATGGAATATCATGCGCGATACGTACTGGGTTGATTCCCGCGAAAATAGAGGATAGAGCAACCTGAAGTTTCTTCAAGTTCGAGCCGCCGCCGGTAATGACCAGACCACCGAACAACGAGTTGTAATAGTCCGAGCTCTTAAGCTGATGTATTACATTAGCCATAATCTCCTCGTTTCTGGCCGCGACAACCTCGCCAAGCAGTTTGAGGGAAATCTTATTTCCCGCCACCTCGACCGATTCCTCATTTGATCCCGACAATCCGAACAGGCCGTATGTTTTTTTGAGCATCTCAGCCTCGTCGTGAGATATCCGGAATACATTCATAATATCTCTGGTAATAGTGTCGCTTCCTAAAGGTATCACCCTCAGGAAACACATCTGGCCTCCCTTATAAACCTGTAGGGTTGTTGTATCGGCACCATAATCCAGCAGGCAGCAGCCTCTCTGACGCTCGTCGGCAGTGAGCACGAGATTTGCAAGAGACAACGGCTGGACAAAGCTGTCGGCAAGATCCAGACTTGCGTGTTTGAAGCAATCATCCAACAATTTGAAAAGGCGCGGACGAATAAGTATTCTCTGGAAACGGCCTGTAAGGTGCGAGCAGGCCACTCCAACGGGATCTGTCTCGACAGAGGTTTTGCCGTCGGTGGTGAATTCCTGGGACACTACGCTCAATGAAAGCATATTACCCGACGGAGTCTCTCCGCATTCAGCCAGCATACCGTCAATCAGGGTCGATGTAACAACCTCGCCCTCGGCTAAGTCTCGTTCTACTACAACTGGAGCTGAGCGCAATGATTTACCGGAATATCCGGTAAAGACTTGTATTATTTTCTTTGCACCCAACTGTCTTTCCAGCAGTTCAACGAGCATAGCCAGTCCTTCGGCTGTACGGTCAAGATTATACACTGAGCCTTGGCGGATAAATGCCGATGAGGGAAGAGTGGCATAAGCCAGTATCTCCATACCTCCTTCCTGATTACGGCTGGCGGCAGCTCCTGATATTTTGGAAGAGCCCAGCTCGATAGCCACAACTACATTGTCTTTTTCCATATCGTTGAATGTTAATTATTACTTACAAACAATCTGCCCGTCAAAGGCTGCGCTGATATAATGGTATTTATTCCATCCTATATTATTAAGTCCTTCTTTATAGAAACGGAATATCCGGTCCAGTTTCTCTGGGGCATCGGAACCGTCGCCAAGCGACAATATGTGATTTCCCACTCTTGGCACAAGCTCAATCTGTCCTTTCTCATCAACATATATCTGTTCTATCTGGTCGCGCCAAAAATCATCAGACTGTATATATCGGGCCAATTCGGCAAGCCTTCCGCTCGCCAGAGAGCGTGAAATATATCCCGAAGCGATGGGCAGGTTTATGCCATCGGCTCTATAATCCACTATCTTGCCACGGCTGTCAACCATATAGTCAGCCCCGCTGCGCGACATGACACGAAGCATAAGTGCCGGGCTGTGTATCTTGACTCTCACCATCCCGCCCGGGGTCTTGAAACACTGTGCAGAGACAACCAGAGGATGCGACTCAAGCACACGTTCCATACTGTCCAGATTAATCCCGGACATTGTTTTGTCTATGGGGTTTACACCCTTGCGGGTAAGCAGTTCCAGAACCATATCCTTGTCTATCAACTCATATCCCAGGCTATCCTGTACTCTGACGCTGATATCGGAGCATATCTCATCATCCATTGGCGAATCTGTAAGACCGACAATTGAAAACGCAAGATACCCAATCAAAAGAAAGAGCACCACTATGCCTGCAATACGTTTTATCATGACTTCAGCTCTAGTATTTCTGTTATTCTGCCAGACAAATTATCCAAATCGCCGGCTCCAAGAGTAACAAGGACCTGCAGATTCCCACGTTCCCTGCGAATAAGCGCAGGGACATCGTCCAGCGCCACTATTCCCTTACAGATACCCGGTTTCATATTCTCTGCTATCAAGCCGCTCGAGATGCCTGGGATAGGCTGCTCACGGGCCGGATACACTGGAGCCAGCCACACCTCGTCGAACAACGAGAGACTGTCGGCGAAATCACGGTAGAAATCGCGGGTACGTGTATAAAGATGAGGCTGGAATATCGCGGTTATCTTCTTTCCGGCGAACAACGCCTTCATTGACAGGGCGCATTGGCGGATCTCGCCCGGATGATGGGCGTAATCGCTCAGATAAGTCTTGTCGGGCGTATTCAAATGGAAGTCGAAGCGTCGGTCTGTACCGTGGAATGTTGCCATCCGGCTACGGATTACATCGGCATCAGCACCGCTCAGCTGCGCCAGAGCCATTGCCGCCACGCCATTCTCAATATTTATCAGAACTGGAACACCGAGGTTTATATCACGGATATCTCCAAGCGGAGATACGAAGTCGAAAACAATTGAGCCGTTACCTATTCTGATATTCGCAGCATGGAAATCGCCATGTTCAGCCGAATAGGACCATAATCTCACGCCATCCTGCAGAACAGGAGCTAGTGTCTTCTCCAACCCATAACGGAGTATCAGGTCACCGCCCGGTCTTATGAGTGATGCATAGTGTCTGAAGCTCTCCACATAATTCGCGTATGTTCCATATATGTCAAGATGGTCGGCATCCATTGCTGTGATGACAGAGCGGAGCGGACGCAGATGATGGAAGGAACGGTCAAACTCATCGGCCTCAATAACTACATTCAAACTGTTGTTGCTGAGCATAAGGTTGCTGCGCGTGTTTTTAAGTATGCCGCCCAGAAAAGCATTACACCCGCTGGCGGTTCCATCAAGAATATATGCCGCCATAGCCGAAGTCGTGGTCTTACCGTGTGTACCGGCAACGCACAATCCGTCCATACTGCGTGTCAGTGTTCCCAAAACCTCGGCACGTTTCTGCAAATCGAAGCCACGCTCCTTGAACCATATCATCTCGGAGTGAGAGGCAGGAATTGCCGGAGTATAGACGACCAAAGTTGATGCGGCATCACGGCAGCAAGCCGGAATAAGACTCACATCCTCATCGAAATGGATGTCCGCGCCTTCGGAAATCAGGACTGATGTCAATTCACTCGGAGTCCGGTCATAACCTGCCACGGACTTGCCCTTTGCCAGGGAAAAGCGCACAAGAGCACTCATTCCTATACCGCCGGCACCAATGAAATATACTGATTTTATCTGATTTATCTCCATGCCATTTACTTTTTATCTGCAAGACGCAATACCTCGCGCGCTATGACAGCCGCCGAATCGGGATAAGCAAGCTTATGGATATTTGAGCCCAATGACTCAAGACGTTTTTCATCGCGCACCAATTCAAGAGCTTCCGGTATGAGACGCGACGGAGCCTGGGCGTCAGCGATATGGATTGCGGCGTTCTTGTTGACCAGAGCCATAGCATTCTTTGTCTGATGATCCTCGGCTACGTTTGGTGACGGCACAAGAATCACAGGCTTAGCCAGCAGACACAGCTCGGAAATCGAGCCTGCCCCCGCCCTTGAGATTACAAGATCGGCAGCACTGTATGCCTTGTCCATATCCGAGATGAAATCTACCGGATATAGATTTGGTACAGCAGTCTGTTCTGAAAGCCGCCTGCGCATCTCTTCGATGTATATCTTGCCAGTCTGCCAGTATATCTGGACATCGCCGGCTTTTCTTATGGCATCGAGCTGGGCCATTACGCTTTCATTCACGCTACGCGCACCAAGGCTGCCGCCTATGATCAGGATTGTCCGCTTGGCGGTATCCAGTCCCATCGCTGCAGCTGCATCGGCTTTGGGCATTATGTTCGCTGTAAGATTCTGACGGACAGGATTACCGGTAAGCATAATCTTATCGGCAGGAAAGAATCTCTCCATTCCCTCGTACGCCACACAAATACGGTCCGCCTTTTTTGCCAGCAGTTTATTGGTGACGCCGGCAAATGAGTTCTGTTCCTGAAGAAGTGTCGGAACACCCATCTGACCTGCAACTTTAAGTGTAGGTCCACTAGCATAGCCACCCACACCGACGGCCACCTGCGGGTTGAACTCACGCACTATGCGGCGCGCCTTGCATTGGCTCCTGAAGAGTTTTATCAAGACAGAGATATTCTTGAAAAGGTTGGAACGGTCAAAACCTGCTACAGGAAGTCCTTCGATTCTATAGCCGGCCGCCGGCACACGCTGCATCTCCATACGGTTCTCAGCGCCCACGAACAGAATCTCCGCATCCGGGCGAATCTGCCTCACAGCATTGGCAATCGAGATGGCGGGGAATATATGTCCGCCTGTGCCGCCTCCACTAATAATAATTCTAGTCTTGTCCATTATCAATGATTGTTTCTGAATTCTGTAAAGTATCGGTATCCCCGACAGCACTCCAACTGATGCTGATGATGATTCCGAAATATACACAAGTAACCAGTATCGATGTACCTCCGGTACTTATCAAAGGCAGAGGCTGGCCTGTTACAGGCATAAGACCTACGGCGACAGCCATATTGATGAGGGTCTGCAATGTTATCAGTGTGATTATCCCCATAGCGAGATATCGCGGATACTTTTTATCACCGCATTGCGATGTGATTCCTCCGACTTTCAGCAGTAGCCAAAGATAAATACCCATCACTATCAAAGCCCCTACCAGACCCAGTTCCTCGATAATAATAGCATAAATGAAGTCGCAGCTTGCCTCCTGCAGAAAATCACGCTCTACAGAGTTTCCCGGTCCCTTGCCGAAAATATTACTGCTGGCAATAGCGATATTGGCATGAGTCTCCTGAGGCTTGTCGCGAGCAACATTGCGGACATATTCTTTCTCCGTCAGGTTCTTGCTGCCGTCTTTATAATCAAGAACCCGGGCCTGCCAGGTCACGAATCGCGAAGGTAATGGCGAATCTGCAATTTTCTGAGGCGGCACGAACAGCATTATCGACAGCATTATTGCTCCAAATCCGGCACCTGCAGCAAGCAGCAACAGAAGATATTTTCTGCGTATCAAGCCAAAGAACATCATCGCATACACTGTCAATGCAAGCAATATTGCGGTTGACAGGTTCTCGGTGACAATCATACAGAAAAACACAATTGTAAGTATCATTATCTTCCAGAACGTACTACTCTGCGAGTCTGCGTCTTTCTCGTCCATTTTGGACAACATCGAGGCTACAGCAGTCACTACTCCCATCTTGGCCAATTCCGACGGCTGGAATGAGAAGCCAGGCAAAGTTATCCAACGTACCGTCTGGCCGGTAGCAAGGCTTCGGGCCAACAAATACAACAGCAAAGCTGCCGCTATAGGCAATAATATATACGGTATTATTTTAAAATAGCGATAGTGGACAAGATGAACCAGATACATCACTCCCAGTCCGAATACCAAATGCATAACGTGTCCGAATACCGGTCGCAGATAATTCTGCCCGGCACCGAATGTCATACGGCTCGTAGCGCTGAACACCTCGATAACCGAAATAATGCATAAAGCGCCTATCAGAAACCATAATAACGGTTTCCCTTTGAAAAATTGTCTATTGCCGCTTGCGATTTCCGTCATACCTTACAAATATCAAAGAGCTTTCACACACGCCTTGAACTGATCGCCCCTGTCCTCGTAGCTCTTGAACAGATCGAAGCTGGCGCAGCAAGGACTCAAAAGGACAATCTGCCCCGATGCAGCCATCGAGGTTGCCGCCGCTACCGCATCACTCATCGACTGCACATCAGCTACCGGTAGTCCGAACCCGTCGAAGAAGCTGTGCAATTTCTCGTTATGAAGTCCCATATACACTAGTCCGCAACATTTTTCCCTGACCAGGTCTGCTATCTCGGAATAGTCATTGCCCTTGTCCTTTCCACCTAAGATCAACACACATTTGACGGGCATACTCTGAAGGGCATACCAGCAGCTGTTCACATTCGTAGCCTTAGAGTCATTTATATAATCTATGCCTCCCACTCTGGCGACTCTTTCCAACCGGTGCTCTACCCCTTTGAACGTCTGCAGAGCCTTCCGGATTGTCTCATTGCGTATTCCGGCGATATTCGCCGATATTCCGGCCGCCATCGAGTTATACAGGTTATGCTTTCCTGTCAACGCAAGGGACTCCTGTTCCATATTGAACTGTTCCGGACGGTCAAAATACACCTTTTCATCCTCGACATACGCCGCGAGTCCGGCGGCTTTCGCCTCGGCGAACGGATAAAGCCGGGCAGTGATGCCGTACTTCTTCAGCTCACGCTGTATTATCGGATCATCGTTCCAGAATACAAAAGCATCATCTTTCGTCTGATTCTGGATAACCCGCATTTTGGCATCGACATAATTCTGCATCTCAAAGTCATATCTGTCAAGATGATCAGGAGTAATATTCATCAGCACGGCTATATCGGCCTTGAATTCATACATATTGTCAAGCTGGAAACTGCTCAGCTCAATCACATAATAGTCGTGCGGATCCTCAGCCACCTGTAGGGCAAGACTGTTGCCGATGTTGCCTGCCAAACCCACATTCAGGCCCGCCATCTTAAATATATGATATATCAGCGATGTAGTGGTTGTCTTGCCGTTGCTGCCGGTAATGCATATCATCTTTGATTTGGAGTAACGGCCTGCAAACTCTATCTCGGATATCACAGGGATACCCTTTTCACGAATCTGCAATATAATCGGTGCATTATTCGGTATGCCGGGACTTTTGATCACCTCGTCAGCCGAGAGGATACGCTCTTCGGTATGCTGTCCCTCCTCAAAGTCAATCGCACGCCTTTTCAGCTCATCTCTGTAAGACGGCTTGATTGATGACATATCGGAGACGAACACCTCGAATCCCTCTTTCACTGCCAGTACGGCAGCTCCTACGCCGCTCTCGCCGGCACCAAGAACAACAATTTTCTTAGCCATTTTCATCTGATTTTCAAAGTCAGTATTGTCAGCGCCGCCAGACCAATGCTGATAATCCAGAAGCGTAATGTTATTTTAGTCTCAAACTGAAGGTTCCCCGTCCCTTTAAACAACACGGAACAGCCGGGATCGCTCTTCTCTACCTGTTCAAGCGATGTACGGTAATGATCGTGGAATGGTGTCCGTTTCCAAAGACGGCGATGTACACCTTTTTTCTTGCCAGTCTTGTAATACAGGCGCTGCCCCATGACTGAGACGCTCTCCATCAGGAATACCCCACACAAAACAGGCAGCAGGAGTTCCTTGTGTATGCACAAGGCCGATACGGCAATTATACCGCCTATTGTAAGGCTTCCTGTATCGCCCATAAAGATTTCAGCAGGATAGGAGTTATACCACAGGAAGCCGACCAGAGCCCCCACGAAAGCAGACATGAACACCACAATCTCCTGGCTGCCAGGAATATACAAGATATCCAGATGTCCGGACATCATAACATTACTTGATACATAGGCCAATATGCCGATTGCAATTCCAATTATAGCGGAATTACCGGCAGCCATTCCATCCATTCCATCGTTCAGATTGGAGCCGTTCGATACGGCAGTGACAATAAATACGGTCAGAAACACAAAGAATATCCAACCGGCCCTGTACTTTCCGCTTTCGCCCAAAAAGCTGAAGATGTCAGCATAATTAAGATTATGCTTTTTGAAAAACGGAATGGTCGTACGCGTTGATTTCACATCCGGGGTCTTTATTACAATCTCGGTATTATTCTCTATACGCGTTTCCACCTTCTCGTTTATTACCACCTGCGGACTATATCTTAATGTAAGACCGACAATCAGGCCCAATGCAACCTGGCCTGCTACTTTAATCCATCCGTTCAGTCCGTCCTTGTTCTTTTTGAATGTCTTGATATAATCATCGGCAAAGCCAAGCAGTCCGAGTATCAGCGTGGTGACAATCATCAGTATCATATACACATTGCCCAACCTGCCGACCAGAAGACAAGGGACAAGTATTGCGGTTATGATTATCACGCCGCCCATTGTCGGAACACCCACTTTACCTACGCCGAACGGATCAAGTCTGGCATCGCGCTGGGTCTCGGAAATTCTCTTTTTTCTGAGAAAGCCGATAAAGGACTTGCCAAACCAGGTAGATATGATGATTGACAGCACCAAAGCCGTGATGGCACGGAATGTAACGTATGTAAAGACTCCCGCACCGGGGAAGTTCAACTTATCCAGATACTCGAACAAATAATTAAGCATATATACCCCTTCAAATTCAATTAGCTATACAGTCACGCAGAACCTCCTTGTCATCAAAGTGCGACTTGACACCTTTTACATCCTGATAGGTCTCATGCCCTTTACCGGCAACCAGTATTACATCGCCATCGCCCGCAAGCATACATGCAGTGCGGATAGCCTCGCGACGGTCTACTATCGTCAGCACCTTCTTCATATCCACAGGAGACAATCCTGCCAGCATATCATCTATTATATCCTGCGGTTCCTCAAAACGCGGATTATCGGATGTAAGAATAACTTTATCGCTGCGTTTGGCACACTCAAGAGCCATTATCGGTCTTTTACCCTTGTCACGATTACCGCCAGCTCCGGTAACGGTTATTATCTGTCCGTTTCCGCGCATAACCTCGTGAATAGACTCAAGCACATTCACAAGTGCGTCTGGAGTATGTGCATAATCGACAATAGCCGTGAAGCCATTGGGAGAATGCACTGCGTCGAAACGGCCATTGACAGGAACAAGAGTACTCATAATCTTCAGCACCTCCAGCGGATCGCGTCCGAGATTGCAGGCGGTACCATATACGGCCAGAAGGTTGCTTGCATTGAAGCGGCCGATGAAACGAAGAAACACCTCGCGCCCGTTTATATCCATCAGCATTCCATCAAAGCCGGATTCAAGAATCTTCCCCTTGAACTCACACATACTGCGCAATGAATATGCTGTCACTTTTGCCTTTGTATTCTGCGTCATTACCAGGCCGTTCCTGTCATCAAGATTGGTTACGACAAAGGCATCCTTGCCCAGTCCGTCAAAAAAAGCTTTCTTGGCCTTCAGATAATTTTCGACAGTCTTGTGATAATCAAGATGGTCGCGTGTCAAGTTCGTAAAAATTCCACCCGCATACTTCAATCCACCAATTCTTTTCTGGGCTATAGCGTGTGAGCTGCATTCCATAAAGACATACTTACACCCCTCGTCCGCCATACGTCCGAGCAAGCGGTTCAAAGTTACAGCATCTGGGGTTGTGTGCTCAGTGGGGACAGGTTCTCCGTCTATATAATTGCATACAGTCGATACCAGGCCACACTTATATCCGAACTTTCGGAACATCTCGTACAATAGTGTGGCAATAGTTGTTTTGCCATTCGTTCCTGTCACGCCAGTAAGGACTATCTTTGACGATGGATCACCGAAGAAACGGGTGGCAAGGCATCCGACCACATCTTCAGTATTCTTGTATGTGATATACGTCACACCAGTTTCAATGCAATCAGGCAGAATCTCACATACGATAGCGGCAGCGCCCTGACTGACAGCTTTTCCTATATATTGATGACCATCCTGCGCGGTACCACGCATCGCCACGAACACACAGCCCACACCGACTTTTCTGGAATCAATCTCTATACCAGACACCTCAATACCGGCATCGCCCACTATGCCGGCATAACCTGTACCTTTAATTAAATCTTCCAGTTTCATTGTCTCACTCCCAATTTGATTGATATAGAATTACCCTTATTGAACCTGCTGCCAGGCGAAAGGCTCTGGCTGACAACCCTACCACGCCCGGATACACTGACCCGCAACCCTGCACTCTCAAGCATAAATACCGCATCGGAAGCTCCCATGCCGATAACATTCGGAACCAATCCATTGTCATATTTGCCCGACTTGAACAGAATTGTATCATTGGCAGACTTGACTGTACCCCAAGCACTGTCACTGGACAAATCACTCTGAATGAAAGACTTCATACCAAGCTTCCTCAACACGCTCTCAGCCTTTTCAAGATCGCCGTTCAGCACGACAGGCAGATGAGCGTGAACTGTATCAACTGCCTGCGACAACTCCCGGTATGCCGACATAGCCATTACTTTCTCGGAAATCTCATGAAACACAGGGCCAGCCAATGTGGCACCTGCTCCATACGATGTTGAAGTACGAATAGCCACTATACACGAGTACATAGGCCTCTCGGCAGGGAAATATCCGCAGAAAGATGCCAGATAGCGGACACCGTTGTTCTTATAGCCTCCGGAGCCCTGAGCCAGCTGTGCCGTACCTGTTTTACCGGCCACATTGAAATACTGCGATGCCACCGATTTGCCTGTTCCATCAATTACAACCTGCTCAAGCATATACTTTATATCCTTAAGCGTACTCTCCTTACACATCTCTTTCACCACGGTCTTGACGGGGAACTTCTCAACCGCACGACCATCGCGGCGGACCTCTGTAACCAGTCTCGGAGCCAGCATTTTTCCGTCATTTGCTATTCCATTATAAAATGCCAGCGTATTGATGACCGGTAACTGGACATTATATCCAAACGACATCCAAGGCAGCCGGGTGGCATCCCAATAGCCGTCTTTTCTGATAACAGGCGCGGCTGTACCCGAAAGCTGCATATCAAAATGGGTGTTTATTCCAGTCTTATAGATACCTTCGACAAATTCCTGCTCATGACCTTTGAAGGCTTTGGAAATAAGCTTTGACGTTCCAATGTTCGAAGATTCCTTCAGCACCTCGACAGTACTGCACATACCCAGCTTATGGGAATCGGTCATACGGACTCCTCCGAACCCTCGATACTCACCCATCTCGCAATCCACGCTGTCATATATCGAAAGACGGCCGGCATCAATGGCGACCATCATTGACACAGTCTTGAATGTAGATCCGGGCTCGTATATTTCCTTTACAACATTGTTCTGGATTTCAGCGTATCCCCCACTCTCAGTTCTGGTAAGACTAGTCATAGCCTTTATGTCACCGGTTCCAACCTCCATCAGAACAGCTACTCCTGATATGGCATTTACTGCCTCCAATTCTTTTCGAAGGGCCGTCTCGGCAACATCCTGCATCTGGACATTGAGAGTCGTTACAATATCGCAGCCATCAATCTGCTCTTCCTCGACAACAAGGCGTACCGTGTTCCGGATTCGTTCTTCGTGCCCGATTCCGGGCTTGCCACGCAAAAGAGAGTCAAAAGACAGTTCAAGTCCATATCTCGCAGAGTCCTTGGCACCGTACAAATCGCCCAAAGTACGTGCAGCCAGCTGACCGAACGGTTTCTTTCTGGCTACCGTTCCAGTCTTACTGTAAAACCATCCGTCATAACGGGTGGCAAGCCAGGGGACAGTATTGACAGCCTCTTTGTACTGATTGTACGACAAGGCACGGCCATCAGGCATCAAGGCGTAATAATGGCTTTTTCTTGTATATCCAGTCCTGTAATATTCGATGAACCGTGATTCAGATATCGACGGGAACAATCTGTGCATTGCAGCCGCCGTAGTCTTCAGATAGTTGGCATATAACGTATCCTTGCGGTTCTGATCCATCTGCCGGAGTTTCTCAACCCGCTCACCGGACTTGAAATCAAAATATATACGGTATTGGGGCATACTGCTCGCCATAAGCAGCCCCTCATCACTCAATATGTTGCCACGGCGCGCCTCAACAGTCTTGTTCCATACCACCATATACGATGATACCGTCTGCCAGTAGTTACGTTCGGCGAACATAACCATCAGCATTTTCCCGACAACTACTACAGCTATCGCGCCAATGATTACGGTCAGATAACGGAACCGCACCAAAGATCGTCTGATGTCATCGTCTTTAGCCATTATTTACTCTTTTTTCGTAAGTCGTATGGAGGTTTTACCGAAGCCCTCAATCCCGACTGACCATCGCTGGCGGCTTTCTCTATGTACGAAGGTTTGCTTTTTGCCGACACATCGCTTGTTATGTTCAACGCCTGATAACGGACATCAGTCAGTTCCTTTTTCAATTGCTCAATCCGCACAAGATCGCATTGGCTGTCATACCGGTTGCCGATATATACCAATATCAATGCTATAACGTATAGGATGAACGGAATCTGCCGGCGCAGGAAAGCCGCAATACGAGGATCGTCACCCTTTATTATATCCTTGAAGCTGAAACTGTCAGTCCCAGCCTCACGCTGTCTTCCGTTTATTGATTCGGCCATACTCAAACTCTTTCTGCTATTCTAAGACGCGCACTGCGCGAACGTGGATTGGACTCCTGCTCTACGTCATCTGCAACGACCGGTTTTCCAATCAGTCTGAAAGGGACATTACGGTTTCCGTAAAAATCAGTCTGAACCTCGCCGTCAATATTTCCACTCTTCATAACATTCTTCACCATCCTGTCCTCGATTGAATGATATGTTATCACGACAAGACGACCACCACTCCTCAAAAGCGGAATTGTACCCAGAAGCATTTCCCGCAAGGCATCGGTCTCGTGGTTCACCTCCATACGCAACGCCTGAAACACCTTTGCCATATCTTTCCTGGCCCTCTCGCGGCCGATGACAGGCTCCGCTATTGCGCATAACTGGCCGGTCCTTGAAATCCGCTCGCGGACACGGGCCGATACGATAGACTTTGCCAGACGTCCGGCGCACTGAAGTTCACCATACAGATGGAATATGCGGCAAAGCGATTCCTCGTCATAGTCATTCAGCACATCGGCAGCGCTTGCGCCCTCTTTCTGATTCATACGCATATCAACCGGAGCGTCAAAGCGGAACGAGAACCCCCGCCCGGCATCGTCAAAATGATGCCATGACACACCCAGGTCTGCTATTATCCCGTCCAACTGCCCCACTCCATAATAGCGCATAAAGTTGCGCATATAGCGGAAATTGCTATAGACAAATGTAAAACGGCTGTCATGAATGACATTAGCCATCGCATCGGCATCCTGATCGAAGCCATAAAGATGACCGTTGTCTGAAAGTCTTGATATTATCTCGCGGGAATGTCCGCCACCGCCGAAAGTGGCGTCAGCATAAACCCCATCAGGGGTCGTGACCAGTCCATCTACGCTCTGTTTGAGAAGAACGGGTACATGATATATCGTCCCAGCGGTTTCCAATGTCTCAATATGATATTATCAGACCTCACTCTATCATAAACTCTTTAATGCCCTCGGCGAACGACTCATCGCTCATAAACGGCTCTTCTCCACCACTGCGCGCGCCAGCCACCGATGGAGCCCACAGCTCAATCGTCTGTTCCATACCCACAAACAGCACATCGTGCCCAATTCCGACCTTCTCAAGCATCTGTCTCGGAATAAGCATACGGCCGCTCGAATCAAGCACAACTTCCTGCGCCTCCGATACCAGCTTGCGATATACCATCTGCTGCGCGCTGTCAAAGCGGTTCAATCTGGAACGCACTTTGTTTATCTCGTACTGCCACTGGGCAACAGGATATACCACGAGGCAATTCTCGAAGAAATCGCGGCGCACGACCACGGTAACGTCTTCGGAATGCCCGTCCTGAGACAATTCGGGCTGTATTCCACGACGAAAAGCCGCCGGCAGGAACACTCTGTTCTTGCTGTCAATCTTTGCCTGGAACTGTCCGATAAAACTCATAATGTACAATACGGATATTACTTGGCTCAAAAGTAGTCCATTTCACTCCACTTCAACCCACTTTGCGCCACTTTTTATTTAAAAGTTTTCAACAATCAGTTAATAACGTTAACGATACACAAAAGATGCAGAGAGACTGCCAAGTTATTTTCGAAGATTACCCGGCAGGATTTGGTACAACAGAAAAATTACCATACCTTTGCAGAGAAGAAAGTTCTTCGGCAGCAGACATACGATCCGTTAGCTCAGTTGGTTTAGAGCGCTTGCTTGACAGGCAAGAGGTCGGCGGTTCAAATCCGCCACGGATCACCAGCCGCAAATGCGCACCAAATCAGCATCTTACAGAAGCTATCACAGTCTGTAAGATGCTTTTTTAATAAGCATTCCTATTTATGGGCTGCATTCCGTTCCTGAACCCGGAAAAGTCCGCCCAGTTTGAGCAGACCCTTTTCGGGACCGTAGCACACCAACTCGTCCCCTTCATTGAGGATTGTGTCTGACGACATGTCGTTTTCGGGAATCTTGTCCGTTGTGGAAATTCCGATATCATTCACAGTCCTGCACGCCCTGACCAGAGCGATTGCTGAGAGGCCGTATTTTGATTGAAGTCCCGTATCGCCGATGGATTTCCCTACGAAACTATCGGGTACAGGAAACCTGAATACTCCGAACCCTTTAGCCACACTGAATGCCTTGATGTTGGGAGTGAGTTGCAGTTGGGCGACAAAATCCCTTGCGGAATCATCTTCAGGCATTATGATTCTGTCCACGTTGAATGCATCCACAATCGAGCGGTGTACCGGATCGGATGCTCTTACAAATATATGCCGGGCTCCGAGTTTCTTCAAAAGTGCAATGATCCTGACCGAGGCTCCCAAGTCCTCGCCGATTGTCACGATGCACAGGTCTGTATCCTTGACGGGGATGGATGATAGGGCGCCTATGTCTGTGGCATCGAATGCGAAGGCCGCGCTCACGCTATCCTTTATGGATTCGATATTGCTCATTCTGTTGTCCACGCAAATCACTTCGTGACCTGCTTCAGAAAGTCTTTCAGCGACGCTCTTGCCGTAATATCCCAAACCGATAACAACAATCTTCATATCTGTAATTGATTGATTTTACATTATTTCAGCCTTTGGCAACCTGTATCCTCTGTCACCCCGGGGCTTGAAGAGACTAGCCACTATAGTAAGTATTCCGACCCTTCCGAAGAACATCAGCAACATTATGATAACCTTGCCAGGCGAAGTGAGCAAGGGGGTTGCATTCAGGGATGAACCTACAGTACCGAAAGCCGAAATACATTCAAAGGCGACGGCCCTCAATGACAAATCGGGATCAACGATACTAGTCAGCAGTATTCCGACGGAAAGCACCAGCAGCGTAGTCACAATGATGGCGTTGGCCCTATGGGCTGAATTGCGAGTCAGTTCCCTGTTGTGTATCTCTATCCTGGACTGTCCGCGCATCACGGCCAGCACGTTCAGACACGCCACCGCCAGCGTATTCACCTTGATTCCTCCCGCTGTGGACTGCGATGCTCCGCCAACCCACATCAGGAACATATATACCAGTACAGACTGGGCACAGAAGTTCGTCAGATCAATGCTTACGAAGCCCGCCGTCCTCGGGCACGCGGAATTGAAGAACGCCTGCGTCACCTTCCAGAATACGCTTCTACCCGCAAAGGCCGAATTCCATTCGAAGACTGCCAGCATAGCCGTACCTGCAACCAGAAGGATGGCTGTCATCCCAAGGACTATCCTTGTGTTGATGCTGAAGGCTGATACGCGGCTTACTTTGCGCGCAAAGACCTTCTTAAGTTCGACAAGGACGGGACAACCTATACCTCCCGCTATCACAAGGAACGCGATGGTCCAGAAAATAAGATAATTCCCGTCCAGTATCAACGGGTTTCCAAGTCCCTTGTCAAAATTGGAAAATCCGGCGTTGCAGAATGCCGAGACTGCGTGGAACACACTATAGAACAGCTCTTCGTACACCCCCACCCCCAGAGTGCCGTGTATGCTGAGCCATATCAACAAGGCACCGAATGCCTCCAGAGAGAAAGTGAAGGCTATGATCTGCTTCAAGGTTGACCATATCGAGGTCAGGGATTCTGACGAAATGAGATCCTTGACCACCATCTGGTTGCTCACCGAAATCTCTCCCATAAAGAACAGGGCGAAGAAGCTTGTCAGTGTCATGACGCCCAGACCGCCTATCTGTATCAGGAAGATTATTATCAGCTGGCCCGAGAATGTGAACGTAGCGGCAACGTCGATTGGAATCAATCCCGTCACGCACACGGCGCTGGTAGCCGTAAACAGGGAGTCTATCCAGGAAAGACTGACCTCGGGAATGGTGCAGTTGGGCATTATCAGAAGCAGTGAGCCTATCAGTATGATGACAAGGAAACTTATGGCCATCACAGCCGAGGGGTTTGTGCGCTTTCCCAGGATATGCGTCAGATACTTGGACAACTCCAGAACCGACAGAAGCAGAAGCACCCCGTTCCTGAAGATAGAACTCCTCCAAAAGCCCAATAACGGCAGTACCAGCGGGAGAACGGTCAGGAGCAGCAGGACATTCGTTCCCAAGCTCACGCCTCTGAATGCGGTCATCGGATTGCTGGGCTCAAGAATGATGAGCAGGACACGGTCTAGAATGAAAGCGAACCACACATAGCGGAAGAACAGCTCCATCTCGTCCTTCTGATCCGGTGTAAGGGGGAAACCGTAGTTGATAATGACTCCTGCCATCATCATCAGAGCAGCCACAAGCGTAACGGTCCCGACTACCCGCAGCACAGGTTCTGCAATATGTGAAGGAATACACTTGCCTGCCATTTTCCGCTACTTCTTATTTTTCAGCGAATTTAGTAATAAGTTTTGCCCAGGTAACCATTTTCATTAATATAATTCCACTCCCCAGTTCTTCTCCCGCCAAAACACGCCGGCAATTGTGTGCAAAACCGGATTCAGAGTGGTTGCATTACAATTTGAATTCGTAATGCTTTTCGTACTTTTCGCGGATTGTCACCCAAAGGGACCTGTTTGCGATGTCATAGGTGCTGTTATGAGTAGTGTGCCACAGATTCTTTTCGGGGTCATACTCACCGGTTCTCTCATACAATTTATAAGCATCGACTTCGATTGCAGGCATTTCCTGTTCCAGGATCTTTTCCTTAGTCCAGTATTCCATTGGCTGCTCAATGAATGATGGGATGACGTCATAATATTCCGAGCACCAGAAAGGCTCCGTTGATTCCTTGTACGCCTGCGTATAATGCACCTTCTTCAGCAGTTTCCACATTCCTTCCATGGAATTGCCGCTGTCATAACCCGCTTTGAGGATTTCATACCTTTCCACGCCGCACGCGTAGGGAGGATACTCTCCGGTTGCCTCATACATATGATTGTAGAAGTTGGTCATGATGTTGGTTTCAACGAACTTGACTTCCGAGCCCTTTTCTCCGGTAAATTCCACAACCACTGTGTTGTCGGAATCTGCAATCATGAAATAGCAATCCCACACACCGGCCAATCCTGCCGGGACAGGGATGATGTCGTGATCCTTGATGAATTCCTTCGCCTCTTCCACGCTGCCGCAGTTGTCAAGCAGTGCGCGGACAAGATACATAACCATTATCTGAGGCTTGCCGGGATTGGTGTGAGAGTGCATATTTTCCTCAATGTCATGCTTGTTCACGACATTGATATTGCACACGAGTCCGGCATCATTGATACCGTCCATCGTCATCCACGGAATTGATTCCAAATCCTCATCTGTGAGTCCGGCATTGACTCTTTCATTCGTTATGGCCTGAAATACAGGATTCGCAACACCTATGGAAGCGTGTCTGCGCTCCGCCGTAGCCTTGGTCCTTACTATGAATTCACATATCTCATTTATCTTGAAGTCCAGATTCCTTCCGTAGAAGTTTCCGTTTCTGACCGAACTGCACGCGAATTCTACAGGCTCTTTACCTGCAATGAGCGAGGTTGATGCCTGAGTACCATAACCGTCGGCTTCATATTCATAAAGATAGTCAGCGACCTTTGTCACTTCCGTTTCTTTGTTGCAACCGGCAAGGGCAAGTACAAGCACGGCGCAGACGAAAATCATTTTTTCATACAATTGTTTTTATTACTTGTTCCAGATTTTGACCCGCTCCGATGGGGCAAGATACATCTTGTCGCCTTCCTTTATGTTGTAAGCGTCATACCATTCATCCATCTGGCTTACAATGCCGTTGACTCGCAGCTCGGAAACTGAGTGGATGTTTGTCAGAATCCTGTTGAATACGTACTCCTCTGAAAAGGTCCCGCACCAGAGATTGGCATACGCAAGGAAGAACTCCCGTTTTGCCTTAAGCAGTTCCTCTTCCGTAGCCCCTCTGTCGGCATAATGCTTCACCATCGCACGGAAAGCGGCATTTAAGCCATTGAGGTCTGCAACATCCTCAACACTGGTCTGCTCGCCGTTTGCGTGAAAGTCGGGATATTTATCCGGATAAGGCCTGTACTTGGAGAAATGTGCGGCCAACTTATGTGTTCTTGCAAAGAAATTATCCTTATCCTGCGCCGTCCACCAGTCGTTCCATTCACCGTCGGGTCCGAACTGATATCCGGCCGTGTCGAATCCGTGGCCCAACTCGTGTCCTATGACAGCCCCGACCATAGCATAGTTATACGCATCAGGCACGTTGCGACGGCAAGCTTGAGGCAGAAGCATAGGCATATACATATTCAAACCGTTGGATTCCGTAGTGTTCATTGCATTCATGTGGTATAGTGCCGTGTGGGCCTGGCTGAGACTGTACCAGATGTCATCACGGGTAGGCGTGTCGTTGATTGAAGTATGAACAATCCGCCACCATTCTTCACCTATCTGCTCCATATCCTCAAGAAGCGAAGAACCTGTCGGTACGGAGCCTAAGCACCCGGACTGCCAATCGTCCGGGTATCCTACGTAGCTGTCAAGTTTCCAGGCTTTCTCCACCGCTGCCTGACGGGTTGATCCGGCCAACCAGTCATTTGTCTGAATCATTTCTATGAAAGCATCCCGTATATCTTCCACCATCATGATTGTAAAGTCGCGCATTATGACATCCTTGTATGTGTCTGCATACAGTTTTGCCATACGATAGGCAAGAGGATGCCATCCTTCGGACAGATATGCGGCAAGGTCTTCCTTTGTGGCATACGTCCATTTGTAGTTGAAGTTGACGATGGCATTCTTCAGCACCATCTTCCAGTTCTCAATCTGTGCCTCCGTGACACAGATGTTCATAAAGTCATCCTGATCTATCGTCTGGCCGTAAATCATTCTCTCGACGGGAACTCCGACAGCCTCGGCCATAAACTTCCGGCCGTCCACAATCTCATTGCCTTTGTATGGTTTGTTGCGGATTGCAATACCCCTGTGCGAGAGGAACTCGTCCTGAACTTCCGCACATTTATCTGCCAGCGCCTGAGCGTCAGTCTCGGAGCAGCCTGTCATTTTCTGCCAGGCCTCAGAAGTTGCCGCCTGCGGCATCTCGTCAATCACCTCGACAACAACCTGCACTCTTTTCTCAACAGGCTGGCTGTGAAGGATGAGGATAGGCTTGTAACCCCTCATACTCATCAAGCCGGCTTTCATAATAACATCCTTGAGAGTCGTAAGATTGTCTATCTCCTGCAGCTGCTGCCTGGTCTTTGTCTGAATCTTCGCAATGGCATCAGCGGAGATGTCGCGCTTGTCTATATCTGTCATTAGCTTCTTTACGACAGGATCTGAGGATGCCATTATCACCTTTTGGAAAGACGCTACTCCATATTGCGGATCAATCCAGTACTGCTTGGATAACTGACCCGGCGGGAGAGGATTGTTTTTTATCCACGTACCGTTGCAATAGTTGTAGAAATTTTCTCCGGGTTTTACGGATTTATCGACAAGTTCGTTGACAGGGAACGGCACATCGGGAGTTATGACCGGTTCTTTACTGCACGAAGAAAAGAAGGCGACGCAAAGAATTAACGTCCCAAGCGATAATTTTGTATAGTAATGATTCACGACGGAAGAATAATAACAAGATTCCATTTTCTAAGTTCCTCATAAACATTAAAGTAATAGACCTCGGATAGGTCATCATACGCTGCACACGGGGTTTGTTGCTGAACCCGTGTTATGCAAATATACATTTATTTTGTGGACAGCGAGTAATTCTCTACATTTATTGCGGGACACTAGAGTAAAGTTAATAACTTTGATAAAAATTGGAGGATAACGCGGTACACGCCTTCATCGCGGAGACGCTTACCAGACATCAAAAATCCACCGTGCAAATTTTTGCAACGCCAACTGTCAGATAAACAATCAGTTGCAATTTCATCCAAATGCCATTTGCAACCTTTTTGCCTCGAAAACAGTTTATATAGTGTAAGGGGACACACAAAACAGTGTCCACCGGACAGACAAGCATATCAAACTATTCACCAAGTATCAAACTGTATGAGAAAAACTGAACCTTGCCGACACAGCCGCCCGAGCCGCGTATTTCAGACTTTACCGATTCAGCATATCGGCAAAGCGGCGCATTCCGGATGTTGCGGTGTCCTGAATCAGGACGACCCCCGGAACAACGCCGGCTGGATTTCCATCCGGATCTATCATATATTTTGCGCACTCTGCCGGTGCATACTGATGCAGCATAGCGGCAGGATATACCTGCAGCGAGGTGCCGATTATCAGAAGAATGTCAGCGCGCCCCACTATATCGGCAGCCTTGCTGAGATTTGGAACAGGCTCGCCGAACCAGACTATGTGCGGACGCAACTGGCTGTTCCTGGGGCCGCCGGTCTCCCCGTAAAGGACTGGACGATACCCGATATCTGTTACATACTTTTGGGAAAAGCCGTCGCTCTCGCAATAGCATTCCACCGGACGCACCTTGCGCAGCTCGCCGTGAAGATGAAGCACATTGCGGCTTCCGGCACGTTCGTGAAGATCGTCAACATTCTGGGTGATAATTTCAACATCGAACTTATCCTCCAGACCGGCCAGCAACGTGTGGGCATCGTTCGGGAGCACCTTTTCCAGCTGGCTGCGCCGTTCGTTGTAAAAGTCCAGGACAAGACGCGGATTCCGGTGCCACCCCTCGGGTGTACACACGTCCTCAATAGGCACATTATCCCACAGTCCGTTGCCTCCACGGAAAGTTGCGATGCCCGATTCCGCACTTATACCGGAACCCGACAATACCACGAGCGTCCTTTTCTGCCCCATATCCTGAATTTATAAAATACCGACAATGATATAATACATCAGAAGTCCCGAAACAATCAGCTTCATACCGGTCCCTACGACAAATCCGAGGAAAACGCCCAGCGAGGCCTTCATCGAATCGAACACGCTCTTCTCTGCCGAGAACAGCTCCGCAAGGAAAGCACCGATCAATGCTCCGAATATCATTCCGACAGGCGGAATTATCATACCGGCCACAAGCCCTATCAAAGCGCCCCAGCTGGCCGACTTGCTGCCGCCCGTCATCTTTGTGAACTGCGCGGGTACAATGTAATCAAGCACTGTCACCAGAACCATAATGCCGAACCATACGAGCAAAGCCGTAAGCGTCACAGGGTGACGGCCGTCGTTTGCGCCGCACAGCACCAGCAGCTGTCCGAGCCAACTGATCGGAGGACCGGGCAATCCCGGGACAATACTTCCGATTATTCCTATTACGCCTGCAATCAGAGCAAGCACATCGAGAAACGACATATCAACAAACGCCTTGAATTTTACCATTGCGAATATATACCTTTTTTCAAGAACGAGGACAGCGGAATGCAGAAAAGACCATTTTTGCCAATTTGTCATAGCAACAAGGCCATATGCAAGTCAATTTGTCAGTACAACAAGCCGTTTTGTGCCGTAAATGTCATTATCCGCCGGAAGGCACAGCGTTTGCATATAATCCGGTGAAGTTCTTGGGGCGCAAAGAAAACTTCAAAACAATGTCGGACTTAAAGTATAGGAGATTAAAATTATGTTAGCACGTAGAACAACAAACAACTGGTTACCTTCATTATTCGGTGATTTCTTTTACGATGGATTTCCAACGTTCGCACCATCAAGACAGTTTGCATCACCGGCAGTAAACATCCGCGAGAACGACAAGGAGTTTGATATCGAAGTCGCAGCTCCGGGTATGGGCAAGCAGGATTTATGCATTCAGATTGAGAACGACGACGAGCTGGTTGTCACTCTCGAGAAAAACAGCACGAACGAGAACAAGGAGCAGGAAGACAAATACCTGCGCAGGGAATTCTCTTACACATCGTACCGCAAGGTGTTCTCGCTCCCGGACATCGTCGATAACGAGAATATCTCGGCAAAGATGAACGACGGAATATTGACCATAACGCTTCCGAAGAAAGACGCTGCGTCACAAGCTCCGGCAAGCAGACGCATCGAGATTGCATAACCAATCGTAATAAATCAGACAACATCCGTGTCCTGACAGGCACGGATGTTGTGTTTTTATAGAGTTTCTTACTAACTTCGCGCAGATAATCCGTGAGAATGATGAGCAAGTTCGTCCTTTGGCTTAAAATAATACGTCCACAGACATTGGCAGCATCACTCTGCCCAGTATTGACAGGACTGATTATCTGCAAGCCAAGCCACACATTGACAGCTATACTGACAGCATTCTGCGCACTTGCGCTCCAAATCCTGTCAAATCTGATAAACGACTACTACGACTACGTCCGCGGAACAGACAAGAAAAACCGTGCAGGGTTCAAAAGAGCCCTGGCCGAAGGGCTTGTCAACAAACGGCAAATGGCGACAGCCTGCATCATAGCCTTGTCGGCCGCCGTGATTTCCGGAGCCTTTCTCATTCTGGCAGGCGGGTGGCCTATATTATTCATAGGAGTGACGGCGATACTCTTCGCCTGGCTTTACACGGCAACAGACTATTCACTGTCATATCTCGGGATTGCCGACATTTTCGTTTTTCTCTATTATGGCGTCATCGCGACCACAGGCACAGTCTATCTGCAGACCTCGGAATGGTCCGCACAGGCATTCTGGGGCGGAGCCGTCTGCGGCCTCATATCGATGTGCGTGCTTATCACAAACAACCTGCGGGATTCAGACAGTGACCGCGAAGCCGGAAAGAAGACGTTCCCTGTACGCTTCGGCAAGAAAGCCGGCCGGATTGGCTACCTTATAGTAATCCTGCTCACACCGCTATGCTGTTATCTGGCCTACGGATTCAGTCCGGCAATGTTCATCATCGTACCGGGCATAGCGCTTTTCATCAAGTTGCTGCATTCCGAAGGAGCGCAATACAACTCCTGCCTGATGATGGCCGGACTCCTGAACATCTTTTACACAATACTCTGCATTTTCAGTATCTGACAAGTATGGACAAATCAAACATTGGATCACTATTCGACCGCATCGCCGGAAGTTACGACTCGCTCAACCATCTGTTGTCTTTGGGGATAGACAGAAGCTGGAGAAGAAAAGCGGTAAAAGGAATGAGGAAATGCCGCTCAGTACTTGACGTAGCCATAGGCACAGCCGACCTGACTCTTGAACTGCTGCGGCAGGGCAAGACGCAAAGAGTTACAGGACTGGATCTTTCAGCGAATATGATTCAGATAGGCAGGATAAAAGCAGGAAAGGAAGGCGTTGCCGCAAAGGTCAAATTTATCCAGGGAAGCGCCCTGCAGATGCCCTTTGACGATGCCGCTTTCGACGCCGTCACCTGCGGATATGGAGTACGCAACTTCTCGGATCTGGACAAAGGGCTTGCCGAGATGAACCGCGTGCTGAAGGCCGGCGGGGAACTGATGATATTGGAGTTCTCGTACCCTACGAACCGATTCGTCCGATCTGTCTATGACTTGTACTTCACACACATAATGCCTTTTGTCGGCCGTATCCTCAGCCGGGACAAGAAAGCATACACATATCTGAACCGCAGCGTAAAAAGTTTCATCTGGGGAGACGAGATGTGCCGTCACATAGAACAGGCGGGATTCACCGAAGCCACGCACCAACCTCTGACCTTTGGAATAACAACCATTTACCGGGCCTTCAAGCCAGATATAAAGCAACGGCAGTAACGCAACTGAACCAAACAAAAACAATCTGACCGACCATGAGCACGACATTTACCCGTACCGACTTCCTATACGTTCTGTTATTCATTACAATAGCAGCTGGTTGTCTGTCAAACATCCATTCGCCATTCACCGCTGAAGCCCTGCACAAATCAGCTGCCTGCGCATTGATTTATATGTTTTCACGGGTGTTATTCACATCAAGATATCGCAGTTATTCCGAGACTGTCATCATTGCCGCCATAGCATTGGTATGCCTCCAGCAAGACATTTATGGTCTCAAGCAGATAAGCGGCAGGAGTTTCTCCAACAACGCATTGGCGTATTGCACCGGCTCGTTTATGAATCCGGGGCCGTACGGAGGGTTCCTGTCGGTATCGGCCACCATTCTGTCGGTATGGGTTTTGAACAACACACGTTCAGCAAACAGATTGAGGCACAAACCGGCAGGACAGGATTTCAGGCAGACAGGAGCCGCTTTCCTATACCATACGGCATATCTGTTGATATCGGCGGTCACTGCTTTTACCTTATTGATTATTCCTGCAACTATGAGCCGTGCGGCAATACTGGCATTTGCCATCGGACTTACGGGCCGGTTACTGGCAAGCCCACAGATACACAGGAACGTACGCAGGCAGTTCACTTGCAGCAGAAAGCGGTCCGTTGCGATAACACTCGTCGTCGCGTGCTTATCAGCAGTTGTTGCCATTGCCTCTTACCGCATGAAGAGCGGCTCGGCCGACGGACGGGTATTTATGGCAAAAATCAGCCTGATGGCAATAGCAGACAAGCCTGTTTGCGGCGCCGGCCCGGGAATGTCCCTAAAGGCATACGGCGATGCCCAATATCATTACTTCAAGACCTGCAAATACAGCGAGAGGGAAAGAATGACGGCAGACAGCCCGGAATACTCGTTCAACACATTTCTGACAACAGGAATTGAATACGGAATTCCGGCCATGATACTGTTGATGCTGTCAGTCGCGGGCAGCGTCAAGCGGTCTGTCAGGCTGCAATCCCCATTGGGATATGGTATGATTGCACTGATTGTGTTCTCAATCTTCTCCTATCCGCACGCTCTGACACCTTTTATAATAATGATGCCGGTACTGGCCGCATCAGGCTGTGATGAAAAGGAACACTCCCCTACAGGAAGATACGTGCTCACAGCAATCTCAGTCTCACTGCTGTCGCTCTCATACACAAGCGGAAAGAAGCTGTCCGGCAGGAACGATGCCGAAAAGGAATGGCGTGAATACGGGCATCTTTATCAAAGCGACCATTTTGATGATGTTGCAGAAAGATACAAAGCCTTACTGCCCTATATGACTGACAACGCTCAGTTCCTTTTTCAATATGGAAGATCGCTTTTAAAAACAGGTGAATACCAGGAAAGCATACGCATATTGCAAGCCGGAGCAGATATAAGCTGCGACCCTATGTTCTGGAACCTGCTTGGCAGTAATATGCAGGCAATGGGAAAATACTACGAGGCAGAGCAATGCTACAAACGCTCCTTCAGCACAGTGCCAAACAGAATATACCCATTACATCTGCTATCCCTGTTGTATTACGAGACAGGCGATACCGCGAGATTCATCGAGACATCAGAATACATCAGAACCTTCAAGCCGAAGATTGAGTCCGATGCTGTACGTAAGCTCAGGAATATTACAGAACAGTATGAGCAGGGAATAAATCAGAAATCGAAGCCCACAGCCAGATAATATCCGAAACGGCTTGAGAAATCAGAATTGTTCCAATGAATCCTTGCCCTGATAGGGCCGAAGAATGTACGCACGCCGGCTTCAACACCACAGCCCCAGAAATGAGGGCTCAGCGACGAGAACATATCCGAGAATTTATCCTCATCGCGGACAGCGCCCACCAAAGCCGATAAATACAATTTTTTACCAAGTTGGAAGCGGGCGTCCAAGTTTGCGGTCCACACCTGATTTCTCATATGACACATATCACTAAAGCCGACGAACGGGAGCTGCTGGTCAACATACCGTGCTTTAATCGAACCTCCGACATAATTATTATGTATCACATCGTATCTCTGATTCTCCAAAGTATAATCAGAGAAATATCCACGGTATGATATATCCGGAACTAATGTCAGCCAGCTTGTTACCGGCAAGGCGATTTTAGCGTCCAAATTTACTATCGGGACCGGATTGAACTCAATCGCCTTGAAATTCGCGAAGTCATACTCGAATCCGAATCCGCCCAGAAATCCTTTTGTCGGGAACTGACGGTCGTTCATCGTATTGAAATTAGCATGCATGAAAGCGGTAAGATAATGCGCGCTGCTGAAATACTCAGGCAGAGACTCGTAAGACACACCACCTTCGGGAATTGCGAACAGAATCCACTCTTTAGGCATATTAGCCATCTCATGCCGCAAACCCACGTGAATATCGCACGTCTTGGCATGAATAGTTGACAATGATATTGTCTGAGAGCCATTAATCATTGACACGTTATAATTCTGGGCATTCTCAGCCAGGATATCGGACCTGACATATTTCACAGCAGCATTGAAATTAATCTGAGCGAAGTTATCAGGGATATACGATCCCGTCAGGCTAAGGCTTGCCTGAGAAGATATCTTGGCTGTAGCATCGAAAAGCCAGCCACGCAGCTTGTGTGCATTCAGGCGCAGATTTATCATCAGCTCAGCATACTCCTCGGTATCCATACGGGCACTTACTCCAAAATGGTGAATCTTTCCCGGTACGCAGTCAAACGACAATGTATAAGAGTCCTCGCCATCGTTTTTCAGCAATGAGTAATTGACCGTCTCAAATGAGCCCGATGCCATGATTCTGTTCATTGCATCGTTGATATCGTCAACCGACAGTTCCTGATAGCCGCGCAAATCGAGAATCTTGCGGAACATCTTCTGCTCATCACGGTCAATACCATTTACCATTATACCGGTCACATTCACATTATTGGCATACAGGTTGACAGCCTTTTTTGTCGGTCTTGCCCCATCAAGTGTCAGGGAATCGCCCAATTGTCTTTTAATTTCCAGAAAATCATCCTTACGTTCCACTGCAGCTTTGTAACCGTAATCTATCATCTCGGCTATTGACTCCGAATCGAAGCTGAGCATGTTCTTGCCGCCGGTCTCAGGCTTTATCAGGTAGTCCGGCTGTGCTTGTTTGTTGCTTCGCGCATCATCGCCCAGCATCGTAATCATACAGTTTACCACATCAACGACGGTATTGACCTCGGAATACGTAGTGCTTCGTTTCGCCACCTCGACACCGATAATTATATCAGCACCGGCAGCCTTGGCTATATCGACCGGGAAATTGTTTCGTGTGCCGCCGTCAACCAGAATTCTGGATTTATACCGTACGGGAGTGAAGACGCCGGGTATTGACATCGTCGAGCGGAGAGCCTTGGTTATTGATCCACCGGTGTGATAATAGGCTTTTGCCGATACAAGATCGGACGACACGCAATAAAAAGGAATCGGAAGATCCTTGAAGTTTATATCATCGTGGAAACCTACTGTCAGGTTTGACAGCATATTCTCAACGTTGTATCCCGTGATATAACCGCTTGGAATCAGAGATAATATCTTTCGCTGACCACCGGTACTCTGCAGATTGGTGTCACCCAATGGCGCATCGAACATACTGAATCTTTTTGAGTGAGTGGCATCATCGTAAAAGAACGGAATAGAAATAACGTATTTCGAGCTGTAGGCACGGTGGCCGAAAGGCAGGAACTTCATCTCTATATCATCGCTCATCACCACATCCCAGTTTACCGACGTGATTATGCTCTCCAGCTCGTGGCTGTCATACCCCATTGCGTACAGTCCGCCCATCAGACCGCCCATACTGGTACCGCACATCATATCGATTGGAATACCCATTTCCTCAAGATAGCGGAATATGCCGATATATGCGGCACCCTTGGCACCGCCGCCGCTCAGCACCAATGCTACAGTCGGCCTGTGCTCGGTCTGTCTGATACTGTCCAGCTTGGCGCGAAGCGATGATATTGCCAGTGAATCGGCAAAAGGATCGACACTGTCGGCAGCCAGATTATTCGCAAACGACTGTGCCTTCAGCACCTGACAGCCTATCAGCATACAAGCCAGACAGGCAAAAGCTTTTCCAATAGACTTTCCCATAATGATCACATTTCACCACAAAAATAGTAAAAATGTTACAATCACATAATTAGGCAGATTATGAGTGCCTAAAAAATGAGGCCTTTCAGCCTCATTTTCACAATATCTTGAAACGCATCAGTTTCCTGACTCCGGTCTCATAATAATCTCGATGAAGTTTCCGGACTCAAGCATCTCTTTCGCGGCGTTTCTCACATCATCGGGTGTAAGACTCTCTATCGCGCTCTCGTATTCAGTGATGTAGTCAATCCTGTATTTATACCATTGCTCAATTCCATTCATCCAGTACGAGTTCTTCAGCCTGTTCTCCGGAACATTCTTCTGCAGATTCCTGACAGCCTTGCCGAAATCCTCCGTCACAGGTCCGCTGGCGGCAAGTCCCTCAAGCCCCTCACGTGCCATACGGCGCAGATTGTCAGCCGACTCCGAATTAGTCTCGAAATCAACCTCCAGCACATCCTGGCAGGTAGGTTCCCTGTCAAGAATCACACCGGTCTGAGCTCCATACGTGCCGCCTTCGTCCTCACGGAGAGTGTTGGTATAGACCATATCAAGTATGTACTTGAGAGCATCATACGCGGCATCACGCGCCGGAGTAAACGGAGAAGTAAGCGAATACACCTGACTGACAGTCACTTTCGGGGTTTCCATCCTGATGCTGAAATCATTGGTGATTTTGCCTTTCACTATGACATCGTCCTTTACGCCCCACTCCAATGCTTTCTTTCCTTTAGGAATCGAGCCGATGTATTTCTCGACAAGCGGCGTGACAGTCTCTGCGTCAAAATCGCCTACGACTGCAACCACGAGTCCTGCAGCATCATTGAATAGAGAACGATATACCCTCGACATCGTTTCAAGCGATACTTTGTCCAGCATTTCCCCGCTCAGAATAGGACGGCGCGGGCTGTCACCGTACAAAGTCCTGATGGCAGCCTTCTGCAACTGCCACTGAGGCATATTCTCAAGATTACCCAAGACAGGCCTTATCATATTGAGACTCTGGTTGAACTCGTTCTCGTCAAACCGAGGGTCGCAGAATGTCAGATAGACAAGTTGGAATGCCGTCTCGACATCCTTTGCCACTGTCGATGCGTTGATGCCGTGATAGAACGATGAGATATAAGCCGAGGCCGAGCATTCTTTGCCCGAGAGCATCTTCTGGACATCTGATGCTGGGAACGAGGAGACACCTTGATTCATCTGGAACAGCTGCCAGACATTCTCCTCGAACGACGGCAGATCCCCGGTGGCGATAAGGCTCTTTCCGCCTTTCTTGAAAAGACTTATCTGGATTCTGTCCTTCTCGTATTCAGTAGGCATCAGAACCACAGTCGCTCCGTTCTTGAGCGTCAGCTCGGCAGCTCCATTGATGGCCGGCTTAGTCTTTTTAACCGCAGAACCGGACAGTGAGGCTGGATCAACAAATTCCGCCGCGACAGCAGTCTCAACATTCTGCGCTATATCCGAAGCCTTCACATTGGCAAGCAATTCCCTGAGCTGTCCCTCGTCCGGATGGTTGAGTCCTTCTTTCTGAGGCGCATAATAAAGGACTACCAAATTGCTGTCTGTAATCATCTCGCCAGCTTTCGCATTAATCATTGAAGGCTGCAATTGCGGAATGACGCTCTTTACAAACTGATACTTGTCAACAGGCGACATATAGTCGTAATTGTCAAAGAAATTTCCAATAAGAGGCTGTACCAGCTCAGAGTTCCTTCGGGTCTCGGCCTTAGCAGCCGCAGCCTCGTACGATGACAGGATATTGGCCTTTGCCCTCTCAATCTCGCCATCCGACAATCCATAACGGCGAAGTTTCTCTGTCTCGGCTACAGCCAGTGCGAACAACGGAGCCCAGTCCTTCTCATCACCTGCCACTATCATCAACGAGGCATCAAGAGTCTCGCAAACATTCTGCGACGTGAAAACCGCATCTTTAAGCGGAGTTTCCGGTACAGCCTTAAGCTCAATAAAACGCTCCATCATAGCATTCGATACGATGTCTTTCATCAAATCGTCCACCAGTTTCATCGCAGAGTCGTTTCCGTCCTCGCTCTCAATCGGAGTCTTCCAATAAAATGCAAGATTCAGCGAAGAGAACTCCGGATCGGTAATGATGCCAATCAAAGGCTCCCTATTATCCGGAATAATGATTTCGGCCTTGGGCTGTGGGTTTTCCGAAGCAGGAATATCACTCCATACAGCCGCAATCTTAGCCTCGACAGCATCAGGATCGACATCACCGACCACGATTACCGCCTGCAGGTCAGGGCGATACCAGGTATGATAGAAATCCGTAAGGCTTGATGGCTGGAACGACTCCAGATTCTCCTGCGAACCGATGACAGTGCAGCCGGCATATTTCGTATCTCCATAGAGGTACGGCTTTGACAGTTCGTTCATTCTCCAGCTGGCGTCACGGCGCGAGCGTCGTTCCTCTATGATAACACCCCGCTCCTTGTCAATCTCCTCCGGGTCGCAGGTAACAAAATGCGAGTAGTCGTGAAGTATCAGCAGGCACGAGTCTATCACGGATTCACGCAGTAGCGGAATGTTGTTCAGCATATATACTGTTTCCTCAACACCCGTCGAGGCATTCACATTGCCGCCGAACGATGCGCCTATGCTCTGCAGGTAATCGAGTATCCCCTTGTCAGGAAAATTCTTTGTACCATTAAAGCACATATGCTCCAGGAAATGGGCCAGTCCGTCCTGATCGGGCAACTCCTGGATTGCTCCGGCATTTGTAGCGAGATAGAACTCCGCCCGCTGCGCCGGAAGCTCATTATGCACGATATAATACGTCAATCCATTCTCCAATCTGCCCTTCCGGACCGCAGGATCCCCGGGTAGCTGCTGCGCCGACACTGAAAGTACTACCAATGTCAGAAGCGCCGAGACAATACTTTTCCTCATAATAATCCCAAACTTAAAATCGTGGTGCAAAATTACGTGTTTTGTTCAGAATCTGTTACGGCTTCGTTATGTTGATTTTTTAAAGAATTCAACATTTATATTAGGCTAAATATAAAGCTTTCGCTTATCTTCGCACCGGTTTCAATGATAATGAAAAACAGGATTTACCATGAATGCGAATCAAGCCGGTATTGTTTTATGCAAGTTTATGACAGCTGTTGCCGGCTGTCTGTCAATATTCTCCTCGTGCAGCAATGAATCGGATGCGATGCTACGCTATGCTCTTGAGCAGGCTGGCGACAACCGCCCGGAGCTGGAATCCGTGCTGGAACACTACCGCACCGCAGACGACAACCCTGAGAAGCTTGTAGCGGCGCGTTACCTGATCGGGAATCTCCCGGCACACTACTCTTATGCTGACGGACGCATACACAATTATTATGAATATGCAGCACGCATCCTTGCCAACACATCGCTGGCGCCCGAGCAGCAACGCGACAGCCTTCTTGCCGCAAGCGACAGCCTTTACAGCGACCTTCCGCTGCATACGATTCCCGACGCGCGGATTATAGGAGCAGACTACATCATTGATAATATAGACAGGTCATACGCACAGTGGCGCGGGTGTCCCTGGGCCGGGCAGATAACCTTCGACGAGTATCTTGAGTGGCTTTTGCCTTACAAGGCCGTGGAACTGCAGGAGCTTGACGCATGGCGCGACACACTGCCTGCACACTTCGGAGGCGGGCTTCTTCACCCCATCAGGAACGACGTGGAGTACAACACGACTATGGGTGTGGCCGATATGCTCAGGAATGACGCGCAGAACACGATGCACCGCTACGGTCTCTACACACGGGCCGGCCTTCCACTTCTCAGCGCGTACCTGCTTCCGCAGCAGACCTTCGGCAACATTCCGGACTACGCTTTGGTGGCAGTGCTGCTGATGCGTTCGGCGGGCATTCCAGCCGTAATTGACGAGACACCGGTGGGAGCGCGCTACGAAGCCGCCTCCAGATGGTTCGTGATTATAGCGGACAAAGGCGAGGAAGAGGCGTCGGAATGGGACCTATCGACCAACATAGGCTGGGGCTTCTTCCCCTACGAGCGGGGGCCGAAAGTGTATCGCAACAGCCTCGCGATAAACAGGGAACGGTTTGAGTACAACCGTAAGGCTAAATATAAGTATCCGTTCGACATCGGCAAACAGGATGTGACGGACAGATACTTCCTTGTGAGTGACATCGGCATACCTGTCGGCAAAAGTACCAGAAGGATACTCAAGGATAAATATGTATATATAGCATCCGCAGTGCGCGACAGCATCAGACCGTGGCGGATAGTCGATCTGGGCAGGATGCGCCGCGGCAGGGCTGAGTTCAGCAATATGGGGCGCGAGGTACTATATCAGGCCTTCGGCTATGACGGCGACACACTGGTTCCTATATCCGCACCCTTCATCCTGCACAAAGGCCAAAGCATAGAGTATATATCAGCCGACACCTTGCAGTCGGCATATCTTGACAGATGGAAAAACAACGCGCTGCTATGAGAAACATATTTCGGAATTTCATAATGGGAGTTGGGAAAGTCATGACGGTGACGGCTGCGGCGGTGTTCCTTTGTGCCTACACTTCGTGTGACGGCGAGGGACGATACCTGCGCCGTGCCATGCGTCTTGCGGGTGACAACAAGTCTGAACTGAGAGAGGTGCTGCGCCATTACCGCACGGCCGACAATGATCCTGAGAAGCTCGCAGCAGCGAGATATCTCATAGCCAATATGCCGGCGCACTACTCGTACGCCGACACAGCAATGGTCAGCAGATATTACGAGACGGCTCTCGGCATTCTCAAATCGGGCAGGAGCGCGGAGTGGCAGCGTGACACTCTGCGTCAGATAAGCGAGCGAGATTTTCCCGATCTGCGCAGGAACACTGTATCAGATGTGCGGGTTATGACTGCCGGCTATCTGACATACAGTATAGACCACGCGTTTGAACAATGGCGCACGCGACCGTGGGCGAGGCATCTCACTTACGAAGAGTTCCGCGACTGGCTGCTGCCGTACAAGGTTGCGGAGTTGCAGTCGTTCGACGCGTGGCGTGACACACTGTCGGCACATTTCAGTGACAGCCTCAGCCGTGCTCCTGCCGGCGATGACAGATGCCGCACGATATACGGCGCGCTTGACATAGTGCGCAACGAGATGGTCAGCAAGCTCAGTCCATACATAGCATGGACCACCACAAGCGGTCATCCCCTGCTCAGCGCGGAGACGATGGCGCACACCACATACGGCTCGTGTCTGGACTATGTGACATTGGGCACGGCGGTATTCCGAAGCCTCGGACTTCCCACCGTCATAGACAACGTACCTCTGTGGGGACGCAACCACGAGGGTCACACCTGGTATTCGCTGCTGTCCGACAACGGCATTGAGATGCCGTCCCAGAACGACATTACGATTCCTGCGGGATGGGGCTTCTACCCGTACCAGCGCTTCCCGAAAATCTTCCGCTCGTCATTCGCAATAAACAGGGAGGTGCTCCGCTACCGCAGGAAGGCAAGGTATGTGTATCCGTTCGACATCTGCAGGGAGGACATAACAGACAGGTATTACCGGACATCCGACATCAGTGTGGAACTGAGAGACGACGTGCGGCCGAAAGACCGGTTCGCGTATATCGCTACACTCACGAACAACGGCGGTCCGCAGTGGTATGTTCTGGATTTCGGCAGGATAAGCCACGGCAGGGCACATTTCAGGAAGATGGGGCGCGAGCTGCTTTATATCGCGCTCAGCTATGACGGACGGAGTCTCTACCCTATCAGCGAGCCGTTCATTATAAAGCGTGACGGCAGCATTGGATATGTTGCATACGATGATTCCCGGACACGCGGCATCGATGTACGCCGCAAGTATTACGAGTCGTACAACGTGGTTGACCAGAGGCGCAAGATACTCGGGGCGAAAATTCAATGCGCCGACTGTCCAGACTTCAATGATGCCGTGACACTGTTCACGATAGACACAACTGCCATACCGGACAAGATACATCTTGAATGCGAAGAGCCACATCGCTTCTGGCGCTACCTCGCGGCAGACGGCACATACGGAAGCATTGCCGGACTGGCGTTTTTCGACACGGACGGAGAGCTGCTGTCAGGGAAGCCCACAGCCTGCCAATGGGCATCGGCAGACGCAATAGACAAAGCATTCGACAGCGACTGGCTGTCAAACTTCGAGACCAGCCGTCCGGACGGCAACTGGATTGGAATGGATATGGACAAACCGGTATGCGTCGCATCAGTCCGCGTTGTTCCCCGCAGCGATGACAACGATGTCTGCCCGGGCAACGAATATGAGCTGCTGTATTTTGACGGGAACAAATGGCAGTCGTACGGACGCAGGACGGCAGATGACAATATTCTGCATTACGAAGGCATTCCCGCGCAATGTCTTCTTTGGCTGAAGAATCACACACGGGGATGGGCGGAGCGACCGTTCATAATTGACAGGCAGGGAAATGTCTGCTGGTGGTAAAAAAAAAGGATTACAGCAATGCCGATATTCAAAAAAGAACTACTAAATTTAGTGCTTCAATCGGATTAGAAAGAAACAATGGATAAATATGAGAAGAAAATTTATTCTGACAACGGCTCTGCTTATGGTTTCCTGCCTTGCAGGCTCAGGCTGGGCTCCGGCACAGACTGCAGAAAGTCCTGACGGCGACACGGAAAAGACCGTTGTCGGGCCACGTCTTCTGTCTATGGAAGCCGTGATACGGCTGGCGCAGGAGAACTCCATATCAGCAATGACGAACCGCAACATATTCGCGGCTTCATACTGGCAATACCGATCCTTCAGGGCGCAGTACCTGCCATCGCTCAATTTGAACGGAAACGTCGGGAACTTCAACCGTTCCCTGCAGCCTCTGCAGGATTACCAGACAGGTGCCATCGCATACCGCAGCAACTACAATATGCGCAACGACCTGACACTGTCCATACGTCAGAACATCGCGCTTACGGGCGGTACGCTGGCACTGTCAACATCGCTCTCACGATTGGACCAGTACGCTCCGCAGCGTCTTACAACCTGGTACGCACAGCCGGTATATCTCAGCTATATGCAGTCGCTCTGGGGATATAACTCGCTCAAGTGGGACAAGAAAATCGAGCCGCACAACTACGAGATTGCCAAGCGCCAGTATCTGGAGAATATGGAAAGCGTGACAATAGGGGCGGCCGACTGTTTCTGGAATCTGAACGCCGCAAGAGTCAGCTACCAGAATGCCGTGCAGAGCTTCGAGGAGAGCAAGCGATTATACAAGGTGGCACAGACACGTTTCCAGATGGGAACGATAACCCGCGACAATCTGCTGCAGCTTGAGTTGAAGATGCTGAACGACTCGCTTGCGATTCGAAATCAGGAGGTCAGTCTGAAATCGGCTCAGAACCAGCTCTGCTCATACATCGGCTATCAGGAGGATACGGATCTGACACTGTCCATCAGCTACACAATTCCCGATGTTACACTGAATTTCGACGATGTGCTTGAGAAGGCGCTGGACAACTCATCTTTCAGTCTGTCGCAGACGGTATCGAGGCTGGAAGCAGACCGCAGCATAGCCAGTGCGAGAGCCAATCGAGGTATCACAGCATCGGTGAATGCCACATTCGGAATGTCGAACAACTCAGACAAATTTAGTGACACTTTCGTAGCTTTACAGGATCAGGAGGTTGTCGGGGTCTCATTCGCAGTGCCGATTGTTGACTGGGGGCTTGGCAAGGGACGAGTGCAGATGGCGAAAGCCCAAGCAGAGACGACCAAAAGCCGCCTGGAGCAGTCACAACTGGACTACCGTCAGGAAATAATGGTGCAGGTGATGCAGTTCAACAACCAGCGGAGCCAGTGCGAGATATCGAAGCGCGCAGCCCAGATAGCCGAAGAGAGCTACGAGCTTGCACTACGCAACTTCGGAAGCGGCACGATGTCGGTAACTGATTTGAACCAGCTGCAAAACGCGCGCGACAACGCCCGCAACTCGTACGAGAGCAATGTGCGCAGTTTCTGGAACCAGTATTTCAATCTGCGAAAGACAACATTATTTGATTTCATATCGGGTACTGACATCAGTGCCGAATTTGACAGAATAGCAAAATGAGAGCAAGAATTCTGATGCTGGCGGCACTGACAGCGATGGCCGCGGCGGGATGCAAGGAGAAGGATAACAACGAAGAATCGGAGGATATGGCGGGAATGGCCCGCACCGACTACAGCGCCGAGAAGAACGAGGTGACTGTCGAACCTCTTGAATATCGCACGTTCCACAAGCAGCTGATATGCAACGGACGCGTGCAGGCATCGGAAAAGAGCCGTTTATCGTTCGCGGCCAACGGCACACTGGCGGCCATCAATGTGCGCGAGGGCCAGCAGGTCTCGAAAGGTGAGATTCTGGCATCACTCGACAAGATACAGCTTAAGGAGCAGTTTGAGTCGGCGGGTCTCGCCTTCGAGAAAGCCAAGATGGCTCTGGCAGACCGTCTGCTCGACTACGGTTACACGATTGCCGACACAGCGGAGATGCCGGCCGATGTCAAACGCACTATTTACATCAACACTGGGTTCACCGATGCAGAGATGTCATATCGCCGTGCTTTGCGCGACTATGAGAATGCCGACCTGCGCGCGCCGTTCGACGGGAAGGTGGCGAGTATCACAGCCAACGTTCACGAGCCCTCGGGCGCATTCTGCACGCTGATTGCAGACCAGACACTCGATGTCCTTTTCAACATACTTGAGACAGAATACAAATTTCTGAACGTTGGACAGACTGTTACAATATCCCCATTTGTTGATGAGAGCATCGCCCTGACAGGCACCGTGACATCAATCAACCCGACTGTCGATCAGAACGGACAGATACAGGTAATGGCGAAAGTCCGCAACAACGGAAACCTGCTGGACGGAATGAATGTCCGCATCACAGTCGAAAACGACATTCCGCACCAGCTGGTGGTGAGCAAGAGCGCGGTTCTGATACGCGACGATATGGAGGTGCTTTTCCGCTATGCCGATGGCAAGAGCATATGGACTTATGTGAACGTAATCATGAGCAATTCCACCGAGCACGTCATTGAGTCAAATGCAGAGCGTGGCGGCGAGTTGAATCCCGGCGACCTGATAATTGTGTCGGGCAATCTGAATCTTGGCGACGATACGGCTGTAGAATTGATTGAGTGATATGTTCAAGGGACTTATTCACAGACCGATAGCGGTCATTATGATACTCATTGCCGTATTGGTGATGGGAGCAGTATCCATACACCTGCTGCCGGTATCGCTTGTTCCGGACATAGACATCCCGCAGATAACGGTTCAGGTGGCAGCCCCGAACATGTCAGCACGTGAGCTGAACGAGACAAGGATAAACGGTCTTCGCAACGAGCTTGTGCAGATTCCGGATTTGGAGGATATAATCTGCGAGACGAAAGACGGCATCGGTGTCATTACTATGACATTCAAATACGGCTCGAACTCCGACTATGTGTTTATGGACGTGAATGAGCGCATTGACCGCGCCACAGGCGGATGGCCGGCCGAGGACGAACGTCCGACTGTGATGCGCGCCAGCGCAACCGACATTCCGGCATTCTTCGTGAATGTCACCCTCAGGGGCGGGTACGAGGCCAACTCCAACCGTTTCCTAGATATGAGCGACTTCACGCGCCAGGTCATTGTGCGCCGTTTCGAGCAGCTGCCCGAGGTGGCGATGGTCGATATTACCGGACAGGTGTTCCCCGAGATGGTCATCACCCCTGATATGGAGACACTGAACGCTCTCGGCATCAGTGAGAATGAGTTGGAGACTGCCATCAACGGCGCGAACGTGCAGCTTGGCAATCTTTCAATACGCGACGGCGAGTACAGATACAACGTCCGCTTCGAATCACGCATCCTCACGGTGCAGGACATTATGGATGTTTATCTGAATATCCACGGACGCGTGTTCCAGATAAAGGACCTGGCACAGGTACGCGAACAGCCGCAGGTACGCAAGGGAATGGCCACATCCGACGGCAAGCCGGCAATCACTCTGGCAGTAATCAAGCGTACTGAGTCAAAGATGGCCGATTTGCGCAAGGGTGTCAAAGAACTGACCGACGCTTTCGCAAAAGACTATCCTGATATGGAGTTCAAGATTACCCGCGACCAGACTGAGCTGCTGGACTACTCCATTGACAATATGATCAGCAACCTTCTGTTCGGCGCATTCTTCGCCTGCCTGATAATCTTCTTCTTTATGCAGGATTTCAAGTCGCCCCTTCTGGTTGTAATCACAATACCGACAGCACTCATAATATCTTTTATGATGTTTTATGTGCTGCATATATCCGTAAACGTGATATCACTGTCAGGACTTGTACTCGGGCTCGGTATGATGGTTGACAACTCCATCATCGTGATAGACAACATCACGCAGCGGTGGACAAAAGGCGAGCCGCTCGACAGAGCCTGCGTTGAAGGCTCGCGCGAGGTATTCGCGCCGATGCTCAGTTCGGTACTTACGACCTGCGCCATATTCATACCGCTTATTTTTATGAGCGGCATTGCCGGCGCATTGTTCTACGACCAGGCTATGGCCGTGACCATCACTCTGTTCGCAGCCCTGCTTGTATCAGTGTTGGTTATTCCTGTGTTCTATTACCAGCTGTACCGCGGAAACGCCGGCTTCGTGCCAAACCGCCTAATCTCCAAAATCAGCATAGGCAATATGACTGTGGGCTACGACAGGCTGCTGAAATGGTTCTTCCGCCGTCGCGGTGTAATGTGGGGCATCTTCGCATTGTCTTTGGTTCTTATAGGCGTGTTGTTCCTGGCCATAGGAAAGGAGCGGCTGCCACAAATGTCGCACAACGACACCCTGCTCAGGATTGAATGGAACCAGCGCGTGACCGCCGAGGAGAACAACCGCCGCTGCACAGATATCACAGAGCACTTTCCGAACCTTATTGAGAATTCAACAATATTGGCAGGCGTTCAACAGTTCATACTCTCGCACTCGGGCGACATAGGACCGTCTGAGGCCGTCATCTATATGAAGACAGCATCACCGCGCGATGTCAAGGAACTGGAGAGCAGGCTTTCGGAATATATGCGGGCGAACTGGCCCAAGGCATCGTTCAGTACTCAGGCCTCGGGCAATCTGTTCGATATGATTTTTGCGGGCAAGGAGGCCAGACTCATAGCCCACATCCGCGTCTCGGACGGTTCCACCCCCGAGCCGGACCAGCTGAACGAATTGCTCGGACAGCTGCGTAAGGCTTTGCCTGACATTTATATCAAGCCGGCCGAATGGAATGAGTATATCGAGATGGTTACAGATCCGGAAAAGCTTGCGCTCTACGGTGTATCTTACGGGCAGGTCCTGGGCTATCTACAGCAGGCTCTCGGTGACAACTCAGTGATGCGCGTGTCGAAAGGCAACCACTCCGTACCAGTCATCATCGGAGCTGGGAAGAAAGAGACTAAAGACCTGATTCAGAACAATTACCTGAGAACGTCCGACGGCGGAATGGTGCCGTTGGAGATTCTGTTGAGAGAAAGCCGCAACCGCGACCTCAAGAACATCACATCGGGCGTAGAGGGCGAATATTACCGTCTTGAGCTTGAGCCCGGCGGAAAGCAGGTGAAAGGCACTATGCAGACAATCCGTAACGTAGTGCGCGAGAGCGGCAGGTTCGATGTTGATTTCGGAGGCTCATATTTCACGAACCGTACTATGGTAAAGGAGCTCAGTGTCGTACTTCTGATTTCCGTGCTCCTGCTGTTCTTCATTCTGTCCGCGCAGTTCGAGTCACTAATCCAGCCGTGCATCATTCTGTCCGAGCTGGTTATCGACATATTCGCGGCGCTGGCAGTACTTTTCATCTGCGGCGAGACGGTCAACCTGATGTCAATGATAGGCATTGTGGTTATGTGCGGAATCGTTATCAACGACTCCATATTGAAGGTCGATACGATAAACCACCTCAGACAGAACGGAATGGAGCTGAAACGCGCTATCTTCGAAGCCGGAAGTCGACGACTGAAAGCTATTCTGATGACATCACTCACCACAATTTTGGCTATCGCGCCGTTCCTTGTAAGAGGCAATATGGGCAGCGACCTGCAATACCCGCTTTCGCTCGCGCTCATAAGCGGAATGGTGGCAGGTACCTTTGTAAGCGTATTCTTTGTTCCGCTCTGCTACTACGCAATTGAAAAACGGAGACTAAAGAAAGACAGAAGATAATGGAAGACGGCAGGAGGGAATCGGGACGAGGACTGTCATCATTCTCAGTCATTCTGGTGATGATGGTCTTTATGGTTGTGGGAGCGGCTGTCATGCCGCTGCTCAATATCCAGTATTCCCCCAGACAGGAGATGCAGTCGCTCGGCGCGTACATAAGTTACCCGGATGCATCGGCACGGGTAGTCGAGTCGGAGGCCACATCATTGGTAGAGGGAGCCCTCAGCTCACTCTCCGGAGCTACCGACGTACACGCGTCGTCGTATGCCGGCGGAGGCAGCGTAAACATCGGATTCAAGAAAGGCACTGATATGCGGTCCGTACGTTTTGACGCAGCCACCCGTATCAGGCAGCTCAGAAAAGCCCTGCCGCAGGGAGTCACAGTCAGTCTGAGCGGCTCGGTTTCGGGCAGTGAAGGCAGCGAGACCATTCTTATATATACAATCAACGCCGATATGCCTGCCGACCGCATAGTAGATTACGCCGAAAAGCATATCGTAACACCTTTGGCCAGAATAGAGGGCGTAGAGAGCGTAACGACATCGGGAGCGTCACCATTCGAATGGGTCGTAACCTTCGACCCGAACTCACTCAGGGCCGTAGGTCTTACGCCAGGCAACCTGTCATCAGCATTCGGACAGTATTTCCAGAACGACATTGTCGGTACAAAGATCGAAGGAGACAACCTTATGCTGGTCCGCCTGCGTTCAACAAAGACAAACGTCAACATTGAGGACATTCCGGTAGGTAAAGTAAACGGCAGGATGTATTATCTTGGCGATTTCGCCACAGTACGGTATCAGGAGCAGCCGCCGTCATCATACCGCAGGATAAACGGCTTGAACACAATAGACATATATGTTGACGCATCGGAGGGCATCAACACTATAAAGGTGGCAAAGGCCGTCAGGGAGAAGATGGACGAGCTTAAGGAGGAATTTCCAGAGGATTTCACCATCCGTATGACACACGACGCCTCGGTATCGCTGAACAACGAAATTCACAAGATTTTCCTGCGCGCCATAATGTCGCTGATGTTCCTGCTGATGTTCGTGCTGCTTGTAAGCCGCAGTTTCCGATACCTTACGATAATCGGACTGACCATAGCGGTCAACCTGCTGTCGGCCATCATCTTCTACTGGCTGTTGGACATAGATATAGAATTGTATTCCATGGCAGGCATCACGGTATCGCTAGGCATTATCATTGACACAGCAATCGTGATGACAGACCATTTCACCTATTATCACAACCGCAAGGTGATGGGTTCGATTACCGGTGCGCTGCTGACCACCATCGCAGCCCTTCTCATCATATTCTTCCTGCCGGAACAGGCAAGACAGAATCTGACCGGATTCGTATGGGTTATCATCATAAATCTGTCACTATCAATACTGGTGGCATTCCTTTTTGTCCCCGCATTGCTCGAGAAGATGCCGCTCAAATCGAAAGGTGTAGCCAAATACACTACCGGCATAAAAAGATATGTGATACGATGGTCGGACTGGTATGAGCGTTACATCATCTGGGCACGCGCCCACAGAAAGCTCTACATCATTCTGCTGATCTGGCTGCTTGGAATTCCAATCCAGCTCTTGCCGGCCAGCGTTCACCACAAGGACGATTACTACAACACCCGAGGCGGACTGGTCGGTCTATACAACAAGACCATCGGAGGCAAATGGTATCAGAAGAACAGAATGTATTTCGAGTATGCACTTGGCGGTACATTCAACCTTTTCACAAATAATCTGAATACATTCTCGTTCTACCGTGACCCGGAGGAGGATTTGCAGAAGACACTGCACGTCAGTTCCCAGATGCCAGAGGGGAGCACTGCCCAGCAGATGAACGCAATTATGACCGCAATGGAGAACTGGCTGAGTCAGTTTGACGGCATTGAGATTTTCCGCTCGTCGGTCAACTCAGGCAGCGCATCACTTGAAATCACATTCGATAAAGAGACCAGCAAGACACGTTTCCCGTACGAACTGAAGCAGAAGCTGTGGGCCAAAGCCATGAGCTACGGAGGAGCCACCTGGTATGTAAGCCCGCTTGACAATGATGACCAGTCACTCAGCAACAGTGTATATCGTTCGTCGTGGGACCACACCATCTCGCTTTACGGCTACAACTACGATATCCTATACCGCTATGCCGGGGACCTGCGCGACAGTCTGCTCACTTACAAGCGCGTTGCGGCAGCCGACATATCAAGCTTATGGGGCGGTATGCCGAGCAACGAGTTCTATCTTGATATGGACAAGAAGAAAATCGCGATGCAGGGTCTTAACGTAAGCAGCTATCTGAATTTTCTGAATAATCAGCTGTACGATAACAATGCCGGCTCAATATTTGACGGCGAGCAGAGAGTACCGGTGCGGCTGGTTTCCGAAAGCAAGGATTATTACGACCTGTGGCATATCAACAACGATATGATAGGCATAGACAGCACCTTGTTCCGTCTTACAGACATAGGCTCAATCACAAAGCGGCGCACCGGTATCTCGATCGAACGTGACAATCAGGAATATGTGATATCTGTCGGCTACAGCTTCATCGGCTCGTACGAATTGTCCAGCCGAATGAGCGAGCAGCTCACAAAGACCTTCAACCGCATTATGCCATTGGGCTTCCACGCCGGAAATGATGACCGGGGCTGGTGGAGCTCGGAAGAGCAGATGCAGCAGGCGCTGCTTCTGTTCTTAGTGGCGATTATCATCTATATGATATGCGCATCGATGTTCGAGTCTTTGAAAAAGCCTCTGTCCATAATCATTATGATACCACTGGGGCTGGTGGGGCTTTTCCTGATTTTCCCGATTTTCAAAGTTACATTTGACCAAGGCGGCTACGCGGCAATGGTAATGCTGTCGGGTATTGTGGTAAATGCCAGCATATATCTGATAAGCGAATACAACACGGTTACGGGAAGCCGATACAGAGAATCTTTGCCCGTCACAGAGAAGATGAACATCCGCTATTGGATAAAGGCTTACAACCGCAAGATTATCCCCACTCTGCTGACAATCATATCGACTGTACTGGGACTGATACCATTCCTTTTCGATGGAAAAGAAGTCAGTTTCTGGTATTCGTTCGCTATGGGCGTGATTGGAGGTATGATATTCTCAATCATAGCAGTGGTATTTTTCATGCCGGTCTTTGTACCGCTCTCAAAAAGAAACGATTAAGAACCAGATTTATATTATGTTGCAGATACAAGATGTGATAGTGTCGTTCGATGTCCTGACAAAATGTTTCAGTTGTGATTTGGACTGCTGCAAAGGCGCGTGCTGCATTGAGGGCGATGCCGGTGCACCAGTCACCCCCGAAGAGATTGTCCGGATTGAGGAATTGCTGCCGGAAATCTGGGAGGGTCTGTCAGTCGAGGCACGTAAGATAATCAACAGGCAGGGTGTCGCATACACCGACCCTGAGGGCGAACTGGTCACATCAATAGTAAACGGAAAGGATTGCGTATTCACCTGCTACGGCAAGAACGGGTGCTGTTACTGCGCCATTGAGAAAGCCTTCCGCGAGGGTCGCTGCAAATTCAGAAAACCGGTATCATGCCACCTCTACCCCATCCGCGTAAAAAAGATAGGCGACGGCTGGGGGCTGAACTACGACCGCTGGGACGTTTGCAAAGCCGCTGTCCTGAAAGGAGAGAAAGAAAGCCTTCCACTCTACAAATATCTGAAAGAGCCCCTTATTCGCCGCTTCGGCCAAGCCTGGTACGATGAGCTAGACCTCACAGTCACCGAGCTTCACCGCCAGAACATCATATAACCTTAATAGAAAAATCCCTACCCGAAATACACAGACATTAAATACAAATTTTACTACTTTTGCTCTGACTAACACCATGGAAGGATATGGAACTGATATATTAGCAGAAAATGAAAGAAATAGAAGCAATTATAGAGAGAGCTGACGATGGAACTTACAACATCTATTGCAAACAGGAGATTTTTTCTGGAATGGGTGCGACTATCGAAGAGGCTAAAGCCGATATGAACCGTCAGATTGAATTTTACAAAAACACCGCACAATCCGAAGGTTTCAAGTATCCCGGTTTTTTAGACTCAGACTATAAAGTCAATTATTCTGTAGATACCGGCAGTCTGTTGAAATATTATATTAAAAGCCGCGTAATGCACAGGTCCAACGAAACGACAACGACCTCTACCCATTCAGCAGAGATTTAGAATCGGTTATGAATACGCTTCACGATTGAATCATTAATCAGGCATCTGCCTCTACACATTTATAATAATCAGAAAAATATGAGAACGAAATTAGAGAAATTCATTCTGCTGGTTGCATACGCAGGACTGATTGTCGGGATAATTGTATCATTCCTTGTAAGCAAATGTATCCTTGAGTCAAACGTCGAAATGTGCGCGCCCCAGGCAATAGCCACATTCATTGGCGGAGTCGCAGCATCAGTCGTATTGTGGGCGGTACTGGTTCAGATTGTCAAAATTTCAGACCGTCTCAGAAACATCGAAGACAAATTAGTAAGCGTAAAAAAATAAGTTGGTAAGGTTTCATTCATCTTGAATAATCACAATCACCCTGAGTCATCCGCAATCATCAGTAACCGTCCGAAGAACCGTCCGCAGAACGTGCAGGAGTTCCTGAAATTGCTTGACGGCGGCAAAGGCGTTAAGAAGCCGACAGAAAAAACAAATTCTTATTCCACAAATATTTTTCTTGCCTGCCCTTTGGAATCAATTACGATATTGATACCGCATTTAAGTTCGTGCTGTTTCTGCCCACTCAGTGAATAGATAGCAACAATATCATCCTGATTGTATCCGTCATCGATAATGTTGTCAATTCCTGACGTTTTGCCATCAAAAGTCAGGAATGACATTAGCATTTCAAGCAATTGGCTATCAGATGAGAGGCCTGACGTTGGTTCTGTTATGGCAACGCCTTCACAATTCTCGGACGAAATGGGAGCTATTACAAACTGTCCGTTTACATCAATGTCATTGGCAAAAATGTACAAAGGACAGAAGAACAGAGCAATTAAAATCTTTTTCATATTATTGACGAGTATACAAACACATTTTCCCGAAACGACCAGAATCAGAAGTTGTCATAATATGGTTTTCATCGATTCTTGCAACGGCGTCACAACGTTGATCATCAGAACACGTATATATGAAACCATTAGCTAAGATAAGATATGTTCCATTTTCGCTGTGAGTACATTCACCATTAGTATAAGTTTCATAATGAAATGTACTATCTGCTTTGAATTCAATCACCCCTGTCCTAATATATCCACCACCTAAGTTATTAACCCACTCCCATCTTCCAATAATATTTTCAGCGTTGATTGACCCTTCCGTCTCCTTTGCAACAAAAGCATAAGGTACAGATGTTAATTTTGCGCAACCCATCTCCTCTCCATCAACAATAGTTGCGAGCCAGTATTCTTCTCCAGAATCGAAATCCACTTTATCGCCAAACTCGAGGCCGAGGTTCTGAATGCTACCATCCTTAACGTCTTTCAGGTCGAATGTCTGGCTCCATACTGCAGAACCGTCTTTGCTGTTACGCAGTTGCATCTGTATGGTAACATCCTGGGCGGCAGCCATACCATGTTTGATTTGAACCTGATACATCATTACTGTAGGAACCTGCGCAAAAGCTGACACACATGTTATCATCATGATTGCCATTAAAAGTAAAATTCTTTTCATTTGTTTTTGAATACATTTGTGTCCCCTTAAAAAGGAACAAGTTAAAAATTAGAAGCAACTTAATCTGAATTATTTCACAAACTTATAGCGAAGTAATCCTTCAACCCCATGGCAGTCAAAGGCATAAGCATTACATTTCCTTCGGTTTATGTGCAAAAATACTTCATCCGCCGCTGAATTCCAAGCATCCGCATTGTTATTTTCATCCTTAAATCAGCAACTTTGTAAGCGTAAAAAATAAGTTGGTCAGTAAACCGAAAATAGTAACGGAAAGAGTATCACCTTATATTACCAGTAAAATATTATAAAATTGAAAAGGACGATTTCAGCGATTATATCAACGGCAGTGTTGTTGCACGGCTTTGTGAACGGTACCTTTGCGCAGAATGCTGAAAGAACAGCCGCAGAACAGGAATGTGTGATTCTTGTGATATATAGTTTTGCAGAGTTGTCTGCATCTGTTTGCTATTTATTGAAACATTTTCCAAAATAGTGCAATGTTTCGTATCCAATTGCGTATATAACAGTAGAGAGATGAATTGAAATGAGAGAATCCCAACTGATTGAGGGCCTGATAAGGAAAGACCGGAATGCGCAGCACACTTTGCTCAAACAGTACGGTGATTTTGTCTTTGCTGCTGTAGCCAGGATGATTCCGCGTACTGAAGATGTGGAGGAGGTCTATCAGGATGTTTTCATGAAGGTCCTTAACAGTATCCGGACTTACAATGGGAATCAGGCATCGTTAAGGACGTGGATTACAAGAATTGCATACAATGAAAGCGTGAGTTTCCTCCGTCATAGACAGCCGGACACGGTCAGTTTGGAGGAAGTATGGGACGTGGCCGATACGGTGCCGGAATCAGACATGGATGTTTTGTTCGGCACAGCTGACGAAGAGACAGTCGGGCGTTTGGAGTCAGCCATAGCCTTGCTGCCGGCCGAGGATCAGGCGCTCATCACCATGTTCTATTATGATGACCTCAGTCTTAAGGATATTGCATACGTAATCAATTCATTGCCAACGACAGTGGCATCAAGACTCAGCAGAATAAGGAAGAGACTATATGGAATCATTAAAACCGCACAGAGATGAATACGGATTCGAAGGATAAATCATTGGACAAGGACATAAACTTGCGTGAAGCCGTATCCCGAAGGGAAAAAAGACTTCCCCGTATGACTGACGGGTTGAATGCCAGTCTCATGGAAAGACTGGAAAAAGAGTCAGGGGCAGACAGGAAGCGTGTCCGTACCATCTGGCCCTGGATTGCGGCTGCCAGTGTTGCCGCGCTGATAGCCGTCCTGCTGCCTCCTCCCAGGACACCGGCAGACGGATTGGCCGATGATGCACCTCTTGTAGCACAGGCCGATGAAATGCAGCCGGAACAGACGGTTCCGGATGATAATGTGGTGCCTGAAGAACCGGAAACAGAAGTACCTTTCGTTCAGGAAGCAACAGTGGAAACACCATTCGCCCAGGAAAAAACGGTGGAAAGACCGGAAAAGGAAATCAAACAGCATCAGAAGGTGGAAGTGAAAGAAGAGGAAACAGTCACAGATTCAGTGGAAACCAGCGTGACAGATCAGATTCTCAGACTGAACACCATTCCCGAATCACTGCTGGCTGCAATATCGGCGCAGGCCAGTGAGACGGAGACGGAAGTTCTGACCGAAAAAGATTTCCCCGTCACCAATCCCGAGAATCTGAAACATACGGATGAAGAGATAGCCATCCTTCAAGAAAAAGCGAACGAAGCCTACCTCAAATGGTGGGAACTTGAATTGGAGATAGCAAATTATTATTTGGATAAACAGACAGCTCAAAATTTAGAACAATGAGAAAGAACATATTTATGCTGCTGCTTGTATGCAGCGTGTCAATAAGTGCAAACGCAAATGGCAATGACAAATGTCCGGAACACGTCATGTCTGTCCTGGATAAGATAATTGAAAACTCACAAACAGAAATTGTGTCTTATTCTGTAATGACCAACCCGGTCACGGATGAACTGGAACTGAAGAAGAAAATTGTACATTTTTCATATAAACATGGATTAAATAATATGATTGCACATGAGCTATATCCAGTGTTTTGTATCGATATAGCCAATGCATTTACGGCCGATGAAGAGAAAAGTTACCAGCTGCTTCATCTCGGAAAAGGGGAAAGGGAGAACTTTTCATTGGAAATGATCAGTCCTGACAATAGCAATCCAAGCACGACCCTGCCTGTCAGAACATCAAGAGATCAGGAAATGTGGCTGATGAGTACTAAAAATCCCGACAACCCCATGATGCGCGATACATACGCTATCGTTTGGTCTATGGAAGGATATGTCAACGAAGACAATTTGAATAAATTTATAGTCGAAGGCGATGTCTTTTTTGTAACCTCACTTATTCCTGAAATCTACAATAACAGACAGTCGGCAAGGCAATCCGCCCAAACGGATTTGAAGAGTTATTCCATCATAATTGACGATAACGGTAGAATTGGCAACGGTAGAATTGATGGTAGCGGTCCGGTTGCCGGGACAGAAATAGTAGAAGAAAAAGATTCTATTGACAAAACCGATGAGTGGTTCAGTAATCTTTCTTCCGCAGACCAGAGTGCATTTATGCAAAAGTTCGAAGCTATTGCAGATGACACCAAACTGCTTGAATCAATGTTTTTTGCGTTTGACAAGGAATTCAACCAAATAGCCGGCACATCGTCATTCCCTGTCAAATGGGATATTGGAGACAGGAAAGGCTTTGACAAAATGGCGAAACGGATTAAAATACTGGGTAAGGACTTTGAGGAAGTCTTGGATTTTGCCAAGTCTCATGATGCTCCGAATGAATTCTATTCCGGTTTTTTCAGTAGGAGGACTCTGAACATTTTCAGATTGCAGTTGGCAATATTTGAAAATTGGTATAAGCTAAGCGGATACCTGCCCGATTCGGCTAAAGAATGCCAGCGTACCCTGATTGATGTTTACGAAGGCCTGCAGAACAAGGCGAAGGAAGCGTTGCTTCCGTAACTATTCGTTTAATAACTGAAAATCCCGACCATTTTGTACCTATGGCCGGGATTTCTGTGTGATTGGTTGTCTGTCAGATGTCTTGTGGAGCCTGCGGTTCGCAATTCTGTTCCTCTCCTTTATAGACATACTTGATGCCGAGGATGTCGAAGATCTGGCGTTGTTTGAGAGTTGGTGTTGACCACGCGTCCTTGTATTTCCCGACGAAGTGTACTTTTGAGTAGGTTTCGACTTTGTCCAGCATATCTGCGGCAGACCAGTAGTGACGGTCTTTCTCTTCAATCTTTGAGACGGTTCTCTTCACTGAAGATAACAGGATGAGGGCAATGAAGTTGATGAAGATTTTTCCTGTGATGGTGGCACTGCTGTGACTGCGTAGGCGGTTTAAGTCGCACACGTTCTTCAGATCATCGAAGTCAAGTTCCACCTCGCCGCGGTTCCGATATGCACTGAGAGCTTCCGGGGCGGTTCTCTTCGATGTCCCGATGAATGGCGACAACTGACAGATATCCTGAATGGCACTCCGTTGGAGCATGTCACGCTCCATGCCAGAACCGCGCGGCAGATGTATCGCGGAACTCCGGATATGGAGTCGTTCGATGCATTTCTGCAGCAATGCCGTCATCAGGTAATCTACAACGGCGGTATCGCAACACTTGCAGACATCCGGAATCTGGAAGTGCGTTTCCCCTCATTGCCGGCAGTGATGATAGGCCAGGGACTGCTTGCGAATCCATGTCTGGCGATAGAATATCGCGAAGGCAGGCCGTTCACGCAGGCAGAATCCCAAAAGGCAGTTACGGCAATTCACGACCGGGTATTCAGATGTGCATCAGCCACTCTTCAAGGCGATGCTCAGATTCTGGTTCACATGCAGTCATTCTGGCGTCCGTTAGAGAACACCATCGACCGCAAATTGTGGAAAAAACTCGTCAAGACATCGTCCCTCGCCAGATATCGCGAACTGACTGCTCAGATAGGGGTTGCAGTCAAGCCATAACACTTCGTATAATGCGTAAAGGAGTCGGACCGTATGTTGTCAACGATGAACTTTTTTATCGTGTTTTAGTGATAATTTGTCTATAATACTTGCATGTATGTAAATTATACTTTACTTTTGCCCCAGTTGTCGATAACCTGGTATTTAAAAGTATGAACAATTAAACATTACAAGTATGAAGAAATTACGTATGCTGCCACATTTCTGGATGTGGATAGGGCTGGCCCTCCTTTGGGCCGGTATTGTGCTGTCTGCAGCAATTTACATGCCCAATATCATAGCAGGGGTGAGAAATCCGGATATGATAAATTATGGAGTATTATATAAAGGAATGCTGGGATACAGGTTTGCAATACCGCTGGGTCTTGTCATTATCAGTCTGTCGCGTGAGACAATCGAAGACGAACTTGTCACTGCCGTACGCCACAACGCTCTGATGATAACAGCCTTCACATACATTGCTCTGCTGTTATCGGGGCCTTTAAGAACTTTGATGCGAATGGCACTCACCCGTTATTACATGCCATCCCAGATGGCTGTTTTCGATATGTTGCATAACGAACCTTTAATACTGCTTGGAGTCTATCTGTTAGTATTCAGGATAACCATCTGGAAACAGAAAAAGAACATTAACTATGAAGAATAATCTGAGAGTAGAGCGCGCCCGCCAGCGAATAACACAGCAGGAGCTTGCCGACCGAACGGGTGTGAGCCGTCAGACAATAAATGCAATTGAGCAGGGCAAGTTCAATCCTTCAACCGTCCTGGCACTGAAGATGTCACGAATCTTCGGTCTTCCGGTCAATGACTTGTTTGAGCTGGAAGATACAGATTAGCATATTACATATTCAAGTTTCGCAAGTGCCCAATTGCAGTCATCAAGGGGCAGACAAGACGAAACCTATATTTTAGCGGGACTAATATGGCACGTAAAGCAGACTCGAAACAGACGAAAATAAAAGTAGGCAGACACAGGGGTTATGCGCGCATCATGGGAGACCTTGGGTGACATCATCACATAGTGGGTGCTTGAAGGCCACATAAGCTAATTTCCTTCCCAATCGAACAATAGCAACTCAAAATTGGCCATCACATTCTTTCGGGCATTTATGCTTTAGTAATCATTAAATAACTTGGTAAAGTTTAAGCCGGTTTGACGAGATAATTCCACTTTGGTAGATTTTCCATCGGAATGATGCGCCTGCGACATTTCCTCTCGTAGGATTCGTCAATCGGTCTCTTGATATCATAGGTTTTGTTGTTTATGTCGACATATACTGTCAGTCCTGTTTTCGTGGTCGTTGCTGCAGCACGTTCCGCCGCATTCTCCACTGAGAGCAGCGGAGCC
>JAZLKB010000034.1:0-52011 GCA_045597365.1 Bacteroidaceae bacterium | reverse complement strand
CAAATCCGTGCAACTCATCAGAGCTACACGGATTTGGTTTCCGATAAATATTGTTTATTATCCCAGCCTATTTGACCTCCTCGTAGTCGGCATCCTGAACATTGTCGGATGACTGGTTGCCACCGTTGTTCTGAGAACCCTGCTGACCGCCATTGAAGCCGGCGCCACCGTTGAAATCGGCACCTGCACCCGGCTGACCCTGAGCACCGCTCTGAGCATACATCTCGGCGCTGGCGGCCTGGAATGCGGTCTGGAGCTCTGCCATTGCCTTGTCGATGGCATCCAGATCCTGAGCCTTGTGAGCGTCCTTCAGTTTGCTGAGAGCATCCTCAATAGGAGCTTTCTTGTCAGCAGGAAGCTTGTCGCCAAGCTCTGAGAGCTGCTGCTCGGTAGTGAAGATGAGCGAGTCGGCCTGATTGAGCTTGTCGATGCGCTCGCGCTCTTTCTTGTCGGCCTCTGCATTGGCCTCGGCCTCTGCCTTCATACGGTCAATCTCTTCCTTGCTCAGACCAGACGAAGCCTCGATGCGGATTGCCTGCTCCTTGCCGGTAGCCTTATCTTTGGCACTTACCTTCAGAATACCGTTGGCATCGATGTCGAATGTAACTTCGATCTGAGGAACACCGCGGCGGGCCGGAGCTATGCCTTCAAGGTTGAACTGACCGATGGACTTGTTCTGTGCGGCCATAGGACGCTCACCCTGAAGAACGTGAATGGTAACAGCAGTCTGGTTATCGGCTGCAGTTGAGAACACCTCGCTCTTCTTGCACGGAATTGTGGTGTTGGCCTCAATCAGCTTGGTCATTACACCGCCGAGAGTCTCGATACCCATTGTAAGCGGAGTCACATCGAGCAGTACGATATCACCTACTCCACCCTCCTTGTTCAGGATGGCCCCCTGGATGCAGGCACCTACCGCTACAACCTCGTCCGGATTGACACCCTTTGAAGGAACTTTGCCGAAGAAGTCCTCAACCAGCTTCTGGACAGCCGGGATACGGCTTGAGCCACCGACCAGGATAACCTCATCGATATCAGAATTGCTCAGACCGGCATCGTTCATAGCTTTGCGGCACGGTTCAAGACATGCCTGAATCAGGCCATGAGCCAGAGACTCGAACTTAGCGCGTGTCAGAGTCTTTACAAGGTGACGTGGAATACCGGCAACCGGCATAATGTACGGAAGGTTTATCTCGGTAGATGTCGATGATGACAGCTCAATCTTCGCTTTCTCAGCAGCCTCTTTCAAACGCTGCAGGGCCATAGGATCGACTGTAAGATCAGCGCCTTCGTCTTTCTTGAACTCCTCAACCAACCAGTTGATGATTACCTGATCGAAATCATCGCCGCCGAGATGAGTGTCACCATTGGTTGCGAGAACCTCGAATACACCACCACCGAACTCAAGAATTGAGATATCGAATGTACCACCGCCAAGGTCAAATACAGCAATCTTCATATCCTTGTTTGCCTTGTCAACACCGTACGCCAGGGCTGCGGCTGTAGGCTCGTTCACGATACGCTTGACATCAAGACCGGCAATCTGACCAGCCTCCTTGGTAGCCTGACGCTGTGAATCGCTGAAGTATGCCGGAACTGTGATGACAGCTTCAGTAACCTCCTGGCCAAGATAATCCTCGGCGGTTTTCTTCATCTTCTGAAGAACCATTGCCGAGATCTCCTGAGCAGTGTAGAGACGACCGTCAATATCGACGCGCGGCATGTTATTGTCACCCTTCGCTACCTTATAAGGAACACGGGATACCTCTTTCTGGACCTGATCCCAGTTCTCACCCATAAAGCGCTTGATTGAGAAGACGGTACGCTGCGGATTGGTAATAGCCTGACGCTTGGCAGGATCACCGACCTTGCGCTCGCCGCCATCAACGAATGCCACTACTGAAGGGGTCGTACGCTTGCCCTCTGAGTTGGCGATAACGGTCGGCTCGTTTCCCTCGAATACAGCAACGCATGAATTGGTTGTTCCCAAATCGATTCCAATAATTTTTCCCATAATTGTATTTTCTTTAGTTTGCAATCAAAAAACGTACAGTCAAAACGACTGCCGCAATAACATTTACAAACCCTGTGCCATGACACTTTGAACAAGAAAGGTATGACACAGGGAAACGAATTATGACGTTTTGGCAGGAAAACACGGCTACATCTGCCGCACTTTGTCAATGAAACTGCGCACGTGGCACACGTACTGCTGGGTGTGGTACATAAACATCCGCGCATGTTCAGGGGTATCAGGCTCTACCCAAATTTCTTTATAGCCAAGTTTCTTGGCATCGTAACACCTATATACAAAATCAACAGGTACAAATCTGTCGGGATTACCGTGAATGAAAAGCATAGGCCTGTCACATTTTGCCAACTGGTTTACCGCCGATGCATCCTTGAAACTCCAGCCGTACTTTTTATAACAATAGTCGCTGGTTTTCTGAAGAACTTTCTCTTTAAGATGCGAATGCTGTATGCGAAGAGTATCGAACTGTTCCCAGACCGAGGTGTACCCGCAGTCCTCTATCAGGCAGCGGACATTCCTTGGCAGTCCGGCCTCGCCGCTCAGCATCATTGTGGTGGCGGCGCCCATCGACACGCCGTGGACAACTACAAAATCATCGTGCCACAAGTCGTCCATCACGCCGAGCCAGCGCAAAGCATCAAGGCGGTCGTACCACCCCATACCTGTTACACCGGCACTATATCCGTGATACTGCAAATCAGGCAAAATGACATTGAAATTCAGGCTGTCGCGATACATACGCGCCAAATGCATCATTCCTATGTGATTTGAACCATAGCCGTGTATGACCAATGCCGAACCGTCAGGCTCAGGCAGACCGGCATACACGGCATGAATCGGCGCGCCTTTCTCTCCTATTATAACAGTATCTCTGAAGACACCGCCGGTATGAAGACTGTCATACCACGATGTGACACCCGGATAACGCTCATCTGCACGTTCATAGGCCTGCCGTATGGTACGATAGCCGAATTTCGGCTTCAGAGCCAGCTCGCAGAGAATATGCCCTGTACTGCAGCCGCATAATGCAAAAAGCGACAACAGCAGTGATTTTACGATTAGCGACCGTGTTCCCAAAATCAATCCTCCATTTCATTTTCCGATGCTCCGACACCGGCAATGGCCTTCATAATCTTATTCTCCAGTTCCTCGGCAAGCTCAGGATTGTCCTCCATCAGCTGCTTGGTGGCATCGCGTCCCTGAGCCAGTCTGGTATCGCCGTAGCTGAACCACGAGCCGCTTTTCCTTATGATGCCGTACTCCACACCCAGATCGACAATCTCGCCGCTCTTTGAGATGCCGGTGCCGAACATAATGTCGAACTCGGCCTTGCGGAATGGAGGTGCCACCTTGTTCTTCACGACTTTCACGCGAACCTGATTGCCTATGGTGCTGTCACCGTCCTTAAGCTGTGTCACACGGCGTATGTCAAGACGTACAGACGCATAGAATTTCAGTGCGTTACCGCCTGTAGTTGTCTCCGGATTACCGAACATCACACCGATTTTCTCGCGGAGCTGATTGATAAATATGCAGGTGGTATTTGTCTTATTAATTGTTGATGTGAGCTTTCGCAGGGCCTGCGACATCAAACGTGCCTGAAGGCCGACCTTGTTGTCGCCCATATCGCCCTCAATCTCGGCCTTAGGTGTAAGAGCCGCAACAGAGTCTATCACAATGATGTCAATGGCAGATGAACGGATAAGCTGCTCGGCAATCTCAAGTGCCTGCTCGCCGTTGTCGGGCTGCGATATCCAGAGATTGTCAATATCGACGCCAAGCTTCGAGGCATAAAAACGGTCAAAAGCATGCTCGGCATCAATAAATGCGGCAATTCCGCCATTTTTCTGAGCCTCGGCAATAGCGTGAATAGCCAAAGTAGTCTTTCCGGATGACTCGGGGCCGTAAATCTCAATTATCCTTCCACGTGGATAGCCGCCTACGCCAAGAGCGGCATTCAAGCCAATCGAACCCGTGGATATGACATCCACCGCCTCGACATTGTCATCACCCAGTTTCATAATCGAGCCTTTTCCAAAGCTCTTCTCAATTTTCTCAGTAGCAGCCTGCAGAGCCTTAAGCCTTTCGCTGAGTGCTACCTGTCCGGAAGCATTGCCTCCATCAGTTTCTTTTTTTGCCATATCTTATAATTTTTTATTACACAAAAGGCCGTCTCATGATATCAGATAACCTTCCTTGCAAAATTAGGAAAAAGTTGGAGAAAGCCATTTCACTGCAAGTATTTTTAGAAGCAGTTTTTAACTGATGAGACAATCAGAATCTGTTTTGAAATGTTCGATTAAAAATTTTATGAAAGATTAATTGGAACATTTCAAAACAGGTTCTTAATGAATTTTATTATTTTTGCAAAATACGTGCGCCCCGCATAAGGGGCTTGGTAGAAACGGTTAATTTTAATGATTATTAATAATGCTATTATGAACAGTAAAGAATTGATGAACAGGGCAGCGGACAACATCCGCATTCTGGCGGCCTCAATGGTTGAGAAGGCAAAATCAGGTCACCCGGGCGGCGCTATGGGTGGCGCGGACTTTATAAACGTACTCTTCTCGGAGTTCTTGGAATACGATCCGAAGAACCCGGCATGGGTAGGCCGTGACCGTTTCTTCCTTGACCCGGGCCATATGGCTCCGATGCTTTATTCACAGCTTGCCCTTATCGGCAAATTCTCTCTTGATGAGCTGGCACAGCTCCGTCAGTGGGGTTCACCTACTACAGGTCACCCGGAGTTTGAGATTGCCCGCGGTATTGAGAACACATCCGGTCCTCTAGGACAAGGTCACTCATACGCTGTCGGTGCCGCTATTGCAGCCAAGTTCCTTGCTGCACACACAGGAAACCCGACATTCGCGAAGGAGACCGTTTACGCATACATCTCGGACGGCGGTGTTCAGGAAGAGATCTCGCAGGGAAGTGCCCGCATTGCAGGCGTTCTCGGTCTTGACAACCTCATTATGTTCTACGACTCGAACGACATCCAGCTCTCGACAAAGACCAAAGAGGTTATGAACGAGGACACGGCAGCCAAATACCAGGCTCTCGGCTGGGAAGTCAGAGTAATCAACGGAAACGATGTTGACCAGATACGCGAAGCTCTGAAATGGGCAAAGGGCGTACAGGGCAAACCGGCTCTCATCATCGGCAAGTGCATCATGGGCAAAGGCGCTCTGAGATCCGACGGCTCATCATACGAGGCAGACTGCAAGACTCACGGAGCACCTATCGGCGGCCAGGCATACATCAACACAATAAAAAATCTTGGCGGCAACCCAGAGAACCCGTTCCAGATATTCCCAGAGGTCAAGAAGATGTACGCCGAGCGTGCTGATGAGCTGAAAGGCATCTGTGCAGTGCGTTACGAAGAGGAGGAGGCCTGGGCAAAGGCAAATCCGGACAAGGCAGCCGCACAGAACGAGTGGTTCAGCGGCAAAGCCCCGAAAATCAACTGGAGAAAGTGCGTTCAGAAGGACAATGACGCTACCCGTTCAGCATCGGCAGCCTGTCTTTCAGTTCTGGCAGAGCAGGTTCCGAACATGATCTGCGCAAGCGCAGACTTGAGCAACTCCGACAAGACCGACGGTTTCCTGAAGAAGACCCACGCCTTCACAAAGGGCGATTTCAGCGGTGCGTTCCTTCAGGCAGGTGTAGCAGAGCTCACAATGGCCTGCTGCTGCATCGGTATGGCTCTGCACGGCGGCGTCATCCCGGCTTGCGGTACGTTCTTCGTATTCTCTGACTATATGAAACCGGCAGTACGTATGGCAGCTCTTATGGAGCTTCCAGTCAAATTCATCTGGACACACGATGCATTCCGCGTTGGCGAGGATGGTCCTACCCACGAGCCGGTTGAGCAGGAGGCGCAGATCCGCCTGATGGAGAAGCTGAAGAACCACAGCAGCAAGCCATCAGTTCTTGTTCTCCGTCCTGCAGATGCAAAAGAGACAACGGCAGCCTGGGCTTTGGCAATGAAGAACACCAGGACTCCATCCGCTTTGATACTCTCACGTCAGAATATCCAGAACCTTCCGGCCGGCAACGACTACAAGCTGGCATCGAAGGGCGGTTACATTGTAGCCGGTTCGGACGAGAATCCGGATGTTATTCTTGTAGCTACAGGATCAGAGGTATCGACACTCGTTGCAGGTGCAGAGCTGCTCCGCAGGAAGCATATCAGAGTCCGCATCGTAAGTGTTCCTTCCGAGGGTCTGTTCCGCAGCCAGAGCAAGGAGTATCAGCAGAGCGTACTTCCAACAAACATCAGGAAGTTCGGTATGACTGCCGGTCTGCCAGTCAATCTGCTCGGTCTTGTACCAGAGGCAGAAGGCACGATCTGGGGTCTGGAGAGCTTCGGTTTCTCTGCTCCTTACAAAGTTCTTGACGAGAAGCTGGGCTACACCGCAAAGAATGTCTATAAGCAGGTGATGAACCTTCTGAAGAAATGATAGGAATAGCAAGTGATCACGCTGCTTTCCCATTGAAGCAGTTTGTCAGACAGTATCTTGAGGAGAAAGGGTTGCCGTACAAGGATTACGGCACCTTCTCTCCCGAGAGTTGCAATTATGCGGAATTCGGACACAAGCTGGCCGAAGGCATCGAAAACGGAGAGGTTGAGAAAGGAATAGCCATGTGCGGCAGCGGCGAGGGCATCTCCATGACTCTGAACAAGCATCAGGGCATACGTGCCGGACTCTGCTGGATTCCGGAAATCGCACATCTGATACGTCAGCACAACAATGCCAACGTGCTTGTAATGCCCGGACGTTTCATCGACAACGATATGGCGCGAAAGATTATGGACGAATATCTGAGCACACCATTCGAAGGTGGCAGACACCAGACTCGTATCGATGCCATACCTCTAAGGAAATAACAGGGAACCTGCAAAAAACAAGAGCCACCTTTTTAAGTGGCTCTTGTTTTTTATCTTATCCAGTATATTATTCTGCGCTCTCCTCGGGCATTGCTGGAATCTCCTCAGCTGCCGGAACATCATATATAGGAGTTGTCTCCGGATTCTCCATCATCTGCTCGACAGCGGCCTTCTCAAATACAGATCCAGTATCAGCGACCTTCGGTCTTGCAACGTAAGCTGTAATGATGCTCAATACAGCAATGGCTATTATCATCGTCCAAGTGGATTTCTCAAGGAAATCGGTAGTCTTGCGGACTCCCATAATCTGATTGGAGGATGAGAAACCGGCTGCGAGACCTCCGCCTTTCGAGTTCTGGATTGTTACAAGGAAGCACAGCAGAACAGCGCAAATCGCTATCAAAATAATAAGAAGTAGATACATATTAATCTCTTTTTTGTTTACTCAATTCAATCAATTTCTCCAAGTAGCGGATTTGGTCTGCAAAGTAACTGCTTTTATTTGGAAAATTCAAGGATAATGAACTAATTATTTCAATTGCCTCTGAATACCTATGCTGCTTTATATAAATCGAGGCAAGAGTCTCGGTAAACAATTCCGCATTCAAAGCGGAATTCATAGCCTCGCCGGCACAGTATTCGCCTGACGACTCACATTTATCATCCGAGCCATCAACTGCGCAATCATTCACGGTAGCTTTAAAAGCCTCTGCTCCGGCTGACAGAAACGAGTCTATCAGACTATCGGCATCGGATCTTTCGGCATCCGCATTATTTACGTCATTCCCGCCAGTCTCGCCCATAAGAGACAGATAGTCGGACGATGCAGGCGTATCAAATATAAGAGGCGCAGCCGCATCTGCATCACCCAGAAAATCGTTCAGCAGCGACATAGTCCTATCCTTAGACATCAGTGCGGCCTCGCGGCAAGACATAGCGTCATTGACAATAGTCCCAATTTCCTTGAAGCAGGGAAGATAAATTTTCTGGTTACAGAGCTCCGATTCACGTCCGGGGTGATCGACGGACAGCATGTTCTCAAGCAACAGAATCCGGGCAACGTGGAAGAAAGGCCACTCAGCAACCGCTTTTCCGAGCTCAGCGAGCGTTGATTCATCCATCAAGTCCGGATGTTCCGCCAATTCCGTTATGCGGGCAGAAGTAATCATATTACCAATTGGCGACAGTGGCGTTGAATATCTGATCCACAATCTCGTCAATCATCTGCTGCACAAGATCCTCCTGAACAGCAGACAGCTGCTGTTTCGAGTCGTACTCACGCGTTGCCGAGAAATCTCTGTCAAAGTCTTCCTTATGGTTGGTATTATTCTCAAAATGAACCTTTACTGTCATCTTCAACTGCACCATCGAAGAATACCCATCGGCCGAAATCGACTTGTTTATCTGATCGTAACCGGTAATCTCACCGGACAATCGCAAATCTCCGCCGTCCTTGATCTGCTTAAGTTTTGTCTGCTTGACATAAATATCGCTTAATGACTCGTTGAACATAGGAGCCATCGGCGCCCACTGATATGGCGAGCGGTTAACGAATGTCTCAAGTGTAATTGACTTCACCACATTATAATCAATCGATGCCCCGTTAAACTTGTAAGACACCACACAAGATGCCAGACACAACGACAGGCTGAGAACACTCAAAATGACACGTATATTTCTCATTATATCATTCCAGATTATATTCCTTTATTTTTCTGTACAGCGTACGTTCCGAGATATTCAAGTCACGGGCGGCATTTTTCCTACGGCCGTTATGCTTGGCAAGAGCCCGTTTTATCATATCCTTCTCGACCTCGTTGAGAGAGAGTGTCTCCTCGACATACACCTCGGTATCCTGAATATCATCATCAGCGGTATTCTGCTGCAAGTGCTGGAGTACATCAGGTGCCTGAGAACTTGTGATTATCGACATTGGCTGTGATTGCACAGTAGCGGAATTACGTTGAGAGGAGATGTTTTTCAGCTGTTCCTTCAAATCCGTAACATCGCGACGCAGGTCAAACAGTACCTTGTACAGTATCTCACGCTCGTTCTCGAACGAATGAGACTGTGATGAGCCGCCGCCAAGCGCGACAGGGAGCATCGAGTGCCGCATATCGGGCAGATATTCTCTCAAATCATCCGCTGTCACAAGCCTCTGCTCAGACATTATCGACATCTGCTCTGTAATATTCTTAAGCTGACGGACATTGCCCGGCCAATGATATCCCATCAGCACCGGTTTTGCATCATCTGCAAGTTGCAGCATAGGCACGTGATACTTCGCCGCACAGTCTGCCGCAAACTTTCTGAAAAGCAGCACAATATCCGTACCGCGCTCACGCAATGGCGGGACCTTTATCGGAATAGTATTCAGTCTGTAAAACAAATCCTCGCGGAAACGCCCCTGTTCAATGGCCTCGGAAAGATTCACATTCGTCGCCGCCACAATACGGACATCGGTTTTCTCTACTTTCGATGATCCGACTTTAATGAACTCGCCGGTCTCCAACACGCGCAGAAGACGAGCCTGAGTTGCAAGAGGAAGTTCTGCAACCTCGTCTAGGAAAATTGTTCCTCCATCGGCCTCATCAAAATATCCCTTGCGTTCGTTCACAGCACCTGTAAAAGCACCCTTCTCATGTCCGAACAATTCAGAATCGACCGTACCCTCTGGTATTGAACCGCAGTTAACAGCTATGTACTGTTTTGACTTGCGAAGACTGTTGGCGTGTATTATCTTGGGGATATTCTCTTTACCCGAGCCGCTCTCACCGGTTATCAGCACAGACAAATCGGTCGGAGCAACCTGAACAGCCACATCTATGGCCCTATTCAGCTCAGGGCAGTTTCCGACAATCTGGAAACGCTGCTTCATTCTGAGCACATCATCGTTATTCATATAGTTCACGGATAAATTCCTGCCAAAAATACTGAATATTCACATTATATCAGCAAATATGGCAGTTTTTATGTATTTTTGAGACTCAGCATAACAAGTCTTAAAAATGAGAAGATTACTCCTTACAGTCGTTTTGGCTGCATCATACGGTATGTGCGCACAGACAACAGACAGAATACTTACTATGGAAGAAGCCGTATCAGGCACAGGTCTCCGTGTTCCTGACATTAAACCAACGTGGAGCGATGATTGCAGATCTCTGCAGTACGTCCTTGAGGGGAAGCTGGTAACAATATCTCTTTCTGACGGAAAATCCGACGAAAGGGAATTATCGGCCAATGAACAGACAAAAGATAGTGATACAAACAAAAGAAAGGCCGGAATCGCCAATGCATTCACTAAAGGCAACAACATATATATGACCCGTGATGACGGTCAGGAGACTGCCATTACCAATTACGACAACCCGGATATAGTGTGCGGCCAGTCTGTCAGCCGCGATGAGTTCGGGAACGAGAAGGGAATGTTCCTTTCGCCGGATGGCACCAGGCTGGCATTCTACAAAAAGGACGAAAGCCGCGTGACATCATTTCCATTGCTCGACATAACCACGCGTACCGGCACGCTACAGCAGATAAAATACCCGATGAACGGAATGGGTTCTGAGATTCTTAGCCTTGGAGTATATGACAGCGGCAGCGGAAAGACAGTCTGGATGGACGTTACCGACTTCACCGAGGAACGCTATCTGACAAACATCTCGTGGAGTCCCGACAGTCGCACCGTATATATACAGGTTCTTGACCGTGCTCAGAAGAATATGCATCTAAACGCATACGATGCAGTGACAGGCGAGTTTCTCCGCACACTCTTTACAGAACACGATGACCGCTATGTGGAGCCGCAATATCCTCTGGTTTTTCTCGAATCAGACCCAAGCCGTTTCATATACGCCACCAATGTGCGGGACGGTTACTGGAATCTATATCTATGCAGTATAAATGGTGGGGAACCGGAACGTCTCACAAAGTGCGACGGTGATGTCACATATCTTTGTCAGCGCGGGAACTACATATATTATTACTCCGCCGAAGTCTCGCCCGTAGAGCAGCATCTGTTCCGCATTAACATCAGGAATGGTAAATCCGCACGTCTTACCCGTGAGCCGGGATGGCACACCTGCAATGTCAGCCCCGACGGACGATGGTTCACCGATAACTGGTCATCGCTGGAAGTTCCGCGCAAGGTCGCATACGGCAGGACTGACGGCAGGACCTTCCGTACATTCTTTGAGCCGGCAGACCCGGCAGCCGAGCTCAACTATGGCAGCATCGAGATGGGTACAGTAAAAAGTGCAGATGGAAAGTATGACAACTGGTATCGACTGATAAAGCCTCAGAGTTTTGATCCATCTAAGAAATACCCCGTCATCCTGTATGTATATGGAGGTCCGCACACTCAGCTCGTAACGAACCGGTATCAGGCACAGCTGCGCCGTTGGGAGATGTATATGGCACAGCACGGTTATGTGGTATTCGTCATAGACGGCCGTGGCACTCCCGGTCACGGAGCAGAGTACGAGAAAGCCATTCACCGTCAATGCGGCAAAGCCGAGATGGAAGATCAGATGGAAGGAATGCGCTGGCTTATGTCACACGAATGGGTCGATAAAGACCGGATTGGTGTACACGGATGGAGCTACGGAGGATTTATGACTATATCTCTGATGGTCAACTATCCCGACATATTCAAAGTCGGTGTGGCCGGAGGGCCCGTAATAGACTGGAAGTGGTACGAGGTGATGTACGGCGAACGTTATATGGAAACCGAGGCTACCAATCCCGAAGGTTTTGCATCGACATCACTCATCTCGCGCGCCAAAGATTTAAAAGGAAAGTTGCTGATATGCCAGGGAGCCATTGACAAGACGGTTGTGTGGGAGCATAGTCTGAGTTTTGTGGAGTCCTGCATCAAACACGGCGTTCAAGTTGATTATTTTCCCTACCCCACCCACGAGCATAATGTCAGCGGCACAGACCGCGTCCATCTGATGACAAAAGTCACAAATTACTTTGAAGATTACTTAGTGTTGTGATCGTTCGTTCGGGTTGGCAGGTGACAGCATCAGACCAGCCTCTGCCGGAAAGCCATACGGTATGACATCCAGCCTCCGAAGCGGGAACAATGTCCTTATCGGGAGAATCGCCAACGGCTACGGTCTCTGGCGGATCAACGCCCAGCATTCTTGCTCCAATACGGAAAATCTCAGGGTCAGGCTTGCGCACACCGACCACAGCCGACTCTACGACATCCGTAAAAAAGGAATCTATTGCAAATTCACGCAGCACTGTATGCATATTGCCATAGAAGTTGCTAACAAGAGCTACAGGTATCTGTTCTGAAATTTCACGAAGGACAGGCGCTGAGACATTCCTTATATTATCCGATACGTAGCTGTAGCAGAAATCCAGCAGAGAGTCTGCATCGGCTTTCATACACAGATACTCAAGTTGCAGATGTATCTTCTCGCGAAGAGTGTTCCGAAACGAGAAATCAGGTTTGATAATATTCTGATTACCAAGAGTTCTTTCAGCATAGACGTATGCATCACGAAGCCCCGTCACCGGCAGTCCGAGCGACTGATACGACATCTCAAACATACGCATCCAATGCAGGCCATCGGTATCGATTGTACCGCCGAAATCAATAAGCAGACCCTTCACCATAAGTCAGATACCATCACACCATCGAGGCCTTTTGTAACAAGTCGGCAGTATTGCTGCATATCTGCTCATGTGTATTCCTCATATACAGATAGATGGCGTGAAACGCAGTCATCTCAAGCAGGAAATACAGCCAGGGCTGACCGAACAGCAGCGACAGGAACAACACTATCGCCCTTGTATTGAATGTCAGGATGTTAGTCCATTTTAAAAGCGGGAACATCTCGCGGCACAATTCCCTGCGAAAGGACTCTGGAATATGCTCACCGTATTTTTCAGACAAAAGCGCACGCATACGCTGGAACTGTGGCGTATCACGCTCCTGGCGCACGGTATAGCGCTGATAGAAAAACAGCCAGGCCTTCCAGAACCATTTGTTCCAGGATGTGGCCCGCTGCTCGGCGGCGAGTTCACGACTGTCGTTCAATTCCGATTTTTCAAGCAGATACAGCAGATAGATATTCCTGTAATAATCGGCAAGACCAGCCTGATTCTTATGAAAGAATATGCCCGACACAAACAGCATTATCCAAATCCAGATGCCCCATTCGTGATTCAGCAGGAACGGAATGGGCTGATGCGTAAGCCGCAACGATATTGCCAGGTAGATACCGAAGAACCACAAATCACCCGCGAATCCATCCAACAGACGTCCCCACAATGTTTTTTTTCCAGTCATACGGGCCAGCTGCCCGTCAGCACTGTCAAGAGTGTTGGCGATGACAAGCAGGAGCATACCTGCGATATTCCGCGCTACGGATTCGTAATAGAAGCACCACGCCGCCAGAAGGCCTATTATAATAGATAATATCGTCACCACATTAGGGTGTACGTTAATGCGGTTGAACTGCAAAGCCCACCAGAATCCTATCGGACGGTTGAATTTCTTATCCAGCCACTCCTCGGTGTCCATCGACTTGTATGTCGCTTCCAAAGCTTTTCTGCGCTCCGTTCTGTTCATCGCTGACATTTTCTTAATATGACCTCGGCAATAGCCTCTGCAGCTTCATTCCGGCACATGAAATATGAGGGCCAGTCATTGAAATCAACAATCACCAGACTGCCGTCAGGGGTAGCAACAGCATCTCCGCCATAAGCATCAACGCCAAGTTTCTCTGCTATACGTATCACTTCCGTACGGAACATATCATCATCAATATCTGCTACGCCAAACTCGTTATGCGATTCCAGACCGAATTTGCCCTCAGACAGATTCTCAAGGAATTTGTATCGGAACAGAAGTCCGTCTCCTACTCCATAGAACTTTATTATTTTGCCTGAAACGTGTTCCTGAATGACAACCTCGCCTGAGCCTTTCGCCAAAATCCCTTTCATTATCTCAACAGCCTCAGTACGATCTGCCGCAAAACGGACATCATCAGCCTCAAGAGCGTGAGTATCACCACGTTTCAGCCAGCAAGGAAAACAATCCCAATCATCCGGGAAATGCCCGGAATCTACAACCCGTCCTTTTACGAATGCTGTATCCGAGCCGCTCAGCAAGCGGACCTGATTGGCCCGGCGGCAGTTGATTACGGCCGACGGGCTGTTCACCACGGGTACTCCATTTTTCTCTATCTGTTCCAGATGAGCGAGAGCCTTGTCGGAACGGCATGAATGAAATACGGCATCAAACATTGAAGCATCGTCAACGCCATCAAGCGCGAACTCGCTCTCATGCATTTTGAACAGCATATTATCGGACGAAGACAAGCGAGAGCATACGGCATCGAATATGGCCTTATCATTGCTTATTCTATTGGGCGAGAAGCGGTCTTCTCTGCGTATTCCTAAAAACAACATTGTACACGTTCTAATATTTCAACAAATCTTCGGCCTTCTGAATGTCTGACAGATGATCCACATCGATAATTTTACCGAAACGATATGCGGTCATTCTCAAGCCGTCCGCAACCATCTGCCGTTGGAAAGAGCGCATTCTGGTCTGTCCGGAAGCCACACAACGTTCAAGAGTTGATAGAGCGCACCTGCACAATCCGTATATTCCTCCTGAGACATATTTGCAACCGTTCGGCTCATCGTAAAAACCGTATATCCGCATATCATCACTGACACCTACGTACAAAGGTCGCTCATCATCCACGTATTCAGTCACTCCCATCACTGCATCCGCATCACAGGTTTCAAACAACCTTATATATTGTTCGAACTCATCCTCACGGAACACGGTATCCACAGTAGTAACACAGAAGCGCTCACCTTTAAGGCTGGAACTGAGCTCATAAAAACTGTGCATTGAGCTTTCAGTAGCTTTCTCTATTACAGTCAAAGGACATTCAATCCGTAATGACTTGAGATACTCAATTGTAGGTCTGTTGACAGGATTTACAATTACGGAAATCCCATCAGCACCGCAATGCCGCATAATGTCAATCAGGCGGCCTATCATCGGCTTTCCGGCAAGCAGGGTCATAGGTTTCGGGACTTTTGCTCCCTCAAGCGCAAGACGGCTTCCCTCGCCGGCCGATATAATGCCGAAATACATAGTCTCAACGATTTTTTAAACCTCGTCGGGAGCGTCAAGTTTCAGTTTGTCGCTGTCATCCCTGCGGTCGAAATACTGTTTACGCAACGGATTCCGGTGAATGTGTTCCTCGTTCCTGCGTGAACGTACTATATCGATAGCCGCATACACGGCCTGACGGAAAGATTCCTCCGAAGCGATGCCTTTGCCTGCGATGTCAAATGCAGTGCCGTGATCGGGCGATGTACGCACCACAGGCAGACCGGCAGTATAATTAACCCCATAGTCCATAGCCAGTGTCTTAAGCGGGACAAGACCCTGGTCATGGTACATTGCGAGAACAGCATCAAAATGCTTATAATCGCCCGTTCCGAAGAATCCGTCTGCCGGGAAAGGTCCGAAGCACTTCACGCCTTCTTCGGAAAGTTCGTTGATAGCCGGGATTATACTCTCATTCTCCTCCGATCCCAGCAATCCGCCGTCACTGGCATGAGGATTCAAGGCCAGAACAGCAATACGCGGTATTTCTATACAGAAATCTTTCATCAGCGAGTTGTTCAGTATCATGACTTTTTCCTTGATCAAGTCCTTTGTTATGAGCGATGCGACCTTAGATACAGGCTCGTGATTTGTAACCAGAGCAACTCGCAGCCCTTCGCACATAAGAATCATCAAAGCCTTCGAGCCATTGCCAAACTCATGTTCAAAATACTCAGTATGACCTGGAAATGTGAATTTATCGGACTGAATTGACTTCTTGCATACAGGAGCAGTCACAATTGCGTCAATCCAACCTTTTTTATATTCTTCCACAGCACGTTCAAGTGCCTGACTGGCAGCCAGGCCACTCTCGGTGCTCTCAGCACCAAGTTCAACCTTCACCTCGTCATCGTTGCAATTCACCAGATTAACACTGTCGTGACGGGCAGCCTGTGCAGAATCAACTATATTGAAATTTGTCTGTGACTCTATTGTCTTACGATGATATGCGGCTACTTTTGGTGAGCCATATATTACAGGGGTGCAGAGCTCAAGCATCTCCGGCACGGCAAACGTCTTTAGAATGACCTCATAACCTACACCGTTGACATCACCCTGCGTGATTCCAATTTTAATTTTATCCATATTTCAGACACAAAACATATTATTCTTTATCCGACTCAACTACTACCTCATCGAGGGCGAACGAGAATCTGCGCTCATCAAGCTCATCGGGCAGCTGCAACGAATACACAGCTGCCTCCATACGCCGCATAAGGTTTTTCTTATCGTCACCAGGAGCATATACGAATGCCTCGGTCACTATCACTTTCTGATTTTTCTCATCGACACGGCTGACTGATACGAACGGCCCTCCCATATCGTAGTTCTCCATCTCCCACAAGCCACGTGCTATCTGCGCATAGCGTCCGCGAAGCTCACTGTCTATGACATCGACATAATCTCTTGCTGTTGACATGTACTGATCCTCACGCGGTCCGGGGATATTGGCTCTCATCACAGAATCCCGCTTATTGAAGAAATACTCCTCGGTGAAAGTGTTGACATCGGTATATGGGAACGAATAAACCACGAAGTTCATATCGCGGCTGCCCCTATCGGTTGATGCCCAAAAGAAGTCCTTTCCGGTCTTTGTCTTGCCTAACTCAAGCGGAACCCACACATCGCAGTCGAACATAGCCTGTACCTTCTCCTCAATGAACTGGCTGTGTTTCTTCTTGAGCAGATCAATCTCACGGTTCATCTCAGCGCGGGTAAAGAAATCAATGATATCCTCTCCGTGAACGCCTAAATATTCCTTAAGCGATTCTGCATCGGGAGCCTGTACCGTCATTATCATCTGAGGTGCGGAATATACGTCTCGTGAAAATTTCAATTTCGGAGCTGTGAAAGTTCTGTCAATATTCACCATAATAATGTTACGGCAATAGCTCAGATTCCGATGATATGCCTGATTTGTCACTTTCGACACCTTAAAGGCTTCCTCTATCTGGGGCAGTCCCGGCACCGGACTCTCAAGCAACTCTGTCATCTTGTCTATCAAGCCGTTCTGAAAATACTCGGTATCAGCCACCAGAAGTATCTCGTACGGCATTCCTGACGATGTCGGTTTCATTATACCTTTTCCACCGCCTTTGCCACTGCCGCCACCGCAGGAGCACATCAATAAGGAGACCGCAATAATCACAAAAAAACGTTTCATATCCATTTCATTTTTTATTTATTCTGTTTTACCTGATGTGTTCAGCATTCCACACGCAGCCCACACATCCTCGCCACGCGATGCCCGTATTGTGGCAAAAACGCCGTGCCCCGTTAGCCAGTCTCGGAATGCCAGCATATTGTCATCTGGCGATGTCACCAACGGGCTGTCAGGAATTGTGTGGAAACGTATCAGATTTACACGACAGCTGAGCCCCTCAAGAGCTCTCACCAATTTACGGGCATCGTCAATTGAATCGTTCACGCCCTGAAACATAGTATATTCAAACGAGAGCCTGCGCTGATGACTGAAATCGTATCCGCGCAGCACCTCAAGCATCTCGGTCATGGAATAGGCCTTCTCTGCAGGTACAAGCTCTGCACGCCTCTCAGGTGTCGGAGCGTGCAGACTCACAGCCACGTGACACTCACATTCTTCAATCAACTGCTTCAGTTCACGGCGCAGGCCTACAGTCGATATGGTTATTCTGTGCGGACTCCATCCGAATCCCCACTTCGATGTAAGTATCTCTACTACATTCAATACATTACGCAGGTTGTCAAGAGGCTCGCCCATACCCATAAAGACAATATTCGTAAGTCGGTCTCTTTCCGGTAACGACAATATCTGATTCAGAATCTCGCCTGTTGTGAGGCTGTAGGCATATTTCTGACGACCAGTCATACAGAACACGCATCCCATCTTACAACCGACCTGCGATGATATGCACAATGTGGCTCTGTCACCATCCGGTATGAATACAGACTCCACGCTACGGCCTCCGGCCACAGGGAAAAGATACTTTCTGGTGCCATCTGCCGATTCTGCGAATGTAAGCGGAGCGGCAAGCCCCATCTGATATCTCTCTTTCAGCACGGAACGGAACTTCAGTGAGATATTGCTCATCGCGTCAATATCAGCAACCTGCCTGGAATACAGCCATCCTGCCATCTGCCCTGCCGCGAAGCCTGGCATTCCAACCGTTGCAGCCACCTCCTTGAGCTGCGTCAGCGTCATTCCGACAAGACTTGCTTTTTCCTCCATATACGACAAACTGTTTATATATCTTACAAAGATAACTCTCAAAATGAAAATACGACTATGATAACTGAGTTATTTTACAATACAGGCTCACTATGAATTTGGCTTTACGACAAAAAGGAGTATCTTAGCATTGAATTACCATTACGCAAAGACTATGGATATGGGGAAAATAGAATATTCAGTATTTCCTAAATATGGAAAGACAGCGGCATTAAGACAAATGCTCGAAGATTGCGAGGCTGATTACATCATGCTTTGTACCGGAAATATCCCGGACAAAGATTGCAGTGCCGATGAGATGACTGACAGTCTTATCCGGACAAATGCAGGGATTGTATATTCCGACTTATGGCGCACCAGCGGCGATGAGACTGTACTGCATCCGCTCTGCGACTGGCAGAAGGGCAGTCTTCGTGATGATTTCGACTTCGGCGAGAGGCTGCTAATATCCAGAAAAGCAATTGACTGGTATCTTGGACAGGAATTGCAGGAATTCCAATTCGCCGGATTCTACCAGTTCTGGCTTACAGTATCCGAAAAATTTCCCATTGAGCATATTCAGAAAGCACTGTACACCGCAATCGAGACTGACATCCGCAAATCAGGACAGAAACAGTTCGATTATGTGAATCCGCGAAACCGCGAGGTGCAGATTGAAATGGAGACAGCCTGCACCGAACATCTGCGCCGTATTGAGGCCCTGGTATCGCCAGCTGGTCTTAAAAGCATCGATTTCGGCAACGAAGATGCAGATTTCACTTATACTGCATCTGTTGTCATACCGGTGCGCAACCGTGTCCGTACAATTCGCGATGCCGTAAAATCGGCACTTGCGCAACAGACAGACTTTCCGTTCAATGTAATTGTAGTCGATAATCACTCCACCGACGGCACGACTGAGATACTGCATGAACTGGCTGCTGCAGACGCACGTGTGGTACATATCATACCTGAGAGCACAGGTCTGGGCATTGGCGGCTGCTGGGATATGGCAGTACGGGATAACCGCTGCGGCCGATTTGCAGTACAGCTCGACAGCGACGATCTATACAGCAGCCCTACGACACTGAGAGCTATTGTCTGCAAATTCTTCGAAGAGAAATGTGCTATGGTGATTGGCAGCTACCGAATGTGCGATTTCGCCCTGAACACACTGCCGCCGGGAATCATAGACCACCGCGAGTGGACCGACAATAACGGTATGAACAATGCCTTAAGAATTAACGGACTAGGCGCTCCACGCGCATTCTACACTCCTGTAGTCCGTCAAATCGGTTTCCCCAACGTCAGTTACGGCGAGGATTACGCCGTCGGCATAGCCATCAGCGGCCAGTATCGCATAGGCCGTATCTTCGATGAGCTGTATCTGTGCCGCCGCTGGGAAGGCAACAGCGACACCGCCCTGAGCCCTGAGAAGATATGTGCGAACAATACCTACAAAGACTCGCTGCGCACCGCAGAGTTAATGCGGCGCATAGACTTCAATAAGATTCACGGCTAAGGAAAAGCCACCAGTATGCGGAACACTTTGCCGGGAGCCTGATTCCAGCGTTCCATCGCTGCTTCGGCGGTATCAGGAGTCTCGATACTGCTGATAAACTCCGAGGCAGGGAAACCCGATGTTTGCAGATAGTGGATTACGGCACGGAAATCCCTCGGTCTGGCGTTGCGCGAGCCGCGGATATCAAGTTCTTTCTGAACGAACAGTTTGGTAAGCAGCTCAGTGGTACCGGGAGCATATCCGATAAGAGTTACACGGCCTGTAAATGATACATTCTCCATTGCCTGCTGCTGCGTCACAGGATTACCTACAGCCTCTATCACCACATCAGGTCCAAGTCCGGAAGTCAGTTCCGCAAGTCTGTCGTGAATATTATCCTTCAAAGAGTTTACTGTATAAGCTGCGCCTACGCGTTGTGCAAGTTCCAGTTTGCCGTCATCTATGTCCGAGGCCACAACCGTAGCCCCGCGCATTGCGGCACGGACAATGGCACCCATTCCAACCATTCCGCATCCTATCACCCAGACTATGTCGGTATCAGTCACAGCGGCACGGTCAACAGCGTGGAAGCCGACACTCATCGGCTCAACCAGTGCAATGCTCTCGGATGCCAGCCCCGGGGCAGGTATAATCTTTGTCCATGGCAGCACCATACTCTCGCGCATAGCCCCATCGCGCTGCACGCCTAAAGTCTCATTATGTTCACAGGCATTGCTCCGCTCGTTCAGACACGCCTTGCAGTGGCCGCAACCGGTATATGGATCAACAGTGACACTCATACCCGGTTTGATCGTATCAGGGACATTTCTGCCTGTACTTTTCACTGTGGCACTCACCTCATGGCCAGGTATTACCTGAGGCTTGGCCATCGCGTTCCGTCCGCGATATGTATTCAAATCACTTCCGCAGAAACCCACGTAATTGATACGCAACAACACCTCGTCATCACCACACTCCGGCTCGGGCAGTGTTATAACCTTTATACTGCCCGGCTCCGCTATTTGTAAAGCTTTCATCAATCCGTTATTTTATGACCTTTCCAACCGTAGAACGCGCACACTGCGAAGCATATCATAGGTACGATGTAAGCGATATGATAAATCTGCTCCGACGAGTGCATTATAAATGCTGTAAACTGGGGAACGCAGGCATTGCCCACAATAGCCATCACAAGGAATGCCGATGCGCTTTTTGTCTGCTCACCGAGATCTGAAATGGCAAGCGAGAACTGGGTAGGATACATAATCGACATAAAGAATGATACCGCCAGCATGGCATAGATTCCGACCATTCCGCCGAATATTGTTATTACGCAGCAAAGCAGCACGTTTGCCACGGCATAAATGCACAGGAGTTTCTGAGGTGCGATTCTCACCATCAGCATAGTACCAATCCAACGGCCCAGCAGGAAGCAGAGCATATATATACCGAAGAATGTGGTAGCCACTGATTCTGATATTCCGGCATAAGTACAGCAATACACAAGGAACAGGCTGTTCACGGCAGTCTGCCCGCCATTATAGAAAAACTGTGCGATTACGCCCCATTTCACGTGATGACGGCGCAATACAGAAAAGTCTATGAGCTTCTGTCCCGAACGGGCTGAATCCGCATTGTTCTCTTCACCGATTTTCGGAAGACGTACAATAATGAAGCAGACAGCAACTACCAGCAGGATAGCAGCGAGTATCATATAAGGCAGTTTCATAGACTCGGTCTCGACAGATACAAAGCCGTCCCATCCGCCAGGATAATCGGCAGGCAGAGTATCGCGGGTATAGTCATTGCCGCTTAGCACCATCTTGCTCAGGAACATAGCCGCGATAAATGCGCCAAGCCCGTTGAACGCCTGGGCCAGATTCAGTCTGCGCGGAGCTGTATCGGGATTGCCCAAAGCCGTAACATATGGATTGGCGGCAGTCTCAAGGAAACACATACCTGTAGCTATGACAAAGAACACACACAGGTATGCCCAATATCGCCCGACCATTGCGGCAGGAATAAACATAAGTCCGCCAAGGCAGGCTATCAGAAGTCCGCAGACGATACCGGTCTTGTAGCTGTAGCGTTTCATCAGCATCGCTATCGGTATCGGGAATATGAAATAGGCCAGCCAGTAGGCCGACTCGGTAAACGACGCCTGGAACGGATTCAGCTCGCAGGTCTTCATCAGCTGACGTATCATCGTCGGCAGGAGGTTGCTGCTTATTGCCCACAGAAAGAACAATGAGAACACCAATACTAGCGGCAGTATATTCTTCTTTGTTTTCATTTTATTCAATTGATTATTCAGACATATTTTTGATGTAAGGCAGCTCTACGAGATTGCGGAAGCCATAGAAACGGGCTGCATTCCCACCAAGGAAGAGTTCCTTCTCGGTATCAGTCAGTTCCTTCGACTTTGCAACAAAATCGTACGACATTTTATAGGTTATGGCACAGATTGTACGAGGATAATCAGAGCCCCACATAAGCTTTTCCACACCGACAAGGTCAATAGCCTCACGAATGGCACGTACAGCAGACGGGTATGGATAGAACTCAGAGTTGAACAGCCAGGTTATACCGCCGCTCTCAACCATAACATTCGGATTCAGAGCCAGTTTGATCTGTTCCTTCCAGCCCTGGCGCGTAACAAAGCCGAAATGCCCTATAGCAATTTTAAGTTCGGGACATTCGGATATTACATCGCGCATCTCCGCCAGCTGAGTTTCACCCTCGGCAAGGTCTATGAGCAGGATAACACCACGGTTCTCCATCAGATGGAACATACGCATCATCTCATCGGAATTCAGCAATATGCGTCCCTTGGGAGTCTCGAGTCTGTGGGCCGGGATTTTCAAAGCCCTGTATCCTTGCTCTATATATTCGCTGGCCTCGCCATAGAAACCCGGATCGTACGAGCCGCACATTGCCGACACAAGAAAGCGGTCGGGCCATTGCTGCTGCACTGTTCCAAGATACTCAGTCTGGTTTCCGTCTATGAATTCCTGCGTGATGACAGCCGCGCTGACCTGCGCGTAGTCCATATTGGCAAGAAACACCTCGGCCGAATTTCTGCCGTCTATCATAAACGGAGGCAGCATCTGCACCTCCTGATCAAGGAAGAATGAGCGGCCACGGGTTGTAGTGCGTATAGGCTTTCCGTCCCAGACCGTGTCCTGACGAAGCCACAGATGTGCGTGCGCGTCAACTATTTTCATTATCAGGAGTTTTTCCAGCGGGAATACATCTGGTCGCCGATAATCTCACGTACCTTTGCAACCAGCTGCTCATCAAGCGGCTCACCGACCCAGTCAATATTCTTTTTGACATTCACAGGATTGGCCGACGAGAAAAGTGTAGTCGTGATGCGTGGATTGTTTGATGTAGAATACTGCATTGCGAGTTTCTCAATAGGATAGCCTACGCTCTCGCAATACTCCGCAGCACGTTTGCAGGCTGCCTGCAATTCAGGAACTGCCGGATGCCAGTCGGGAGCACCACGCTTGGTCAGCAATCCCATAGCCACAGGCGAAGCGTTGATAACCCCTATTCCGCGCTCCTCAAAGAACGGCAGATATTTCAGTATAAGATCATCGTTCAGGCAATAATGACAGAAGCACAGAATACTCTCAACTGTGCCTGCCGGTACATGCTCAATAACCCAGGTGATATTCTCGGGCTGCAGGTCTGTAATACCTACGTGACTGACCACACCCTCCTCGCGAAGCTCAACAAGCGCCGGAAGCGTCTCACCGGCAACCTGATGCAGATCTGCGAACTCTATGTCGTGAACGTTTATCAGATCGATATGATCGATATTGAGACGTTCCATACTCTCATAGACACTCTCCTTAGCACGTTTCGCAGAATAATCCCAAGTATTCACGCCGTCTTTTCCATACCGGCCCACCTTTGTTGACAGAAAATACTTGTCACGTGGAATCTCTTTCAGAGCTTTGCCAAGTACAGTCTCAGCCTTATAATGTCCATAATACGGAGACACATCAATAAAGTTGATGCCATTATCGATTGCCGTATGCACGGCTTTGATTCCCTCCTGTTCCTTTATGTCATGAAATACGCCTCCAAGAGAAGATGCTCCGAAGCTCAGATTAGAGACCTTCATTCCGGTCTTGCCAAGATCATTATATACCATATTGCGTTCTTTGAATAATTTTCCACGAAGTTATATATAATTATTAAATTCGCGTCAAAGAATATACCATTGATATGGATGAAATATTATCTCACCTGAGTGAATGCATCGAAAAGCAGCTGGCGGGCTGGCCGGAGGCGAGAGCTGCGTTCGATGCACTGGATCAGGTCAAGACCCGCGTATTGTCATCGTCGGGCATCACACTGCAGTTCAATCCGGCGCGGATAGGATCCACCACTGCAAAAATAGACAGCACGTCAATCAAGGAGCGCAATTGTTTTCTGTGCGCGGAAGGCAGGCGGCAGGAGCAGATTTCCTTCGATCTTGGAGACGACTTCGAACTGTTGGTAAACCCCTACCCGATTCTGCGCGAGCATTTCACAGTGACAAGCCGCAGGCATCAGCCTCAGGCAATAAGCGCCTGCTACCGGAAGATGATTGACATTGCAGGTCATCTGCCTGAAAAATATATCGTGTTCTACAACGGGCCCCGGAGCGGAGCATCGGCACCCGACCATCTGCATCTCCAGATAGGACTTTCCGCCGGCATACCGCTGGCAGACAAGCTTCGGGCCAACCGTCTGCCAGACAAGGAGCTGTTTATAATCGAGCCGTTCGGATACCCTATTACTGTAATGCGCTATACCACGTGCGGATCATTCAGCACATATCTCAATACACTTGCCAGACTGGACGGAGAATATGAGCCCCGCCTTAATATTATGGCGATGAATATCGACGGGGAAATTGTCTGCGCTTTTGTACCGCGCGGCAAACATCGCCCGGACTGCTACTATGCCGATGGAGATGACAAACGTCTGGTAAGCCCCGGGGCAATTGATATGTTCGGACTGATTATCACGCCACGGAAAGAGGATTTTGAACGGCTTGATGAAAACGCGATAATGAATATATATAAGGAGGTAACCCCGCGCGAGCCGGAGATACGCATCGGAATTATGAAAGCTGCGTCAATACGGCTTACGCTGCAAACGCCATATTCCGACGGACAGAATATCTGGAACGGAGATGTTGAAGTCCATACTGACGGAAACGGAAACATTCTTTGGAACGGCAAGAGCTTGAATAAGCTTACACTGACACCTTCAGGCGAAGGCCGTCTGACACTGCACGATGTCACCATCGGCAAAGAGTTCCATTGGGAACGCAATGAGGACCAGATATTCTCCGGCTCGATGGAGTTCATCACAGAAAGCGGCCAAGTCTGGGCAATAAACAGGCTACCGGTTGAGGAATATCTGAAAAGCGTGATATCTTCCGAGATGAGTCCGTCGGCCCCATTGGAGTTCCTCAAGGCACACGCCGTAATATCACGGAGCTGGGTACTGGCTCAGATTCAGGACCGCAGGAATAAACCGACAGCTGACAACTCCAGCATAAACGGGCAGGCCCCCGATGGGCAGAGGCTGATACGATGGTACGACCACGACCAGCATCAGCTGTTCGACGTCTGCGCCGACGACCATTGCCAGCGGTATCAGGGATTGTCCCGCATCGACAACCCCAATGCAGTCAAAGCCGTACGTGACACGTATGCCGAGACATTGGTATCGGACGGATATCTGTGTGACGCGCGCTTCAGCAAATGCTGCGGAGGAATCAGCGAGCAGTTTGAGACTTGCTGGCAAGACACCCACAAGCCATATCTGGCGCCTGTCCGCGATGCCTCTTTCAGTGACACATCGTTTCCAGACCTTACAGACGAGGGCGAGGCAGAGAAATGGATACGCTCAACGCCCCAGTCATTCTGTTCAAAGCCATCGCCTGGAGTACTCAGGCAGGTACTAAACAGTTATGACCGTGAAACAACCGGTTTCTACAGATGGAAAGTCCAATATTCAGCAGATGAACTGTCAGAACTGTTCGCGCGCAAGTCCGGATTGGATATAGGCAGGATCATCAGCATCAAGCCTTTGAAGAGAGGACCGTCCGGCCGCATATACGAACTGCTTGTTACAGGGACAAAGCGCAGCATTACAATTGGTAAAGAGCTTGAGATAAGACGCGTACTGTCCGAGTCGCATTTATACAGCAGCGCTTTCGTTGTCGATACAGTGAACGATGCCCAAGGCAATGCCGCATCGTTCACACTGACAGGCGCAGGATGGGGGCACGGTGTCGGGCTGTGCCAGATTGGAGCCGCAGTTATGGGAAGCAAGGGGTACAACTATAAAGAAATTCTCTCGCACTACTATCCGGGAGCCACTTTGGGCAAATTTTACTAATTTTGCCATTATCATTTATGGATAGACTATACGAATTGTTCAGACAATGGTCAGGCTCTGAGCCTGATGGCTTTGACAAGATCAAAGCCGCCGGTTCAGACCGCGCTTACTTCAGGCTTCGCAGTGGAGACCGCAGCGCCATCGGCGTAATCGGCACAAGCACGGAAGAGAACACTGCGTTCATAACACTCTGCCGCCATCTTCGCTCCAAAGAGCTTCCGGTTCCTGAATTATATGCCGTATCAGACGATGGTAACTGTTATCTGCAGGAAGATCTCGGAGATTTATCGCTGTTTGACCGGCTTGCTGAATGCCGGAGCACCGGATGTTATGACGAAGAATCACTCCGTCTGCTTGAGAATATTGCACGCCTTCTGCCGGACTTCCAGTTCAAGGGCGTCGATGGTATGGACTTCAGCGTGTGCTACCCGGTGGAGTCTTTCGACCGCCGCAGCATTCTTTGGGATCTGAACTATTTCAAATATTGTTTTCTGAAACCGTCCGGTCTGGATTTCAACGAGGACAGACTTGAGGACAGTTTCGACCGGTTGGCCGGCACTTTACTGCGTGACGCGCCATACAGCACCTTCATGTACCGCGACTTGCAGTCGCGCAACATTATGGTACGCGGGGACGGATTGCCCTGGTTCATAGACTTTCAGGGCGGCAGACGCGGTCCGATTGAGTACGATCTCGTATCGTTCCTTTGGCAGGCACGTGCGGCCTACCCTGCATTCTTGCGCGAGCGGCTTATCGATGTATATATTGAATCGCTGTCAAAATACCGTAAAATCAATGCATCGGCCTTCCGGACCAGTCTTGATCACTTTGTTCTGATGCGCACGCTGCAGGTTCTCGGGGCATACGGCTACAGGGGTAATTTCGAGCACAAGGCACAGTTCCTGAACAGCATACCGGCAGCAATCTCCAACCTCAGGGAGGTGCTGGCAGCAGGAACCGGCAAAGATGAATATCACTATCTTTGGGAGATATTGGGCAAACTTACTGAAATGCCCCAATATCAGGCTCCCGTTCAGGAGGCACAAGATGGAAAGCTGACTGTACGGATAACCAGTTTCTCGTTCCGCAAAGGCATTCCATCGGACGCAAGCGGAAACGGCGGAGGATTCGTCTTTGACTGCCGCAGTATGCACAATCCCGGACTTTATGACGAGTATAAACCGTTGGACGGCCGTTCACTGCCTGTAATCAAGTTTCTTGAGGGGCAGGGCGAGATCCAGATATATCTCGATAATGTATATGGGCTTGTCGATCCTGCCGTAGATAAATATCTGAAACGCGGATTTACAAACCTGATGGTCAGCTTCGGATGCACAGGCGGACGGCACAGGTCGGTATGCTGCGCTGAGAGTCTGGCATCACATCTGCACTCCAAATACGGAGACCATATCAATATTATTTTGAATCACCGCGAGATGGCACAGAAATAACCGGTTATGAACGCGCTTATTCTTGCAGCAGGATTTGGTACACGACTGGGACAATTGACAGCCGACAGGCCGAAAGCTCTTGTGGAGGTTTCCGGACAAACCATGCTCAGACATCAGCTGGAAAAGCTTCATGCAGCAGGTTTCGGGCATATCTGCATCAACGTACACCACTTTGCGGAAAAGATCAGGGAATATCTGAGTGTGAATGACAATTTCGGGCTGGACATAACGATATCCGACGAGAGCGACCAGCTTCTAGACACAGGCGGAGGCATCCGCAAGGCCTTTCATCTGTTCTGCGACGAAAGCCCGCTGCTGGTCCATAACGTTGACATTTTCTCCACGACAGACCTCAGGGCACTTTATGAAAGGCATATCGAAAGCTGTGCCGATGCGACACTTCTCACAGCATCACGCGCCACTTCACGATATCTGCATTTCGACAAGGATATGCGTCTGCGGGGATGGAGCAACGAGAAGACCGGTGCTGTACGCTCACCGTTTCCCGATTTCAAGCGGAGCGAATGCAAGCCATTGGCTTTTCAAGGCATACACGTATTGTCACGCAGTACTTTAAGACTTTTAGACCAGATAGAAGACAAAGCATTCAGTATAACGGACTTTTATGTCGATAATGCAGCCAGACTGAATCTTCAGGCCGTAACAGAGAATCCGGAAGAATGGGTTGACGCGGGTAAGCCGGAGACATTGGCACGAGCCGCTGAAATAATCAAAATGAATAGTAATGAATAAGGAAAGAAATGCCTGGAGCTGGGTTCCCTCACTATATTTCGCTGAGGGTTTGCCTTACGTGCTCATAGTGACAATATCAGTAATAATGTACAAGCAACTCGGACTGAGTAATGCCGATGCCACTCTATACACAGGCTGGCTGTACCTTCCGTGGGTAATAAAACCTCTTTGGAGTCCGTTTGTTGATCTGGTCCGTACCAAGCGCTGGTGGGTTCTGACAACACAATTCATATTAGGAGTGGGATTCGCCGGCATAGCCTTCGGCATACCCACGACCAGTTTCGTACAGATAACGCTGGCCATTTTCTGGATTCTGGCATTCAGCAGTGCGACCCACGATATTTCCATAGACGGTTTCTATATGCTTGGACTGAGTGACAGCCACCAGGCATTTTTCGCAGGCATACGCAATACAGCATATCGCATAGCCACGATTGCGGGTCAGGGAGGTCTATTAATATTAATAGGTATAATGGAGCGGAAAACAGGAAGTTCCGCCACATCGTGGAGCATAGCGTTCATTGTGGCTGCCGCAGTAATGATACTTCTGGCGTTCTACCACTCGTTCGCCCTGCCACGGCCTGAGTCGGTCAACAGCAACCCGGTTACCGCAAGCTCGTTGCTCAAAGGTTTCGCCGGGACATTCATCACATATTTCCAAAAACCATACATAGTACGCGCCCTGCTGTTCATACTGTTCTTCCGTTTGGCCGAGGCGCAACTGACAAAGATCTGTCCTCTCTTCCTTTTGGACAGTCCGGCCGATGGAGGCCTAGGCCTCACGACCGATCAGGTAGGATTCGCACAGGGTACAATCGGGGTAATCGGACTGCTCGCAGGAGGCATTCTGGGTGGAGCCGCCATATCACGCGGCGGACTGGGAAAATGGCTGTGGCCGATGGTGATTGCCATATCTGTACCGGATATCGTATATGTGTTTCTGAGTTATTTCCCAACAAGCAATATGTGGATTGTCACTGCGTGTGTTCTTATTGAACAGTTCGGATATGGTTTTGGATTCACAGGCTACACCTTATATATGATTTACTTCTCCCGCGGAGAGCAGAAGACATCGCATTATGCCATCAGCACTGGCATAATGGCATTGGGAATGATGCTGCCCGGTATGATTTCCGGAAAATTGCAGCAGGTTATGGGGTACAGGATGTTCTTTATCTGGATTATGATATGCTGCGCCGTGACTTTCGCGGTATCGGCACTCATCAGATTTGACAAGGATTTTGGACGAAAAGAGTAAAAATATGATACTGATTGTTGACGGCGGCTCCACAAAGACAGACTGGTGTTTCTGTGACGGAGCAGATGTGAGATATGATGTAAAGACACAGGGGATTAATCCCTGCCATCAGGAGAAAGAGCTGATAGTCGGAATTCTCCAGAAAGAACTCGTTCCATATTTACCCGAGTCCGGTGCTTTGGCTGTCAGTGACATATATTATTATGGAGCTGGATGTGCCACTACGGCCATCTGCAACGAGCTGGCATCAGTACTCAAGGAGTTTTTCTGCAATGCCATGGTTCAAGTTTGTAGTGATATGCTGGGAGCGGCCCGCGCACTGTGCGGAAAATCCGAAGGAATAGCCTGCGTACTTGGAACAGGCTCGAACTCGTGTCTGTACAACGGCAATGAGATTATTGACCAGATACCATCGTTAGGCTATATTTTAGGCGATGAGGGCAGCAGCGCCGCACTGGGAAGACGGCTCATCAGCGATTGTCTCAAACGTCAGATGCCTAAGGACATATCCGATGAATTTATGCGGAAATACGACCTGACCCAGGATATCATCATAGAAAATGTATATCGTCATCCAATGGCTAACCGGTATATGGCCGAATACTCGAGATTTCTGACTGAAAAGCGCAACATAGACCAAATCCACAAGCTTCTGGTTCATTGCTTCACGGAATTCTTCCAGCGCAACGTCATAGGTTACCACAGACCGTGGCTGCCTGTCAATTTTACAGGCTCGATAGCCAACGCATTCACAAGCGAGCTTTCCGAGGCAGCCGAGTCGGTAGGCATGACAGTCGGAGTCATAATGCAAAGTCCTATTGATGGTTTGAGGCGCTATCATCTGAATCTCAAATAATAATCTGTTATTTTTTGGAGATTACTGAATACAGAAAAAATATTTTTTATTTTTGCGATAACCAATAAAATCTGAAAACAAATCAAACAATGCATATTATGAGAAAAGCTATTGCAACAATTATGGCGTTAACACTGGCTGTCAGCGTCAATGCGCAGTTCGGAGGTTTCCGCCAACAGCCCCAGGATCCGTCCGATCCATACACAATCACCGTCGGAAAAGTATCCATGACAATCGATGCAGGCCGCGGAGCCAAGATAATGTCGTACAAGTACGAAGACAAGGAGATTCTCTCGCAGCGCACAATGGCCAACCAGTTCGGAAGCACATTCTGGACAAGTCCGCAGGTAGAATGGAACTGGCCACCTATTCCAGAGTACGACAGCCGCACTTACACTGTCGAGAAGAATGGTGAACGGCTTATTATGACAAGCCAGCTCACACAGAAGCTTCCTTTCAGAATTATCAAGGAGTTCATTCCAGACGAGAAGAGACAGGCCATCGTAATCAACTACACTCTGAAGAACGAGGGCGACACCCCACGTGAGGTAGCTCCTTGGGAAATTACCAGAGTTCTGAACGAGGGTCTTATTTTCTTCGAGGCTCCGTTGGAGTCAATCGAGCCGGCCGACCTCATGCCATTCACAAACGGATACGGCATTTCCTGGTACACCCCCGATGAGGCCCGCGAAAACCGCAAGATAAACGCCGATGGTACAGGCTGGCTGGCTTACGCAGGAAACGGACTGCTGATGGTAAAGAAATTCACCGACCTGAAAGGTGATCTCAAGCCTGCCCCAAAAGAGGCAGAGATCCAAGTCTATGTAAACTCAGGCAAGACTTACATCGAGCTTGAGAGCCAGGGCGCATACTCAACAATTGAACCGGGAGGAACAGCGACATGGACCGTTGTATGGAAACTTATGCCTTTCAATGGCGATGCAGTTCCATCAAAAGCCCTTGCAAAGCAGGCCAGGAAAGCAGCTAAAAAATAACTTGACACATACATTGTATAATAATAAACCAATTACACAAATATGAAGAAAACTATTCTATCAATTGTATCAGCCATTACGTTGTGTATAGCAGCCAATGCGCAAGAATACGAATTTGTACCCGGTTGGTTCACCGGTGTACAGGGCGGTGCACAATACACCGCAGGTGAAGGTTCTGTTGGTGATCTCATTTCTCCAACAGCATCATTGAATGTCGGTTATCAATTCAAACAGTGGTTTGGACTCCGTGGCGACATAAACGCTTGGCAGGCCAAAGGTTGGATGCCAGCAATCAATGAAGGCTATAAGTACAAATACGGACAACTTGGTATTGACGCAGTGTTCAACCTTGCAGATTTCGGCAAGACATTCAAGCCAAAGGCTGTCAACCCGTATGTATTTGTAGGTTTAGGCGGGATGCTTGGTACCAACAATGATGAAATCAATGACCTTTTGTCAAGACACCCGGATTTGAGCGCCGAAAAGAAATGGGATAACAGCACATTCTCCGGACTGGGACGTTTTGGTGCAGGTATTGATTTCAGACTCAGCCATCGCGTTCTTCTTGGTCTGGAAGTTACAGACAATTTAATCTTTGACAAAATGAATTCAAAGAAAGGTGACTGCAAAGTACTTGGCATAGGTGATTGCGACTACAATATTTCTGCCCAGATAGGCTTGAAGATTGCTCTTGGCAAAACTTACAAGAACAGAGCAGACGAAATCGCCGCTGCAAATGCCGCCGCTGCCGCTGAGGCCGCAAGATTAGCTGCTGAAAAAGCTGCCGCAGACAAAGCCGCCGCCGAGAAAGCCGCCGCCGAGAGAGCTGCTGCCGAGAGGGCTGCTGCTGAAGCAGAGGCCGCCGCTGCTGCCGCTGCAAAGGCCGCTGCTGATGCTGAATACGCAAAAGACTTATGCATCAAGAACGTCCAATTCAAACTCAACAAATCAAACATCCAGAAATCCGAAAGAGAAAAGATTGACGAAATCGTTGAATGTTTGAATAAATATCCAGAAGCTAAAGTCAAGATTTCAGGACACGCGGACAAACAGACAGGTACCCCGTCAATCAACATGAGCCTCTCGCAAAAACGCGCTGAGAATGTAGCCAAAGCTATCACGGCCGCAGGTATTTCAGCCGACAGAGTTATTGTTGAGTATTTCGGTGACACAGCAAACCCATATCCGGAACCCGAGGCAAACCGCGTAGCAATTTGCGTAGCCAACAGAACTTTCTAAGCCTGGACAAATTTCAGAGTTCATAACAGCAGGGTGAGTTTTATCACTCTGCTGTTTTTTTGTTATGAATCCGATAAAAATCGGACAACACATAATTGCATATCCGACAAATAAAAACGCATCAATAGCTTTGCCATAAGGAATCATTTGACTAATTTTGCGGCGCTAAACGCACAACTGCGTTTGCAGTGTTTACAACATATTGTCTAACTTACATTTAATTATTCAAATGGCAGATTTTAAAAATGTAGCTCCACTTGAGGATTTCGATTGGGAAAGCTACGAGAAAGGCGGTGCTTCAACAACTCAGACAAAAGAGCAGCAGGAGCAGGCTTACGATTCAACACTCAACAAGGTTGCGGATGACGAGGTAGTAATGGGTACAGTCATCGCCATCAACAAGCGTGAGGTTATTGTCAACATCGGTTACAAATCAGACGGCATCATTCCGTCAAGCGAGTTCCGCTACAATCCCGAGCTCAAAGTCGGTGACGAGGTGGAAGTATATATCGAGAATACCGAGAACAAGAAAGGTCAGCTGCTTCTCTCACACAAGAGAGCACGCACATCACGTTCCTGGGATCGCGTAAACGCGGCTCTCGAGTCACAGGAAATCATCAAGGGTTACGTAAAGTGCCGCACAAAGGGTGGTATGATTGTCGATGTATTCGGCATCGAAGCCTTCCTTCCGGGCTCACAGATCGACGTGAAACCTATCCGCGACTACGATGTTTTCGTTGGCAAGACAATGGAGTTCAAGGTTGTAAAGATCAATCAGGAATATCGCAACGTAGTTGTATCACACAAGGCTCTTATCGAAGAGGAGCTTGAGCAGCAGAAGAAAGAGATTATCGGCCGTCTTGAGAAAGGTCAGGTACTCGAGGGAACTGTCAAGAACATCACTTCTTACGGTGTATTCATTGACCTCGGTGGTGTTGACGGTCTCATCCACATCACAGACCTCAGCTGGGGTCGCGTAAGCGATCCGAAGGAGATTGTCGAGCTCGACCAGAAGATCAACGTCGTTATTCTTGACTTCGATGACGAGAAGAAGCGTATCGCTCTCGGTCTGAAGCAGCTCACTCCGCACCCATGGGATTCTCTCGACGAGAACCTGAAGGTCGGTGATGTTGTAAAGGGCAAAGTTGTCGTTATGGCAGACTACGGCGCATTCATCGAAATCGCACCTGGCGTAGAGGGTCTGATTCACGTATCAGAGATGTCCTGGAGCCAGCACCTGCGTTCAGCACAGGACTTCATCAAGGTTGGCGACGAGGTAGAGGCAGTCATTCTGACACTCGACCGCGACGAGCGCAAGATGTCTCTCGGCATCAAACAGCTTAAGGCTGACCCATGGGCAGACATCGACACCAAGTATCCAGTCGGCTCACAGCACACTGCTACCGTCCGCAACTTCACCAACTTCGGTATCTTCGTTGAGATTGAGGAGGGTGTTGACGGCCTTGTCCACATCAGTGACCTGAGCTGGACCAAGAAGGTTAAGCATCCGTCAGAGTTCACAACAATCGGTTCAAAGATTGAGGTTCTTGTTCTTGACATCGACAAGGAGAACCGCCGTCTGAGTCTTGGTCACAAGCAGCTTGAGGAGAATCCTTGGGACAGTTACGAGGCTGTATATACCGTCAACTCAATTCACGAGGGCAAGATTATCGAGATGATGGACAAGGGTGCAGTCATTTCACTTGCTACCGGTGTCGAGGGCTTTGCTACTCCAAAGCACCTTGTAAAGGAAGACGGTTCACAGGCTATCCAGGGCGAGACTCTTCAGTTCAAGGTTATCGAATTCAACAAGGAATCAAAGAGAATCATCCTGTCACACAGCCGTATCTTCGAGGATATCCAGAAGGCTGAGGCAAAGGCTGAGAAGAAAGCTAACCGCAAGGCCGCCGCTAAGAAAGAGGAGAGCGAACCGGCTATCCAGAACCAGGCAGCTGCCACCACACTTGGTGACATCGACGCGCTGGCAGCTCTGAAGCAGCAGCTCGAAAACGAGAAGAACTGATTCTCGCTCTATCGCAGATAAAAAAGTCGGGTCGTATCGATCCGACTTTTTTTACATTTGGTCTTGTCAATGGATTACAATACTTTTGCATTTGATTAATGGAGAAGTTTGAGGTCACAATACTTGGATGCGGCTCTGCAACGCCAAGCCCGAAGCACTACACATCATCGCAGGTCGTAAATGTGCGGGACAAGCTCTTTATGGTCGATTGCGGAGAAGGGACACAGATTCAGATACGGCGTTCACGCATTGCATTCGCCAGGATAAACCACATACTTATATCGCACCTGCACGGAGACCACTGCTTCGGACTGTTGGGAATGCTGTCATCATTCGGTCTGCTGGGACGGACTGCCCCACTCTACGTACACGCCCCCGGGACAATGTGGGAAATTCTGCGCCACGAGCTGGAGTTCTACTGTAATGAGATGGAATTCAAGGTGGAGTTCCTTGGATTCGACCCGGCAAAGGTACAGACCATATATGATGACCGCTCATTAAGCATAGAGACTATTCCACTCAGGCACCGTGTGCCTTGCGCCGGCTTCCTGTTCAAAGAGAAGCCTGTTGCAGATCACCTGGACCGTAAGGCCGCCGATTATTTCGGTGTGCCGACCTGGGATTTCGGACGCATAAAAGAAGGTGGAGACTTCACGATGCCGGACGGTACCGTAATTCCACACTCACGCCTTACAAAACCCGCAGAGCCGCCACGCAGCTACGCATACTGCTGCGACACGATGTACAATCCCGCAATGGTCGGACAGATAAAGGGTGTGAACCTTATGTATCACGACTGCACCTACAGCAACGATGATGCCGACCGTGCCACTAAACATTTCCACAGCACGGCCGGACAAGCGGCAGAGACAGCCTCAGATGCCGAAGCCGGCAGGCTGGTATTGGGACATTTCTCAGCCAGATACGATGACGAGAGCATACTTCTTAACCAGGCCGGTCAGATATTTTCAAACACCGTACTGGCAAAAGAGGGAATCACAATACCTGTTTTATAGAACTTTTCGCTAAATTCGCAAGCAGATTATACTTGGGCTGATATGCCATTTGATGAGGGAAAAATAACCGCGATGCTCCGTATGGACGATGCATCAAAAAGCAGGGCTTTCGAGGAGATTGTAAAGACATACAGCGAGCAGCTGTACTGGCAGATACGTCATATGGTCTATTCGCACGATGACGCCAACGACCTGCTGCAGAACACTTTCATCAAGGCCTGGACCAACATCGACTCATTCCAGGGCTCATCAAAGATATCGACCTGGCTCTACAGGATAGCAATCAATGAGACCCTTACTTTCCTGAATAAGCAGAGACTTGTACAGACGGTTGCCATTGACGACCCCGACATCAATCTCGGGGAGCAGCTTGAGGGTGACCCGTATTTCGATGGAAACGAGACCGAGACTCAACTGCAGGAGGCAGTTGCCACATTACCCGAAAAACAGCGGATAGTTTTCAATATGAAATACTTCGACGAGATGAAATACGAGGATATGTCCGAGATACTTGGGACAAGCGTCGGGGCACTCAAAGCCTCGTATCATATAGCGGTTAAAAAAATTGAGGATTATTTTAACAATCTGGATTAAACCTTTTTATAGAATACACGTCAAAATTGCGAAATGAAAACTGAAGATACATTCATACTGGAAAAATTCGGCAACCGCAGACCGTTCACCACGCCCGACGGTTACTTCGAGAATCTGGCTGGCAATATTATGGCAGCTCTGCCCGCTATCCCGAAAGAGGAGCCTGTGAAGGTCTCATTCTGGGATAAATCGAAAGTCTGGTTCTATATGGCGGCATCGTTCATAGGAATATTCCTCATTATCGGATCGGCTGTAAGAATCAGTGACAACAAAACCAACCTCGCCCAGACAACAGGTACTGAACAAGGAGTCTATTCCGATGAGTACATTGAGTCTTTCTTCGAGACAGCGATGATTGATGAATACACTCTTTACTGCTCACTAACCAACACAGGAGGTTTCAGTCAGCTATGAGAAAGTCCGGATTGATTTTATTACTTGCCCTGCTTGCCCTGGCACTTACGGCATCGGCTCAGTTTCCCGGTTTCGGCAGAAGATCGGAAGACTCTTCCAGCGAGAAGAAGGAGCAGCAGCGCGCACCGCAGTTCTCGCCCGAGGAGTTCCGTGCCAGACAGCAGGAGTTCCTTACTGAAAAATCCGGACTGACCAAAGACGAGGCAGAGAAGTTCTTCCCTATCTATTTCGAGCTTCAGCAGAAAAAGAACGAGATTAACGCGAATGCACGTCAGACTGTGAACAACAGCCGCGAGAACGGTCATCTTACAGACGAGGACTACACAAAGCTGATTGACAATCTGGCAGATGCCAAGGTTAAGACCGCCGAGCTTGAGAAACAGTACCTGGAAAAGTTCAAGAAAATCGTTCCCGCCGGCAAATTATTAAGAATCCAGATTGCCGAGACTCAGTTCGGCAGCGAGCTGATAAAGGAAATGCAACGTCCTGCACAGCGTATGATAGGTAACTCGTTTTTCCCCGGTGCTATGGGCAGCAGACCTCTGGTTCCGTTCGGAATCCCCGGAAACGGAATGAGCGTGCCGTCACACCCCTGGCCCGCAATGCCGGGACAAGCCGTAAGGCCGGGTCAGACCGCGCCACAGTCTCCAACAAAATAGTATCACAGAAGATTTATTGATATGAAGAAGTGTTTATTTACTGCCGCTATGCTTACAGTGTTCGCAGGTGGCATCGCAGCACAGGAACCGAATATTCCTATGGGTATGTTCGGAGGTGCACAGCAGATTGATGTCAAGTTTGACCCGTACGTGAAAGAGCCTGCCGGTTTCGATCAGAAGCGCGAGGGCATAGCTCACGGACAGCTTATCGATATCGAGTATAACTCAACGACTGTAGGTACAGTCCGTAAAGCCACGGTTTATCTGCCAGTCAACTACGACAAGAGCAAGACATATCCGGTACTCTACCTGCTTCACGGAATAGGTGGTGACGAGAAGGAATGGCTTCAGGGCAATCCTGCCGAGATTATGGACAACCTTTATGCCGATGGCAAAGCTGCTCCTATGATTATTGTCATGCCTAACGGACGCGCTCAGAAGAACGACAGGGCCGAGGGTAACATATATGCAGCTTTCCCCGCTTTCGAGAACTTCGAGAAAGACCTGATCAACGATCTTATTCCCTATATGGAGGCAAACTTCCCCGTATATAAGGACAAGATGCACCGCGCAATCGCAGGATTGTCAATGGGCGGCGGCCAGTCATTGAACTTCGGTCTCGGCAATATGGACAAGTTCGCTTACGTAGGCGGTTTCTCGTCAGCTCCAAACACCAGGACTCCACAGCAGCTTATTCCTGATGTTGAGAAGACAAAGGCAGAGAACAAACTTCTCTGGATGGTATGCGGTGGTGCCGACGGCCTTATGAGCAACAGCTCACGCCTGAAAGCTTTCTGCGATGAGAACGGAGTACCCTGCACTCTGATCAACTATCCGAATGGAGAGCACAACTTCGTAGTATGGAAGTATGGACTATACAATTTTGCCCAATTGATTTTTAAATAATTTGAAATAATATGAAGACAAGAGTTCTAACAGTTCTGGCGCTGATTATGGCTGTAACATCAGTCTCAGCCGCAAAGAAAGACAAGAAGGCCGAGGAAGCTCCTATCTATGCCATCAAGTCAGGTATCATCATCACAAGTACCGATATGGCCGCTATGCGTGAGCGTTTCGAGAATATCGATACAGCCGCCATGCGTGAGCGTTTCGGTAATATGGGCGGCAATATGGGTGCCAACATCACTCCTGAAATGCGCGAGCGTTTTGCAAACCTTCAGGGTGGCGAGGGTATGCCCGAAGGTATGCCGGCATTCAACTGGGACGAGAATGCCGAGAATGTAACAATGGTATATTTCGATGATTATGGTGCAAAACAGGCCACAGTATCAAAGATGGGCGGACGTACAACACGTACCATCACCGATGCTGACGGCGCTACAATCACAATCAACGAGGAGCAGAAGACTGCCACCAAGATGCCGGCTATGAATTTCAGAGGAATGGGCGGCGGCTTCGGCGGTGGTTTTGGTGGCGGCTTCGGTATGGGAGGCGGCACTACAGCACCTGTCAACTTCAACGCACTCGATGAGAAAACCATCAAGAAGAATAAGATTCAGGAGCTCGGCACCGAGGTAATCGCCGGTAAAGAGTGCACAATCTATTCTGTAAGAGTTCTTATGATGCAGCAGTATCAGACCAACAAGTACTGGGTCTATAAAGGCATCGTAATGCAGTCCGAGACCGCAGGCTTTATGGATGACGAGCCAATGGTCAACACTGTTACCGAGCTTCAGGAATGCGACGTTCCAGCCGACATATTCACAGTTCCCGCAGGCATCAAGGTCACCGAGAGAGATTTCGGCGGCATGATGATGGGCGGCGGCATGATGATGGGCGGCGGTGACTTCGGAGGCGGCATGGGAGGCGGCTTCGGAGGTGGAATGGGCGGCGGCTTCGGCGGCGGCTTTGGAGGCGGTATGGGCTTCTGATTCCGGACCATCACATATCAGACCCTGGGCAGCACTGCTCAGGGTCTTTTTTTTCTTCTTCATAGAAGAAATATTATTATTTTTGCACTATACTATCATCCCAATATGGTGCGGAAGCTCTTCATGTCAATTGTACTGGCCCTATTGGCCATAAGCGTTCCAGCGCAGGAAGACTCGCTCCAGATTCAGGAAGTTGTGGTGACAGGCTCACGCAATGCCGTCGATGCCAAGCTCATTCCCAATACAGTAACAAAAATAGAGCACGACAAACTGGCAGGAAGCTACGACTTCTCGATATTGCCGTCTGTTATGGAGCAGACTCCCGGTCTGTTCTCAACATCGAGAAGCGTATTGGGATACGGAATCAGTACCGGAGCTGCCGGCAACATAAAAATCAGAGGACTGGGAGGAATGGCCGAGTTGCTTGTACTCATTGACGGACAGCCTCAGTTCGCAGGATTGATGGCCCACCCCGTTCCAGATGTCTATCAGACAATGGCTGCCGAAAAAGTCGAGATACTTCGCGGTCCGTCATCGCTATACTACGGCAGTAATGCTATGGGCGGTGTCATAAACATCGTAACGCGAAACATGCAGAATGATGGCTGCAGAACAGATATCGACATTCAGGGCGGCAGCTTCGGAACATTCCAGGCACAAGCCTCGAACAGGCTGAGACACGGGGCGTTCTCAAGTATTGCCGGAGTACAGTACCAGCGTACCGACGGACATCGCGACAACAGCGAATTTGACCAGATTGCCGGTTTTGTGAAATTGGAATATGACCTATCGGAATACTGGAATATGGGCGGCGATGTAAATATTACACATTTCAACTCGTCAAATCCCGGACCTGAGCAGGCTCCGCTCTACGACAACGACTCAAAAATTACACGAGGGCTCGCCTCGCTGCAGATAAAGAATGACTACGGCTGGACAAACGGTGCCTTGCGCATATTTTACGACTGGGGACACCACAACATTGATGACGGCACCACCGATATCACAGAAGTACCGACCGACAAGCTTTACAAGCACGATGACTACATAACCGGCTTCAATCTGTTCCAGTCGGCGGCACTGTTTGACGGCAACCGGACCACCATCGGATTCGAATATCAGAACTACGGAGGCAGCGCATGGAATGAGGACAAGCAGACAGGCGGCAGGACATACATCGTAAAAGACGATGACGGCAATATCGTTGAGAGCAAATGCATAAACGATGTGGCGGCATACATCGATTTCAGGCAGTCTGTATCCGCATGGCTGACACTCGACGCGGGAATACGTATGGACCATCACTCTGTAATAGGCACGGAATGGGTTCCGCAGGCTGGCGTTGCATTCCACATCACAACCACAGACAACATAAAGGTACTCGTAAGCAAAGGATTCCGCAATCCAAGCATACGCGATATGTATATGTTCCCACCCTCATCGACCGATTTGGAGCCAGAGAGAGTAATGAGCTACGAGCTGGCATACGACGGCAATAACGGTAACGGCCTGAGCTATGGATTGAACCTGTTTTTTATGAATGGAGAAAATCTTATAAACACAATACGTATTGACGGCAGGCCAAGGAACGTGAACACAGGAACATTCCGGCACTGGGGCATCGAGGCCAATATGGGCTACATCATAAACGGGCACTGGAACATCGATGCCAACTACAGCTGGCTGCGGATGCAGACTCCTATCGAGGGATCGCCGGAGCACAAGGCCTTTGCAGGAATAACCTACCGTTACGGAAAATTCTCGGTACACCCCACCCTGCAGTACATCGGCAAGTTGTATCTTACCAGCGGTGAGAACGGTGGAACCGAGAGCTACACGCTTCTGAATCTATCCGCATCGTATCAGATATGCAAACTGGCACAGTTGTTTGCCAAAGGCGAAAACCTACTGTGCCAGCACTATCAGACATACCAGGGCTTCTATATGCCCAAAGCCACTGTCATCGGTGGAATAAGACTCAGTTTCTGATTATTCACAGGATAGTCATCTCTCACCCAACTGCTTGTCATACATCAAGAATGCGGCCTTGTCGTCGCCAATGCACTTAAGCATATCAATAATCTCCTGACAGCTTGACTCCTCTTCAATCTGCTCTGTGACATACCATTGCAGGAAAATAGCGGTGGCGTAATCCTTTTCGGCTTCGGCAATCTCGTAAAGATTTCGAATCAGCCCTGTTACCTTCTTCTCGTGAGCCAGAGCATTCTCAAACATTTTGAGAGGACATCCGTCCCAACTGGTCTGGACCTCTGCAATAGGTTTCAACTCAACCCTTGCCATCTGACTCTGCAAATAGCCTACGAACTTGAAAGCATGCTCCATCTCTTCGTTGTACTGCTTCTTGAACCAGTGGGCAACGCCTCTGATACTTTTATCAGCGGCATCCATTGACATAGCGAGATAAAGATACGCAGACCACATCTCGGCATTAATCTGGGCGTTAATCGCCTCTTGAACTTTCTTGCTGATCATCGTAGTAAAATTTAAAGGTTAATAATCGCACAAACACGCGTTTGGCACCCACAAAAATATAGATTTCATAAAACGCTGTTCCATTTTTAATGTTAAGCATAATAGAAAAAAATCTAAGAGAATTTAATTGTTAACGTAGGTTAATTCCACACTTTTCCAGATAAATTGTTTGGCGCTTTCAGATGAGTCGTCTTATATTTGCGGTGTATTAGTTAATTAGTACACCAAAGCAATAAAAATATGATAGAAACGAACCACCTGAGTTTTGCCTACAGAGGCAACAAAGTCCTGGAGAACATCTCGTTACAGATGAAAGAAGGCTGTATATACGGTCTTCTCGGAGAGAATGGTGTGGGCAAGACCACACTGCTTACATTACTCTGCAGCCTGAAGAAGCCACAAGAAGGAGCAATTTTCGTTGATGGGAAAGCTCCGTTCGAGCGCACGCCCGAACAGCTTGCCAACCAGTACTACCTGCCGGACGAGGTACTGCCTCTGCCAATGAAGGCATCGGAATTCGCAAAGGAATACGGCCGTTTCTGGACAAAGTTCAATATGGACAAGTTCAATGAGATAACGACGCTCCTCGAATCAGACACAGAGCAGAGGATGGACAGGATGTCAAACGGACAGCTCAAGAAAGTCTATATAGCATTCGCGCTGGCCTGCAATGCCAAATACTACTACCTGGATGAGCCGACCAACGGTCTGGACATTCCCTCAAAAACCCTGTTCCGCAAGGCACTGAGCAAATATACCCGCGAGGATTCTGTAGTAGTGATTTCCACCCACCAGGTGCGCGACCTTGAGAATATGATTGACCCGATAATCATAATGGACAAGCGCGATGTGCTGCTGAACGCGACCATTGCAGAGATTGCGGACAAGCTCTACTTCGACTATTCAGGCGAGCCGCTTGCTGATGCCCTCTACAGCGAGAATGCACCGGGAATGGCAGTTCAAGTCGCTGTGAACAATGCCCATATCGAGAGCAAGGTGAACATTGAGGCCCTGTTCAATATCGCCCTCAAACACAAGGAACTTGTAAAAGGGATGTTCAACAAATAGAACGCGCAAAGTATGAACCAGATTTTTAATCCTGCCAGGTTCGCGGCATATCTGCTGACCGAGCTTAAAAGAGCGGCCGGCCGTCTGGGCGGTTTCTGGACACTCTTCGGAGTGGCTGTTCTATTGCCTGTACTGCGTGTCTTTATGTACAATCGCGTATATGACAATCATCCTTATTACGAGGCGTTAACCATACAAGCAGGGCTGCAGCTGTCTTTAGTATTGATAATACTGTCAATAATCGGAATTGCAATTCCATTGAGATGTTATGGAATGACAACTGAGCGGGGGCAGGGCAGCGGATTCTTTATGCTTCCTGTCTCTTCGTTCGAGAAGACCCTGTCGATGGTTCTGATTACCCTGGTCATTGCACCGGCTCTGTTATCAAGCATTTATCTGCTTACGGACAGCATCCTGGTGGGCGCTTTTGACAAAGGAACCGGGCAGTTAAGCATCGCCTACATCTTTCAGAACCTTTATATGACGGTAAACAGTCCGGAAAATACAGTTACGGTCCTCAAGGTCAACACCTTCCAGTCGGTGATTTCATCCTATATGTGCACGGCGCTTACATTCATTATCTCGGCAGTCATATTCAGGGAAAAGAAATTCACTTTCGGCATACTGCTGCACTTGATTGGGGTGTCCTCCGTAATCAGTTTACTCAATCAGTTGCTGAATCTCGATTATGTACCTACTCTCATAAACAGAATCCACCATGAGGACTGGGTGAGCAATACGTTCTTCGTATGTCCGCCGGATATGGTTGGAACTTTTGTATCGCTGAGTCTGAAGGATGTTGCAGCAGAACCCATAATCAGTCTTATAATGTGCGTGGCCCTGTTTATAATCGTACGCAATAAAAAACTGTGAGCCCTATGGATATGAAATACTTCTTTACGGATTTGCGGGGCACGATATCACGCCTTGACAAAATGAGAGGGCCTCTGCTTGTATGCATACTTTTTCCGTTGATTATAAATCTTCCGGCCGACGCGCAGAAAGAGGCTCTGATACAGAACGGCACTCAAGCCGGCATTACGGCAACCGTCATGACCAGATACATAGCCTTCTATGTCACAGCCATCATAATTGCCTGCACCGTACCGTTCAAATGCTATGGCCGCATTACTGAGCGCAAGACCGGCAGCAACTTCCTTATGCTCCCCGCGGCACCGCTGGTCAAGACGGCATCCATGGCTGTCATCTCCACGATACTTATCCCACTGGCATTCGTCACATTGTACCTGACAACAGATTGGATACTTTGTACGCTGATTGGTCCTGGAAAGACTGGAGACAGCCTGTTCTCAATGATTATGGCACCATTCCCTGCAATATTCGACACAGACACCTGGACATTAAGGAGCGGTCTGTTCATCGCTTTATTCTACTGCAGGATAATGCTTGCATCGATGTTTTTTCTGCTAAGCTCAGTTCTTTGCAGGAAAGGCAAGATGGTCACCGGCCTGGCATTCCTCACCGTACACGCTGCGCTGCAGCTTTTCATCTTGGACAAATCGGACGAGCTTTTCGGAGACTGGGATTTCGACAACAGCTTTGCATTGCTGTGCCTTATCAAAAACATAGCTGTATATCTGCTGTTGTGCATACCGGTATATTACAGAATCAGGAGACTTCAGAATTAATTATAAAAACAGATTCCATGCACTATGGAGTTTAACGGAAACAAATCGATATATCTGCAGATTACAGACATAATCTGCGACAGGATTCTGAGCCACGAGCTGAAACCGGGCGACAGAATACCATCGGTACGCGATGCCGGAGCCGACTTTCAGGTAAATCCCAACACCATTGCAAGGAGCTACGAGAAACTCACCGACGATGGCATCATTTACAACAGGCGCGGCATAGGCTACTTCATTGCCGACGGTGCATTCGACACCGTACTTGAACAGCAGCGTATAGAATTCATCGAACATGAGCTGCCGCAAATAAAGCGCAGGCTGCAATTGCTGGGTCTGAATCCGTCAGACATATTCCAATCTTAAAGCAAGCACTATTGTGCTCCGCGCCAGGTTCGGGACAAAAATCCAGTAGTTAGACGCATAAAAAATTGTAACTACAAGTTTGAAAAATTGTAGTTACAATTTTTCAACTTTGTAACTACAAATTTTTGCAAGTCCAGTAAGGGAAAAAATTCCGGCAAACTACCGGTGGAATCACAGTACATATTTTGCTTACAAACCAGAGACTGGGTTGGATATTTTTACTAAATTTCGCCCTGATTTGTCATTATCCGTGTATCAACGTAAATCAAATATAATGAGACGAACCGTACTACTATCAATTACAGCAATTTGTCTGGCCACGGCACTGCAGGGTGCATCGGCTCAGACAATCGAGACCGACCCTATTGTTGGCGCGATGCGCGAGGAGCTCAAGTTCAATATGGACCAGCTCAGCGGGAAGCCTGTCCCAGCCTATTTCATGTCTCTCAGAATGAACGACACATACTCGGCTACAGTCAGCAGCAATTTCGGAGTATCCATTTCGAACGAGTCGCACTCCAGACAGATTTCCCCGCAGGTTCGCGTGGGTTCGCCCGAACTGGACAACTTCAAGTACGAGAGCCAGAGCCGGAACGGATATTACGGCGGCAACGGAATGTCGCAGGCAATCCCGTTTACCGACAATGCCATAATGGCTGTACGGCAGGGCATCTGGAACGAGACAATGAAGCGTTACGATATGGCACTCAGCAACTACAATGATGCCGTATCACGGATGAAGACCAACGCCGACAACGAGGACAAGGCGCCGTGCTTCTCGGACGCGCCGGCCGAGATGTATTACGAGCCGGCATATCCGCAGCAGGCATACAGCTTTGACATGAAATACTGGGAAGAGCGCATGGACCGCATATCAGCCACATTCAAGGAATGCCCCAATCTGGAGCAGGGTGTGGCCAGCATCGATTATACGGTTGAGCGCATCTATATCGTAAACACCGACGGCTCGGTAGTAGTGCAGAACAGAAAGGCCGTGCGCCTTATACTGCAGGGCATAATCCGCGCAACCGACGGAATGAGCTGCCCGCTCTACAAGGACTGGTTCTCGTACTCACTTGACGGTTTTCCCGATGACGAGACGCTCATAGCCGAGGTACGCGATCTGAACCGGCGTCTTACGGCATTGCGCGATGCACCTATCGCAGACCCGTATGCAGGCCCGGCAATCATGTCCGGCTCGGCCAGCGGAGTGTTCTTCCACGAGATTTTCGGACACCGTCTGGAGGCCCACCGTATGAAGAGCGGAGGCCAGACATTCAAGAAGCTTGTAGGCGAGGCCGTGCTTCCAGAGAGTTTCCAGGTATATGACGACCCTACGCTCGATTATTATGCCGGCACATCGCTCTACGGCCACTACCTGTACGACGATGAGGCTGCAAAGGCTCAGCGCGTACAATGCGTCGAGAACGGAGTGTTGAAAAACTTCCTGCTTGACCGCACGCCTATCGACGGATTCCCCGCAAGCAACGGACACGGACGCGCTTTTGCCGGTTATGACCCGGTATCGCGCCAGGCCAACCTGATAATAGAGACCTCAAAACCTTATTCCGACGAGCAGTTGCGCGAGATGCTGATCCAGGCCATAAAGAGCGAGGGAAAGGAATACGGATATTATTTCCGCACAGCCACAAGCGGCCTTACATATCTGGGCGACGGAGGCTCGATAAACTCATTCGGAGTTGATCCGGTCGAGGTTTACCGCGTGTTTGCCGACGGCCGTCCCGACCAGCTTGTACGCGGCGTGACCCTGATCGGCACACCGCTCGCCATGTTCTCGGGAATTGCAGCCGGAGGCGAGTCACCGGCAGTCTTTACAGGACAGTGCGGAGCTGAATCGGGCTGGGTACCGGTAACGGCCATCTCACCTACAATTTTCATAACAAAAGTCGAGACACAGCGTTCAGAGACAGGATACGAGCTGCCCCAGATAATGGAGAGGCCCGAGAGCCGGAATGTGACAGGCAGTGACAGCGAGGTCATATTCAAAGCTATGGCCGATGAGATGGGCCGCACAATGAGCGGCTTGCGTATGGACGGTCAGGAACCGCCGTTCTATACCGATTTCCGTGCAGATGTATCAAGGTCACTGCTTGTAAATGCCACACTGGGCGGACTGTCATCAAGCGACTACAGTCCGTGCAGACTCACAGGCTATATGAACATACAGCTGGGCGACACTATGGTTACCAATGGAGCGATGCCTGTAGGTATGAATATGGGTGACCGTGTCGAGTACGACTGCATACGCCGTACATACTGGTATCTCAGCGATTTGTTGTACAAGAACGCCATACACAACTACAGTTCGAAAATCATAGCGCTCAAGACCAACCCGAAGCCCGAGAAAGAGGCATCACTTCCCGAATTCCTGCCATTGTCCGGCGGTGAGTTCATATCGGAACCCGTATCCGGCAATGAAATCAGGCGCAGTGAAATTGAGGAACTTGTCCAGAGGCTCTCAGCAATCTATCTGGACTACCCGTCACTATACAACACCAGCGTCTCTATCGACATCAGTTATACCGATGTATATCGTCTCAACTCCAAGGGACTCAAGATGAGAATTCCATACACATCGGTCAGTCTGAGCACATTGTCATCGGTCCGTACGGTTACCGGTGCGGAGATAAGCGAAACCTACTCCATCCCGTTCGACTGCAACGATTACGACGAGGAGGTGCTGTCTGCCAGTCTCAGGGAGTTTGCCGATGCTATGATATGCAAGAGCGAGGCTGAGACTACAGACGAGTTCTACATCGGCCCTATCCTTCTGGGCAGACAGGCCGTAGCGTACTCATTCAACACCATTATCGATAAATACGGCATCGCCTCGACCACCTGGAATCCGAACTCCGGCAGATACGCATATTCCATTGGCACACAAGGTGATGTAAACGGAAGCCTGCTGCTTGGCAAGCGTTTCCTCGACCCAAAGCTTGGAATACACCTGTACTCCGATATGGAGGAATACAACGGAGTGAAACTGGGAGGCAGCTATCAGTACGACTACGACGGCATCACGCCACCGAAGGACTTCGTTCTGGTAGAGGACGGCATACTCAGGCAGCTGATGTGCGGGCGCAAGCCCGGAGTCGGAGCTGCCGCACCGACGGGACACACTATGGTGAACGGATTTGATTCCCAGGTAAGAATGAGCATTATGCACGTCACCTGCAAGAAGCCTGTGCCCGAGGCAAAGATGAAGGCGAAGCTGATTGCCGAAGCCAAAAAAGCCGGACTCGACCACACTTATATGCTGCAGAACATCAGCTACAACTGCTACATACTGACCCGCATTGATGTGAAGACCGGCCAGGAGACCGTCATCCATTCGGACACTCCCAATTTTGAGCGCCGCGAGCTGATGCACGTGATAGCGGCATCGAAAGAGGAGTCAATCCAGAGCTATCCGAATGACCCGGAGAATTTCCCGACAATGATTGCGCCTGACAAGATGCTGCTCGAGAGCGTCGAGATGAACCTGCGCAAGCCCAGCATAGCACAGGAATTCCAGTTGAAGAACCCCGCATTACGATAAGCGATATGGTAGAGATAAAAGAAGTGCTCACAAAAAAGGACCGGAAGCGTTTCTTCAAGTTCCCGGTTGACCTGTACAGGGACAGCGAGTATTTCGTGCCGAATCTCATAGCCGACGAGATGGACACGTTCAACCCGAGCCACAATCCCGCATTCGAGTATTCCGAGTGCCGTCTGTGGATTGCCGAGCGCAACGGCAGGGTTGTAGGCCGCATCGGAGCTATTCTGAACAAAGCCGCCAACAAAAAGGAAAACTCACGGCAGCTCAGGTTCACCCGCTACGATTTTGTAGATGACTTCGAGGTATCAAAAGCACTTTTCGACACAGCCGTATCATGGGCGCGCGAACTTGGAATGACCGAGTTGCGCGGCCCGCTCGGTTTCTCGAATCTTGACCAGCAGGGAATGCTGATTGACGGTTTCGAGCAGATGGATATGTACATAACCATCTACAACTACCCATACTACAAAGACCATATGGAAAAGCTGGGGCTTGTGAAGAAATGGGACTGGGTTGAGCGCAAGATTTTCTGCGGGAAGGAAGTTCCTGAGCGTGTAGCCAGAATGGGGGCATTATGCCGGGAACGCTACGGCTACAAGCTGAAAGAGTTCAAGTCGATGCGCCAGGTAAAGCCCTACATAAACGCGGCCATGCGCATCATCAACACAGCATTCGAGAAACTGCACGGAATAGTCCCTCTATCGGACAAGCAGATTGCAAACTACACCAAGCTGGTGATGCTGGTCGGCAATCCGGACTACTGCCTGATAGTGACAAATCCCGCCGACGAGGTTGTGGCGTTCGGTTTTATGGCACCGTCAATCAGCCCTGCCATACGCAGCGGACACGGGCACATAGGTCCGCTCACGCTGCTCCGCATATTCGAGAATCTGCACGACCACACACATCTTGATATGTATATGATAGCCGTACGTCCCGATGACCAGATGAAAGGCATTGAGTCTCTTATTCTGGGCGAGGGTATGCGCCGCGCCATAGTCCGCGACTGCGCCGACTTCCAGACAGGACCGATGCAGGAGGACAACATCAAGATTCAGAACGTGTGGAAGCATTGGGAGCATATAATCCATCGCCGCCGCCGCTGCTGGACATACAGCATTCCCGAATGAGCGAGACCATTCACATAAACGCCTCACACCCGTACGATGTTGTCATCGGCAAAGAAATACTGACGGGCATAGGTCCTGCTGTAAAAGAACGTCTTAACTGTGCGGCCGCTGCAATAATCACCGACGATATCGTTGACGGTCTGTATGCAGATACTGTCACCGCATCGCTCCAGAGAGCAGGGCTGCGTCACTGCAAATACGTGTTTCCGCACGGAGAGCGGAGCAAGAACATCGGTACGCTGTGCTCCTTCATCGACATAATGGCTGACGAGGGACTGAGCCGCACGGATGCCGTACTGGCACTGGGCGGAGGCATCACCGGCGACATAGGAGGTCTGGCGGCCGCCCTGTATATGCGCGGCATAAATCTGGTTCAGGTTTCCACCACCCTGCTGGCAATGACAGACAGCTCGGTAGGCGGAAAGACAGCTGTTGATATCCCGCAGGGCAAGAATCTTGTAGGAACGTTTTATCAGCCGTCATTAGTCTGGTGCGACACCAGTACTCTGAACACCCTTCCGCACGACATTCTGCGCGACGGATATGCCGAGGTCATCAAATACGGAATACTCTTTGACAAGGATTTCCTGGACAGTCTGTCATTCAGTTCGGACATCATTCAGACGGTCGCTGCATCGGTACGCTTCAAGCGCGACATAGTAGAGGCCGATGAGCGTGACAGGGGACAAAGGGCACTGCTGAATCTCGGGCATACCATCGGACACGCTTTGGAACGTCTGAGCGGCTACACGATGTCGCACGGGCAGGCGGTAGCCATAGGTATGGCACGGGCAGCACGCATGGGAGCCGCATACGGACTGCCCGACTGCACTGAAGCCATCTGCGCCAAACTGGCAGCTTTCGGATTCGATACAGACTGCCCATATCCGGCAAACAATATTCTTGAAGCGGCACTTGCCGACAAGAAACGCGATGCAGACAGCATATCGCTCATATTGCCCGAACAGCCGGGACATTGCGGAATTTTCAAAGTCGGTATAGACGTTTTCAGGGAGTTGCTTTTAAAAACAGAAAAATGAACTTGAGCGTAAGCGGAAAGCTGGCAGGAACAGTAACCGTTCCACCGTCAAAATCAATGGCACACAGGCTGCTGATATGCGCGGCACTTGCCGACGGGCCGACACGTTTCCTTTGCGGGGAATGTCCCGATGATGTCAACATTACTGCCGACTGCCTGCGGGACTTGGGCGCAAGCATCAAATATTCCGAAAACGAGTTCCGCGTCTGGCCTATCGGAAACATCGGGAAACTGTCCGTGCTTGATTGCGGCGAGAGCGGCACCACCCTGCGTTTTCTGCTTCCTGTAGCAGCCGCACTCGGTGCCGATGCCACATTCACAGGCAGCGGCAGGCTGTTCCAGCGTCCGCTCTCTCCATTGCTGGAGCAGATGAGAGCCCACGGTGTGGATACAACAGTACAAGACGATACCGGGCTCGTATGCCGGGGCCGTATGGAAGGCGGATGCTATTCCATCGCAGCAGACATATCATCGCAGTTCATATCAGGATTGCTGTTTGCCTTGCCATTGGCCGGCTCGGACAGCACAATAAAGCTTGAGGGAGAGTTGCACAGCAGCCCGTACGTGGATATGACACTGAATGCGCTCAGGCACTCTGGAATAGACGTAGAGCGCACAAAGGATGGATATTGCATAAAAGGGAACCAGAGATACGGAGCATTCGGGAGATGCGCTGTTGAAGGCGACTGGTCGGCCGCCGCATTCTGGCTGACAGCAGGGGCAATAGGACAGGAACCGGTAAGATGCGAAGGGCTGGATACGGAAAGGACTCTGCAGGGCGACAAGGCTATCGTCCACATTCTTCAGGATATGGGCGCAGAAATCAGAGCCGGGAACGGTTATGTAACCGCATATCCGTCAAGACTGCAAGGGATAGAAATAGACTGTTCCGACATCCCGGATCTTGTTCCCGCACTTGCAGCAGCCGCTGCCTGTGCCGACGGCAAGACCACATTCCACAATGCAGGACGGCTCAGGCTGAAGGAAAGCGACCGTATTGAGTCAATACAGTCTATGCTGCGCTCATTCGGGATATCGGCCGTATCGGCCGGAAACGTGTTGACCGTAACAGGCGGACACCCGTCATCGTGCAACATTGACCCTTCAAGAGACCACCGCATAGCAATGGCCGCCACAATACTCTCATCGGTCTGCGAAGGCTGCTGCACCATACAGGATGCCGGATGTGTGGCAAAATCGTACCCGGCATTCTTCAATGACTACCGCTCACTGGGTGGACATATAGAATAAGAACCTGTTTTGAAATGTTCCAATTAACCTTTTATAAAATCTTTCCGGCTGAAAATTCGTTTCTTTTCAGTCACAATGGAATCCCCATTGCTCCTTCAAATAACCGGATTTTCATCTCGAAAATCTTTCATAAAATTT
>JAZLKB010000033.1:0-19501 GCA_045597365.1 Bacteroidaceae bacterium | reverse complement strand
TGATTCTCCGCTCTGCGTGGTGCAGTTGACATCGAACACGGACCTGCGCTGTTTGCGGTTGTCGGGAATCTGCTCCTGCTGGCGCAGCTCTACTTTGCTGATGTGCTTCTCAGGCAGGATGGCATCAATCAAACTTAACAGCAGGTCTTCGTTGCCTGGTGAGCCATAGACGTACTTGAAGGCCCAGTCAATTCTCAAATCAATGAACTTGAATTCGTTGTTCTTCATAGAAATATGTTTTTAACGGTTAATATAACAGAAGCCACTGAACCGGTCGTATCGCGCCTGTTTCAGGACTCCCAAGTAAACTATGGCAAAGATAGATATGATTTCGGTAAGTGCAAGAGCTTCGCGCAATGTCTTATCGGATAATTTATGTATGTTTGCTTCCGTTGGCAAAATTGCAAATTATCTTAGGGGTTGCAGGTGACTGCAATCCCTAAGACGTTGAACAGCTCCTTATTTGTCGGCAGAGTACTTGATCCGGTCGATGCCGTGGTTTCCCAGAGCGTTCTGGATGCTGCTATAGTGCGAATAGTCCATCTCGAAGAATTCGCGGCGTCCGTTAATCACATCGTCAATGGCTTTGTCCAGATTCTCCGGCGTGACTGTCACTGCCGCATTGGCTGGAGCCTTACAGGATTTGAACAGAGCCACATTCATCTCCTTCATATAGGAAACTCTGACAGACTTGAAATCAGAATCGCTATCATTAAGCTTGAAATTGACAGGAATCGTGTAGCGGACACGAACCGGCTTTCCCCGCTGGCTTCCCGGTGTCCATGCGGGCATATTGGAAATGCATCTCATAGCTTCCGCGTCAAGCAGTTCGTGCACGCTTTTGACTACTTCCGCATTGGATATGCTGCCGTCCTTCTCAACAATAAACTGTATCAGCACACGGCCCTGAATGTTATTGTCGCGAGCCTCCTCGGGATATCGGATATTACCTTGGAGATACTGCAGCATCGCCACATGACCTCCGGGGAACTTCGGCATATCTTCAACCACCATAAACGGCTCGTCGTTTGCTGTTTTTTCTTCGATATCCTTCTGTTCTGCTGCCTTCATCTCCAAAATCTCGTCTATAAGGTCTGCCGAAACTTCCTCCTTTCCGTTTACAAGTACCTTGCTGATTCTTCGTCCATTTACGATTGTATAGCCTTCGCTGTCCTTCTCCGGTTCCTGTCCCAAAATTCGAACTATGGCATCCAACAGCGGAGTACCTAAGACAGACTGATACACAATATTCAGACCGTTGTTTTTGCGCAGAATGTCCTTTACCTCAGATAATGTCTCCGGTTTTTCATTCTCACCGAAAGCAATTATGGCTTTGCTGATATTTCTGTCCTTGATAATTTTGCCCAGTTCTTTCACATCTCCGACTGGGGTGAAAGCATCTGTGGGCTCTGAATCAGGCAGCTGATAGCTAATGCCACGGTCTATCAGAATGTTAATGACATTTTCATTGTCGGTGTCATCCGAACCGGTTTCAGACTGCAGTCCGGCGGCATTGGCATTGTTCGCGCAGAGCAGTGACATAAGTCCTATTACAGGAATTACGGCAAGGAGATACAGCATCCTCCTTTTCATTGTCTTTTCTTTTTTCATCATAATGATACGTTGTTTAATGTTCAAATTGAAAGAACTTGCCAGCGCATAGGCCTCTGCACCAACGGTTCTCATTATCAAAAGTCTCTGGTAATCCTTTTCTACTATTCCGTATCGGTTGATCACTTCGTCATCGGCTTCATATTCGTGGACTATCTTTATTTCCTTCATTATCAGCCAGCATACAGGGTTGACAATGGTACAGGCAAGCAGGAACACCAGGTCAGCGTAGTGGCCCAGCCTGATGTGCGATATCTCATGGCGGATGCTGGCCCGGCGTGCGAATCCGTTCTCGGCATTGGAGATGACAATGTAGTTCATCCAGCTGAACGGGCCGAACTGCTTATCGTGCGATACCACGCGGATGTGTCCCAGTCTGTGCACAGTCTTGCCTTTCAGGAACCGTCTTGTCTTGATGATGGAACGTGTCCAGCCGATTATCAGTACAATGACATAGACTGCCCAGCAGCCCACAAGCAGCCAGGCCCACGAAAATCCAGATGTTGCCTGAGCAGCCTCTGATACGCTGGCAGCGTTGCCGTAAATGGTCACTTCCTGAAGTGTCTGGGCGAAATAGGTCTCGTGAATGGGAACTACCGCAGTCTGCGGTACGGATAGATGTGTAAGCGGAATGATTGCTGACAGAACTGTCGCGCCCAGCAGGTAGCACCTGTTGAAACGATGCAGTGTGGTGCCACTGAAGCAGAGCTTATAGACTGCCAGCAATAGGATAAGCGTCATCGCCCATATCAGTACAAATAGGAATGCATTGCCCATAGCGCGTGATTATTGGTTTTCGACCATACGGATCAGTTCCTTCAGTTCGTCAATGCTGACCTCCTGCTGTTCCACCAGGCAGGAGATGAAGTCCATATACGAACCGGCAAATAGTTTGCTCACGCTGTCGCGGTTCAGCATCTCGGCATACTTCTCCTTTGTCATAGCGGCTTCGTACATGAAGAACCTTGCGCCCAGTTCCTTGTGGCTGACCATGCCGCTGTTCTCCAGACGGCGGACAAAGGTCGATACCGTATTGAAATGTGGTTTCGGTTCCGGAAGTTTCTCCACTATGTCCCGCATTGAAAGTGCCTCGTTCTCCCAGAGCACGTTCATAATCTCCAATTCCTTGTCAGTGAGCTTTTTCATCTTTTTGTAAATTGATTACGTCGCAAATAAACTACATATTGTAATTACCACCAAATGCTTTTAAGTTTTTTATGAATTTTGTTGTAGTTATAAACATATGCCGATGCTGAATTCTCTTCAAGCCGAATAGACTGACATTCAACTTCAGAGATAACAATAACTGACATCCCCAACCGCTAAGTAAGGTTTCATTCATCCTGAGTAATCACAATCATCCAGAGTCATCCGCAATCATCATATAGCTTTGCCTCAATTCCGGCAAAGCCTGCCTGAAATTGCAGTAAAGCTTTGTTGCACGTGCGAACAAGTTATGTTGCAATTGCGAACAAGTATTCAGTTTCAGGGTATTCAGGTAAAAGTCCGCAGACCACCATGGTTTCCGAGTAATAATTTCTAACTTCACTCCGATAAACTGCAATTCAACAAAAATATGCGTTTAGCCCCGAACACGGCATTCACGAACCCTTCTTTCAAGGCACTATCCAGCGGAGACTTGTCACTGATTCTGGCGGTTGATAAGCCCGGAATCTGTCAAATATCTGTGAATTGATAAGTCTCAGTCTCATAGTAATGGGTTGTTCCTGTCTGGTCTTCGGTAGTGTAATGGATAATTGCGATGCTGATAGCGCTGAGGACAGCGGCTATTGCGTAGAATGCGATTGTCTGATTCTTTGACAGGTGGGTGCCCAGGTACTTGAAGTCGCTGAATTCCTTGCGCTTCCATAGAGTCAGATTGGGACGTAGCCATTCGGCGAAGGCTTCAAGATTCAGCTCCGGATGCTCTATGAAATACTGCTGTACTGCTACCTCGAGGGTGGGGGCATCCATCCAGCTGAAAGGTTTGCACCAGCTTACAGTGTTGCCGTCAAGACCGATGCAGACTGTAAACTCGTTCTTGTTGCCGCCTTTCCAATATGCACGCTGTTTCCCGGCAATGTCAATGCCTTGCCTGGCATCGAACAGCAGTATGAAAATGTGAATCTGGTGTTTCGCTCCGCAAAAGGCGTTGATCCGTTGGAATTTCTCCTGAATCCCGGGAGTAATATCGATGTTGCCTTTCAAATGGCTGCTTACACAGACAACATCCTGCTCGCTGCGTGTTATTTCCGGATAGTCGATTAGACCCAGTTCTGTGGCTGTTTTGCGCGATATTGCGGTTTGCTTGAATATTGAGTTGGAGTTTCGTACGTAGTTGCTGTATCGGCCTGTGTATGTAACCGTGTCGGTATCGGCCTCAATATTATTCCAATTACAGCGCTCTCCACCGCCGCCGCTTACGCAGCTGATATGCGGCGGGTCTATATGAAACGGTGTTGTGGCCCATTGTGCCGCAGCATTACGGTAATACAGATAATCTGTATTGATGGTTACACCTGTGTTCAGAATGCGGAACCACTCATCGGGATGCCGTATGTAGCTGTGTCTTACTTCGGTATGAGTCCGTCCGTTCCTGCTTACGGTGACGGTGTATGTGCGCATCTCAGTCCATGGGAAGTGATGCTCCACGGCCACCACGTATCCGCTCAGATATTCCTTCACTTTAGATACGTGATGGAGGGCAGCATACAGCAACACCTCGCAGATGACGGCAAGGGCTATATACAGCCACCAATACTCATTATTGCCGTCTATCAGGTAATAAGTGAGTATTGCCGCAACGGGCAGAATGTATGCGGGCTTGTGCAATTCGCTGTGATTGTCAGAACAGTTTCACATCGTCATCAACGCGGGTCTCGATTACCTGATTGGTGCGTGTGGAGCTGATAACCTTGTATATTATATGACGCTTGTCCTTGATGAACCACTTTGCAGGCATAGTCTCAAGCAGGGTGTCGTGCTCGCGGATAATGTCGAGCATACGCTGCTGTGCCGATGCGAACTCGCCGCGTTGAACCTCGATTGACTGCATCAGCTGTTTGTAGAGCGATGTGTCGAAATCAGGGTTGGCCTCGTGGATGAACTTCATCATACCCTCCTTGTCGTTGCTGTAACGTCCGGAGATGAGTTCGGGGTATATCTTCTCGAAGGCATCGCGATACTCTTTGGCTACACCAGCCTCCTGCTGTAGAACCTTCCACATTGTGTCGTGTACGGTGGTGATCTTGTCGTTCTGTGCGGCTGCTTCCTTGCGTAATGCGACCTCGCGGTTGTTATAATTGAAGTACATGGCAATCAGAATAATCGCCAGTACTGCGATGATAATTATTAATGGTAGCATATTTGTCCAGTTTAGTTACTGATATTGTCTGATTCTTACGTCAATGCCGCTGTCTTCAAGAAGCGCGGTTACCTGCTGCATATCGGTGTCGCCGTAATGATATGGGAACAGAACTTCAGGTTTGATTGTGCCGGCTGCTTTCTGGAGCTGCTCCGGTGTCATCGTATAAGGGAGATTGCAGGGCAGGAATGCCACATCGATATCTTTTACGGCCTCCATCTCGGGAATGTCCTCGGTGTCACCTGCTATATAGATGCGGAACCCGTCAATGGTGATAATGTATCCGTTGTCGCGGCCCTGAGGGTGGAACTGCAGCTTCTCGGGCGAGTTGTTGTAGGCAGGAACGGCATTTACTGTCCAGCCGTCGCCGATAGTCAGACTGTCACCGTTTGCCATCGCATTGCCGAAGCCGAGTGTCTTGCGTGAGTCGCTGTTGCAGATAATCTGTGTCCCGTCTTTCTGCAACTGACTGACAGCAGTGCTGTCAAGATGGTCATAGTGGTCGTGAGTTATAAGAATAAAGTCAGCTTTCGGTAATTCAGTGTAGTCAGTCTCAGGTTGAGCCGCTTTCGTGACCGGATCTACATACAGCCATTTGTCTGCAATCTTCATTCTGATACTGCCGTGCTTTATGCAGTACATTCTGATTTCGATCCCGTTCTTCGTGTTGAATACATCTGCCCCATCATCGATGGTGTCTTCCTTTGCGCCGGTTATTTCAGTGCCGTTGACAGCTGCGTCTTTCTGCTGCTTTGATTTACAACCTGACAGAATACCTGCCACTGAAATAATACCTGCCATAACAATAGTTCTGATTCTCATATCGTTCAAGTTTAACATAAACTTCCGAATAATGGTGCAAAAGTAGTAAAAATTTACTGCTGACGGTATTGGTGGTACAAGTTACTGATGTATCTGATGCTTGCTTCGTATTCGCTGTCCGAGCCCAGGTGTTCTATTATCATCGGCATACATTCGTCCTGCGCGGTAGCTGCATCTATGTAGTGGCGAATGTCCAGACTTCCCTCTCCGCAGGCGCATTCCTCAAGCTGGAATGTGTATTCCTCTTTCAGACGGATGTCCTTCAGATGGCAGCTGCATATCATTCCGTCAAGTTTGTCGAAACACTCGTCAATGAAACGCTCGTTGAAAAAATACCTCTCGGGCGATGTTATCATATTCACAACATCGAGGTGGACACCGAACTGCGGCCTGTCAACGTCGTTGACAAGACGAAGATACTCGTCGGGACTGCTTGGAATCATCCAAGGCATAGACTCTATACTGAATTTTGTGCTTTCCGGCTGCGCGGTATCTATTATCTGCTGTATCATTCTCACTGCCATATCCCACAATTCCTTGCTGAAATTGCCGCGATAACCTCCGTCCCAGCGCGGACCGTACGGCGTTCCTACAACATTTACGCAGCAGCGTGCTCCTATTCTGTCGGCCATTCTGAGCTGACCGACGGCATAGTCAGTCCACCTGGCGCGCTCTGCAGGGGCTGCTGCCAGTGTGTTGCGCCACACACCGACTTCCGCTATCATAAGGCCTGCCTGATCGGCGGCTTCCTTATATGCCATATATGTCTTTTCGCCGGATGTGAAGTCAACCGGAAAGTTTACTGCCTTCAATCCCAATGCCTTGTGTCTGGCCGCCCATTCCTGTGGCGTGCTGTGACTTAGTGATGATGATACTCCCAGATACATATCAGTCAGTTGTCTGTCTTGATTCAATAATCCCGTTAATCTCGGTCATACGTGCATCGCTGAGCTCATACCTGCTTATTACTACTGAAGCAATCAGCATCAGCACAGCCGGAATCACAGTCACCAGCCAGATTATGCCCTGTAATGCGGTATGGCTTTGGACTGTCAATGTGGAATCAAATCCGGTATGAGCCAGAACAAGCCCTGGAACGACACCGCCCAAAGCCATTCCGGCTTTCATGAAAATGCATATCAGCGCAGTTACGATGGCTGCCACGCGGCGGCCGTTCAGATATTCGCCGAATGTTACAACTTCGGGAACCAGTGCCCACATATAGCCTGTGGCTACCAGAATGCCGGTGCTTTTTATGAATTGAGCTGTGCAGAGAAGCACGAAGTGTGATTTAAGAGCCGGAACAGCAGATGTCACATACATCATCGCCATTCCGAGAATAGATATTCCTATGAATATGTAGAACAGCGGGTTCTTGCCTGTCTTGCGCTTGATACTTGGAACGAGCGGAATGAATATGAAAGCCGGTATTGTCCCGAGCCACATAAAGGTTGATGTCCCAAGCGGGCTGGCCTTCGCTACATACGACAGAAAGTAAGAGTCGGTGGCATTGCTGATGCTCATTGTAGCGAATGTAATTATGAAGAACAGCGACAGTACCCGCATCGGACGGTTGGCTGCCAGCTCGTGCCAGAGGTCGCTGAATCTGACACCAGCCGACTGGCTTGCGTTCATAACAATCTTCTCGTGGCTCTGCGAGAAACTGAAGAACAGGAGCGAGAGCCCTACTATCGCGAATATTCCCATTGTTATGAGCCAGGCCGATGCCGCATCTGGTGTGTTATATACAGCCTCCATACGACCGGTTCCACTATTCAGCGCCTTAGGAGCGAAGATGGCTATTATCAGCGGAAGTGTCTTGATAAGCAGTCCGGCGAAGTTTGCGAACAACATACGTACACTGGTCAGAATGGTCAGCTCGTTTACATCGCGCGTCAGCGAGTCTCCTAGCGCACCGTATGGCACACTTGTCAACGTGAAGCACATACTGAGCAGGATATATGTGACGTATGCGTACATCAACGATGAGTTGAATCCGTTCCAGAAACATAGGACAGCTGCTCCTGCCAGAGGTATTCCGCCTATCACAAGCCACGAGCGGTATTTGCCCCACCGCGGATAAGACTTATCGACCATTGTGCCTACAAACGGATCCCACAGCACATCGATTATACGCACTATCAGGAACATCACAGCGGCTACATCCGGCTTAAGTCCATATACGTTGGTGTAATAGAAGAGAAGCCAGATGCTGACAGTCTGATATATGAGATTCTGAGCCAGCTCGCCGGTGCAATATCCTATGCGCTCGCGCCAGGTTAGTTTAATCGCTTTGTTCATACTTTGGTTGTGTTGACTTTCCCGTTGACTTGTTATGTGAGTGATGGCGGCGTGTCGGGCTCATCTGTCACATCTGTATCGAGCTGCTTCTTTGCTTTGCGGTTCCCGAGGTCTTTCAAATCGCCGAGAGCGTGGAATACGTTGTGACCGCCGTTTCCGCTCAGTTTGCCTCTGGCCTTGGAATATGCTTCTTCGGCATTCCGAAGACTTTTCTCTATGTTGTGGAATTCGGTAGTGAAGTCGCTTATGCGGTCGTATAGCAGCGTGGCCAGATCAAAAATTCTGAGTGCGTTCTTCTCTTGATTCACGTTCTTCCACAGCGCGTCTATCAGATGCAGGGTGAGCATCAGGCTGGTCTGATTTACGATGATGACATTCTTGCCGTAGGCCCAGTTCAGCAGGTTGCTGTCGCAGCGAAGCGCCAGCAGATAGCTGCCCTCGTTAGGGATGAACATCAGCATCATTTTCTGCAGGTTGCCGTCAAGAGCCGGATATTGCTTGCGCGACAGTTCCTCTACGTGCTTTCTTACCGACTGGCAGTTTGCCTTGGCTGCTGCTTGCGCCTCATCGTCTGAAGATGCCATCGTATAGTTGTAATAATCGGTGAGCGACACTTTGGAATCAACAATTATGTCACGGTTGTCCGGACAGTGAATAATAACATCGGGACGCAGGTTCCTGCCGTCATCATCCTGGAAGTTCTTCTGCGTTTCGTAGTGAATGCCGGCCTGCATTCCGCTGGACTGCAATATCTCCTCAAGTATGCTCTCTCCCCAGTCGCCCTGGACTTTGCCTTTGGAACGCAAAGCCTCGGACAGCTTGTCCGTCTTGTCGCCAAGTGCGTTGGTGTGCTCGAACATCTGTCTTATACTGGCCTGTATGTCGGTGCTGTTTCTCAAATTGTCAGTGCTGGTCTTGTCAAGCGCCTCGCGCATCTCTTTCAGACGCTCGTTCAAAGGCTTTACAATTGCATCCATCGCGCTGCTGCCTGTTTTTGTCAGCTCCTCCTGTCTTTTCTGCAGCAGTTCCTGCGTATCGTTCTTCAACTGGTCGCGGAACAGTTCCATCTGATGCTTGAACTGCTCAGACTGAACCTCTGTCTGCCGCCGGTATTCGGCCGCCATATCAGCCAGCTGCTTCTGACAGGCGGCTTCTTTCTCCTCCATCTGCCTTTGAAAGTCGGCACGGAGCTCGTCTTTCTGATTTGCAGCTTCCTCGCGTGCCTCTGCAAGCCGGAGGACCATATCGTCCTTTGATTCGGCAAGCTGCCTCTCAAGCATCTCCTTCTCCTTGCTCAATGCCGAAATCTGCACTTTGGTTCTCTGCCGTATCATCGTTGAGGCAATAAACGCCGCAGAGATGACTACCACGACACATACAGCGATTATAACAACTTCTTCCATACTGTTTAACTTCCGTCTGCTTACGGGCAAGCGTTCTTCTTCAACTACAAACTACAAAGATAATTGAAAAGGTGGGAGAAAACGTATGGGATTTTATATAAGTTTGTGGAAAATATCAAAAGGTAATGAAAAAATTTGTGCTGGCGCTCACCATCGTAATGCTGATGCTGACGTCGTGTGGGGAAAAAAATGTCGGGATTGTCATCCCGGAGCAGGATGCATCGGCTTTCGTGTTGTTGACAGATGTAGTTCCTGACGCTATTCTTGAGATACGATACTACAGTACATACAATTTCATAGGTGACCGTATTCCCGGTTATGAGATGCCGATAGCCATCCTGACCCGTCGGGCTGCCGATTCTCTCAAGGCCGTGAGCGATGAGCTCAGACAGAAAGGATATGTGCTCAAGATTTTTGATGCATACCGTCCGCAGTGTGCCGTTGATTATTTTATGGCGTGGGCGGGCGATACTGCCGATGTGCGGATGAAGGAGTATTTCTACCCCGAGCTTGACAAGTCGGTCCTCGTTCCGCAGGAATATGTGGCCGAGAGGTCCGGACATACACGTGGCTCCACAATCGATCTGACTCTGTTCGATATGAGACTTGAGAGAGAGGTCGATATGGGTTGCACTTACGATTATTTTGGTATTGCATCGCATCCGGATGTGCTTCCCGGACAGGAAATCGGAGCATATCAGCCAATTACTCAGGAGCAGTACGAAAACCGCATGACTCTTCGTGATGCTATGCTGGCTCACGGCTTCAAGCCTTACGATTGCGAGTGGTGGCACTTTACTCTGAAAGACGAGCCGTTTCCGGATACCTACTTTACTTTCCCTGTCAGCGTTAATTCCATTAAGAAATAATTATGTCGTCTGTCAATTCGGATGCCGGCAGAAATGCTGTAGTACGTGAACTTATCTCCACGCAGAGAGCCGGCATTGACACGCTTGTTGCATTTTTGGATAAATACGGCTTTTTCGAGGCCGGATATGGCAAATACGAGCCTGGGCGCGGAGGTGCGGTGAATCATTCCCTGTGGGTACTCGATATGGCACGGCGCGAGCGCGAGAGGTTCATCAGCGCATATCCTGCTACGGACATTCCGGAACACAGTCTTACTATATTGTGCCTGCTCCACGAGTTGTGCTGCTGTCCATATCCGGAAATTTCCGGTAAAAAGGCTGTCCTTACGGGCGGTCCGCGCTCGGAGGCCATATTGCAGAAATCCGGTTTTGTCCTGACCGATGACGAGCGGATGATATTGCGCTCCTGCTCTTTCAGTAAATTGCCTGCCCGGACAGATACGCCGCTGTCAGCGCAGCTGCTGCATTTCCTGTTGCACGAGACCTGTCGCAAGGCAACTGAATATGCGGCAGGAATACCTTTCGGAACTGAGCCGGTATCCATCGCAGGGCCGGAGAAAGGCACGCGCAGAGTAAATGTCTTCTTTGACTCCGAAGATCACCGTACCTGGTGGAACGCCTCCGATACAACAGGCAAGCTTCCCGATATCAGTGCCTGTGCGGATACTGAAAAGCTGATACAGATGCGTGTCCGCCATCTGTTCTCGATGAAGACTGATGCCGAACCATCTCCAGCCAGTCTGAGTGTGCTTTCCGACGATTACGGTACAAAGGCCATTCTCACAACTTTTACAAATGAGAACGGAGTTAATCTGATGTACTCGGACCGTGCGTGCTTCGATTACAGAAATTATGTATTTCTGATATCGCGATATCCGCGCTATAGGGCATCGTATGTGATAGCGCAGAGACAGAATGGTAAGTGGGGAGCTTTTATGTTCAAGACATCGCAGGGCAAGATTCCTGTCGTCAAAAGGGAAAAAGTGTTGAATTATGACTTCAATTCATACGATGATGCCTTGAAGAATATGTGTGAGGCGGGTAGGAGAAACTTCAAAATACGGGTGTCTGATCCTGCATTCTACACTAAAATCACATTTTGACGGTTGTGCGTCATAAATAGTTTTCAACATCTTTCAAATAAAGATGCCGGGATGCTATGTGATTAATATAAAATACAATATCTTTAGGGCAGCATATATTTCTTATTATCATTATACACTAAAAAGTATTGTTATGGGTTACAAAATTGATCAGATTGAGGGTATCGGCCCTGCTTATGCAGAGAAACTGAACGCTGCCGGTATTAAGACAACCGAGGATCTTCTTGCAAATTGCGCTTCAAAGAAAGGACGTAATGCAGTTGCAGAGGCTACAGGAATCAGCTACAAACTTATCCTGAAGTGGACCAACCACGCTGATTTGTTCCGCATCGACGGTATCGCAGGTCAGTTCGCAGAGTTGCTCGAGGCGGCCGGCGTTGATACTGTTAAGGAGTTCCGCCATCGTGTTCCAGCCAACTTGCAGCCGAAGCTCGTTGCAGTAAACGAGGAGAAGAAACTCTGCAAGCGCGTTCCTGCTGTTTCCGAACTTGAGAAGATGATTGCCCAGGCCAAAGAGCTTGAGACCACAATCACTTATTAATACGTCTGTATCATCAGATACGCGGGGCTGGCTTATACCATCCTCGCGTTTATTTTATCCACGCTTTTCCAAGCAGCCTGCCGACAGGCTTCTCGATGCCAAAATGGAAAACGAGTGACAGTAATGCGCAGATAATGAATGCTGCCGTTATTCTTAGCAGATTCGACTCTGCTCCAAAATAAGACAGCGCATAGTCGCCGATATCCCATACAAAGAACTGCGCCATAAAGAATGCATAAGATATCCTGCTTAGGAACGGTATCACCTGACTGTCCTGTAGTGAGCGGTAACTTTGATGACCCAGTCCCAGCAGCATAATGCCGTAACCGGGTAGCACAATCCAGTCGTACAGCATAAAATTGCCTGGTGCGACATTGAGGCTCACAGCCAGGCTTATCCCTGCAATCATCAATATCCCTGCGATTAACGACACAGGCTTTGCCCTCAGGCATTTCAAAGTCTTACAGCCGGCAAGACTCTCTGAATTGTTCAGGTTTGCAAGTGCAAGTCCTGTCGTAAACTCCAAAAGTCTGAAAAACGGATTGGAATAAATGGAACCGCACTGGAATCTGAATACCACGAACGGAGACCACAATAATATAAATGCGCACACGGATACCAGCAGAATCCTTGACTTGTCTGTCATTTTGCCGATAACTGTCTGAAGGAACGGAAATAACAGATAGCATACCAGCAGGCACGATATGAACCAGGTACCTCCGACGTGTGATATGTTGAACAGACTGCTGTATGCGGATTGTATTCCCAGAAGCTCAATAGGGAGCAGTATGACATTGTCAGTGACTGTCTCTTTCCCTATGAACAGGACATATAGAATTGCGACTGCATAATACAGAGGAAATACGGCAGTGAATCGTTTCAGATAGAACCTCCGCATCTCGTGCAGTTCCATAAGATTCCTTTTGTGACTTGACAGATACAGTGAATAGGCTGACAGCATAAAGAATCCTGTCATAGCAGTCGCCCCCATATCCGCGAAGTAATTCAACGGACCATAGTCGCAGCTGAAATGTCCGCGTGAGTGGAATATGAATATGGCAAGTGTGAGTCCTATACGCAGGACATCCAGTCCCGCCACCCTTATGTTATCTTTTTCAGACATATTTTAAGTCGGCTTTAACACTGTTATTCCCTGCGAATCTATAACAAAATTCATATCTTTGCGACAGTTCGATGAATAAATCCTATGTTACCGCTTCAATCCAATATCCCGAATGCTGATGCCGATTCCCTGAGGATTGCGGCAGATACTATGTTCCGCAATATGACCGAGGATCCAAATACGTTTTTTTATAATCTCGGGCAGAATGCCATACAGTTCGGTATAAAGATTATAGCTGCATTGTGCATTCTCTTTGTCGGTATATGGCTGATACGCTGGGTTAAGAGAATTCTGAGACGCTCCTTCGAGAGACGTAAGGTCGAGCTGGCTGTGGCTTCATTCATATCGTCTATTACCAGTGTATTGCTGACTATAATACTGGTTGTAATTACAATCAGTACTTTGGGCATCAATACTACATCCATAGCGGCTATTCTCGCGGCAGGCGGCGTTGCTGTGGGCGCATCGCTGAGCGGCGCATTGCAGAACTTTGCCGGTGGTCTTCTGATTCTCATTTTCAAGCAGTTCAAGGCCGGTGACTACATCAGCGCGCAGGGTAGCGCAGGAACAGTTATAGATATCAATATGCTGAATACCAGAATCCGCACAATCGACAACCGGGTCATAGTCATTCCAAACGGAGCTCTTATAAGCGGCACAATCGACAATTATTCCGTTAATCCGCTCAGACGTGTTGAATGGAACGTCAATGTACAGTACGAGAGTGATCTGGACATCTGTATCAGTACTCTGCACGCTATACTTAAATCCGATGCCCGTGTGCTTGATGCCACAACTGAGGGCGCGTCGGACGTTACTGTCGAGCTGAACAGCCTGAATCACGATGACATATCGTTCCAGGTCAGAGCCTGGGTTAAAACAGAGGACTATTGGAATGTGTATTATGCCGTGAACAGGGAAATATATGTCAAACTGCCTCAGGCCGGCATATCGTTTGCCAGCAAGCGCCTTGATGTTACAGTGAAACAGGCCGACTAGTTAAATAATCTTATAATTTCCCATTCCGGGACGCATGGGGGAATCTTTTGGAGCGAAAATGAGTACCTTTGCGCCTCGAAACCGGCGTACCTACCGATTTCTTAATGTAAGATATTAGGAACCAATTACTTAGCAAATGAGTCAGAACATTTCAAATTTAAGAAACATCGGTATTGCCGCACATATCGATGCCGGAAAAACCACAGTGTCGGAGCGTATTCTGTTTTTCACCGGAGTTAACCGTAAAGTGGGTGAGACTCACGACGGCTCAGCTACGATGGACTTTATGAAACAGGAGCAGGAGCGTGGTATCACCATCGCGTCAGCAGCCATCACGACTCATTGGAATGACTGTCAGATTAACCTTATTGATACTCCGGGACACGTCGATTTTACAGTCGAGGTTGAACGCTCATTGCGCGTCATAGACGGAATGGTGGCCGTGTTCTGTGCTGTAGGTGGCGTTGAGCCCCAGAGTGAGACAGTCTGGAACCAGGCCGACAAATACCGTGTGCCGCGTATCGCCTTTGTGAACAAGATGGACCGTATGGGGGCTGATTTCCTTGAGGTGGTGTCGCAGATGAACCGTTATCTTGGTGCCAACGCTGTGCCGATTCAGATGCCTATCGGTGCTGAAGGCACATTCGAAGGAATGGTTGACCTTGTAAAGATGCAGGCTATTACATTCCGGGAGAAAGAGCGCATTGTAGGTCCGATACCGGAGAATCTTAAGGAGCAGGCTGAGGCTATGCGTCGCAATCTCATAGAGAAAGTGGCTGATTGCGATGACGATGTGGCGGAACTTTATCTTGAGGATGCCGAGATATCTGTGGAATTGCTGATGTCTGCCATCCGCAAGGCAACTATCAAGCTGATGATGGTTCCTGTATTATGTGGTGCCGCTTATAAGAATAAGGGCATACAGCTGCTGCTTGATGCTGTTGTCGATTATCTGCCGTCACCTAATGACCTTGGCGCTGTTGTGGCTCATCAGCCCGACGATGAGTCGAAGACCTGCACCCGCAATCCTTCGGAGAACGAGCCTCTCGCAGCACTGGCATTCAAACTGATAAACGATCCGTTCGTAGGCCAGCAGACTTTTATCCGAGTATTCAGCGGAAAGCTGGTGAACGGTATGACCGTATATAATACGAACAAATGCAAGTATGAGCGCATTGGGCGCATTTTCCGTATCAAAGCGAAGGAACGCGAAGAGATTGCCGAGGCGGGCCCAGGTGAGATTGTGGCTTTAGTGGGAATGAAAGTGACCCGCACCGGCGATACCCTTTGTGATGAAAAGAATCCTGTCCTGCTTGAGTCAATCCACATTCCGCCAGCCGTCATCGAGGTTAAAGTGAATCTTGAGGACACCAAGAACCGCAGCAAGCTCAGCGAGGCTTTGGCAAAGCTTTGCAATGAGGATCCCTCGTTCCGTGCGCACTTCGACGAGGAGACCGAAGAGACGATTATTGCCGGTATGGGCGAGCTTCATCTTGAGATTATCGTTGACCGTCTGAAAGAGGAATTCAAGATTCCCGTAACCACCGGCGCGCCGTCGGTATCGTTCCGCGAGACTATTACTAATCCGTTCGAGTGTGCATATAAATATGTGAAGCAGACTGGCGGACACGGTCAGTACGCGCACACCGTTATCCGTTTCGAGCCTAACCCGGGCGGCGGCTTCGAGTTTGTCGATGTAACCAAGGGAGGAGTCATTCCAAAGGAGTTCATTCCGTCTGTTCAGAAGGGCTTGCAGACTGCAATGCTGAAGGGGCCGCTTGCCGGCTATCCGGTGGTGGATGTACGCTGTGTGCTTGTTGATGGCAGCTTCCATCCTGTCGATTCGAGCGATATGGCATTCCAGACTTGTGCCCAGCTTTGTCTGAAGCAGGCTTTCCCGAAGGCTGGCCCTCTGCTTATGGAACCTTCGATGAAAGTTGAGATTAACACTCCCGATGATTATATCGGTGCTGTTACAGGCGATGTGAACAAGCGTCGCGGCAACATCGAGGCCATGCGCCGTTTCCGCAAGGGTTCGCAGAAACTCGACTGCTTCGTACCTCTGATGGAGATGTTCGGCTATGCTACTGCTTTGCGCAACATCACTTCGGGTCGCGCCAACTACTCTATGGAGTTCGACAAATATACTGCCACTCCGCGTTCTATTCAAGAAGAGGTGGTTAAGAGTAGAAACACCGCTAAAGAATAGTAGTCGGACAAGACATCAATCATACTTGCAGGCGCACTGGGTCTATTGACCGGATGGTTGGCCCGGACGCACCGTAAAATCATAGGTCAATAAGTGTCTTTTCTCCTTCAACTTTTAGATGGGGAGTTACATTCACCAAAGGCCTGTCGGATTTCAGGAATGAGAGGGTGCTGAGGAAGAATCCTTGGTCGGGAAACTGCAATCCTTCGGCTGGTTCCGAGATACCTATAACGCCGCATCAGCTTTCTACAATGCTATTATGGGAGACGACAAAAGTGTCCTCAAGACTTGGCTTGACTTATACGGACAATCGCCCATATCTGAGTTGAGGTCTTTTGCTTATGGAATAAAGATGGATATCAAGGCTGTGAACAATGCCATTGACCTAGATACATCAAACGGTATCGTGGAAGGATATGTCAATAAACTCAAAGCCGTCAAAAGAGTGATGTATGGCCGTGCCTCTATTGAACTGCTTAGAACTAAGATGGTCTTCTCAGGACTTGGCTTCAACTAAATTGCGGAAGAACCACTTTTTGCAAAGATACAAAAGTTTATTACGATAAACGTTTTTTGCAACAAAAAGTATATAGCAATAACCCAATGCTGCGATTTCTACAATATGAGGCCGCTGGCAAAGGTGACACCTTCGAATCCAGTTCACTTTTTACAGAGCATATATGATATTATGGTAAATTATTTTTGGCGGAACAGATGCTTTATGCTATATTTACCGCCAAAAATAAATATATATATGAATCTCATTGGACGTGTCGCGGAATGCCGCGAGCTCAAAAGGCTCAAAGAGAGTGATTCTCCCGAATTCGTTGCCATATATGGTCGAAGAAGGGTTGGCAAAACCTATCTTGTGAAGGAGTTCTTTAATTATTCATTCACATTCTATACCTCCGGTCTGGCCAGAGGTACTATGAAGGACCAGTTAAGGACTTTCTGGCAGAGTATGGTGGAGTACGGCCTGCCGGAATCCATACCTTGTCCTAAAGACTGGTTTGAAGCGTTTGATGAACTCAAGGCAGTAATAACTTCTTCAAAGGACAAGCGAAAGGTTGTTTTCATTGACGAACTTCCCTGGCTCGATACACAGAAATCGAAGTTCGTCACTGCATTGGACAGATTCTGGAACACCTGGGCATCCGAACATCCCGAGATTCTGCTGATCGGATGCGGGTCCGCCGCTTCCTGGATGGTCAAGAACATAATCAAGAACAAAGGTGGTCTGCATAACCGCATCACCTCCAAAATCAAGTTATTGCCTTTTACCCTTGCTGAAACCAATGAATTCCTGAATTCAAAGAAGATTCGCTGGAACAAGAAACTTGTAGCCGAGACATATATGATTCTGGGAGGTGTTCCATACTATCTGTCACTTCTTGATAAGAGCCGAAGCCTTTATCAGAATATAGATGATTTCTTCTTCAGAAGTGGCTCCAAACTTGAGGATGAGTTTGACAACCTGTACTCTTCTCTCTTCAAGAAATCAGCCGAATATGTGAAGATTGTGGAACTTCTTTCCAAGAAGAAGTCAGGTTACATAAGGAATGAAATTGTCGCAGGCCTCAAGTGCAAGGATGGTGGAAGCCTGACACGTAAGCTTGAGGAACTGGAGCATTGTGGATTCATCCGTAAATACCGCTCGCTGGGTGAAAATGCCAACACATATCAGTTGGTGGATTTCTTCACACTGTTTTACTTGCAGTTTGTGAAAAAGCAGTCTTCGCAGGACAATTTCACGTGGACCAGTATGATTGGTACCCATCCATATTCCACGTGGAAAGGGCTCGCATTCGAAAAACTCTGTTTCTCCCAGGCTGACAAGATTCGCTCAGCTCTTGGGATAAGCGGAGTAATCACACAAACATTCCCGTTTTATGATGATAAAATGCAGCTTGATATGGTAATCGTGCGAAAAGACAATGCAATATCCCTTTGTGAAATGAAATGGTCTGAGGGCGCATATGCTCTGACCACTTCGGACAAAGCCAAAGTTGGAACCAGAAGGGATGCCTTGATGCAGATTTTCAAGAACAAGGTGATATATATTGTCTTTGTAACATCTTCAGGGTTGGTCGAGAATAGCTACATAAGAGATAATGTCAACAATGTTGTAACGCTGGAAGATTTATTCTAAACTTAGCGGATTGTATGAGAAAGGAGGCCTGTTCCGCCAAAATATTTTAAGAGATGCAGAATTCGACACTCCGAAGTTTGCCAGTAAATCATTAAATACCAGAAGATTAAGTTTATGGGCACGTTAATTACAGTTGTCTGTACATATGATTTTAACCCACTGAGTATCCGCAAAGGATTCCAGAAATACATATTCTTATGGCCGGGAAATGTATAGATAAAGGAAAATCGCTACCTTTGTCAGTGTGTTATGAAAAAGCTTTTCATTATATCAGTCTTGATTATTGCAAGTCTGTGCTCTTGCATCAAAGGGAGCAAACTCGTTATTCTTGCTGCAGAAGAGGCCGAGTATAACAAGTGCCTGGAGTTATTCCCCGACATAGAATGCATAAGGACCGGAGTCGGCGCAGGCAATGTCATCAAGGCTTGCTGTGCTCTTCCCAAAGGCACCCACATCATCAACATCGGCTATGCCGGAAGCAACAATCTCGAAATCGGTACAGTATTTCTGGTGAGCGACACGTTCAGATACACTGACGAAACGGGAATCAGGAGTACTTATATGCGACGAAGTCTGGAAAAATGTAAGACAGATGGTGGAAAAAATATTGTCCCTGAATCAAGATAGAAAGCGATGAAACACCTACTACATATTTTTGCATTTCTGACATTGGCGGTTCTGCTGCCTACAATGTCGTGTAGCCAGGATGGAACGTCCGACGGACCTTTGCCTAAAGTCCACATAATAGCGACGGGTGGGACGATTGCCGGAACAAGTACCGACATAGGATACGATGCCGGGAAGGTCTCCATCGAGACCATTCTGCAGGCTGTACCGGAATTGACACGATACGCAGAGATGGATTATGAGCAGTTCTGCAACATCGGCTCACAGGATATGAGTGAGAGCATCTGGCTACCTCTTGCCAAGCGTGTCAACCAAGTCCTTGAGAGCGGGAAATACGATGCGGTCCTGATAACCCACGGCACCGATACTATGGAAGAGAC
>JAZLKB010000032.1:0-6613 GCA_045597365.1 Bacteroidaceae bacterium | reverse complement strand
TAGGGACATTCCGCTGACATTGTCCGGCCACACCCACGCTATTCAGTTCTCGCTGTTTGGATGGTGTCCAAGCCGATACCTTTTCAAGCATTACCGTGGGCTGTACGATGATGGCGGGCAGATGCTCTACGTGAACATCGGCCTTGGTGAGACCATCTTCCCCGCCCGAATCGGCACGCGCCCGGAAATTACACTGATAACACTGGAAAGAAAAATCTGAAAAAGAATGTGCCGTGATGTACCATTGAATACTTATTTTTGTATCAGTGACACAATATTGTATTGAAACACGATAGGACAATGATCAATTGATAAAAATGAAAGTAGGAGACAGGATTCCGAAAGTGCTGGGAACGGACCAGTTCGGAAATGAAATCAAAAGCAGCGATTATCGCGGAAAGAAAATTGTTCTTTACAGTTATCCGAAAGCGAATACAAGCGGCTGTACTGCCGAGGCATGCTCGCTTCAACAGCACAAAGCGGAGCTTGAGGCTGCCGGATACGCCATCATAGGCGTTTCCAAGGACAAACAGGATGCCCAGGCAAAGTTTGCCGAGAAGTTCGGGCTGGAGTTCCCGCTTATCGCCGACACATCCACCGAGCTTCTGCAGACGCTTGGCTGCTGGGGCGAGAAGGTCGCTTGCGGCCATAAGACGGTGGGGACACTCCGTACCACATATCTTGTAAACGAGGAGGGCATAATCGAGAAGATATTTGTTCCGAAGGAAATCAAGACAAAGATCCATGCGGAGCAGATTCTTGACTATCTGAAGGAATAACCCTTCTTGTATATGATACAGGTTTGGATAAGCGCGGCCGGACTGTGTGGGGCGACTATAATAGGTTCGGCTCTCGGATTCTTTTTCAAGAATCTGCCACACAGATGGAACGACACAATACTTGGATTCTGTGCCGGGATTATGCTGGCATCGTCAACGATAGGGCTGATTCTTCCCGCATTCGAGGGCGCGGGCCAGTGGTGGTGGGTCGCTCTGGGAGTGATGGCTGGAGCTTTTTTTCTGAATCTGCTTGATTTCCTGACGCCTCATCTCCATACCATAACCGGGCTTGACCCAGAGCAGCATCATAACGGCAGCAGCCTTAACAAGGTCCTTCTCTTTGTGATGGCCATAGCATTGCACAAACTTCCGGAAGGAATGGCCGCCGGAGTAAGTATGAGTGCGGCAAAAGGAGTGTTCGCCGACTGGACTGTGTCTTTGGGCATCGCAATCCAGAATATCCCGGAGGGTATGGTGATAATTGCACCGCTTCTGCTGGCGGGGGTATCCCGACTGCGCACTCTTGTAATAGCGTTATCAATAGGCCTGCTGGAAGTGATAGGGGTCTGGGCAGGCTTCGGGCTTGGCTCCATTTCCGAACTGCTTCTTCCGATGATGCTCGGCTTCGCAGGAGGAGCGATGCTGTACGTCACATCCGACGAGATGATTCCTGAAACACACGCGCACGGGTATCAGAAGCAGGCGACATACGCACTCCTGCTGGGATTCATCGCAATGATTATAATGGAAAGGTTGTTCTGATACCCATTTATCTCCACAAAACTGAGAGAACTTCCATAAAATGCATAATTTTACCTGATAAAACAAAAAGCTTTGAAATCCGATCGGCTATGAGAAAAATCGTTTTGGTGTCGCTTGCCGTGATGGCTCTGTCGTTGTGCGGCTGCGAAAAGATTGAAACTGAGTATCAGTGGGTGGATCTCGGACTTTCGGTCAAATGGGCGAAGGTCAATGTGGGTTCCACCGAAATATCCGGATACGGCGATTATTTCGCCTGGGGTGAAGTTTCCGTGAAAGAGCGCTATACCACTGAAAACTACAAGTGGTATGACAAGGACGGACGTATCACCAAGTATTGCAGCAGCCCATCGTATGATGATGCTGATTTTCTTACCGAACTGCAGCCTGAAGATGATGTGGCTGCATTGGAATGGGGAAACGGATGGCGGATGCCTACTTATGAAGAATTGATGGAACTTGTAAAGAACTGCGACTGGACATTCAGCAGCATAGGGGGCGTCAAGGGCTATATGGCGCGCAGCAAAATACCCGGATATGAGAAAGAATGGATATTCTTTCCCGCTGCAGGTTTCAGTGATGCTGACGGTTCTTATCCGGGATATGAGGGCTATTACTGGACTTCGACCAATTGCGGAGACTCCAACAGCAAACAGTCTGATGCCTTCACTTTCAACCCTTCAAAGATAACTACTATCGGGTATGGAGACGGAATGGCCCGTATTGTAGGTGCATCCATCCGCCCGGTTCACAAATAAGTACTGGAATTATGAAAAAGATTTTTATAGCAATTTCCTTTACTGCCGTACTCGTTTCCTGCACTAGGACAGAGACCATTCCCGGCAGCGGTGACGAAAATGAACCGGAGCCTGTTGTAAGCCGTCTTGACGAATATGCCACACCATTCAGGGTGTACGATATGCTGTGCAAGACAGATGTCCTTACCAAAACCACAGTTGTCGAGTCATGGGAGAGCGAAATGATTTCCGGACAGGAGTCGTACATCGGTTGCTACCAGTGCTTCGATGCGGATGGCAATGCTAAATGGGCAGACTGGACTCATATTACAAGGCTTCCTTCGGAGCAATATATCAACACAACCGTGTTTGACATTACGTCCGATGGTGACGTTATAGACTGCTTCAACGTAAAAGATGTGGAAACAGGAGCGCAGCTGCCTTATGTCCAGAAAATTACAGCAGACGGTCATCGGGCCTGGGGACAGGATGGAAACGGCATCCTTTTCTATACCTTCAAACAGGATCTTGAACATCAATGGGAAAACCCTGTGCCTCCTTGTGAGGGATATGTCGCAGCGGACCATAATGGCGGAGCCTGGGTTGCGGCCGGCAATTCTGCGGATTCCATAGTGGTGGCAAGGGTTGACGGGAGTGGAAACATTTCCCGGATGCTGAAGTTCGGGTCAAACGGAAGCCTTGGCGAAAAAACATATGTCTCGCGTCCGCAGATGATGGTTGGGGATGATGACGGGCTGTTCCTGCTTATGCAGTATGCCGATATTGAAGGAACGATGTACAAGGGATATTATGACGTTCTGAAAATCTCAAATGATGGCAGACTGCTTCAGCGCCAGATTCTGATGCCCGAGAAATCATTCACCAACGGTATCCTTGGCCAGATCAGTCCTGACGGAAAGGGTGGCGCATTCGTGCTGTTCAAGGCTTCGGACGGGTTTGCCTTACATTTGTATATGGAACATTTCGACAAGGACGGCAATGTGAATTTCAATGAAATTGACCTGAATCCGACAGGTGCTGCCGGAAGCCGCCTTACTGCCCGGTCTGTCACGGACCCTGAAACCGGTAATTGCTGCATTGTCTATATGGATGACACCAGCTTATGTTCACGTCTTTTCCTTCAGCTTGTGAGTCCGGACGGAAAAGTCCTTCTGGGCGAAAACGGTGACCCGCTTCTTGCAATGGAAACCAGAACCGGCGATTTCCTTGTGCACAACTGCGGATTCAAACTTTTACACAGCCAGACTGACGGCAGGTTGCATCTGTATTATGCCATAGATAAAGCCCATAGTGTACGCGAAATCAAAACTCAGACGCTTTCCGCCGCCGGAGAAATGTCTGAAGTGCGTGACGTTGTGGATTTGTATGTGGATCCGTTGACAGACGGATATGATGACGGAACAGATGCCGTATTGGATGGGAATTTCCGCTTGTGGTGGCTGAAATCCAATTCAAAAAAGATATACAGCTATTCCGACAGACTTCAGTGATTTGTTTCCGCTTGGCTTCGGCTGACTTATTTACGGGTTGTCATTGTTTGTAGCGATATAACCTGATGTGCATCTTTCCATCTATGAATAGGTGAAAAGTTTAAGTTTCGCATGTCCCAAATTGCAGTCATCAAGGATCTGTTAAGGAGTAGTAAAAATTTGTAACTACAAAGTTGGAAAAATGTAGTTACAATTTTTTAAATTTGTAGTTACAAATTTTTATAAATCCAATAGGACACCAAAAGCAGACTCCCAGGGTGCGCTCCAAGACGCAGTTCAATGTCGGAGATGACTTGAACTGAAGAAAAGTTGACACTATACGGGGACAAAAAACGTATAGTGAAATGGAAGAAATTATTAAGCAAAAGTTAAGGAATGGAATCTAAACTCCAAACAATACTTGCAGCCTTGTTGCTGGTCAACATCGTTACTTTCGCGACATATGCATCTGGGAACGCCATCTGGTCCGGAGTGTGAAATTAGTACTCGCTGCCGGGCTATATAAAAATGTTTCTATTGCAATACTGTGCAAAGATTAACACATTGATAGATAGCAAGAAGACATAATACTCGCCTGCTTAAACGTCAGCGAAAATCATTGATTTTTCGTCATTTTCGCTGAGACTCAAAATAAATATTTATCTTTGTCCTAGAAATATCAATTGTGTTATGGCATATTCGACAATTATTGGCAGAGATGCAGAAATCGGGACATTGGACCGCATATACAAGTCTCATAAGTCAGAGTTCATCGCAATCTACGGGAGGAGACGCGTGGGGAAATCATATCTCGTAAATGAGTACTTCAAGAACAAGATTCTTTTCTCTGCAGTGGGGGCATACGTGAAAGATGGCGATAAAGAGTATGAGCAATATCGCAAGCTTCAGCTTTCTCATTTCTATGATGCCCTTTTAATCGCCGGACTCGACCCCAAGAATCAGGCCCCAACCAACTGGAGGGAGGCTTTTCTTTTGCTAAGGCTGCTTCTGGCGAAGAAAAGAAACAAGAGGAAGGTCATCTTCATCGATGAACTGCCATGGCTTGCCGGTCCCCAGTCCGAGGAAATGATATCAGAATTAGGATATTTCTGGAACTCATGGGCCGACAGTCAGAGAAACATCGTCCTTGTTGTATGTGGATCAGCCACAAGTTGGATGCTCGACAATGTAATCCGAGACTATGGTGGATTGCACGGCCGTCTGACAGAGAAAATCAAGCTTCTGCCTTTCACTCTCGCTGAGTGTGCGCAGTTCTATAAGAGGGAAGGGTTCCACATGTCACAATATGAAATTGCATTAGGATATATGGCGTTCGGAGGAATCCCATTCTATATGAGCAAGCTTCGCAATGACCTAAGCCTGACCGATAATATGGACAGGCTGTTCTTTGCCAATGAAAACATCCATGAAGAGTTCAAAGATGTATATGCCGGCTTGTATTCCAGCAAGGAAAAATATGTTGAGATAGTAAAGGCCCTGGGGGCAAAGTTCTATGGCATGACTCAGTCAGAAATCCTTGACGCTACAAAAATGGACAGCGGCGGCACCTTCTCCAAACTCCTTGACAACCTTCATGAATCCGGTGTGATCCGCAAGTATCCAAGATACGGGAAAGCCCGTGTGGAGACGGTCTATCAACTCACGGATTTCTTCTCCCTCTTCTATCTGAGATTCATTGACGGAGTACAATGCAAGAGCGGGATGTGGCACACAATCAACCGTACGGGTAAATTCTACTCCTGGGCAGGGGAGACGTTCGAACTGTTATGCGTTGCTCATCTCCCACAAATACAGGACGCACTTCGCGTCTATTCGATTGACAACAGTTATTGCTGGAGCGGGAAAACAGTAGATGGAACAGGGACTCAGATAGATTTGATCCTGGAGTGTGATGCTGCGCGGACGGACTATCTTTGTGAGATGAAATTCTCGGAAAGCGCATATTCCATAACGTCGGATTACAACATGAATCTCAGGAATAAACTGGATGCATTCTCGACCAGCAGACAGCATAACAAGACTCATTCAATACAGGTCGCAATAATAGCATCCTTCGGACTTGCAAAAGGATCATTCAGCGACGTCGTCAATCATTCTGTCTCCCTTGACGACCTGTTCAAATAAGAAGCAGCTATACTTGTCCTTTGAATCCACCCGTCCAGGAACATCATCTGCTCCGGTGTGTGGAACCAGTGCTCGCCGCCGGGCATCACCTCGAGCGAGGCGCCGGTGCGTCGTGCGAAATCCGAGATTGTCGCCAACGTGCGTCACCGGAGGCTTACTTCTTGATGATGTATTTGTCAATGTGGCTCTTGCTCCAGAGCGTCTTTCCCATGCGGAAAATCTTCGGGATATCCTTTTCTTTCCCGATGCATCGGGGGCAACTGTCAGAATACCCGTCCTTTAGCGTTTAATTAGTACAAGTGGTGTTTTGTAAGTGTTTGATAGTCAATTGATAATTGCAATTGTTTGCTAATCAGTACTTACGTACATCGTCCTTGTACTTCGCCTTCTGGCCTTATTTTTCACTTTCGCTGGCAGAAGAGTTTTGTAGTTGTCTTCTAACAGCTTGGACCTCATGAGGTACGATTCGGATTCGGTGGCAAAGGTACTATGATTTTGTCAAATAATTTCATTTTGCAGCCTTTAAATTGAACCGGTTTGGTAGTTTATTTACTTTATTTACTTTATTTACTTTATGCCTGCCGTGCTAAACTATACCTGTTTCGGCGGCACTTCCTTGAATTCAATTATGTCCAGCATTGAGAATAGGATTCCGTCAATTTCCGAGTGCCAGCTTTGATGAAAATGGCCATAATACCAATGC
>JAZLKB010000031.1:0-41916 GCA_045597365.1 Bacteroidaceae bacterium | reverse complement strand
GTCCCAAAAATTGTTTTGCCTATGAGACAAGTATGTGGTCTTGACGTGCACAAAAATAGTGTATTCGTCTGTATTATCAACGAAAACGGCGTTGTTTTTCAGGACAAGTTCGGTGTTTTGACGACAGACCTTGAAAAGATGCTTGGTCTGCTGAAGCAGTACGATGTCGGCGAAGTCTGTATGGAAAGCACCAGCGTCTATTGGATTCCGGTGTGGAGGGTGTTGGAGGATTATATCCCTACACTGAAGCTGGTCAATCCATACTTTATCAAGCAACTGCCTGGCCGGAAGAGCGACGTGAAGGATGCGGAGTGGATTGCCACCTGCCTTCTGAAGGACCTCATCAAGGGCAGTTATGTTCCGGAGAACAGAATCCAGCAGCTGCGTCAGTACGACAGACGCATCTTTGACCTGAACAAGGAAATCACCTACAAGCTCACAAAACTTGACATGGCACTGCAGCGCTGCAACATCCGCATCAGCAACTACGTTTCCAACATAGACAGCAAGAGCTATCAGGAGGTGGTACGGCTGATTTCCGAAGGCAGGACCAGTCCCCAGGAACTGGTAGGAGTCATACATACCAGAACCATAAACAAACATGGCCGTGACATCATCATCGGAGCACTCACAGGTGTGATTTCAGCAACGGACACAGACATCGTCCGTCAGCTGCGTGAGGAACTTCAACTTGACTACAAGCACAAGGACGAGTGTCAGGCGAAGATGGACGAACTTTGCAGAAAATGGTTCCCGAAACAGCTTGAAAATCTCAGGACAGTCCCCGGCTTACAGGCACGTTCCGCCACATCAGTCATTGCGGAACTGGGCACAGACATGTCATCGTTTGAAGATGCGGCCCATCTGGTATCGTGGTGCGGACTGAAGCCGAGAAACGAGGAGAGCGCAGGCAGAATAAAGTCCAGAAAGATCACTCACGGAAACAAATACCTGAGGAAAACTCTGATTGAGTGTTCTTGGGCTGCCAGCAGGACGAAAGACTGTTTCTACAGCAGGTTCAGTTACCGCCAGACCATCATTCGCCATAAGAATGCAATGAAAGTAAGGGTCGCAATAGCACGAAAGATGCTGACGGCAATATGGTTCATACTTCGTGACGACATTCCGTTTGTGGACTACATTCCTGATCTGCTTTCGGATGCCACCACCTTGGATTCCATAACAGATATTATTCCGACCGAGTAATCGGCCGGTATGATATATACCGCATACTGTAAGGTCAATACATTTGTGGTGGTCATACCCCGTCTGCAAACTGACTGACGCTCTATGCGGCTTAGGACGCCCGTTTGAGGAAGCAAACTCGAAGAGGAAATTGCTTTTTTGTTTCTACGCAGTCGCCATGTCTCGGCAAGATATGGCATGATATTGTTTTGCATCAAAAAACGACACCACGGACAGAAGGGCCTGTAATGGAGGGGATAAATTGATTTATAGAGGAAAGATAATCATTACCATTTTTATTTACTTTTGTGGCTGAAAAATAATTTATGTAATTATGAAGAAGTCGTTTATTCCAATGTTGGTGGCACTGACCACAATGATTGTCTCTTTTGCAGGATGTGACAAGGATGATACTCCCGTTGTGTCAAAGCCGGATGCTGTCGTAGCTGTTTTCAAGAACGGAAACATAGACTACTGGCGGCAGATAGCTACCACCGTGACCAGTGAATGTGAGCAGCGTGGAACAAAGCCAATCATATCGTATGTCAACGATGACAGCGATGCTGACGGACAGCTTGCCATTGTTGCCGGTCTGCAGAAGCTGCAGTCATACTACAATATCAAAGGAGTGATAGGCGCCCCCATATTCACCGGCGATGATCATCGCGTTGAGAGCGCGCTGGCGGAGTTCGCCGGCAGTGATATTCCTGTTGTCATAATAGACTCTCCCGTCGATGAGAATGCCAGTCCTTTGAAGGACATCTACAAGGCATACGTCGGAACCGACAACGCAGCCGCCGGCAGACAGTTGGCAAAGGCTTGCGGAATATCGGATGTGTCGAGCATACTGGCGGCAAGAGTGGCTGTAAGCACACCTACTGTAGATCGTTATAACGGATTCTGCGAGGAAATGAAGAACTCTGTTCCTGTATGGGAGACTGCCGATATTGAGACTCCCGAGAATCTCAAGGCCCAGCTGGACAAGCACCCCGGCGTTACTAATCTTGTCTTCTTCAACGGAAATCTGTGCAATTCAGTAAAGGCAGCCTTTGAGGACGTGGACGTATATACATTTGATGTCTATGAGCAGTTCCTGCTCGACCTGAAGAATCCGGCAACGAGCCCGATCAAGGGTGTTATGGCTCAGAACACTTTCGAGATGGGTCGTAAGGCCGTAGAGGCTGTATTCAGTACAGTAACAGAGAAGAACGTATATATTCCTACAATCTATATCACTTCGGAGAATCTCTTCTCCAGCGAAGTGAAGCCTTTCCTTAATTATTATAACATCCGCGAGGAGGCGAAGGGTACGATTTTGGTGCTTCTAGGCAGTGAAAGCGAGTTCTGGAACAGGGTGGCCGAAGGTGCCATTGCCGGTGCTGAGAAAAACAATCTCAATGTCGAGGTGGTTTTCCGTGAGGGAGAGACCGAGTTCCAGAGTCTGCTTGAGGCAATCAGTAAGCTGGAAAGCTATAAGAACCTGAAAGGTATTGTAATGGCGGAGAACGATATGACGATTGATGCCGCTCTTGCCGCGAAGAATCCTAAAGTGCCGGTGGTCGCCATCGAGGCTCTTCCGTCAGTTGCCAGCCCGCTCAGTTTCAGCTCTTGCGTTGTAGCCGATAATTTTGAAATGGGCAAGGAGATAGCCAGACGTGCCGGAGGTAAGAATGTACTTGTTATGAGTTACGATGACGGCGGCTCTCTTGACAGGTCCGAGGGCGTATTCGTTTATCTTGAAGGAAATGTTGGCAGGATAAAATCTACCGGCTCCATAGCAGCCGAAGATGACCTCCGTACTTTCCTTGCCGGTAAACCGGGATTTTATGACACCGCAATTATCACTACCGGTAATTTTGTGACAGACGGGATAATGAGCCAGCTTTCAGGGATGAATGTATTCACAGTCGATATTAACGCAAACGCAAGAAAATACATACGCTCCGGTGCCATTACCTTCACTGCCGACACTGATTTGTACGAAATGGGATTCAAGGCCATTGAGTGTGTATCGAACGACATATCGGGCTACCATATCCACAATGTTCCCGTAAATTACATAACGGAAAGCGATTTATAATAGACTGTCGTCATTATTTCTATGCAGAGAGCAGCTCTTCCAAGGGTACACGTGATAGCGACTGGCGGGACTATTGTCGGGCAGTCGAATGCTGTGGGATATACATCGGGGCTGGTGCCGATTGAAGACATCCTTGCATCGGTTCCATCACTTGGCGAATATGCTGAGCTGGACGCCGAGCAGTTTTCCAACATCGGCTCACAGGATATGGATGAGACTATATGGCTGCGGCTTTCCAGACGTGTCAACGAAGTGCTTTCCTCGGAAATGTACGATGCGGTGGTGATAACCCACGGGACAGATACTATGGAGGAAACCGCCTTCTTTCTGAACCTTACGGTACACAGTCCCAAGCCTGTTGTTCTGGTTGGCGCGATGCGTCCGTCGGATGCTCCCGATGCTGACGGTCCGGGCAATCTCATAAAGGCAGTCCAGACTGCAGTATGTCCGGATTCAGTGGGAAGGGACGTGTTCTGCTGCATAGGAGGCGAGATTTTTGAGGCGGGAAGTGTGTTCAAGGATAATACGCACGCAATTGATGCTTTCTCCAGCATAGGGAGCGATTGGGCTCTGCCACACGGAGCCGGTACCGGCTTTTTTGTTGACAAGCTTGATGAACTGCCTAAAGTGGGAATCATATATGGCTACGGAAGCAACAGTACCATTCCCCTGGAGGCATTCCTGCGGGCAGGATATTCGGGAATAGTAATTGCCGGGGTCGGATACGGCAATTTCAATGCCGCGGTGCAGAAAGTGGCCGCCAGAGCGGCAGAAGAGGGCGTAGCGGTAGTCCGCTCGACACGTTGTCTCCACGGGGGTGTATATACCAAAGGAGGCGAGGTGTTCGATGATGAGCTGGGATTCATCGCTTCGGGAAGTCTCAGTCCCCAGAAAGCCCGCATTCTCCTGATGCTGTCTCTGACTGAGACACACGACATAGTCCGGATACGCGAGTGGTTCAGCCACGGCAAGCGTAACCAGCCCCGGAAATAACTGTGTTTTATCAGATAACATAAACCACAACAATTAAATAACTGAATATGGCAAAGAGAAAAATCAGATTGGAGCTGGCTGCATCTCTGCTGTTGCTGGCATCGGGTATTAACGCACAGCAGCTTGTGCTTACCGAGAACAATATCGACGAGGTAATCAGGGCGATGACCCTTGAGGAGAAAGCCGCTCTGCTTGTCGGCGGACAGAACCGCCAGATAAGCGGAGAGAACACCAGGTTCGGGAACTTGAATCAGCTGTGTCCCGGCTCAGCCGGCGTGACACAGGATATAGACCGCCTCGGCGTAACCCCGACTGTACTCAGCGACGGTCCTGCCGGAATTCGTATCAGCCCGACACGTCAGGGACAGGAGGGTACATTCTATGCCACCGGTTTTCCGGTCGGTACCGCTATGGCCTGTACCTGGAACACTCCGCTTATCGAGGAAGTAGGTGCCGCAATGGGACAGGAGGTTCTTGAGTACGGCACAGACGTACTGCTGGCTCCTGCTCTGAATATTCACCGCTCACCGCTATGCGGACGAAATTTTGAGTATTACTCCGAAGACCCTGTGGTGGCAGGAAAGAGCGCGGCCGCATTTATCCGTGGAGTGCAGAGCAACGGCGTGGGAACCAGCGCGAAGCATTTCGCTGCAAACAATCAGGAGACGAACCGTATGGCGGTCGATGAGATTATTGATGCGCGTACAATGCGTGAGATTTATCTGAAAGGCTTTGAGATTGCTGTCAAGGAGGCTGATCCCTGGACAATAATGTCATCGTACAATAAGATAAACGGCAAATATACCCAGGCTGACAGGGATCTGCTCACAACAGTTCTCCGCGAGGAATGGGGTTACAACGGTCTGGTTATGACCGACTGGACGGGACAGCGTAATACGGCCGAGCAGATTCAGGCCGGCAACGACCTTATGGAGCCGGGCAACGTGTCGCAGTCGCAGGAGATTATTGACAAGGTGAAGAACGGTGAACTGTCAATGGAGGATGTAGATATCTGTGTGCGCCGCATGCTCCAATTCATTGTCAAGACTCCGCACTTCAAGGGATATGTGAACAGCAACAAGCCGGATCTCAAGGCTCACGCCGAGCTTACACGTCAGGCTGCTGACGAGGCTATGGTACTGCTCAAAAATGAAGACGGGACTCTTCCGTTCGGTGAGAATGTAAAGCGTGTGGCCCTGTTCGGCGTTACATCGTACGATATAATCGCAGGCGGTACAGGCTCGGGCGATGTCAACAAGGCATACGTCATATCGTTGGACAAAGGTCTTGCCGATGCAGGCCTTCAGCTCAATCAGAATCTGGCCAATATGTACAAGGCTTACAAGGATTATGATAAGGCGATGAAATCTGTTACCCGCAGCAATCGTGGCTGGGGCAGCACTGAGACTACAGCCGAGGTTGACTTGCCAATGGCTGCGATAGAGGCGCAGGCCCGTGAAACTGATATCGCCGTGATTACCATCGGCCGTCAGGCTGGTGAGGGCGGTGACCGCGATATCGCCAATTTCGATATCACCGATGTGGAGCGTAGCCTGATAGCAAACGTGTGCCAGGCATACCATATCGCCGGCAAGAAGGTTGTGGTTGTGCTGAATATGGGAAATGTGATAGAGACTGCATCCTGGAAGGGACTGCCCGATGCTATTCTGATGGCCTGGCAGCCTGGTCAGGAAGCCGGTTATTCAATTGCCGACATCCTTACTGGAAAAGCCAATCCTTCGGGCAAGCTGACAATGACGTTCCCGATATCTGTTATGGATCATCAGTCATCGGCCAATTTCCCGCTGCACGGTGAGACTGCCGCTGTCGCCACAGGTTGGGGTGGCCGTGCCGCCGTACGTCCGAATATCGACAGGGTATTATATACGGAGGGAGTCAACGTGGGCTATCGTTTCTTTGTATCGGACGGTAAGGAAGTCTCATATCCGTTCGGCTATGGCCTGAGTTATACCACATTCGAATATTCCAAACCGACAGTCAAGGCTGTCAAAGACGGATTCGAGGCTACGATAACCGTCAGGAATACAGGCAATACCGCTGGCAAGGAGGCTGTCCAGCTATATGTGTCAGCTCCAAAGGGCGATATCTACAAACCTGCCGTCGAACTTAAGGCATACGCCAAGACCCGGCTGCTGCAACCTGGTGAGAGCCAGATTCTCTCGTTCAAAGTGACCAATTATGAACTCGCATCGTTCCACAATGACAATCACAGCTGGATAAGCGATGCCGGTACTTATACGGTTAAGTTCGGAGCATCTGTGATGGATATCCGCGCGACTGCTTCATATAAGCTGTCAAAGGCATTTGTGAAGGAGGAGCACGATGTTTTTATTGCACCGACAATACCGTAAGCGTGGAGCCGGATACCGAGAATTGTATCTCGTAATTCTGATAGGTCATACCGTACTTTCGTGACGGGTCGTCCTGATAGTGAGGCCGCGGGTCCTGAGCCAGAATCTCTTTTATGGTCTGGAGCAGCTCCTGCGGCAGACTTTCTGATATGTCCTTTGGAATAACCACATCGAGACATTCCGGGAATGTCTGCATCGTAAATCCTCCGCTGGCCTCGGGGTGACAGTCTGTGAATGGAATGTACGGCTTGATGTCATAGATAGGTGTGCCGTCCATAAGGTCGGCCCCTGATACGTGGAGTACAGGCCCAACGCCTGTGTGCAGCTCGATGCTGTCCAACTTTACGCACGAAAGACCGATAGGATTCGGACGGAATGGTGAACGGGTCGCAAAGACTCCCATACGTGCATTGCCTCCAAGACGTGGCGGGCGCACGGTCGGTGACCAGCTGGTTCCTTCCCTGACCGATTCGGAGAACTTCCATAGCAGCCAGATATGTGAGAATCCCTCCAGGCCCCGGAGCGCATCCGGGTTGCGGTACTGCTGATTGAATACGATATCGGCTTTAAGTGAGTCTATCAGACCGCTTTGTCTGGGTATTCCGAACTTTGTCCTGAACCCTGTCCTTATGGTTGCTATCTCTGTCATTGCGCGATAAAGGTAGGCCAATTGTGCGAGAAAGTCAAATAAATGCTATATTCGCTCTCTGTAACTGTTTGCTTGCAGTTTCTTATTATGAGATTACGGCTGCCTGTCATATTGCTGTGTATGTTGATGTGTGTCGCGTCCTGTGGCAGACACCGTTCGGCTGATGCCGTGATGAATAACGATATGGCTCTGGCGTGGCTGCCTGTAAATCTCGACTCTGCGCGGTATTACTCTGAGAAAGTTCTGAGTCTGGTGTCAAAAGGCTCACCTGAGGGTGCCTTGGCTACCAATATTTTGGGTGATATTTCTTTCTCAAAATCGGATTATATCAGTGCTGCCGGCTACTACGAGTCTGTCCTGCAGAATAGCGGCAACAGAGTGGAGTGGCTTGCGGCATACGTCGGTCTGATGAATATATATCAGCGTACGTCCGACAATATGGCTTTCTACCAGTATCGTGACAAGGCTTTGCTTGAGCTCCGTGGCATTAATGATGAGCTGGCTGCACTTTCTGCACGCGACAGACGGCGTGTTGCCAGCGCGGAGACCGATGTCAGAATCGTTTCGGCGATTTATTTCTTTGAGCTTGAGCAGAATGATCAGGGATTATCGGAACTTTCAAGAATAAACAGCGGTGACAGGCTCAGGGGGGACACTCTCCGCTTCCTCCGCTGGAATACCTTGCGCGGACTTGGGCTTGTGCGCGGGGCTGCGGGTCCGGCCGCATTTTCTGACAGAATGCGATACCTGTATAATACCTATCAGATTGCCGAACGGAATAATTATGTATGCCAGAGCGGACTTGCCCTTCAGGGTATGGCATCTGTAATACTGGATGCAGGCCCTGAGGCGTTGTCCGAGATAGACTCGCGTATTATAAACGATATCAATCCGTCCGGAGTTGACAGACTGTCACTGGTTGAGCAACTGTTGCTGAGGGCATTGCGCAAGTTCCTGCACTACGATTCAATGTTCGGAGTCGTTGAGACTTATTGTCTTCTCGGCTCGTGCGCGATTGAGACCGGCGAATACGATGCTGCAGTCTCGTGGCTCTCGAAGGCTCTTGATATGCTGAATGTTACACGTGATATCGCGGCTCCGGATGCTGAGGGTATCCCATATCTTGAGCCATATCGCGATGATACCGTAATCGTAGAGAATCTGTTGATTGAATATCTGCCATTGGTCGCTGTTCCTGAGTGTATGAGCCGTATCAGGGAGCAGATGAGTCTGGCGTATTCGGGTCTTGGAAATAAACTGGCATCGGATTACAACAGGAATGTTTATCTTGAATTGCAGAAAACTATACGGCTTGACCGCAGGTACGAGGCCCGTCAGCAATTATTGCGAAGAATGAACCGTTCGTTGAATGTGGCTCTGGCGGTCGTTGTTACCGGTGTGTTCTTCCTTTCTGTTTTCCTGCTGATGTTCGGGCGTGCGATACAGCGGCGTAACAGACAGTATGCCGGTATAATTCAAAAAGTGATGAAACTTTGCGAGTCGTTGCTGTCGGTACGCACGGAGGGTGACAGTAAGGCGAAGGAAAGAATAGAGGCATTGCTTGACAGGGATTTGAAAGGGCCTTTAGGACTGGAGAGTATATCTGTCAGTGTTGCGGATGACGGTGATGTGAGCCTTGAATATTCCGCTCCGAAAGATGATAAGGATATTAAGACAGTTGTTGATACTGTCGTTCCGTTTGTTGCCGCCGCCTTGCATAGTGATGATATCGGCCGTGAGATAGATGATGACAGGAAAATAGCGGTGAAAGAACACTATATAAGGTCTGTTCATACAGACGAGAACCGGTATCAGAATCTGTTGCGCAGGGCTTGCCATTCTGTTGTTCTTGATTGTATGCCTTTGATTGATAGAATGGTAGCTGAGACATCGAGGCTCAAGGCAGGCGATGTTGCAATAACGAATCATCTGGAGTATATATCCGAACTGGCATCGCGTGCGTCACAATATAATTCGGTGCTGACGCAATGGATAAAAATGTGCCAGGGCGAGGTCAGCCTGCATATTGAGAATTTCGAGATTCAGCCGTTGCTCGATCTTATAAGGCGTAGTGACCGCAGTTTCATGCAGAAGCAGGTGAAATTGACTGTCTGTGATTCAGACGAGATGGTGAAGGCCGACCGTGCGCTGACGCTTTTTATGCTGAATACATTGGCAGATAATGCCCGCAAGTTTACACCTCCGGGTGGAGAGGTCAGTGTGACAGTCGGCAGCGGCGACGGATGGATTGAGCTTGCGGTGATCGATACCGGCATAGGGCTGAGTGCCGAGGATGTTCGTCTGTTGCGTGACACAAAGGTGTATAATCCTGATAAAATCGGTAGAGGAAACGGTATCACCGGCTCAAAAGGAAACGGATTCGGGCTTATGAACTGCAAGGGTATAATAGAGAAATACCGCAAGACGGGCGGCATATTTGAATGCTGCAGTTTTGATGTGGAGAGCTCGTCCGGCAAAGGCAGCCGTTTCAGTTTCCGTCTGCCCAAAGGCGTACGCCGCATGATATGCCTGTTGCTTATAGTCATACCTTCGTTTGTCTGTGCAGATGACACGCTTGTCAATGACTCTCTTCTGAAAGTCGCATATACGTATGCGGATTCGCTGTATCAGAGTAATGTGAATGGAAGTTTTGACAGGTCATTGGACTATGCGTCGGCTGCAGTTGATGCTCTTAACCGTGACTATATAAGTATGACAGGCAATGATTCTTGTCTGATCCGTTTGGCCAATGATGGCGTCCCGGCCGAACTGCTGTGGCTGGCAGAGGGCTTTGAGACAGATTATGAGACTGTTCTGTGGATTAGAAATGAGGTGGCGGTGGCTGCACTTGCACTTCAGAAACAGGATTTGTACAGATATAACAACGATGCCTATCTTATGTTGTTCCGACGTTATTACAGTGATTCTGTGATAGAACGCGACTGTATGCAACTGCAACGTTCAAACAGCAATATCCGCATTGCTATTGTGCTTGTACTGCTCTTGCTTATAGGTTTCCTGCTTTACAGATTCGTGCTTCATTCAAAGAACTGGCTGCGGTATAGAAGTGACTTGCAGCAGATCCTTAAAATTACAGGCCTGATATCTGAGTCAATGACAAATACCATACGGAATGGGAATTACGATTTGGGCAAAATGGCTGACGGCCTGCTCAAATCGGTCAAGGATGACATAAACGTGGTCTTGCCGTATGAGTCGGTATGTGTGGCTGTCGTAAATGACAATGAGACTGTGTTTTCAGTAAGTCCTGAATCATCGGATAAATTATTGGCTGAATTTGCAGGCAGGTGCGCGGCTGAGGGCAGTCGCATTGTGTTGAACGATTTGAGACTGGTATCATTTCCCTTGAAAGCCGGATATGGCAGTGACGGGATTACAGTCGGTGCATTTGCGATACGTATGAGAGCGCGCATTGACGAGACCGATATGATGATGTGTGAGATGATAGCCAGATATATGGCTACTGCTCTACATAATTGTGTGTTGCGTCTGTCAGCAGAATACAGGAATCTGGAACTGATGAGGGAGGAATCGCAACGTCTGTCGTATCAGGAGAATCGTCTGCACGTTCAGAATATGGTAATGGACAACTGCTTGTCAACGCTCAAGCATGAGACGTTGAGTTTCCCTGTCCGTATCAAGAGACTGTCCGAAGGAATGGCTGCTGGAGTTCCGACTGATGATTCTATAAAGGATATACGTGAGCTGACCGCGTATTATCGTGATATATACGATGTATTAAGCCGTAATGTGGGACGGCAGCTTGAGGATACTCTCCTGAAATTGGGAAAGGTGAATATCCCGGCATTGCTGGGCAAGGCGTGTGCTAAATTTACTGCAAAAGTCGCGTCAAGCGGGCGGAATATGGTTTTGACAACAGAAGTGATTGATATTGAGTGCCGTGGTGACGAGGTTATGCTGGGCTTCCTTTTGGATAATCTGCTGGAACAGGCCTATGGGTTCGACTGTGATGGTGACCTGGTATTAAGAGCATTGCCCGATGGGGATTTCGTACGTATCGGGCTGTACGATTCGCGTGACAACCTGCCATGTGCGGACTTGAATATGATGTTCACGCCATTGTGGCAGGAGAATAATCAGAGATATGTAGTATGCCGTGAGATAATGCGTGAGATTGATGAGGCTATGGGACATCCCGGCTGCCGGATAAATGCTGAGGCCAACCGTGGTGGCGGAATAACAATTTGGTTTACATTACCTGTCTGTTGAAAATGGAAAAGTTCAGAATGATTGTAGTAGAGGATGTCGCGCTTGAGTTGAAAGGTACACTCTCGATAATAAAATCGGATATTCCGGAGGCTGATGTGGTCGGTACGGCAATGACGGAGAACGAACTGTGGCCTTTGCTGCGTTCCTGCCGGGCGGACTTGCTCCTGCTGGATTTGGGGCTTGGAGGCTCAACGACAATCGGTGTGGATATATGCCGCCGTCTGCGTAAGGATTATCCCGATATGCATGTCCTTGTTTTTACCGGCGAGATCCTTAACGAGCGTTTGTGGGTGGATGTGCTTGATGCGGGAGCTGACGGCATCGCTCTCAAGACAGGCGAGCTGCTGACCCGTGACATAGTTGTGGATGTTATGTCCGGACGGCGGCCTGTGTTTAACCAGCCTATTCTGGACAGGATTGTAGATAGATATAAAAGTGCTGTACTCAGTGACGGTCGTAGAAAGGATTCCATTATCAAATATGATATTGATGAGTATGACGAGCGCCTGCTCCGACATCTGGCTTTGGGCTATACCAAGGATATGATAAGTGAGCTGAGGACTATGCCCTTCAGCAGCAAGTCGCTTGAGAAAAGGCAGCAGGAGCTTATAGGCCGTCTCTTCCCTCCCGGCGAGTCGAATGTGAATGTTACCAGGCTCGTCGCAAAGGCGATAGAGCTTCATATTATTGATCCTTCTGTAATCGAAGCCGATGAATAATCAAAAAACAGGTGTTCCACATCCTCTTGTCGTGTATTTATGGATGCTGCTGGTGGCTGTTGTCGTGTCATGGATATGTTGCGTATATGAGATGCGTCGCATTCAGCTAAACAGCGACATAATATTGCGTAGCGTTCTTGACGGACAGGGACTGCGATGGCTTGTCAGAAACGCCGTAAGCTCGATATCGTCTGCACCGGTAGGAAACTCGCTGCTGATCCTGTCAGGCGCCGGCATCGTATATGGCAGCGGTATCTGGAATTCAATAGCCAGGATGTTTAAAAGCCCGAATCTATCATACAAGGAACGTGTCGGATTGGTTATGGCGGCAGTTGTGCTGCTTATGTATCTGGCTATGATTATTGCCGGGCTGTTTTTCGGGCATCGGGTACTGCTCGGGCAGACTGGAACTATTGCGGACAGTCCTTTTGCCGACGGAGCGATACTGATGCTGTTCTTTCTTGTCGCGTTGCCTTCGATGGTCTATGGCTTTGCTGTAGGCACTTTGCGTAATTCTGATAATGTGGTAGATGCGCTGACTGCGATGTTCAAATTATGCGCTTCGTTCTATATCACTATGATGACAGGCTCCCTTTTACTTGCTGTGTTCGATTATACAGGCCTGGATATGCTGCTTGGAGTAGGGAATGGGGGTATGCGTGTCTTACGCTTTTTAATATGGTGGCTGCCGTTGCCTTGGATATTGCTGCGTAATAAAAGTATAAAATGAAAAGAGACCCTTGATTGAGTCTCTTTTGTCGGGATGACAGGATTCGAACCTGCGACCCCCTGGTCCCAAACCAGGTATTCTACCGGACTGAACTACATCCCGAATGCTACTCCCTTCTGGAAAAGCGATGCAAAGGTACTGCTAAATTAATTAAGAAGCAATAGATTTACTTGATTATTTCCAGTTTCTTGAAGCATTTGTGCAATTTCTCAATCGCGATGTCAATTTGCTCCTTGGTATGTGTGGCCATCAGTGAGAAACGTATAAGTGTGTCGTTAGGCGAGCAGGCCGGCGGCACGACGGGATTTATGAAAACGCCGTCGTCGAACATCATTTTTGTGACAAGGAATGTCTTTTCCGCATCTCTGATGTACAAAGGAATTATAGGGGTCGAAGTGTTTCCAATCTCGAAATTGAGAGAACGGAAGCTTTCCAATGCGTAATTTGTGAGCTTCCACAGATTCTCGATTCTCTCAGGCTCATTTTTCATTATCTGAAGAGATGCGCGGGCTGCGGCTGTAGCTGCAGGCGTATTGCTTGCGCTGAATATATATGAGCGTGAATGGTGTCTTATCCAGTTGATAGTGGCGGCGTCGCCGGCGCAGAATCCGCCGATAGCAGCGAGGGACTTGCTGAATGTGCCCATGATGATTTCAATGTCATCGGTAAGGCCGAAGTGGTTGCATGTGCCGCGTCCGTGATCGCCCAGGACTCCGAATCCGTGAGCTTCGTCAACCATTACGGCGCAGCGGTATTTGTCTTTAAGAGCTACAATCCCGGGTAAATTTGCGATGTCGCCCTCCATACTGAATACGCCGTCAACGACAATGAACTTCAAACTCTCAGGCCTGCAGTGTGCCAGGGTCTTCTCAAGCGATTCCATGTCATTGTGCTTGAATTTCATTGGCGTGGCGAACGACAGCCTGCGGCCTTCGACTATTGAGGCATGGTCAAGTTCATCACAGACTATATAGTCATCCCTGCCTACAACGCACGAGATTGTCCCAAGGTTCGTCTGGAAGCCGGTGGAGTATATCACGGCATCTTCCTTGCCGACGAATTCTGCCAATTCCTGCTCAAATTCGCGGTGCATATCCAATGTACCGTTCAAGTATCTGGAACCGGCACATCCGGTACCGTATTTCTTTACAGCCTCAATGGCGGCTTCTATGACTTTAGGGTGGTTCGTCAGCCCGAGGTAAGAGTTGGAGCCGAACATCAAAACCTTCTTTCCTTCCATCATCACCTCGGTGCTCTGCTGGCTGGAGATGGCTCTGTGGTAAGGATATACCCCTTTATTCATTATTTGCTGCGGCTCATCATAGCTGCTGTATCTTTCTTTGAAAAGATTCATTTCTTTCCTGTTTTAATCGTTCCAATTGCCTTAATATAAGGCTGTTTGAATTTTCAAGCCGCAAAGTTATATAAAAAATACACACTATTTACTTTTAATTTGATTTTGATTGTTTGCGGGTGTGGATAAGTATTCAGGTCTTGTATTTCAAGTAAAAGTCTTTTACCAATTCAATGTATTCCATAGTCTCGGCCTGGATCTCGTCAGCTATATGGAGTGCGGTGCGGTGTGCTTCCTGGTATTTGTGGCCGAAAGACAGCAATACCCGTTTGGGATTCTTGCATGGACGTGTGTGAACCAAAATGCATTCTTGAAGTTGTAGCCCGCTGATCGCTGCCGCACCCGTGATTTCTGACAGGGAATCGTATGGGACAATCAGAAAAAACTTTCCGCTTTCAGAGAGAAGTCTTGCCGCTGCGTCTGACAAGTCTGCAAAATCAAGGGTTTCATCGTGACGGGCAATGTTGCGCTGGCCTTTCGGCGAGCGAAGGGATTTGCTGAAATATGGCGGGTTGCAGAGAATGGCATCGAACTTATGCCCGCAATGGTAATACCTGATGTCGGCTTGTACTACTTCAATTCTCCCGCTCCACGGAGAGGCTGAGACATTTTGTTTTGCCTGGCACGCGGCATCGGGGTCAATTTCGACAGCAGTAATGCTTGCAGATGGGTTTCTTTGCGCAGCCATCAGAGCGAGTAATCCGGTTCCTGTCCCAATGTCCAGAATGTCCTTGCCGGTCGTTATGTCGGCCCAGGCACCGAGTATGACGCTGTCACTGCCAACCTTCATCGCGCATTTGTCTTGATGAACCGAGAACTGCTGAAAATGAAAAACCGACTCACTCATGTTGCAAAAATAGGCTTTTTGGCAAAGACTTGTTGTTTTGCATACAGAATGTGGTCTGGAAATGGCATTTTTAGAACTCAAATGGCTAATTTTGCATTTTATAATGTTTACGCGCATATCGCGGTGCTTTTATAATATGGCAAAGAAAGTTCTAAAGAATAGTAAGGACGAGGATGGAGTAAATTCACACTCGTTTTCATTGGTGGCGGATTACGAGGGAAGTGAGGAAGGCTTGTTCAATACTGAGATTCCTGAGGAAATGCCCGTGCTCCCGGTCAGGAATATGGTTCTTTTTCCGACAGTGATACTTCCTGTATCGATTGGACGGAAGTCTTCGTTGCTGTTGGTTCGCGAGGCTGATTTGAAGAACCGGAATATTGGAGTGTTCTGTCAGCGTTCTGCCGACAAGGAAGAGCCAGGGTACTTCGATTTATATCCTGTCGGGGTAATCGCCCGTATTCTCAGAGTGCTTGAGATGCCGGATGGCTCAACCACTGTGATACTTCAGGGATTGCAGAGGATAAAGCTCAATTCGATAGACTCTGTGAAACCGTATCTGTCGGGACATGTCGAGGCATTTCCTGAAATCCTGCCCGGTCAGCGCAGCCGTGAGTTCAAGGCTGTTGCCGACTCTTGCCGTGACATGGCTGTGAAATATATAGGAATGTCCGAGAACCTGTCTCCCGATGCGGCTTTCGCACTCAAGAACATCCGCAACGGAATGTTCCTCATTGAGTTTATCTGTTCGAATCTGCCTTTTGATATAAAGGACAAGATCAAACTCATACGGGAGAATACCATTCAGGAACGTGCTATGCTGTTGCTTTCCATTCTGAGCCGCGAGGTTCAGTTGTCCGAGTTGAAACTCAGCATTCAGAAACGTACCCACGAGGATATTGAGAAACAGCAGAAGGAATATTTCCTTCAGCAGCAGCTCAAGAACATTCAGGATGAGCTGGGAGGCAGCTCGCAGGATCAGGATGCCGGCGAGATGCGCCAGCAGGCTGCCCATAAGAAGTGGGATAAGAAAGTGGCTGCCGTTTTTGAGAAGGAACTTACAAAACTGGAGCGTATAAACTCACAGTCGCCAGACTACAACGTGCAGCTCACTTATCTGCAGACTTTGCTCAGCCTTCCGTGGAATGAGTTCACCGAAGACAATACCGATATGAAGAATGCCGCCAAGACTCTTGACAAGGACCATTACGGATTGGAAAAGGTCAAGGAGCGCATTCTGGAACATCTGGCTGTAATGCGCCTGCGCGGGGATTTCAAGTCGCCGATCATCTGTCTGTATGGCCCTCCGGGAGTAGGTAAGACATCGCTTGGAGTATCCATAGCCAAGGCTTTGAGACGTAAATATGTGCGCATATCGCTCGGTGGCCTGCACGATGAATCTGAGATACGCGGACATCGCCGTACCTACATAGGGGCTATGCCCGGACGTATCATCAAGGGACTTGCGAAAGCCGGTTCTTCAAATCCGGTCTTTGTGCTTGACGAGATAGATAAAGTAAGTCAGATGACCGTACAGGGCGATCCGTCATCGGCTCTTCTGGAGGTGCTCGACCCGGAGCAGAACGGGGCGTTCCACGACAATTACATTGATATAGACTTCGATTTGTCGAAAGTTATGTTCATTGCTACCGCAAACAATTTGAATACGATACCCGGGCCTCTGCTTGACAGGATGGAGCTCATTGAGGTGAGCGGATACATTACCGAGGAGAAGATTGAGATAGCATCGCGCCATCTCATACCCAAGGAGTTTGATGCAAACGGTATAAAAGGACGCGGCATACGTATTCCCAAGAATACAATCGAGGCTATAATAGAGAATTATACCCGCGAGTCGGGCGTCCGTGAGCTTGAGAAGAAAATCGGAAAGGTCTGCCGTAAGCTGGCATACAAGTATGCTGTTGACGGAGAGCTTGGCTCAAAGAGTGTGAAGCCTGACGATTTATCATCTTTGCTGGGAATCAAACCTTATAGCCGTGATAAATACCAGGGCAATGATTATGCCGGAGTGGTGACCGGACTGGCTTGGACTGCCGTTGGCGGCGAGATACTGTTTGTGGAGACTAGCCTGAGCCGCGGAAAGGAAGGCAGACTGACGTTGACCGGTAATCTGGGCGATGTAATGAAAGAGTCGGCAATGCTGGCTTTGGAATATATCAGGGCACATGCCGATTTGCTTCAGCTTGACCCGGAACTGTTCTCATCGTGGAATGTGCATATTCACGTTCCTGAGGGCGCAATTCCAAAAGATGGTCCATCGGCTGGTGTGACAATGGCAACATCCATCGCATCTGCGTTCACACAGCGTAAGGTGCGCAGCAATCTCGCAATGACCGGCGAAATCACGCTTCGCGGTAAAGTGCTGCCTGTAGGTGGCATACGCGAGAAGATTCTTGCCGCCAAGCGGGCCGGAATAACCGATATCATTCTCTGCTCCGAGAATAAACGCGATATAGACGAGATACCGGCTGATTATCTGAAAGGCCTTGAGTTCCATTATGTTGAGAATATCAGCGATGTGTGGAAACTGGCTCTTTTGGACGAGCGTGTGGATAATCCTCAGGATATAAAAGTCTGGAAACCTGCAAAAGATGAGGTTTGAGCTTCAACATACTGATACTGCCACATCGGCCAGAGCCGGTAAAATCACTACGGCACACGGTGACATATTGACGCCTGTCTTTATGCCTGTAGGTACCGCGGGTACTGTAAAGGCCGTTCCTGTTGATATACTGAAGGATGATGTCAAAGCTCAGATTATTCTGGGCAATACATATCATTTGTATTTGAGGCCCGGAACGGAAATCCTGAAAAGAGCCGGCGGCCTGCATCGCTTCAGCGGCTTTGACCGTCCGATACTCACGGACAGTGGCGGCTTTCAGGTCTTCTCACTTACCGGCTTGCGCAAGATTACCGAAGAGGGGGTGCGCTTCCAGTCGCATATTGACGGTTCGCGTCATATATTCACTCCCGAGAACGTGATGGATACCGAGCGGGCCATCGGAGCCGATATCATTATGGCTTTTGACGAGTGTACTCCCGGTACAGCCGAGTATGCGTATGCAAAAAAATCCATGGAGCTGACGCATCGCTGGCTTGACCGTTGTATTGCGCGCATATCAGTGACGGAACCGCTGTACGGCTATGGGCAATCATTGTTTCCCATAGTGCAAGGTTGCGTATATAATGATCTGAGAATGCGTTCTGCGGAATTCGTGGCATCGAAGAATGCCGATGGCAATGCTATCGGCGGTCTGGCTGTCGGTGAGCCGGCCGAGGTTATGTACCAGATGATAGAGCTGGTCAACGGTATCCTTCCGTCCTGCAAGCCACGATATCTGATGGGCGTCGGGACTCCCGGGAACATACTTGAGGCCATATCTCTGGGTGTTGATATGTTCGATTGCGTGATGCCTACACGAAATGGCCGGAATGCTATGCTGTTCACAAAAGACGGCGTGATAAACATACGCAACAGGAAGTGGGAGGATGCCTTTGAGCCGATCGAGGCAGATGGAGCCTCGCAGTATGACACCTTATACACAAAGGCATATCTGCATCATCTGTTCAAGGCTGCCGAGGTTCTGGCGCTAGAGATTGCCTCGGCTCACAATCTGGCATTCTATATGTGGCTGGTGGGCGAGGCAAGAAAGCATATCATAGAGGGTGATTTCGCAAGTTGGAAGACGGTGACCATAAAACGTGTAACGCAAAGAATCTGATGGCAGGCAAACGTTTCAAAATAGTCAACCGGCTGGACCGCTATATCATTGGGAAATTTCTCGGTACATATTTTCTTTGTATCATATTGATTGTAGCCATATCGGTAGTGTTTGACTACAGTGAGCATATTGATAAGCTTAAAGAAGCCCCTGTAAGCGAGCTGCTGTTCGACTATTATCTGAACTTCATTCCATATTATGCCAATCTGTTCAGCCCGCTGTTCGTCTTCATAGCGGTTATCTTTTTTACCTCAAAAATGGCCGAGAACTCTGAAATAATAGCTATGTTCTCAACAGGACTGAGCTTCAAGAGAATGTTGTGGCCATATATGCTCTCCGCATCTCTGATTGCAGTCCTGTCACTTGTATTGAGTATGTTTGTGATACCGCATGGTGGTATTACGCGTGTTGCTTTCGAGAACAAGTATTTGCGAAGTGGCCGCCAGTCCGGGCAGATAGCCCGCAATATCCAGATGGTGGTTGGCGATGGCGTGATAGCGTATCTTGAGAATTATCAGCAATATAACAATAGCGGCTACCGTCTCAGCCTGGATAAGTTCGAGGATAAGGTGCTGGTATCGCATCTCACGGCTCAGTCGGCCGAGTATGACACTGACCCGGAGAACCAGTATCATTGGAAACTCAGAAACTATATGATACGCAATCTGTCTTCCGACCGCGAGGAGGTCATCAGTGGATCTGAGCTTGATACTTTGATTTATATGGAGCCTGCCGATTTCCTTATTGAGAAGGATCAGCAGATGACAATGACATCGCCGCAGTTGCGTGAGTACATACAAAGGCAGAAAGCACGTGGAGTAGGGCAGAACGTGCGTGAGTTCGAGATAGAATATCACAAAAGAATAGCGATGACATTCGCATCGTTCATACTTACTATGATAGGCGTATCCCTGTCAAGCCGCAAACGTAAGGGTGGAATGGGATTGTATCTTGGCATTGGCATAGGACTGAGCTTCGGATATATCCTGTTCCAGTCCGTATCATCGATGTTCGCCGTGGCAGGCTCGATGTCCGCGTTCTGGGCGGAATGGCTCCCTAATCTGATTTACGTGCCGATAGCCGTATTCCTGTATATGAAAGCTCCCAAATAGTGCGAAGACATGAGGTTTGACGAATTTGATTTTGAACCCGAGGTTCAGGACGCAATAGATTCTATGCGTTTTGTTGAGTGTACTCCAATTCAGGAGAAAGCTATTCCGGTTATAATGGAAGGCCACGATCTGATTGGGGTGGCCCAGACTGGTACGGGTAAGACAGCCGCATATCTGCTGCCAGTGATAAATGCCTTGTGTAAAGGCAATTATCCTGCCAATGCCATAAATTGTGTCGTGATGTCTCCGACCCGCGAGCTGGCACAGCAGATTGACCAGCAGGTTGAGGGATTCTCGTATTTCACATCTGTGTCGGGTGTGGCTGTTTATGGCGGTAATGATGGCATACGTTTTGAACAGGAGAAACGCGGAATGGCCATGGGTGCGGATATCCTCATCGCTACTCCCGGCCGGCTTATCAGCCATCTCAGTCTTGGCAACTGCGACCTGTCGAAAGTATCGTTCTTTATTCTTGACGAGGCCGACCGTATGCTGGACATGGGCTTTTTCGATGACATAATGCAGATAGTCTCGCGTCTTCCTGAGAAACGTCAGACACTTCTTTTCTCTGCAACAATGCCTGACGAGATACAGAAACTTGCCGGCAAGATATTGCGCTCACCTGTCGAGGTAAAGCTGGCCGTATCAAAACCGGCAGAGAAGATACTGCAAGGCGCATACGTTTGCTACGAGACCCAGAAAATTCCAATCATACAAAGTCTGTTCGAAGATAAGAAAGAACGGCGCGTGATAATCTTCGCCTCGTCAAAGCTGAAGGTGAAAGAGATATCCAAGACTTTGAAAGGCCTTGGAATGAATGTGGGCGAGATGCATTCCGACTTGGATCAGACGCAGCGTGACGACGTGATGCGGCGTTTCCGCAACGGTCACGTGAATTTCCTGGTAGCCACTGATATAGTATCGCGCGGCATTGATATAGATGACATTGACCTTGTCGTGAATTTTGATGTTCCCCGTGATGCCGAGGATTATGTCCACCGCATTGGCCGCACCGCCCGTGCTGGCAGTGACGGCTGTGCCATAACCTTCGTATCGCCCGATGACCAGACGCCGTTCAGCTCAATAGAGAAACTGATAGAGCGTGAGGTTTATAAGATTCCGATTGATGACTCCTTCGGTCCGGCTCCGGAATATTCTCCGCGTAAAAGGAACTTTTCCCGCAATAAATCCGCAAACGGAGGCCGCCGCTCCAATAGGAAAAAATCATCCCGCTAAGGGTCTGTGCCTGTCTTGCTTACTTTTGGAAACATATAAAAAACAACCTGTAAATTTTTGATTTACAGGTTGTTCTTGGGTGCGGGGTGGGACTCGAACCCACGACATTCAGAACCACAATCTGACGCTCTAACCAACTGAACTACACGCACCATATATGGACTTGCGTCCTAAAGCGCTGCAAAGTTAGCTTTTTTATTTTAATTACAAACATTCATGGCCTGTTTTTTCTAAGGGAGATCGCCAGGACCATGAAAGAATGTGGCGGTTGTGAAGTTTATTCGTAAATAGCCTTCTTGCCCGCCAGCAGGGTGTTCTTCATCAGCGAGCAGATGGTCATCGGGCCTACGCCTCCGGGAACAGGCGAGATGAACGAGCATTTGGACGCGACCTCGTCGAAGCACACATCACCGCTCAGGCGGAATCCGCTTTTACGCGATGCATCGGGCACACGGGTAGTGCCTACGTCTATTATGACGGCTCCTTCCTTTACCATATCGGCCGTAACAAAGCCGGGCTTTCCCATGGCGGCTACTATGATGTCGGCCTGACGGCATTCCTCCTTTAGATTTGCCGTATGACTGTGACATACGGTAACAGTGCAGTCTCCGGGGTATGATTTCTGCATCAGAAGCGTAGCCATAGGTTTTCCAACTATGTTGCTGCGGCCGAGTATCACGCATTTCTTTCCTTTGGTCTCTATGTTGTAATGTCTGAGCAGCTCTATGATTCCGGCTGGTGTGGCCGATACAAAGCAGGGCAGGCCGATGTTCATGCGTCCTACGTTGATGGGGTGGAATCCGTCAACATCCTTGCGATAGTCTATGGCTTCGATTATGTGCTGCTCGTTGATATGCTTTGGCAACGGTAGCTGGACTATGAAACCGTCGATGTCGTCATCGTTATTCAGCTTTGCCACCTGCTCAAGCAGTGTCTCTTCCGTTATGTCGTCCTCAAAGCGGATGAGCGTTGATTTGAAGCCACACTCAGCACACGACTTTACTTTATTGGCTACGTATGTCTCGCTGCCGCCGTCGTGACCTACCAGAATTGCAGCCAGATGCGGACGTTTCATTCCGTCTGCCACCATTTTCTCTACTTCTGCGGCAATCTGCTGCTTGATTTCAGTACTGACTGCCTTACCGTCTATTAATTGCATATCTGTTGCTTTATCTTCTTAACATTCCTGGCATTGAAGGGAACTTGGCACCTGCAACGCCTTTCATAATCTTGCGTGTCTCGTTGAACTGCTTGAGCATACGGTTTATCTCCTGTATGGACTGGCCGCTGCCTTTGGCGATTCTCATTCTGCGCGACTGGCTCTTGTCCAGCAGGTCGGGATTGCTGCGCTCCTGGGGTGTCATTGAGTCTATCATCGCCTCGATGCCCTTGAAAGCGTTGTCATCAATATCAATGTTCTTGATGGCCTTGCCTAGCCCTGGTATCATTCCCATTACGTCTTTCAAGTTACCCATTTTGCGAATCTGGGCTATCTGACCTTTGAAGTCGTCAAAGTCGAATTTGTTACGGGCCATCTTGCGCTGCAGGCGCTTGGCCTCTTCCTCGTCAAAGTTCTGCTGTGCGCGCTCTACGAACGATACGATGTCGCCCATGCCGAGTATCCGGTCGGCCATACGGTCGGGGTGAAAAACATCGAACGCATCGATTTTCTCGCCGGTTCCGACAAATTTGATTGGCTTGTCAACGACGGTACGGATGCTGAGCGCAGCACCGCCACGTGTGTCGCCATCAAGTTTAGTCAACACGACTCCAGTGAAATCAAGCCTTTCGTTGAATTCCTTTGCGGTATTTACGGCATCCTGACCGGTCATTGAATCAACCACGAACAGAATCTCGTTGGGGGTGACTGCTGCTTTGATGGCTGCAATCTCCTGCATCATTGCCTCGTCGATTGACAGACGGCCTGCGGTATCGATGATAACTACGTCGAATCCCTTTGCCTTGGCTTCCTTTATGGCGTTCTGAGCTATCTCAATTGCATTCTTGTTCTCACGCTCAGCATAGACAGGCACACCAATCTGCTCTCCGAGTACCTGCAGCTGGTCAATGGCTGCGGGACGGTATATATCGCACGCTGCCAAAAGAGGCTTCTTGTAACGTTTGGTCTTGAGCAGATTGGCAAGCTTCGCACTGAATGTAGTCTTACCGGAGCCTTGAAGACCTGACATCAGTATTATTGCCGGATGCCCTTTGATATCGATGTCTGTAGCCTTGCCTCCCATAAGTGTGGCCAGCTCGTCGTGTACTACTTTTATCATCAACTGGCCCGGACGTACCGATGTGAGCACGTCCATTCCCAAAGCCTTCGCTTTTACAGTGTCTGTGAACTGCTTTGCTACCTTGTAGTTGACATCGGCATCAAGCAGGGCTTTCCGCACGTCTTTCAGAGTTTCGGCAACATTGACTTCGGTGATTTTTCCTTCACCTTTTAATATCTTGAGCGATTTCTCAAGTCTTTCTGATAGATTCTCGAACATATCTACTTGTGTTTGAAGTGCAAAATTAATGCTTGCGAGTATAATAAGCAAGCAAAAAAGTTTTCAACAAACGCTGAATTCGTAAATCAATGTTAAAAGCCTTTAAGAAAAGGCAAGTAGATTTGTAGAAAAGAATATTGGAACAAACTTCAAAATACGTTTTATTCAAGTAAAATTATGAGAAAATTATTCGTTTCCGCAGGTCTCTGCCTGCTCGCTCTTTGTGCTTCTGCTCAGACAAATCTTCAAGTGTTCTATGATTTCGGTAGTGACCGTAAGAATGCCACCACAACACTTGAGGGATATTATGGTGACAACTGGGGTGATACATTCTTCTTCATTGACTATGACTTCAATGCTAAGAAAGATGGTGATCCGGGTTCTTACGGCAGCTATTTCGAGATTGCCCGTGGACTTAATTTCTGGAAAGAGTCGAAACTGAAAGATTTGAGCGCACACGTTGAGTTGAACGCTGGTGTTAACTTTGGTAACCTGAACTGGTTGTTCGGTGCAAATTATCTGGTTCACAATGCTGACTACAGCAATACATTCACATTCGAGCTTATGTATAAGACATTCAACGGCAATGCCAGCAGTGACTGTCCTCTGCAGTTCACATTCGTATGGGGTATGCAGGACATCTTCGGTGCCAAAGGTCTCCGTTTCAGCGGTTTTCTGGATATCTGGGGTGAGAATGGCTTTGGCGCTACAGCCGATGATAATTTTGTGATGATTTCCGAACCGCAGCTCTGGTATAATATAGGCAGTCTGTTCGGTTGCGAGAATCTGCATATCGGTACTGAGGTTGAGCTGTCTGCAAACTTTGCCGGTGTCCACGGTTTCAAGTGCCGTCCTTGCCTTGGCGCCAAATGGGTATTCTGAATCTGACGTATATAAAATAAATATGTCAAATACAAAGTTTTTGACAAAGTGTTTCGGATTTGATCCGGCAAAACACAGTGTGCGTACGGAAATTGTGGCTGGTATCACCACATTCCTGACTATGGCCTATATTCTGGCTGTTAACCCCAATATATTCAGTGCTCTTGACGGTATGCCTACCGGTGCTGTCTTTACAGCTACGGCTCTTGCCGCTGCCGTAGCTACGTATGTAATGGCATTTCTGGCAAAGAAGCCTTTCGGCCTTGCTCCAGGTATGGGACTGAACGCTTTCTTCGTATATACCGTATGTCTTGGAATGGGTTATTCCTGGCAGTTCGCTCTGACAGCTGTATTCATTGAGGGTATTATTTTCATTATCCTTACACTTACAAAGGTGCGTCAGCTGATCATCAATTCCATTCCAATATCACTGAAGCATGCCATAGGTGCCGGTATCGGCTTGTTCATTGCTTTTATCGGTTTACAGAATGCCGGGATTATTATAGGTGATCAATCTACTCTGGTCAAACTGGGGCCCCTTACCGAGGGAAGGGCACTTCTGGCTGTCATCGGTTTGGTAATATCCTGCTCTCTTGCTATGCTCCACATCCGTGGTGGTGTGCTTATCGGAATTCTGCTGACGTTCGTAATAGGTATGTTTATACCAAATACAGACCCTGAGCATGCCGGTGAGATGCTCTCACAATTCAGCGGTGTATTCGGTATGCCTGAAAGCATCAAACCTATCTGCTGTCAGTTCCAGTGGAATCAGATTTGGTCACTGGATATGCTGGTAGTTGTCTTTACATTCCTGTTTATCGATATGTTCGATACAATGGGTACTGTGGTCGGCGTATCCCAAAAGGCTGGCTTCGTTGATGAGCAGGGAAACATTGATGGCATTGATAGAGTGTTTATGGCAGATGCTGTCGGTACAGTTGCCGGTGCTTGCTTCGGTACTTCGACAACCACAACGTACGTTGAGAGCTCAACTGGTGTAGGCTCAGGCGGCCGCACTGGTCTTACCGCTTTTACCACAGCCGTGTGCTTTACACTGGCTTTGTTCTTCGGAAAACTGTTCACAGCTATTCCAGGCGCTGCTACCGCTCCTGCCCTTATCATTGTAGGTATGATGATGATGCAGCCTGTAACAAAGGTTGACTGGCTGAATTACCGTGAGTCTATCCCAGCATTCCTTACAGTCATTCTGATGCCTGTAGCATACAGCATTTCGGACGGTATCCTGATTGGTATGATTGCATTCGTAGTATTGAACGGTATTGCCGGTATCTTCGACCATAAGTTCTTCAAGAAAATCACTCTTACGATGTGGATTCTTGCAGTCCTGTTTGTTCTTAGATATATTTTCCTATAGAGTAATATTCTATATTAAGAGACGGTCTCCGGATTTTCATTCCGGAGACCGTCCCTTTGTTCGGCCGTAGTAGTGCCTATTCGCTGATACTGACGATGTTACCGGTGGCTGTGTCAAATACAATTCTGTTGTTTGTGGATTTTGTCAGCAGGGTGGTTGACAGAGTCTCAATGTTTCCGAACTGTGCAACGCTCAGCACGCCGTCGTAGTATGTTGAGCGGTTGTCATAGACTTTGACGTGCGCTCTGCCTGGAACACAGTATCTGACACTGTTGGTGTCTTTCTTTTTCTTGACCGATGACTCCGGCTGGCTGCCAAGATTCTCGATACTGATATAGACTGGTGCTCCTGCTAGATTAAGCGAGTCGAGTACTCCAAGTTTGACCGACATACGGAATATGATGTTCTCTTTGCCTGTATCGTCGGGTGATATGTTGAATGCAGTGGTGTGGGTTATAGTCTCGTTCGTTCCTGTAAACAGCTTTAACAGAGACTTCTCCTGACGATCAAGATGTTCAAGTATATATTTGAGCGACTCGCCATCAGCAGGAATGTAGTCTGCCTGTCCCCTGGTTATGTCGTTGCGGCTCTCACGGATGTTGAAAATCTCTTTTGCGGTGAGCTCAGCCATTTTTGCCTTTGATGTGGCGGTCAGAATCTCTTCGGTAAGAAATTCATGCGGGTCTGAGACTTCTTTATCGATTTGTTCCGGTTCTTGGGCCCGTGTTGCTGTAGATGATGGAACGTTGATAGAGGAGATTATACCGTCTTTTGTGAGAGTTATCAGCGGGGCTGTACTTTTCCCGTTTATGCGTACAGAATATCCCTGGCTGGTTTCGGGAATTCCGTATGCTTCGACGCTGACGTCTGAAATCTTCCATTCACGCCTCTCGTTCTCATCTATTCCTGTCATTCTCATATAGCGCTCGGCATAATGGGCGAATTCCCCCGGCGTGTATATCTGTTCGGTTGTTGTTACGACAACACTGAGCATCGTCTTTGGCAGAAAATAAACCACACCTTCGGCTGTAACCCCGGGCATATATATAGAAACGTCTGTCTGGGCCGGCATTGGGGCTGCCGTGACAATTGCGCAGGCTGCAAAAAGAATCCTTTTCATTGACAATGTCTTTTTATTATGCGGCAAAGTTAGTAATCTCAAAAAAATAAGTTGGCTTTTTTGGAAATACAATATGTGTTTTTCAATACTCTCTTGATAAAAATTGATTAATTTCGCATCATAACAATAATTTCATCATTATATGAGTGTCATTCAAGTAAGCGATAAGAAGTTCCGTCTGTCATTGGGCGAGCAGGACATTCTTAAAGAGGTAAAAAGAGTTGCTGCTGAGATCAATCGTGATTACGAGGACAAGAATCCTTTGTTTTTAGGTATGCTGAATGGAGCATTTATGTTCGCTTCCGATCTGATGAAGGAGATTTCAATACCCTGCGGTTTATCGTTTGTCAAATTCTCTTCGTATCAGGGCGCAGAATCGACAGGAACGGTACATGAGGTAATAGGCCTGAAGGAGTCGATAAAAGGCAGGCATATCATAATAGTTGAGGATATCGTCGATACCGGACTTACTATGCAGAGGACCCTCGCTACATTGGCAAAGAGCGAGCCTGCCTCGATAAGTATCTGCACCTTGCTTTGCAAGCCTGCCAAACTGAAAGTCGATCTTGGCGAGCCGTTGAAATATATTGCGCTCAGAATTCCTGATGACTTCATTGTAGGGTATGGTCTCGATTACGACGGATTAGGACGTAATTATCGCGACATATATACAATCTTGGAGGATTGAGCTGGCATTCATAAATCTTTTGTACCATGTCGGAATCGAATTTCGTAGATTATGTGAAAATATTCTGCCGCTCGGGAAAGGGGGGCAGAGGCTCTGCACACCTTCGGCACGATAAATATATACCTAATGGCGGCCCTGATGGCGGTGACGGCGGCCACGGCGGTGATGTGATACTTAAGGGCAACCGCAATTATTGGACTTTGCTCCATTTGCGCTATCAACGGCATGCGATAGCCGAGAACGGAGGAAACGGCGGCAGCAACAAATGCTTTGGCAAAGACGGCAACGATATCATTATTGAGGTACCGTGCGGTACTGTGGCTTATAATGCTGAGACTGGTGAATATCTGTGTGATATAACCGACGACGGTCAGAAAGTCGTGCTGCTTCCAGGTGGCCGCGGAGGTCTTGGTAACTGGCATTTCAGGACTCCGACCCGTCAGGCACCGCGTTTTGCACAGCCTGGCGAACCCGCTCAGGAAATGATGGTTGTCCTGGAGCTGAAACTGTTGGCCGATGTAGGTCTGGTGGGCTTTCCTAATGCCGGAAAATCGACTCTGCTTTCGGCTGTATCGGCCGCCAAACCGAAAATTGCCAATTATCCTTTTACGACGCTTGAGCCGAATCTCGGTATCGTGTCATATCGCGATGGCAAATCATTCGTAATGGCTGATATCCCCGGTATAATAGAAGGTGCCAGTGAGGGAAAGGGGCTGGGACTGCGTTTCCTGCGCCACATTGAGCGTAACTCGCTTCTGCTGTTTATGGTGCCTGCTGACAGTGCGGATATCGCAAAAGAATATTCTATACTTCTGAGTGAGCTTACGCGTTTTAATCCTGAAATGCTTGATAAGCGGCGTGTGCTGGCAATTACAAAATGTGACCTTATAGACGAGGAGTTGCAGAGTATGCTTGAGTCGGGTCTGCCATCGGATTTGCCTCACGTATTCATATCGGGTGTCAGTGGAATGGGGTTACAGGCACTCAAGGATATACTATGGACAGAGTTGAACAATATTGAGAACCGCATAGAGTCTGATGTCTTGTCGGAACGGCTCGTCCATCGCAATAAAGATATTATGCTGCTTGAGTCAGAACTCAGTGAGTTGGGAGATGATGAGTTTGAGTACGAGGATATTCCCGAAGACGAGGCAGACGATGACATCGAAATGGATTTTGAGGATTAATTTACGCTTGCCAAGTTTGGATATTCAAATTATTTTTACTCTCTTTGTAGGCTTAAATATTTTTGACACATTTTATAAACCTTATTATTAATATTTAATTATGAAGAAAATTATTCTTGCAGCTGCTCTTTTCGCAGTAGCTTCTTTTGCAAATGCACAGGCTCCGGCCGATGCTCCTTACGGTGTTAAGTCAGGTGTTATCGTTACCAGCATGGATATGATGGGCAACGAGATGGTTACTGAGACTTATTTTGACAACTACGGTCTGCTGACCGCTACCGTTTCCGAAGGTGGTGGCTTCATGATGGGTGGTGGCGAAGGCAAGACCCGCCAGATCACTGTTGACGGTGTTCAGTATCGTGTAAACGACGAGGCTAAGACTGCAACCAAGATGCCGGACTTCGGCGGTGGCATGGGCTTCGGCGGTGGCCGTCCTCAGATCAACTGGAACAAGCTGACCGATCAGGTGATGAAGGACAACGGTATCAAGGAACTTGGCAAGGAGACAATTGCCGGCAAGGAGTGCACCAAGTATTCTATGACTATGGATATGATGGGCCAGAGCATGGAGCAGATCGTATGGATCTACAAGGGCATCCAGCTGCAGAACTCAATGTCAACCGAGATGGGTGACTTCGGCCAGACCTGCAAGAAGTTCGAAGAGAAGGACATTGAGGCTTCAATGTTCCAGCTTCCGAAGGAGTACAAGGTTGAGGAGTTCCAGATGCCTGATATGGGCGGTTTCGGCGGCTTCTAATCTGGCTGGCAGTATCTGCAAAAATTGATATGCGAGGCGATTCAGAAATGAGTCGCCTCGTTTTCTGTCATCTTGTGATGTCAATTTACGAATTTTTGTATTTTTGTGGAAATCAGTGCTGGCTGCATTGAAAGCGACTTGACAAAACCTGTATTAACAATTAATATCCAAGTGTTATGAAAAAGTATTTAGCTGAAATGATCGGAACAATGGTTCTGGTTCTTATGGGCTGCGGTGTGGCTGTCAGCCTGAACTGCAGTTCTGTGTGTGATCTGGTAACTGCCAATGCTGCAACAGTTATCGGCACTTCTCTCGCATTCGGTCTCGCTGTCGTGGCTATGGCTTATGCTATCGGCGGCATCAGCGGCTGTCACATCAATCCTGCAATTACCTTCGGCGTATGGCTCAGCGGCCGTATGAGCGGCAAGGATGCCATTATGTATGTCATTTTCCAGATAATCGGAGCTATTATCGGCGCAGCAATACTGTTCGCTCTTGCTCCTCAGTCAGGTCTTGGCGCAAACGGACTGCAGCCTGAAATCAGCACCTGCACAGGATTCCTGGCAGAGCTGGTATTCACATTCGTGTTTGTTCTGGTAGTGCTCGGCACAACCGATTCAGAGAAGGGCGCCGGCAATTTCGCAGGTCTTGCTATCGGTCTTTCACTGGTTCTTGTTCATCTTGTATGCATCCGTTACACTGGAACCAGCGTCAATCCGGCACGTTCAATCGGTCCGGCTCTCTTTGTAGGTGGTGCTGCTCTGAGCCAGTTGTGGATATTCATCGTGGCTCCTCTGGTTGGCGCGGCTCTCTCGGCTCTGGTCTGGAAGTGCATCGGCGGCGAGTGCAAGTGCTGCAAGAAATAATCTGTTTACCGTAACGGTGCGATAAAAACGGCAGGACTTTTCCGATTGTCCTGCCGTTTTTATATTGCTTTTTTATATGATTTATTGCAAAAATACGTCAATTCGAGAATTATTGTCACAATTGGCCTGTTTTCTTATTATCTTGCGGCAGAATACGGAACAGCAAATGTGCGCGTTGATTCCCGGGAGTCCGATTGTAAAAATGTACTTAATTCTTAATTTTTGAAATATGGAAAAAGATTTGGTTTTGAAAACTATGCGTGAGGCTGCAAAGCCGGTGTCTGCCGGTGAGGTTGCTACTTTGTCCGGATTGGATCGTAAGGTGGTTGACAAGGCTTTTGCCGAACTGAAAAAAGAGGGCGCTATTATATCGCCTGTACGTTGCAAATGGGCTCCCGCTGAATAGTAAATTCCGCTGCTATGAAGAAGTATCTGTTATATACGTTCGTTGCCGTTATGTTGTCGGCTTGCGGAAAGCAGGCGACATTCAAGATTTGCGGCAGTGTTGATGGTACGGATAAAGTCTATCTGCTTGACTCCAGACGTAACGTTATTGATTCCGTTGGAGTCAAGAACGGAAAGTTCAAGCTTGAGAGGACTTTTGTCGAGCCGATGCGTTGCTATATATCTGAAGATGCCGATATTCAGGCGACAGACTATGCGGCGTTTCTGTTTGTAGAGCCGGGGGTAATTGAAATTAGGGAAGACGAGGAAGGGCTTTATGCATCAGGAACTCCTGCAAATGATGCCTACCATGATTTTATTAAGGCACAGGTTGTGTTTGAGAATGAGTATTATGCTGATACTACCACAGACGAGCGCCGTGAGCAGCTCGATGACGAGTACGATGAGGCTATAAAGAATGCCGTAGAGCAGAATCTTGACAATGTCTTTGGACTGTATGAGTTCAATAATCTGCTGTATGATTTCGATGGCGCGGAGTCCGCTGAGTATCTTGCACGTTTCTCGGAGGATATGCAGACTACCGATATGTGGAAGTCGATGATGCAGACTGCCCAGTCCAAGATGAATGTCGACGAGGGGAAGCCATATATCGATTTCACACAGAACACACCAGATGGCGTGGCTGTTTCTCTGAAATCTGTTGTCGAGGCCGAAGGCAACAAATACGTCCTGCTGGATTTTTGGGCAAGCTGGTGTGGCCCCTGTATGGGCGAGGTCCCGTACCTGCTTAAAGATTATGCCGAGTATCATTCCAAAGGCTTTGAGATATTCGGCTCGTCTTTGGATAGAGGCCATGAGGAGTGGGTATCCGCCATCGGGGATAATGGTATGGATTGGGTGCACGTCAGTGACCTGCAGTACTGGGACAACAGCGGTGCGGATCTGTATGCAGTCCGCTCAATTCCCGCCAATTTCCTTATTGACTGCTCAACAGGTCTGATAATTGCAAGAAATCTGCGCGGAAACGATCTCGGAAGAAAACTCGCAGAGCTGCTTGATTGAGGAAATATTCTTGTTTGATGCGGTTGAGCCCTGATGACCTTTGACTCATCAGGGCTCAATCTGTTTTAGTCACTTATTCCAAAGAGTGAATAGGATGCTGTGGGGGTTACTATATAAATCCTTCCGTCCCTGAGATATTTGACGTTTGATTGTTTCATGGAAGAGTGAAAAGTATCATCTACATCTGTGATTATTGAATCCACCTGCTTTCTGACTATCTCCAAAATATTCTCCAGATTCTGTACCGCAACATCTATTGATTCCTGATTTGTCGATTTAAGAGCTTGTTCCGCATCTGAGACAGCCTGTTCAAGAATGGTTGCACAATCGTAAAATTTTGAATCAATCAGACTGTCAAGATAATCGCGAGCCTTTGCAATTGTCTCTTTAAGCTGAGAAATATCCAAATCTGAAATGAGATAACTGAATGTTGAAAAACTTCCTGTGGCGACTTCAACGTATTTATCTTCAGTGTCTTCATCAATCAGAATGACAAGAAGTCCAATGTCTTCATTATTGTGCTTCAGTCTGACTGAAGGTTTTTCAACCTCCTTCTGAACCGGCAGACGAAATGTTATGTTCTTCTTAATAGCGGAATTATCTACATTTTCGGTAATACCATCCTCTACCTTATTGAGCTTTACCTCAAAGGACATACCGGATACGATAATATCACCCTCCTCATTATTACTTACTTCTGCTCCGGCCAGACTGATTACCAATGAGAAAGTCACTGTGCTGTCGTCAGCAGTTTCGAGCGCGTCTGCCAGATTCAGTTCATCCTCAGTGAGTTCAACAGCTTTATTATTGAGGACCTCAGTAACGGCAGCAATTTCCTCATCGGTTACATTCTCGTCCCCTTCCTGAGTAGTAATGACAATCTCTTCCTGAATATCAATAACGACTGCAATTTTCTCAAAACTTCCAATTACGACAACATCTTCTGCAGGCATAATTTGGGGTATTTCACTCCAGCCTGAAAACTTATATCCATCCTTGAAAGGATTCTCTTCGGGGATCACTATTGAGTTGTATTCAACTTCCAGCTCCTTATAGACCTCACCATCAATCATGTATATCAATTTATACGTATTCACTTTCCACGAAGCCTCTACTACAACATCTTTCGCCGGCATAGTCGATGGGATATCGGTCCAGCCGGAAAATGTGTAACCTTCTCTTTGAGGTTCCTCCTCAGGTATGATTGACGCGCCATATTCAACCTCCAGTTCCTTATAGACCTCACCATCCACCTTGTAAATCAGCTTGTAACTGTTTATAATCCAGTTAGCTACAACAGTCACATCGTGAGCGGGCATTACGTCGGGAATATCGGTCCAGCCAGAGAAAGTATATCCGACTTTCATTGGCTCCGGCTCCGGTTCAACCGGCGAACCGACAAAGTAAGACACCCTTTTGTATTCCTCGTCATCAATCATGTAGATAATGTCATACTTACTGATGACTGTCACAGCAAACGATGAATTCTCCAGAGTGGTCTTTTCACCCTTTATATCAGACATGATTACATTTGAGACGGCAGCTGTATAATTGCCATCATTTTTCTGTACCTTCTTTATCCCGAACGTGAACAGAGTACTACTCTCTGGAGTGATAGGGGTACGATCCTTAGACAAAAACACAAAGAGATAACTGCCATCCCCAACCTGACTGGCATGCAGGATATAATTCCCCGCAAGTCTGTCACTAGCGTTAATAACAACATCGTTACCTTCCATTACCGGTTCAATACCATCTGGCAATATCATATTGAACTGCAGGGCGACTATATCTGAAGATGTGCAGGTCAGATTTACCTCAACTGTGGATGCCTCATAATTGATTAATGTTACATCTTTTACGGTGATATTATCTGCTACTGCATAACACTCCGATGCCAGTATTGCTATAAGAAGGAAAAAAAGTTTTTTCATAATCGGGAGAGTGTGTTTAAATTACTGATTGACAATCTTGACACCATTCATTATATATATGCCATCGGTAGGTCCGTCGATACGCTGGCCTGACAGATTGTAATACACATTCCGGTTGGAATCTGTGTCCTCGGCAACACCGACACCTGTGGTATAATCACTGAGCCTGATGTCTTCAAACTTTACATCAGTTGCCTTGATATCAGAGAAATGAATATCGGAGATTGCGATTGCATCCATATCGCCAAGTCCCAGGATATTGAACGAAAGAAGATTTCCTATGCCTGAAACTATCGCTTCATTTTCATAGTTTACAGCCACAACTTTGTAATGGCAATTATCTGTTTGATGGAACTGAACCGTAAAGCCTTTTACCCGTTCCTCATTCAGAACAATGTTCTCCAGACTGATTTCTTCAGGCAGTGACATATCGAACTGGAATGCAGAATAAGCCTGCGAACAGTTCAAATCAAGAGAGAGTGAATTTGCATCAGACTGATAAAGCACAAGTTTCTCTCTTCCTGTGGCGATTACCTTTGCTATGACTCCACTGACAACCGGTTTGTCATACATTATGTTTATATCCGCTACGGCATCGGCAATGGTATATTGGCCATCATTATTAATATCTGACCAATGCCTGATAAAGCCTGTCGATTCATATCCGAGACGGTCATTAACAATACATACTGCATCCGCTATATCCACAAGTTCATCATCATTTACATCGCCCAATGTATGAGGTATCTCATTGATGGACTTTGCCGCGCTCCATATGGTACTCTGTCTATACATGTCAATTGCTTTATAACTTACGTATAAATCATAGTCATACAAGCATGAAAGTCCTGCGTCCGGATAGTCGGCAATGATTTCCGGTGGCACCATCGCCTTGCATGTAATCCTGTTCAGAGCATCTCCGTCGTCAAATGAAAGATATGAAATCTTAGTTACACTTTCCGGTATTACAATCGCTTTCGCCTGGCATCTTCTGAACGCCTGGCTGAAGATTGATGTAATGCCATCAGGAATAACATATTCGTGAACAGCCTTTGCTGCAGGATACTTGACAAGTGTCTTCATATCCTTTGTAAATAGCACGCCATCTACCGTGCAGTATTTTCCGTTTCCTTTCGCCACACTAATCTCTTTTAGAGCCGCCATTGCTCCGAGATGAGTTGTGTACGATCCACATATACTATCCACAGATGCCGGGATTATCAGAGAAGTGACATTATTCAACTCATTGAATGCCTCCTCGCCAATCGTCTTCAATCCTTCATGAAGGGATATACTGGTTATGCCATACCTGTACGCAAAAGCATATCCGGCTATCTCAACCACAGGGTAAGTCTTTCCATCTATTTCCAGTTCCTTGGGGACATCAATACTTTGTTTATTGAATGTGTTGGATAATCCTGTTATGATAGCAGTCTTGCCCGAGGTCCTGTATGTGAAATCGGAAGTAGACCCCGGCTTGTCCTCTTCCGGTTCTTCAAAGTCAGGATCCATTTCCAGTTCGTATGGAAAAGCACGCTGTCCGGCTAGCACCGGGAAGCCGAAATCCAGTTTTTTCCCATCAACTCCACTGGCCCAGATACCAGCACTGACACTGTTTAACTTTGCAAGCAACGTGCCGTCATTCATCTGAGTCCATGAAAGTGGAGTGCCATTGATATATTTGTCAGCCATTGCCTTCTCATAGAAATAACAATAATCTGCTGTAGCGGCAGGGTCAGAGCCCAGACGGTTAAGGTTGCCAAGGATACCGATAGGTTTAGTGTTTACGACCTGTGTGGAAATAATACCATAATAGCAGTTATATGCCTGCCCCCTACCGACTACGCCACCAAAATTTGTTGTCCAGTCAGAGTCAAACGTCAGCAGAGCATAGCAGTCTTTGACAAGTTCCTGAGCGCATCCGGCCACGCCGCCAACACTGCTCCATGTTAAGTTCGAACCGGAGCAACTGAACTTCATTTTACCAATCACGCTGCATCGTTCAATTCTCTTGCAAATGCCAACAATGGCACCGACATAAAAGACTTCCCCTTCATAGCGGGAGATATCAATATCTACATCGTAGAAATGCAAGTCGTGAATATATGAAGAGCCATCACTAAAAAGGCCTTCGCCAAAATGATCAGCATCAGAGACCAGTTTCAGATTATAGATATAATGACCGTCACCGTCAAATTCACCATTGAACGTACCTATAATATCTCTCCACGGACGACTTTTCGATGCGCCCATGTCAATATCCGCAGTCAGACGTACCACTTTGGCATCCATTGTATGACCTTGAGAAGTGACTCTGGCCAATACCTTCAAATCGTTTTCTGATGATATTTCCACAACAGTAGCGGACTCCGGGAAGTCTGTCATGATTGTCTGCGATGACGTGTGGTTGGAGTGCCCGTCTTTCAGAACCATGTACGCACGCACTTCATATTCTGTCATAGGAGCAAGCCCGGATATAGTGAAGGACACTCCATTTGCATCTGGGGTATAATTGATGACAGACCACTCCGTGTCCCCCAACTTTCGGTATTCGACACCACATTTACCAATGCTTCCGGAGCAGGCATACGAGCCACTGATGGAGGTTGAAGTGAATCGCGTTATCCTATTAATCTTTATCCAATTCAAATCTCCACCGGTTTCCCATATCAGACCAGGTCTGCCTTCAATCAACTGCCAGACCTCCATACCGGCGGCATCATTGAACGAATTGATGGCGCTCTCCCAAGATGTTACCTTCACTGCCATTCTGTCGTCCATTTCTGAGGAATAATAATTATTGTTCGTTTTATCAGTGCGATGCCGTCCGATCACTGCATTTGTATTGGCTGATCTTGAACCGATAACGATTACAGGACCGTCATTGGCACAGTGTTCAGTCAGCGCACTGTCGTTAAAACCGGTTACGCCACCCGCGGGTGCACTCATGTCATAAGCATTCATTTCTACCGTACCCCTGTTCAGACAGTGTCTCATTACGCTGTTCTGACAGTTCCATGCGGATATTCCACCTATCATGGCATCGCTAGAATTACATTCACCAGTAATTTTTCCTTCATTGATACAGTAATCTATCGTTCCATAATTGGTTCCGGCTATTCCGCCGATTTCTGCGGCCCAGGACTTACCGTCAATCAGAAATATGGACAACTTGCCATAATTGATACAATTTGTGATATGTCCACGCACCTCATCATCCTCATACCAGTTGTTGGAAGCTATACCTCCAAGCTTTGAATTATTGTTCGCATACATCTCACCATTGAACGAGCAGTGGTCTATAAGGGCTGAATTGTACCAGCAAATGCCACCCACTTCGGCCTGGCTGGGTTCGGGGGAACACCAGTCATCATAATGCAGTTGATTCTTTGGCAAGTATATATACGAATTGCAATAACTGATTGTACCGAAGTTCTTATTGCAGATACCGGCAGAATTTCTTGTACCTTTCAGATACATACTTTCAATTCTGACGTTACAGTTGGTGATAAGGCCACTGTTATTCAATACAAGCAGTGCATTGAAATGGTCATTTGCCGTATAAGATCCACACACAAAATTCAAATTCTCAACAACACCGTTCTCTGCTATTGACTCAAACATTGAATAACCATTGTTGACTTTCATGGTTATTGTATATCCACGTCCATCAAGGTGTCCATTAAATGTGCCCCATGTCGTGCTGTTTGGAATATAGTCGAACGAAGATGATAGAGCATAATACACGTTGGACAAGTCATTTCCACCTTTCACCAGAGCAGTCATTCCTTCCCAGTCTTTGGATGAGGCGATGATGAACGGGTCATTTTCGGTACCGGAGCCATTTCCGCCATCCATAGTCTCAAATGAAAGAATCGCACCTTCATACCGTCCTTCTGTAGTCACCAGATATGACCTGTAATAGATGCGTGTGGCTTTGGGAAGCCCCGACAGCGTCACAATCCCGCCATTTCGGGATGCACTGACCTGAGTCCAGTCGCTTTGGTCAATGCTCCATTCTATGCCCATTTCCCTGACAGTTTCGTTGCCGGGCAGGACTGTACACATGATTTCAGCAGACGTGCCAGTCACCGATACAGGATTGTTTGTCAGAGCAAATGGTGAATAATCCACACTCACTTTTATATTGTCTATTGTTCCGACTTCTGTAGAAGATTTAATATTCCCTCTCCATTCAAAGTCGGATACGAATGCTATCTGATATTCATCCGATAAATCAGGCAGAGGGATGACAGCATGCTCCTCTGAGGCATAAGCATCGTAATTCGACATCATACCTCCTGTCTTGTAGTGATTGTTCAGTACAATCAGATCCTTCCAGTCCTCATCCGGTGAACTCCGATAGATGACTCTCATGTCGATAAGAAGATTTCTGTAGTCGAATTCCAAAAGTGCATTCTCATGTCCGTCAAAATTGAAGGAAGGCATGATAGCTTTTGCTCCCTGACGCTGGCCCATATCAAATGCCCAGTTGAAATACAGCACATACGATGTCAATTCCCATTCTTTCTGTACCGTCCAGAAGTTTGTTCCGTAAATGAGTTCCTGGCTCCACCCAGTAGGAAGAACTCCATTTTCGAAGTCTTCAAAATAAGGATATTTCTTTATATATCTGATGTCGGTCTGCCCACGCTGCTCTATAGGAGAGCTCCATCCGGATCCGTTTTCCTGTTTTGTGAACAGCTGATAATAATACTCTGTACCTTCCTCCAGATTCTCGTGTGTGAAAGAAGTGTCATAACCGACATAAATAACTGTGCCACCTCCAGCAATTTCGGCACCTACCGAATAATCTGTTGAGTTAGGAATGCCAAACGTTGCCGTGGTATTACAGACAAGCATCACTTTGCGGTGTGCATCGTTTTCCCATCCCAAGGTAATGAAATCGAAGCCAACCTGTCTGACATTGAGTCCGTATGCCTGACCGTCACCACCAGCTATCATGAATGAAACACTTCCACCTGATACATTCTCCACAATTTCCGTAACAGGAAGCCCCGTCGGATCGCCATTCCAATTCCGCATACTTGGTGTTGTCTCATCTGTGAGAGAAGTTTTGCCAAGTGTGCCGGGAAATGGTGTTGATGCCGAATTCAAATTGCCGTATGAATTCGGGTCGTTCGTCGGAATTCGAGCTGTCGCATTGGCACATAGAGGATAAAACTGCTGACGATGAAAGGCATTGATTGTATTATCCTGATAGCGGGACATATATTCCGAGGAACGCCATACCATCAGTCCATGCCCCGGAATAGACGCATCAAAGCTCGTCTTATTCCGATACTCTAGAATGAAGAACTCCCCATCGGTATGTGTATCAATGCGTACAAATGCGCCTTTTGTCTTCTCGCTCAGAGTAATCATCTGAGGTTTGTTTCCGTCCTGAACTTCAGACCATTTAAAGTCATAAATCTTGGAATAGGGGTTGAAGTGAGCAGGAGAACCGCCATCATTATTCCAGTTTCCGCTGCCCATCACGTCCCACTGTCCAGTTCCGGGATAGTTGCCGCCGGTTCCATAATTGGTATCATAATAGTCCATCGTACCTAGGGCATGACCTATCTCATGACAGATAACGCCAATTCTGGACATGTTGTTCCCGCTTCCGCCTCTAAGCTCAGGAGTGCAACTATACATATTCATCCGTATGCCGTCCACAATACAGAAAGTGCCGGTTGTCGTTGATTCGTGCGACCAGATACAATCTTCTCCACCACCGGCTTCCTCGCCATATCCTGCAAAGATGATATGTACGCCATCTATGAAGCCATCACCGTTAGAATCATAATCAGCGAGGTTATAATCCCGACTTGCTGCCTGCAGAGCTTCAATAGCTAGAGCTGCCGGGTTACCATGGCTATTCCCTCCATAGAAGGCCATGGTCTGTGATGCCCGATAAACACCGGCTACGTCACAATGAAGGTCAAGTTGACCAAAGGAATTCTCCATATAGAAATCATGAACGGAGCCTGAATTCCCATCCAAATTATACCTTTCTTCATTGAGCAGACGATAAAAGCCCTCTGCGCTTGTCTTAAATTTCACATCAGCGAACTCCATGAGTATTACCAGGAACTTCCTCTTGCCCACTACAGGCTGATCACTGACTATTACCTCATTCCTTGATGCAGCCAACATCTTTGTCACAAGAGGTTCCTCCAGTTGTTTCCTTGAAAACTCAGCCCCAGGTTTCACCTGCTTCATTGCATTAAGAAACTCAGGAGAGCGCTGTAGTATATTTGCAGCTTTATACCTGGAAGGACGCAGATCACCTTGTTTATCGGGTATTGCAAGAGTCATAAACCCTTCGTCATCTGCCAACAGAGTATAACCATCCTCCGATTCAGCCCAATGAAAGTATTCATCACCTTTAAGTTTCAGCCGAACTACTGATCCGTCAGGTTGCCGGAAATCGACAAGACCTGGATATGCAATAACTGCCCATGTCATCTGCATAACAGACAACAACAGAATTGATAAGAAAAAACGTTTGAAGTACATAATATTACGTAATTTCAAAAAATATCAATGAATTCATTTCAAAGCAGGTCCAAACGTCATCCCAGACTGTTGGGACATACATTTTTTCCTACATCCAAAAAAAAAGATAAAAATATAAAAAAAATACATACAAACTGATTGTTTCCATTATCCATTTGCATCATTGTCATCATTGAACAAAAGGTTGGGGACAAAAAACGAAAATTCAGTTAATCTGAGTATGCTTTTCTTGCATATAACCCTCGTCCAAACGGGGAAACCATACGCTTTCTACAGGCTTATCTCCGTTTTGATTTTCGTGACTTGACAAGACCGGAGCTACCGCATCGAATCCTTATCCTCTGAATGTTCACCAGAGACGCGAGGCCGTCAAAGGCTATCCCCGATTTAACTGCACCACCTTATCGACGAGCTTCGGAGCAAGAGCTTCCGGGTGATGTCTCGTTCCAGCACTTGGTGCCGGGATTAAGCCGATCTACTGTTCTTCGATCAAGCAGCGAAAGCAAAGCTATTGTTGCCAGATTTGTCGTAACATCACGTCTTCAACATTTGACTGCGCCTTGGAGCGCACCTCGGGAGTCTGCTTTTAGTGCCCTGTTGGGCATGTAAAAAATTGTAACTACAAAGTTGAAAAATTGTAACTACATTTTTTCAACTTTGTAGTTACAATTTTTTTCTTCTCCTTAACAGCTCCTTGATGACTGCAGTTTGGAACATGCGAAACATCAAGAGAAGAATTCCTCTCCACAAGTTTCTCTCATCACACAGAGATTCTGATGACAACCAGAGACATCAGTGAAGTCCTCTTTTATATCCACGAGTCCGTCCAACACAAATGGAACAAGTATGAATTGCGTGAAGCATTGAAAAAAAACCTCTATAAAGAAGGTCACAGTGCTATGCCCAGCAACTTTGTCGGCACTCTGCCCACAGCAAAAGATGCCGTCCGCGACTACAGCAAGCCAATGGGAGTAGCCACCTATAAGACATTTCAGGAAATGCCGGTGGAGTATCGCAATGCCCTTCCGGATCCGGAAGAACTCAAAAAGCTCCTGTAACCCTATGACCGACCGCGACATCTACAACCTCACCCTCAACGCCAAGTGCGCCCGTGATTTCTGCGAATTGTGCACCGACATCGGCCAGGTCCGCATCGGCGACCTCATCCGATTCTGCGCTCCACGCATCGAGCACCGCGATGAAAGATACCGCCAGCTCAAGCAATACTCCGAGACAAAGCCCATCGTCAGCCTCTCAGATCTCTCCCGATTCATAAAAATATCCCGTCAGACCCTCTACAACTGGAAAGACGAAGGCTGGATAGTCACCGACCGCAACGGCAAGGCCGATCT
>JAZLKB010000030.1:0-20102 GCA_045597365.1 Bacteroidaceae bacterium | reverse complement strand
AATAGACTGTTTGAAATCGACAATCTTCTTCAACCGTTTCCACATCCAATTATACAATCTATAGACAGCAGCCGTATTATATACTCCCGTCTTTCTCCATACTCTGACATAATGGAGTTTGTTCAAAGTCAAGTCATCAGCCATACTGTCAAAGAACGGATGCCCCGCAAGAAAATCATCCATCGATTTCAATCTGGCATCCAGTTCCACATTCTTTTCCGAATCGACAAGGGCCACGGAATAGAACACACCAAGGACACGCTTGATGATTGCCTGCCACATCAAATACAATGACGAGCAAAAACGGCCTTCATTTTGCTCGTATGACAATATCAACCGCTCAGCTATCTGTTTAAGTTGAGGGAGAGATTTCAGCAAAGACTCTCTTGACATTGTCTGGCCCGGTCTGCCGGCATAGTAACAATATGGAGAAATCCCAAGTCTGACCATAGATTTCACCCAAGGCAGCGGCAGAAAAGAATATTCAGTATCAGTATAACTGATTCCTTCCTGCAACCTAAGGCCGGACTCTTTAAGCACGGAAGTCCTGAATGTCATTCCGTGCATCTGAAAATGGCAGTTTTGGATAAAAGGGATAAATTCTTCAGGATTATACACAATTCCAGGAATCATTTGTTCCGGCATCTTTCGTAAGATAGGCTCAAAACCGTCATGACATTCCCGATAATCACAGAAAACGAGATCGGCATCCGAGCTACAAAGAAAATCCAGCAAAGATTCAAAGTCCTTCCCGTCAAACCAGTCATCGGCATCCAAAATTCTGAAATAGCGCCCACTTGCCACCGGCAGCACTGCATTTATGCAGGAGCCGTAGTTGCCGTTCTCCTTGTCTATCACCCTGAATGTCCGGGGGTACCGGGATTCGTAACCGTGTGCGATTTCGGACGAGCGGTCCTTCGAGCCGTCGTTCACCACCAGAACCTCGAGCCGGTCCATCATTTCATCATCAATCACAAGCGAGGAAAGGCACCTGTCCAGGTACTTCTCCATGTTGTAGGTCGGGATTACTATTGTAAGTATCTTTTCCATTCAAAATCGATTAAACTTAATATTGTACCTAGTAGGTCAGATCAAGCCAAAGTGCATAATACCGGTCAACAATAGAGTAACACTTCGTCCCTCTTTCATCGACATCGTAAGTGACAATGTCCCTGTCTATCAGAGTTCTCAATGCGTTCTGCACCGAACTTGGAGAAGTAAGCGCATATTTTTTCATAAAAGTCACAGATGTGACGCCCCTGGCCTTCTTCTCTTTGCAGATGGCGATAAGTACCTCCTTCTGCTGATATGACAACTGACTTGTAGTAGTCGCAAAGGAATGTGCTTGTTCTTCGATTATATCTGTCAGGCAGGACTTTATCAATTCTTTCGTGATAGCATCGTCAGATTTGCCGTGAGAAAAGACTCTGTTCATAAGATAATGTACGTAGTACGTGTGCCCCTCGAAAAGGTCATATACCCACTCAGTATCCTCAACCAGAATATTCTTGCCGCTATCCGCAAATGTCTTGACAACAAAATCGACATACAAATCCCTGTCAATCCGGTCCAGATACATCTGCCCGACGCTTTTGTAAAATGGCCGGGAAGGACTGTTGAACATATTTTCCAGCACATGCCTGTTGCTTCCGGCAAAGATGAAACGACAATTGGAAACAGTCTGAATATGCGTCCTCAGCAACGCTTCGACATTGCCGTGCGAATAATCCCCTACTTTCTGGAATTCATCTATCGCAAAGACACAAGGCTTGTCGGCATTCTGCAGATAGTCAAAAATTTCAGACAAAGTCAACTCCGGCCGAACAATATCTCCAAGATGAATATTGAAGATCGGCACACCCTTCACCGGGTCGTAAGACAGCACACCGGACAACGACTTCAAAGTCGAAAAGAACAGTTCCAACGCCTTTTTTCCGTGAGGGACCAATTGAGAAGCAATCTCCCTTCCCAGGTAGATTATGAATTCCTGAAGGCTTGACGTGGCATATATATCGGAATAGAACATATAATACCTTTCCTTTATCGCCGGCTGCGCAAACGTGTGCCTGATGAGCTGTGTCTTCCCCATCCTTCGAGGGGAAGTCAAGAGAATGTTTGTATTATTCTCAATCGCCTCCACAAGCCTTGCCGTCTCGACCTTCCGGTCGCAGAAGTATTTCTCCGGTATTATACCATTTACAACAAACGGATTCATATCCCGATTTTTCCGTCAAATATAATTATAAATATTCAATTATAGAAAATTTATAAGCCTTCTCTATCACCGGGGCCATGTCGTAATATTTGTATTCCGCCAGACGGCCGCCGAAGATGACATCCTTTTCTTCCGACGCCATCCTGCGATATGATTCGGCAATGGCATTGTTGCGGTCATCGTTGACCGGGTAATACGGCTCCATCCCCGGCTTGTATTCAGTGGAATATTCTTCACTCACGACGGTTTTCGGCGTGTCATAAACCTGCTGCCCGAACATCTCGAAATGTTTGTGCTCTATGACACGGGTGTACGGCTCATTGTGGCTTGTATAATTGACGACTGCATTGCCCTGGAAATTAGGCTTGTCCTCAATCCTGGTCTTGAAACTGACGGTGCGCCAGTCGAGTCTTCCGAGCGAAAAGCCGAAATATTCATCGATCGGCCCGGTGTAGACAAGCCTGTCGGCATATTTGCGCCAGTCGCGGTATTCGGAATTAAAGAAATCGACGTCAGTTCTGTACTCTACGCCTTCAAGCAGACCTTCGATCAGTTTGTTGTATCCGCCGACAGGGATACCCTGATATGAATCATTGAAATAGTTGTTGTCGTAGACGAAACGCACAGGAAGACGCTTGATGATAAAGGCGGGCAGATTCTTGCAATCGCGTCCCCACTGCTTCTCCGTATATTCCTTGACGAGTTTCTCATAAATGTCCCGACCGACGAGTGACAGTGCCTGCTCTTCGAGATTGCGAGGCTCGCTGACTCCCGCCGCCTTCATTGCGGCCAGGGCCTCCGCACGCTGCTCGTCAATCTTCGCCTGTGCCTGCTCCGGAGTGACGACACCCCACATCTGGTGGAATGTGTTCATATTGAACGGCAGGTTGTAAAGCTGTCCCCTGTAGTTCGCCACCGGGCTGTTCGTATAGCGGTTGAATGGGACGATGCTGTTCACGAAATCCCAAATCTCCTTGTTGTTGGTATGGAATATATGTGCACCGTACTTGTGGACGTTGATCCCTTCTACAGGTTCACAATACACATTGCCGCCAAGGTGGCGGCGTTTCTCGATGACGAGGCACTTCTTCCCCGCCTTGTGTGCGCGGTAAGCGAATGTGGCGCCGAAAAGGCCGGAGCCAACGATTAAAAAGTCATAACTCGGTTTCATTTGCTACGCAAGGATTAATTAATTATCTTACATAGAAGTTCGAACTACACTTAGCAAATCATAGTTCCTATGGAACATAATTATTATGCAGTTTCTTGATCTTGTCTCTAATTATCTCTGGGGAAGAAAGCAATTTTACTTTTTTAAAGATTCTTTTTCCCTCTGCTTCCAATCCACTGTTCATTGCGCGTCCATAGGCATCCTTATAGACTAGCAACATTGATTTTCGCCGCTCAAATAATGATAGTTTTGAATACAATTTGCAATGTTTTTTACGGATATAATCAACCGCATCCCACCACTCATAATACTTATTGGTCAGTCTTCCTTTATCAGAAACATCAACTCTATATACAATCAACGTATTTGGAACAAAATAAAAATTCGTGATTTGTGCCAATCTAATGCATAATTCGTACTCCTGCCAGAACCTTAAAGTTTCATCGAACAGTCCTACGGCATTCAGGATATCTTTTGAGACGAGAATTGAAGATGTGGTAGTACATATTTCATACAATACACGCTTTGACATATTACCCCTGTTTTTGATATCCGGTAGCTCATCTTGAAATGTGACCGTACCATTTGAAGAAACAATTTCCAGCTTTCTCCCACAATAGACAAATCCACAATTCATCTTTTGAACGACCTCCATTTGACGCTCTATTTTGTCGGGTAACCAATAGTCATCGTCATCAAGAAATGCGATGAATTCCCCTTTCGCGGCCTTTATTCCAAGATTACGGGCATAATTGCCACCTTTGGATTCAGATGCCGGAATATCAATGAAATGAATACCGTCCAGATGACGGCAATAATCAACAGTCCCATCTACAGAATTGTCACTTACTACGATACATTCAATATTCTGATATGTCTGGCCAAAAACACTATCAATTGCTCTTTTTAAAAGTGGTAAACGATTGTGTGTAGTGATAATAGCGGAAACCTTCAACCGGTGAATTCGTCCTTGAACATTGCCATATATCATAATTATCTTGCCATTTTAGAAGCTGTTTTGAAATCATTGAAAAAATTTGTTAAGCATAATCTGGGCGAAGGCCAACTGGACCATAGCCTCGGCTGTGTCCACCAGATATTCGTAGTCGATGGTCAGGCGCCTGAAGTTCTCCAGCCAGGAGAAAGAGCGTTCCACAATCCATCGTTTTGGAAGTACCGGAAACTTGGTCGGGCATTCGTCGGGACGGAGAACAACTTCCACTGTCCATCCGAACTTCTTTGCAACCCAGTCTCCGAGTGTCCCATGATAGCCTCCATCTGCAAGTATCTTGACAAGGCGTGGAAACTTGTGCTCAAGTCTCTCTATCACTTTCGGCGCACCTTTGCTGTCATGAAGGTTAGCCTCATGGACAGCTACCGCCATAGGAAGTCCAAGTGTGTCAACCACAATATGTTCCTTGCGTCCTTTGACCTTTTTGTTCCCGTCAATTCCCTTGCAGGAAGGGTCGGCATAATGGGAGGTCTTCACGCTTCTGGAATCAATGATTCCCATGCTGGGACTCTCCTCCCTGCCGATGAGTTTGCGCACAAGAGAATGAAGGGTATCCATGATGTCATCAAAAACCCCTTCAAACTTCCACTTGCGGAAATAGTAATAGACCGTCTGCCACGGACCGAACTCTCTCGGGAGAAGTCGCCACTGACACCCTGTCTTGTTGATGTAAAGAATAGCGTTCATGATGTCACGAAGAGAATGTTTTCTTGCTCTTTCTTGCGGATTGATGACTTTTTCGATAACTTGCCACTGTTTATCAGTGAGGTTAGTTGAGTATTCAGTGTTCATAACGTAATTGATTGAATACCACTAAGTTACGAATAAATATTCGATTAACCTACTGATTTTCAATAAATTAGCGTTTATATAACATTATTTTTGATTCATTTCAAAACAGCTTCTAAGACGAAAGGGAATAATAGTATTTTTATGTGGTTTGCTTGTAATATTGTAGGTTTCGTTTGTGCATTGATCAGTATATTCACTCCCAAGCCATCACACGAATACAGATTGATATGGGAGGATAATTTTGATGCTCAGACATTGGATACGAAGTCGTGGAACAAGGCTCAGCGCACTGTCTCTCCTTGGGCACGTCATATGTCGGATGCTGACCAATTGTATGAGATTGGTGACGGACGCATCAGACTATGGTGCAGACAGAATGCCGGCATTGACCGGAACGATACTGCAACTGTGCTTACGGCGGGAATCACAACCCGGAACAAGCGTACATTCAAATATGGGAAGATTGAGGTCCGGGCCAGAATGAGCTCTGCTCAGGGATGCTGGTGTGCTATCTGGATGGGACCTGATGCATATAATATGCCATTTGCCGAGATAGATATAATGGAGCATGTCAACCACGAGAGAAAGGTGTATCATACGACTCATACCGAGTTTACTAAAAATTCCAATTCCAATAACAATCAGATATCAACTCCTGTCAATGTGGGCAGATACAATATCTACAGCGTTGAGATATTGCCTGAGGCGGTAATATATTACGTTAATGGCAAAGAGGTTCTGCGCTATAAGAATAATAAGTACCGCAAGGATGGGAAGCCTGTCTCGGATGATGTCCAATATCCTTTCGGCACCGAGTCATACCTGCTGCTGACAATGCATTATGGCGGCCAGTGGGTCAAAAGCTGTAATATCGGGGAACTGCCTGCGTATATGGATATAGACTGGGTAAAGGCTTACGAACTCAAACGCTGACATTTCAAAACAGATTCTGTTATCTGCATACGGCGCCTTTTATTGATCCTAGAATTCTCGTCACAAAGAATTTCGTGTTGTATGCCGACGGGTTGATGAAATAATACCCGCACAGGCATCTTATCCATTTTGCGGAGTTTGCCAACCTTTCCTTGAAATTCTGTTTCCTGTGGAAAGCGCTCTCATTGCGTATTCGCCTGAAATAGCAGGCGTCCTTGTCTGTGAACTGTACGTATTTGAACCGGTCGGAGATCAAAAACATGAAAAGTGAGTCCTCTCCGTTCTTGAAGTTGACGTTGAACCGCCTGTCGCCTATGATATCGCGATGAATCAGCTTGAGGCAGGAGCCTGCGTAATATTTCCTGATGTTGAATGCGCTTTGCCTGCCTTTATCAGCAAATTTGTCGTACTCAGTAGTATAGCTGTATGAGACCTGCTCCTTGTGGCCGTCATGAAATGAATAGGCGTAACAAAGTGATATGGTGTCTGCGCTTGCTGCCTCAAGTAACTTCTCCAGATAGAGTGGCGATACGTAATCGTCATCGTCAATGAATGTTATGAATTCTCCGCGCGCAATATCCAAGGCGGCGTTCCGGGCATTCGATACACCTGCCATATCGGTCTGTATGAATATGATATTGGCCGATTTGCCTGCTATGTAATCTTTAATGCTGGTGCTCCAAGGCTCATCGCAGCCGTTTAACACAAGGATAACCTCGTATTCTGTCTGACGCAATGACTGATTGCATACCGAGTCAAGACATTCCCAAAGATAGTCGCCAGGCTTGTAGGAGGGAATGATAACAGATATTCTCCTTGTCCGGTCCAGAGCGGATTCCATATTATTTGTCTTTTTCATCAGCCTGAGGCGTAATCCTGTAGTATTGATAGTAATACAATAATAACAGCAGGTAAAAGTTGAAGAAATATGGAAAAACCTCCATCAGCTGTATCGTATAAAAGAAAGCGATACCCAACAGCAGTGAGGTTGAGTAATTGTCAGGAACTCTTGTGAAATGCAGTAATGCGTAAACCGCGATAACCAAGAATAAGGCAAAAAGTACTATTCCGCCATTAATGAGAATTGCGAAGATGAAATTGTGAGGTCCTACAGCATCGGGCGTGAGATTTGCCAGATACCATTCCGGATCAACGTTCCCATATCCGATAATCGGTGATTTTATAAACAACTGTCCTGCCAGATACCATTTCTCGGTACGTTCGGTAAACGTTATGTCTTTCCCCAATATGTCTTCGATAAAGAATCTTGCAATATCATTGTTTTCAAACCCTTCCCCATTGAATACTACGAAGATCTGAAACAGTATGACCAATATAATAATTGATACAGCAGCAAGTTGCTTAAGTCTCACAGATGGAATCATGACAAGAATTATCAAACCAAGCAGACAGGTAAGTGATGTCATTGATGACAGCAATCCCAGAGATACAAGACATACAATCATTTCGGGTAACAATACAAGAAGCCATTTCCTGGAATATTGCACGCAAAGCATGGTGGTTATTATTCCGCAAAACATCCTGCCTCCCATCTGGTTATAGTTGCCGCCCAGGAAAAAGCCCCGTGTCTCTCTGTCTGATTCAAGAATCCAGGTCGGATTCTGCAGCATATTGTAGAAATTGAAGAAAATGCATAGCGCGAAAGCCAATGCCGCGGCTGTAAGCAGCATTTTTGTGTTTGAACGGTAATAGTCGAACAGAAAAGCGCATGTCAGGCATTCAAACGTAATATAGAATGTACTCTTTATACTGGAGCCGAAGATAATCGAGATGATCAGCAATATTCCGAAGAATGTTGCTGTCAGTACAACCATTCTTTTTACGTATCGTCTCCATATCACGGCAAAGGACATAGCTGCAAAAGACAGCAGGACCGAAGCCAGAAGCATATACGAAATCATCTGCATTCCTTCCATCTCGGAAAAACTGCCAGTCTCGTGCATAATGAGCAGGAACATCATGCAGAATGGAATCGCATTACGGATGAAGTCTTTTATTGCTGTCGGCTGCATACGGAACTATCTTAGTGTTATCTTGCTGCCAAGTATCCTTTGGAACTCATCGGAATAGTCGCTGTTCAATCCAGCTCCCGATGTGAATGTCATCTCTCCGAAATAGGGTTTACCGCCAACCTCATAGAAATCTACTCTTACCTCGGGAAAGCCCTTGGATAGTATTGATGCGGCCTGAAGCATCCTGTCCAGACTTTCAGGTCTCGGTATCGCCTCATCCGCCAGGTGGCAATGTTGCTGCGGGACGGAATACTCCGGGTGAAAGTTCCAGTCCAGATCATATATTCCGACATCAATTCCATCTTTTGTGCGGTTCCAGCAGGCCTGGATGTATTCCGGCTTGCCGTCAAAAGACCATATCTTGTAATCAATGAGCGATGTCGTCTGCATCTGCTGTTTAGTGCAGTCAAGCAACTCCTCCGCTATGATGCAGGGCTTTATCCTGTTGTAGTGGGGCTCCGATTGGAAATACCCGAATTTACTGTCCAGCTGCTCTTTAATATCACGGCACCACTGCCTTTTATCAATTCTGGACTTGTCATTGCAGATAAATACAACTCCGCTGGCGTTGTTTGTCTTTATGATAAACCGCTCAGGCAATATGTCCCAATCAATATCGCTTACATCGTCCCATTTGCCATACAGCTTTACCAGCATGTCGGACAGGCCGCACCCGCTTACATAATTACGGACCAGATATTTGTCGGTGAGATCTACCCATCTGTCTGTATCGGAATATATTTTAAGCCAGTTCAGTTTCTCGTCGAGTGTCTCCGGCGATTTCCAGTTCAGTCTCTTGTGAAAGCAGCGCCGGTAAAGAATGCCGGCGTACGTTTTGGGTGAGACACGGCTTATTATGTGAAACAATGCATCCCGTATTATATGTTTCAGTGTGTCGGGCATAATGGTCAATTCTTTGTCTTTGATTTGATGAAACCAAGAACGATGTTCTTTTCCTCCTTGTTCAGTGAGAATATCCAGATTGTTGCGATATCCGCGAGAACAGAAATTATGAAAGTATAGATAAATCTCAGTGGACAATCGACAAATCCCGTCATTCCGGCTCCTGCTATTATCAGAATTGCGGTGGAAGGGATAATCGGGAGTATGACATCTTTCAGATATCTCCCGATGTCCAGACCGGCTGTAAGCCTCAGAAAAGGAATACGCATAGCCGCACAAACGCACTCAACAATCAGATATCCATACATCACAGCCAGAATGGAACGGCCGGTATGGAGCAGCCAGACGGCGACAATTATTGTAGCCAGTTTCGTCGTGTTGATTATGAGCGAGTACGATGCGATTCTGCCGATTGCCTGATTCGCTGAGCCCAGACCGATAGTTATCTGGTCACAGACAGCGGCAAGCAATATGAAACGGCAGAAAACCACGGCATTTGCAGGGACTGTATCAAGCCATATGTCAAGAATTGCCGGCATCTCAAAAATGATGGGAATGCTGAACATCGACAGCATCAGAAATGCATATTTACTCGACTTTGATGACAAATCCAGCATTTTCTGACGGTCATTCCGGCTTTCTGCCTTGACTATCTGAGGACTTAAAGCATTCATAATAGCCTGAGCCAGAAATTGGATATTGCCGGATACCTGCATCGCTATGCCGTATGATGCGTTGATGGCAGTGCCGAAGAACCGGTTCAGCACTACTGACATACCCTGGTTGCGGCCGATGATGCAACCGGTACTGTATAATGTCCAGCCTGCAAAATTGAATATCAAACCGATACAATCTTTGTCAATGTCGCTCTTGCGTATTCTCAGCCTGCACTCGGGGTATTTGTATAATCCGTAAAATGTGAATGCTGCGAGTGAGAAGACATTTATCAGTGCCAGAATGATGCCGTATGCCAGCAGCTTGTCGGCATTGATATACAGCAGGCATATTGACAACGCAAACTTAAGAATGCAGTCGAGTACCTCTATGATAGAGATTGAAACTATGTTCTCCCTGGCTACAAAAGTCGCCTTGAAAGGCGAGGACATAATCGAGCAGAACAGCATCAGGATTGTGAGCAGGAATATGATTTTCGCTGTGTGTTGTCTGGAGGCATCGATGACAAGCCATCTAGTAATGGTGATATTTGTCAATGAAGCCAGAATGATGCAGGTTGCGACTGCTATGATGAGATGCAGGAAAAGACTGTTGGTGAAAATCTTCTTTACATATTCATCGTCTTCCTTGCCAATGTAGAAGGAAATATGCCGCTGCGTTGTCGTGATCAATGTGCTTGTAATGAAGCCGAGCATCGCTATTACGCTCGCTACTACCGAATATGTGCCGTAATCGTTCTCGCCAAGAGCCTTGAGGATGAACCGTGTGGCAAACAGCGACAGGAAAACATTTATTCCGGTTCTTGTATATTGCGCTATTGTATTGATAAAAGCTCTGCTTCCGGCTTGCATTGTCGTGCAACTGTATAAATCTTACAAATTTAGCCAACAATATACATAACAGCAAATTGTTTGCTACAATTCTGCAGATGGTGCTCCAGTTATATTCTCAGCAGTTTGAGAAGATCCCTGTCTGTCCTGGCCGATGGCAGTGACTGCGACATACGGCTTTCTGTCGTTTCCGGATAAATAATCACAAGATTGCAGTCTTCATCGCGGAGTCTCAGATGCTCATAAAGGTGTATGAAAGCACGTCCGGCATGCGTCTCTGTGTTTCTCTGACCGATTATCACTATAAGCTGGTCTTTACCGGCGCGATAAATCACATCATTCATATCGGCCGATTCTCCCATTTGTGAATATGTGACTTTTCCCGATTGAATGTGGCTGGTGACGCCGCGTACGGCATCTATTGCATTGTCTTTTCCGTAATAAGTGGTCTGGCATCCTATCGTTGAGCCCAGATTGCCCAGACTCTCTATGCTTTTCTCAAATCCGGTGTCCTGGACTACAGGACCCGGGACCAGGACAATCATACGGCGTATGGTGTTGAGCGGAACAGTGAGACGTACAAAGGTCTGTTGTGTTCCATTGTTGTCAACAATCGGACGTATAAGGTTCTCGTAATATCTGGCGGACAGGTTGTCGACAGATGTAAGGCCCAGAACAATTTGTGTTGACTCAAACTCTTCGGCTGCGTGAATGATGCTTTCTGCTATGTTGTTGCCGACACGGTTCTGCATTTTGTGCGGAATCTCGGCTGCTGCAGCCTGCGATTGCGCGGTCAACAGAATGTCCCTGCCGTCCGACATATATTTATGGACGTGATTCCCGCTTACAGTAATGTGCAGGAAAACCAGCTCGTCATTGCCTCGCTGGTGCCTGAATGCCATCGATGTATCCAACAATGATTGTGCGGTGGCAGGCCCGGACAGACATACAAGTATGCTCTCAAATCTGGTTATGTCCTTATACTTCAGGTCCGATTTGATGATAATATCCGAGCCGCGCTCTGTAATGAAATTGCTCAGTATGCAGGAGAACAGTATAATCAGGATTATGGTACTGAGCATTATTCCGTCGATGATGTTTACCGAGTAAGCTCCCATAGCTATTGCCAGGGCTCCTGCGGCGTGCGACTCGCTGAGTCCGAAAATGACCATTCTGTCTCCGCGCCCCAGACCGCAGGACCGTTGTATTATCCATGATGGTATCCATTTGCCGGCTGTTGATGCCGCAAACATTACGGCAAACAAAATGAGCGCGTGGAAATCGGTTGTCAGTTCTGACGGGTGAATCATCATTCCGGTATCGAGCAGGAATATCGGAATGAACAATGTGTTGCCGGTGAAGTCCAGACGGTTCATCAGTGGAGATGTCCTGGGAATGTATTTGTTGAGAACTATTCCTGCCAGAAAAGCACCCAGTATTCCCTCTATGCCGATCAGACCTGCCAGTCCGCAGCATAGGGCAAGCATCATAATTACGAAGATAAAGTGCGAGTTACTGTTTTTCGATTTTCTGAAGAATATACCGGCAATCAGCGGGAAAACTATAATTATCAGCAGGATATATGCCAGAAACTCCAATATGAAATAACATGTGCTGACTCCGGATTTCCCTTGTGACAAGGATTGTACAAGCGAATATACCGCCAGAGCGATGACTATGGCAATCAATGCGCCGGTTACGGAGATTGTCACACTTTTTCTGCGTGTCAATCCGTGACGGCTGATGATGGGGTAGGATATAAGGGTGTGTGAGCCTAATATGCAACTGATTACAGCCGCCGATGTGGGACTTAGTGAAAGAATATGGCATCCTATGCAGTAGCAGATAATCCAGGGAACAGCAAATGTCGTGATTCCAAAAATGATGCCTTGAGTCTTGGTCCTCTGCATCTCGTCCAGATCAATTCCCAATCCGGCAAAGAACATGATTAGCAGCAGGCCGATACGGCTGAAATAGCCTGTCACATCAGTCGGCCCGATTATTCCGAAACCTCCAGGTCCGATAATCACGCCTGCCAATATCAGACCGGCTATCCGGGGGAATCTGATACGCGCCATCAATGGCGGAATTATCAGAATAACAGCCAGAATGATGAATGTATTCCAGATTGAGTCGGTCAGAGGCAGGTTTACCATCTTGTGAAAAATAAAGAGACATTGCTGTCGGTAAGTATCATGCTGGCCGAAGTCAGCTGCTCGACTTTGAATGTCGTGACTTTTTCCCATATACCGCAGCTGATCAAATCCGAGATGCTGCTGTACATTGAATAGTCAATCCTCAAGGAATCGCCAAAGTCGGTCGTTATTCCTATTTTGTTGTCGGCTTTGTCTCCGTTTATCTCGACCAGATCCCTGGCAAACGCATACCAGACAGTGCCTTTCGTCTCTTCCCGACATTCATTCCCGAAATAGTCGTGTCCATTCAGATAGACAATCCTGTCCAACCGCCACATGAAATCCAGCTTATCGTTGGGAAACGCGCTGGTACACGATGTGGTCATCAGCATTGGTACCAGACATAGAAGTATGGCGGCGAGAGTCGCGCTCTTCTTTTTTACAATACCTTCCATAATTTTGCGATTTTAATCATAACGCCCCTGTTGTCGCCTGTCAGATTACCTGAGTCAAAGTCAGCGGCGACAGACAACCCTATCTGCCAGTCTTTTATTTTCCCGGACTGGTACATACACTCCATCAGGACAGAAGTTATCTCCTCACGCTCATTCAGCGGATAATCGTATGTGCCCCAGTGTGATGTGTGCGAGGCTAATATCCTGTAACTGAAACCGTGTGATATCGTGCCGTCTATTCCAAGGTGGAACATCAATACCCGGTTGCTCTTGAATGACAGATTGCCGTCTTTGTTATATAGCGGCGACACCAGAATGGGCGTTCCGTTTGCATATCCGTAATAGCTGTAGCTTTTGTAGAATTCGTGGCAGTACATATTGTCACGACCGTCAACTGCCTGGAGAATTGCCTCGTTCGGATATCTGTAAACGGGTCCGCATTGGCCGCGGGTGTTCAGTACCTCGAAGACTATGTCTTTAAACGGTAATCCATCGGGGGCGTTCAGCTCGAAACCGAACAGACCGTCAAGCCAGTTCCTTCTGAGCCCGTACGATATGAACCCTTTCTGGCCATTTGCGTCCGATTTGTATTCAATTCCCAGCATAGAGGAATGGTCCTCGTAGAAATGCTCATAGTACAGACGGTATTTCCATTTGCTCATAGTGAGGTCAAATGCAAAATGCCAGCTTCCCAATGTGTTGCCGTTGTCTCCGGTCTGTCCGCCGGCTTTGTTGACAGGCAGGAACACTTTCATATATGCCTTGAAATCGTGTGGGAATTCGTATGACTCAACTACCGGGTCTGCTGATGTCGATTGCATGTTGTGCCTTGTTCCTCCGAATTGCGCATACATCTCGAGTCCTGCCGTGAACTCCAGGGGGAAACGCTCTGCATCGCCTATCCTTAAGAAAAATGATTTGCCGTGATGCAGTATCCTTTCGGTATATTTTGGCGGTTTTGAGTAAATGGCAGCCCTGTCAGCCCTCCAGCTGCTGTCCATATACCATCCGTATGCTATGTGTCCTTTCAGCGACACCAGTCTGCCCAGTATGCCCAGACGTGTAAACTCCGGAACCTCAAGACGTATCTGCGGTATCGGACGGCTGTTGCCCGACCAGGTTAGAGAGCCGGAGCTCAGGCGGTTGTTTGTCAGCTCGCCCCAATGCTCTTTGGCTCCTATGGACAAATCGAACCATTTATAACCGGCATCAATGTAAGTCTGTTGCAGATAAAAGTCGGACTGATAGTTTGCTGCTACGGCAATATCTATTCCGTAGTTGAAGTAGAACTGGCTTGGAAGCCGCATCCCACCGTCCAGTCCAAGGTCGAGCATGAAACCTGAATTGTTGGTCGGAGACAGTCCCTGTCTTCCTGATGTGTGCCAGAATGGAGCAAAGTCACCGCTTCCGGCATTTCCCAAAGCCTCCAGCTTGAATTCCAGTTTCCGCTGAATTCTGCTGGTGGCGCTTATCATCAGTTGGTCGTGCTCTCTGTCACCTTTCGAATACCTGCGCAGAAATGCATCATCACCCCTGTGGTCCGGTACAGAGACTTGGTCTGTCTGAACTCCTTGCGCACCGTCAACAAAAGGGGCGTCGCTTATTTGCGCCTTTATGACCCCTGACAGCATAATAGCTGTTAATAAAAAAACAAATCGCTTTATATCAATGTAATACATATTGTTATGACTCGCTTCCCAGCATTTGGATTTTCAAATTTATGAATTAGTTTGCGATATTTGAAGTAACTTAGCAGGAGAAATACAGAGCTGTTGAAATGATTGATATAGAGAAGGAACTGAATAAAAGCCAGGCCGATGCCGTGACGTGTGTGGATGGCCCGCAAATGGTGATAGCCGGAGCCGGTTCGGGAAAGACCCGCGTTCTTACATACCGCATAGCGCATCTGCTTGAGATGGGCGTGGAGCCTTGGGCCATACTGGCATTGACTTTCACCAACAAGGCCGCGGGTGAGATGAAAGAGCGTATCGCGGCCAAGGTCGGTGCCGAGCGTGCCCGTTACCTTTGGATGGGTACCTTTCACAGCGTTTTCTCACGCATACTGCATACCGAGGCTGCGGCGATTGGCTTCTCATCGAATTTCACGGTTTATGACCAGTCCGACTCTCTGAGCCTGATCCGTACCATAATCAAGGATATGCAGCTCGATGAGAAGATTTACAAGCCAAACGCCATCCAAAACCGCATCTCGAATGCCAAGAACCGTCTGGTCACTCCATCGGACTATCTGAATAACGGTGATATAATCAAGAATGACCAATACCGTAACATAGGTCTGTGCGGCCAGATATATCAGAGATACTGGAACCGCTGCCATCAGGCCGACGCTATGGATTTCGATGATCTGCTGCTCTATACCTATCTGCTTTTCAAACAGGACGAGACCATACTTGAACGCTATGCCGGCCGTTTCAAATATGTGCTTGTCGATGAGTATCAGGATACGAACTATGCGCAGCATTGCATAGTCTGGCAACTGACCCGCGACAGCCGTCAGGTCTGTGTGGTTGGTGACGATGCTCAGAGCATTTATTCGTTCCGCGGCGCTAACATCGACAATATGCTGAAGTTCACCAAGCTGTATCCCGAGGCCCGGGTTTTCAAGCTTGAGCAGAATTACCGTTCCACACAGAATATAGTGGGGGCGGCCAACAGCCTTATTGCCAAGAACCGCAATCAGATCCGCAAGACTGTCTTCTCTGAGAACGAGAAGGGTAGTCCCATCAAAGTTATTCAGGTGCAGTCCGATATAGCCGAAGCGAACACTATCGCAGGCCATATTCAGGAATATGCCGGTTACAAGGGAGTTGGATATGGCGATATTGCTGTCTTATACAGGACCAACGCCCAGTCGCGTGTGCTTGAGGAGGCGTTCCGTTCGCAAGGCATTCCCTACAGGATTTACGGCTCGCTGTCGTTCTATCAGCGTAAGGAGATAAAGGATGTTATAGGGTATATGCGCCTGGTAGTCAACAATAACGATGAGGAGGCGCTGAAGCGTGTCATCAATGTGCCAGCACGTGGGCTCGGGCTTACTACTCTGGGACGGTTGACGGCAGCTGCATCGGAATACAATGTCGGAATCTGGAAGGTGATATGCAGTCCTGCCAGCTACGGGCTCGCTTTCAACAATGGTATAATGGGCCGCCTGTCTCAGTTTGTCAAACTTATTGAGGGATTCTCGGATATGGCTTCTACGCTCGATGCCTATACTGTGTCGAAGCAGATTGTTGAGACGAGCGGGTTGCTCACGGAGCTGTCTGCGGATCATTCGCCCGAGGGCAAGGAGCGTGTAGGCAATGTGCAGGAGCTTCTGAACGGTGTTGACAGTTTTTGCCGTGCCAGAATGGAGGAGGACGATGACCGTCTGCGTCTTACCGATTTTCTGAATGAGGTGTCGCTGATGACCGATCAGGACAATGAGAAGGACGGTGACGAGCGTAAGGTTACGCTTATGACTGTGCACGCGGCCAAGGGACTTGAGTTTGATACGGTGTTTGTGGCTGGAATGGAGAATAATCTGTTCCCCAGTCAGATGTGCTCGGACGATGAACGCCAGCTTGAGGAGGAACGCCGACTGTTTTATGTGGCCATTACCCGTGCCAAGCGCAATTGTGTCCTGACTTTCGCGCAGAGCCGTTTCCGTTACGGCAATCTTGAGATGTCTGAGCCGAGCCGTTTCCTCAAGGACATTGACCCGGCGTATCTTGATATGCATCTGCTTACGACTGTGAACGCGCCCCGTAGGAAATACCGTGATGATGATTTCAGCGACATCTATGGCGGGCGTGATTTTGAGTCTGGCTATACGGCACCGTCGTATTCTGCATCGTCTTCACGGCGTGAGTTCAGGGCTCCTCAAACTGAGCATCGTCCTGAGCATCGTCCGGAACCACGTCCACGGAACCTGCTGCGGGTTTCGGATTTGATAGCTGGATCGGCGTCACCGGGCGCATCCTCAGCCTCGATATCCGCGGGTAACATTATTGAGCACGAGCGTTTTGGCCGCGGCACGGTACTGTCGGTCGAGGGCTCGGGCGATATGGCCAAGGCGCGAATCCGCTTTGACAACTCGGGCGAGAAGACTCTGCTTCTCAAATTCGCACGATATACGGTACTAGGGTAGAATGACGGGCTAATGCCGGTGATGGAAATTCTAAGGGCAGACGGGCCGCACAGATAAACCATCGAAGCGGTAGTTTTCGTACCAGGACTGGTCACAAAACTCCAGGTAGTATGCGTAGAACGGGTAGTCCGTACTGAGGGAACTGGACCAGTAGCAGCCGATGCCAACGTTCTCGAGGCTCGTTTCATGGCGTTTGCCAGCTTCCGGAAGAAAGATCCAATTTCCTTCATAATCGGACTTCTTGCTGACTACCTTCCAGCCTTCAACACCGTTTATTGTTGTACGTGTCCAGGTGCAGTTGCTTTTGTTGCAGAGCTCGTCTTGTTCTGCCTTGGTCGGCATCCGCCAATCGCCACCCCAGTTGACACGTGCGGCATCGTCCTCCGGGTCAAGGACTGTCTTGCTGTCGTTGTAGCCGTTGTAGCCATTTCTGCTATTATAGCAGTATTTGGTCATACTTATGGCTGAGTCAATGCTGTACTTGTATGTGGACCAGCTGTATTCGGACTTGGAACAGGTTTCTCCCCAGGCGAAGTAGTCACCGTATTCTTCAGGCTTTGAGGCACCTACATTGAATGTGGCCCATTTTACGCTAAGACCAAGATCAACGTACTCCGGTTCAAATGGTTTGACAGTTATTGAGCAGGTTGCAGAGAACGGGTCACTGGTGGCAGTGATGGTGCAGGTGCCGACAGATACACCAGTTACCTTGCCGGACTGATCTACGGTTGCAACACCGGTGTTGCTGCTGGTCCATTTTGCGTCTTTGGTTATTGTTCCATTCTCATGCTCAATCGTCACAGTTAACGTCACGGTGGCATCCTCCATAATTTCAACAGACTGTCTGCTGATTTCTATACCTACGACAGGAACAGGGCATACGGGCCGCACTGCGAAACCGCTGTCGCGACTTTTGCCGTACGTGCCTGAATAGTTCGGGCTGAAATACAGACTGTACGCGTAAGGCGTGTCGGGCGAACTGGACCAGTAGCAGCCTAAGTAACCAACGCTTCTGAGGTCTGCGTCTGTACGGTATCCAGCCGCGGGCAGAAAGATGTAATTTCCTTCATAACCGGACTTCTTGCTGACTACCTTCCAGCCTTCAACACCGTTTATTGTTGTCCATATCCAGGTGCAGTTGCTTTTGTCGCAGAGCTCGTCCTGTTCTGCCTTGGTCGGCATCCGCCAATCTCCGCCCCAGTTCACATATGCTGCATCATCTTCAAGGTCCAGGACCTTCTTGCCATCGGTATAATCGTTATAGCCGTAACTGCTGTTATTGCAGTATTTGGTTATGGTATATTCCGAACCTTTGCAGTATTTGTAGGTTGACCAGTAATAATAAGTCTTAGGCGCAGTCTCACCCCAGGCGAAATATTCTCCGTATTCCTCAGGCTTTGTGGCTCCCACATTGAATGTCGCCCACCTGACGTTCAGACCGAGATCGACATATTCGTATTGTGGAACATCAACTGATTCCCATGTGATGCTGCTTATGTCGGACACATTATATTGTACACTCTTGCCGTCAATTGTGTTTACTTTCATGATGTACTGCGCGTCTGCAGCAATGGCACAAAACAGCATCGCGGCAATAATTGTCAGAGGCTTTTTCATTCCTTTATGATTTTGTAAGAGATTTCTCCCTGTCTTACAATGTACATTCCTTTCTCCAAATCGTTCAGAAGCAATTGAGGAGCATTGTCAGTATTTTCGTCTGCGTTGATTGTTTTGATGTTGCGACCCGATATGTCGAAGATACGGATGTTGCTGTCACCTGATATTCCGGAAACAGATATGCTTTCCACAGCGCTCGCAACATCGCTGAAATCCAGCTTTTCAAGGTCTGACAAGGGATATTCAACACAAGCCTTCTCTGTCTTCAAAACAAGTACGTCGCCATCGTACGAGACAACAGGCTTGTCCGAAAATGCATAACTGACAACGGCTCCCGTCTTGGAATGGATATTGAGCATATTCTGAGCCATAATCGGCAGAACTCCGACTATAAGCACAAACATAAATAGTATTCGCTTCATGGACATCTGTTTACAAGCTGTATGCAAAAGTAGTAAAATAGTTTACATGTCGTACGCTATTCAGCTCAATGTTGACGGCGGATACACTGTAGCTGAAAAGGTGGAGTGTGTTTTTGAGACTCCACCCACACTCCATCCTGACTCCACCTATACTGTCAACAGTACCCCTGGCAGGGAACTCCCAGCACTTCAGGCAGGAAACCCGCAGTACCTTAGTCTGGGAACTGCTGACTTTTCAGTAGGGCGATGTGCAACATGCAAAGTCAGATCTTTGTATTGTATTTAATATCAGCGTATTACAACGGTGCTAAAAATAAAACGGCAATTCTTCAAAATAAACTTGGCAACATCTTGTGCAGTATTTTACCTGTGCTTATTTTTGTGGCGGGAAGCCACTTCTATTATTGGTGCTTGATCTTGAAGTAATCCAGGATAAGAGCGTAGTTATCCTGTGCCGTCAGACAGGTGTCTCTGAGGTATCCGGGAATTGCAGGCCAATTCTTCAGGCCACGATAGTAGAACATCTTCAAGTCATCTGTAATGATGAATGGCACAATGCCATTTGCGAGACATTCCTTGAACATGATCAACCTTCCGACACGGCCGTTTCCATCCTGGAACGGGTGAATTGACTCGAATCGTTTATGGAAATCAATGATGTCATCCAGTCCCTTTCTCTTCTTCATGTTATACTGTGAGAGGAGTTGTTTGATCTGTCTGTGAACGTCTTCCGGAGGACATGTCTGCTCTCCTCCAACCTCA
>JAZLKB010000029.1:0-2895 GCA_045597365.1 Bacteroidaceae bacterium | reverse complement strand
GCTTTGAGGTCTCAGGAACAGATCGCTAGTTCGACATGCCCGAAACGACGCCACACATGATTATCTGTCAAAGAACAAGATAATTCTTACATTCCGAGTGCCAAATAGAACTTATCCTTATATGATTCTGATACCGGAATCGTTCCTATCTGGGAATCTGCGAACAGGACATTCGCATATGGAACCGGCTCCCCGTTGGCTGGATCGACCACATATCCGCTGGCGGAAGTCACGCTTTGCTGTGCGATCGACGCCAGAGGTATCAGAAGAAGACAGGAAATCAGTATCGGAATAAACGATTTTCTCATATTGCCCCGAATTCTCTCAGCCAATTGACCTGATCTGTAATTGTATCCTCGTATGATCTAGGGTGAAAATCAAGTTCTTTCGAAGCTTTGGAACTGTCATAGCTATTGTTACGTGCAAGGTTGTATACGGAAAACGTAGTCATCAAAGGACGGCTTCCATCCATCTTTGCCTTCAATTCAGCCAGCTTTGCCAAAACATACGCCATTGAGCATGGAATGAACATTCTCATTCTCTTGCAGCCTGCCACATCCGCTACAATTCTGGCAAATCTCTTGAAAGAGACTTCCTCATTCCCGAGTATATAGCACTCGCCGGTGCGACCTTTCTCGGATGCCGAAATCACACCATCAGCCAGATCGCGGACATCACAAAGATTGAAGGACCCTGCGATGCCAGCCGGCATTTCACCCTTTATTATCTGGATAACTGGCTTGGAGGTCTCACCAAGCGAGTAATCTTCCGGCCCAAGGATTCCAGTCGGATGGACGACAGTGGCATCCAACCCTTCAGCCACAGCATCAAGTACAAGCTGGGTAGCCATTGCTTTTGACTTACTGTAACATCCTGGCACCTTGTCAGGATCAAAACCTGAGACTTCTCTGATTGTCTGTCCTTTTGGAAGCTCAGGTATTGCACCCGTGCTGCTCACATAAACGAGTTTCTTGAAATGACCGCATTTCCTGCAGAACTCAATGATACTCGCTGTTCCACCGACATTGACATCCATCACTTTCTGACTGAACTCCGGATTCACAGTGACAATACTTGCTATATGGAGTACGATCACGTCTGATTCATCATTTACTGCAAACAGTTCTTCCAGAGAATCCTTGTCGCACAGATCGCCTTCCACGACCTCTACTGCAGAAGGTAAATATTCTTTAGCCTTGTCACCAGGAAGAACGAAGGCTCTGACTATTTCTCCTCTCTCAGCAAGCACTCTGCATACTGTACCCCCTAGGAATCCAGCAGCTCCCGTGACTATATAAGTAGTGTGTTTCTTCATGGCAGACTATCTGATTCCCTTATTAGACTTCTTATAGGCATTGAGCCTGTTTTTTGTATCATCTATAGTCTCTCCCTCTCGTCCGAATACTTTTCTGATGATAGCATCGTTCACTTCTGTGAAACCGTTGACGAAGGCCTTTTCAATTGACTTGTAACCTTTAACCGCGCCATTCTCAATAAAATGATAGCCAGATTTAACTCCATTCTCAATCTTTTCCATTTTGCTGATCTTCTCAGTCGTTGAGTCTGCCTCGTTGTTTGTCTGAGCATTTGCTCCAAGGGACAACACAAGAAGTCCCATGCCGATAATAATTCTTTTTCTCATTGTTCTTGTTTTTTTGTTCTGGTGCAAAGATAATCTCACCTCATTGAGCCAAGAAGGGTAATTTCTTGCTTTTACTAGGAAATTTGCCGCTATTTCATTGTTTTGGCGTGTAATTTCCTTATTTTGTCAAAAAACAAGATATTACAATTTCATGGAAAAGAACATTATCCAATTATCAGAACTGATCAACTCCGGTCAGCATAAGGTCTCTCTGGGTCACGATCTCATTCTGTTGGACATTCCTCAGAGCAAGGAAAGATATGTATTCCCATTAAAAGTCGATTCACCTATCTGTATAGTTGTATTACAGGGGAAACTCCAGTGCGTTGTGGACCTTGCCAGCCATAGCATCGAAACAACAGGCATGCTGATCATCCTCGAGGGGCAGATAGTTGAAACAATGAATTTCAACAATGACTTCCAGGGATGGCTTATGATAATGTCACCAGACTTCCTGAAAGGGTTGGACATTGGAAACACATTCTCTCTGCTGAAAGACACTTCAAGCCGATGCTTCTTCCCATTGTCAATGGAGCAGATGCAGTCTCTGAATAATTACTATTCGATGATAAATGGAGTTCTTCAGTCAGATAACCCATACAAGGATAAGATTCTCAAACATCTTACGCTGGCTTATCTATATGGTTTTGGTTCATATATACACACATCTGTATCTGACACGTCGAAAAACCGACTTGAGGAAATTACAAGTCAGTTCCTGAATCTAGTCCGAGACAACTGCAAGCAGCACAGGGATATTCCATTTTATGCTGATATTCTGAAGATCTCCCCTAAGCATCTAAGCAAAGCCGTCAGAACTACTACCGGAGAAAAGGCTATGCTATGGATAGAGAGGTACACGATTCTGAATGCAAAGCACCTGCTTAAGACAACATCATACTCCATCAGCCAGATAGCTGATTGTTTGTCATTTGACAATCAGTCAGACTTTGGAAAATATTTCAAGAAGAGCGTTGGATGCTCTCCCTTGGAATTCAGGAAACGAGGATCCTAATATTGCCGACAGGCGGAAAAATATTTAGTTATAACCGATTATTTTTTCAAAAATAGCGGATATAACAGACGTAAAGATTTAGCGCCACAACTGATTATTTTTCGAAAATGCTCGAAGATTCATCGTTGCGAGTGACTCAATGACTAGTGATGACGTCCATGCGGAGGCGCTTACGAACAAATACTGAAAAACAGGTTAAGGGAGGTGCATGGCGATGACGAGATGACGGACAGGCTGG
>JAZLKB010000028.1:0-24628 GCA_045597365.1 Bacteroidaceae bacterium | reverse complement strand
CCAAATAGACTACGTCAACCCATACGACAAGAAGAGTAAGTCAGTACTCCTTCATACCAAGGAGCAACCGGAGGTCACCGAACTGCTGGGGCTCATCTCGGCTAGCTGCTAAAAATGGGTGTCCCATTGCGGAAAACAGGAGGAAGTGCCGGCATTCTATATCCTGAGCCAGAAAACGCTCCTGAATATTGCCGATGCAGCTCCCCGCAACCGCAAGGAGCTGATGGCAATCACCGGATTCGGCAAGACCAAATGGGAGCAGTTCGGCGAGGAACTGCTCGAACTGATTGCCGACAATGTAATACGCTGACAGTAAACCCGCTTTCTTACAGCAGTCCGCGACCTTTCAGGAATGCGGTATTGTCAGGCTCGCGGCCGGTGAATTCACGGTACAGGGTCATAGGCTCTTCACTGCCACCCTTCTCAAGGAATGTCTGTTTGAACTTGGTGGCAAGCTCTTTGTTGAACACCTCACCCGAATTCTCAAATACCGAGAATGCATCTTTATCCAGGACCTCTGCCCAGAGATAGCCGTAATAACCGGCGTTGTAGCCACTGGAGAATATGTGGTTGAAATAGGTAGTGCGATAGCGCGGAACAATCTCGTCAATCAGCCCCATCTCTTCGCAGACCTTCTTCTCGAAACTGTCAATATCGATGCCGTCAACATTCTCCAGCTCGTGCCATTTCATATCAAGAATTGATGCGGCGCAAAGCTCGGTAGTCATAAAGCCCTGGTTGAACTTGAGCGCATTGTTGATTTTCCGGACAAGCTCATCAGGAATGACCTCACCAGTCTCTTTATGGAAGGCGTATTTTGCAAGAAGCTCCGGCTGGAAAGCCCAGTTCTCATTGAACTGCGAGAACATCTCAACAAAATCACGCTTTACGTTTGTGCCGCTGACCGATGGATATGTGCACTGTGTGAGCAGTCCATGAAGAGCGTGTCCGAACTCGTGGAACACAGTCTGAACCTCATCAATATTCAGATATTCCTCAAGATTGCCTACGTTTACGATAATCGGACGTACCATATTGCCTTCAGCATCAACATACTGCTCGCGGATATTGTTCATCCAGGCACCTCCCCGCTTGCTGTCGCGTGGCAGATAATCGGTAGTGAATATACCAAGAAGAGAACCGTCATCGGCAGTCACCTTGTAAGTTGTCACCACTTCCGGATTGTATGACGGAACATTCTCAAGCTTCTCCATATTGACACCGTAAAGCTCCTTGGCAGCGATGAAGATACCGTTCACGACATTCTCTAGCTTGAAATATGCCTTAATCTGCTCCTCGTCCAGATCATATTTTGCCTTGCGGACTTTCTCGGCATAATACCACCAGTCCCAGGGCTGAATGGTTGAACCGGCAGGAAGTTTGCCCCCGGCTATATCCTGATCCATTATCTGCTGCATATCAGCGACCTCTTCCTTTGCCTTTGCGGTAGCAGCCATCATGATACCATTAAGGAAAGCATCGACTGTTTCAGGATCGTGAGCCATCTTCGGCTCCAGAATATAGGCGGCAGGATTATTGTAACCCATAATTCTGGCTTTCTGGATACGCAGACCCATCACATCGAGTATCAGCTGGCTGTTATCGTTCCCATTGCCATTGTGACCGCGCATCGTGTAAGCCTCGAACATCTGCTGACGGAGCGCCCGGTTTTCGGTGGTGGTCATTGCATTCGGATAGTCCGATACGCTGATGCCGAACTTAGCCTTAAAAGCATTGCTTTCGGCAAGGATATTGTTGCCTATGGTCTGAGTCTTGGCGGCAATGGCCGTATTGATATCGCGAAGCTCGTTCTGCTGTTCCTCGGGCAGACCTACGCCATTGCGTACGAAATCCTCGTAGTAATCTTTCAAAACCATCTGCTGCTCACGGGTAAGACCGCTCTGGTCACCATTATAAATGGCAGCTACACGGTCGTACAGTTTCCTGTTGAACGAGATGTTGTCGGAATGGGCCGATTCCAGCGGGATAGCCGCCTCCACCACTGAATCAAGAGCATCGGAACGGTCTGTCTCGGAAATGTTGTACATAACACCTTCCACCTTTCTCAGTATGGAGCCGGACAACTCCAACGGTACGATTGTATTATCGAAAGTAGGAGCTTCGGGATTGTCTGTAATAGCATCAATCTCTTTCTGCTGCTGCTCAATACCGGCCTGAATAGCAGGAATGAAATCGGAAATCTGAATCTTGTCGAATGGAGGAATACCATAAGGTGTGTCCCATTCGGTTAAAAATGGATTTGTCTGTGTTTGTTTTTGCGTACAGGCTGTCATAGCAAGAATAACGGACACTACGGTCAGTAACTTTTTCATATATAAATGTTTGAATTGTTTAGTAAGCGCAAAGTTAGTAATCTTCAAAAAATAACTTGGTGATCTCTCCGAATCTTTTGCGCCCATATTGCTTGTCTCTTCAGTCACTATGCCCGCATAGCTCCTTCATCGACAATCAATCTGGTCTCAAAATCTTCCGGCTTTCTTACCAACTTATTTTTTTACGCTTACTTAGCTGATTATCTAATCGGCTCGGTATAAAAAAGAATAATTCTCTCAATGGCACGCTGACATACCGGACAGAACTCGGGATACGCATTGGTATGCATACGGCAGTTGAACGAGCTGCGCCACACACCTTTCGACATATAGCCGCCACCTTCGAAAAGTCCGACAGCGGGAACCTTTGACAATGCCTTTATCTCAGCCTCAGTGCGCACGGCACGCGGGTTTGGAGCGGGATTAGGAGTCGGGACAGGAGTACCAGGCTTTATCATATCCTGCCATTTGCTTCCGAAATCGACTTGTGTGGTAATATTCTGCTCCCAAGGCTCGGTCTCGGAATTGTAATAGTTCTCGAACTGGTCATCGTAATAATACTCATCGGCAAGACCGGCAAAACTGTGTCCGAACTCGTGTACCACGACCTGGGGCTCGGAAGAATGATGCGCGGCTGTCAATGTATAGGAGTTGAATATTCCACCTCCGCCGTAATTGTCGGTATTGGCGAGTATTATGATATGCTCGTAAGGAATGCCGGCCAGAAGATCGTGCATCTGGCGGATACGGAGTGTTGTCAGGTAGCGGTCTGTATAGAAAGTGTCGAAATGTGAGCCCAACGCAGTTGACTTCCAGATGCCTTGTTTCGGCAGGCTCACGCCACTCTCGTCCGACGGAAGGCCAACGGCAATGAAGTTGAATTTCTGCTGAAGACTCTTGAAAGGCTCGTGCGCCAGAATGCTCCCGACAGCGGCTTTGGCATCGGCATAGAAGATATCCATCTCGTCGGCAGTATATCCCTCGGGAAGAATAGCTACGTCAATACATTCCGATGGTCCGCCATTCTTGAGCAGATAACGGTAATACGACGGATTCTGTCCGATATGACGTATCAGTATATCAGCAGGATCGACACTGTGAGTCATTGACGATACCACCTTGTTGTATGTATCAAACAATTCAACAGTAATATTCACCGGTACGGACGGCATCGGCAGAAGAAAGACATTCTCGAAACTCTTGCGGACCTTGGTGGCTTCCTCGGTAGCCTGCCACTCCTGAAACAGCGTACTGAAAGAATTACAGTACAGCACATCGTCATTTGATGCGTCACGCATTGTTATCCGGCCGTTGCCCAGAATATGCACCGTGCCGGTATTAACCCTACGGCCTGCCCATCCTGGGAAAGTACATAGCTCATCAACATAAATGTCACACTCTTTGGAGTTACCCGAGAATGTATAATCTACACGGAGAGTATTGTCACTGAGTCTCTCTGAATTGGTCTGCGCCAAAGCTGACAGCACAGGCATCATCATCAGCAGCAGAATCATAAATCTTTTTTCTCTCATTTCTTATTCAATTGTTTGACAAATGCTTTTACCTTAGGTATCTCCTGCTGGATACTGGCAATACGCCGGGCATCACTCGGGTGTGTGCTGAATATCTCGGCAGGCTGATAAGTATTGCCGGCCTGCATTCTCTGCCAAAATATCGGAGCCTGATCGATATCATAGCCGGCAATCGCCATGATAATCAAGCCTATCTCGTCGGCCTCAAGCTCGTGCTTGCGTGAATATGGCAGCATCACGCCATATTCGCTGCCAATACTGTATGCCAGATTGAAGAGGGCCTGATTTCTGGGCGACTTCACACCGACATACTCACTGGCCAATGCGCCTGCAGTATTCAGCATAGCCTGCTGGCTCATACGCTCGTTTCCGTGCCGCGCTATGGCATGCGCAATCTCGTGTCCCATTACTACTGCCACAAAATCGGGAGTACTGCAATAAGGCATAATGCCATCGTAGAACACTATCTTACCGTTAGGCATGCAAAAAGCATTCACCTCGGGCGACCGGACAAGCTTGTATTCCCACCTTATGCCGTTCAGCAGACTGCTCTGCCCTACAGACCGGAGATACACCTCCAGAGCCGATGTAAGTCTCTGCCCTACCTGTACGACCATCTGTGTGCCACGGACGTCGGTCGATAATCTGACCGTATCCATAAGCTCGACATACGACTGGTCCGACAACGCGGTTATCTCGTCATTGTTGAACAAGAGCACTCTCTTACGGCCGGTAAATGCTACAGTGCTGCACGATGTCAGCAACAAGACAGCGCATAATATGCGCAATGCTACCCGTATTCTATACTTTCCCATTGTTAATCTGCAAGCGCGTAATCCATTTGTTTTTTCGATATGTTGCACGATGACACAACAACTTTGACGCGATCGCCAAGACGGTACTTTTTGCCGGTGGAATGACCTGTCAGGCAATAGTTCTTGTCATCGAACTCGAAATAGTCACCGCCAAGCGAACGGATTGGAATCAGTCCCTCGCACTTGTTCTCAACAATCTCGGCATATATGCCCCACTCTGTCACACCGCTGATTACAGCATCGTATGCCAGCCCCATACGCTCGCTCATATACTCCACCTGCTTGTACTTGATGCTGGCGCGCTCGGCCTGCTCGGCCAACTGCTCCATATTCGAGCTGTGCTCGCAATACTCCTCGTATTTTGACTGCATCACTGAACGGCCTCCAGCAAGATATCTGGTGAGCAGGCGGTGAACCATAAGGTCGGGATAACGGCGGATTGGCGATGTGAAATGTGTGTAATAGTCCATCGACAAGCCATAGTGTCCGATATTCTCTGTGCTGTAGCAGGCTTTCTGCATTGCGCGGAGCGAAACAATCTCAACAAGGTTCTGCTCGCGCTTGCCCTTCACATCGGCAAGCAGTTTGTTGATTGATTTTGACATCTCGACATTGGTTCCGCTGGTCTTGACCTTATAGCCGAATTTCTGGACGAACCGGGCAAGATTCTCAAGACGCTCCTGGTCAGGCTTGTCGTGAATACGGAATACAAAGGTCTTTGGAGCCGCATTGCCTTTTACTTTGCCTATGAATTCGGCCACCGTGCGGTTTGCCAGCAGCATAAACTCCTCAATCAGCTTGTTGGCCTCTTTTGATTCCTTGAAGAATACACTCAGAGGATGGCCCTTCTCATCGACCTCAAAATGCACCTCTACGCGGTCAAAGTCGAGAGCGCCCTCTGCCATACGCCTGTCACGCAGAATCTTGGCCATTGAGTTGAGTGTCATAACAGCGTCGGTGAGCTCATCGCCGGGAAGCGGCTCTTTTCCTCCGTTCTGTTCACGCTCGATAATTGCCTGTACCTCCTCGTAGGCAAAACGGCGGTTGCTGCGTATGACGGTGCGCACGATGCGCGACGAGCGGACCTCGGCAGCGACGTTCATCGTGAGAATCACGGAATATGCCAGCTTGTCCTCATCCTGACGCAGGGAGCACAGATTGTTGCACAGCTTCTCAGGCAACATCGGCACTGTGCGGTCAACAAGATAGACCGATGTGGCACGCTTGTAAGCCTCCTTGTCTATTATCCCACCTTCGCGTACATAGTAGCTTACATCAGCTATATGGACGCCGACCTCCCAAAGACCATCTTTGATTTTGCGTATTGACAGGGCATCGTCAAAATCCTTCGCATCACGCGGGTCTATTGTGAATGTGGTGACATCGCGGAAATCCTCACGGCCCTCAAGAGCATCGGCAGGAATCTCCGACGGAATTTCATTCGCAGCCTCCTCGACCGAAGCCGGGTACGTATAAGGCAGACCAAATTCCGCAAGTATGGCGTGCATCTCTGTCTCATTCTCACCGGCTGTACCTAGAATATCTATAACCTTCCCTATCGGGTTGTGACCGCTTTCCGCAGGCCATTCTATTACTTTAACCACAGCCTTGTCACCGTTGCGTCCGCCTTTCAACCTGTCGCGGGGAATGAAAATATCAGGTTCGGATTTGCTGGCAGTAGTAAGAAAAGCCAACTTGCGGTTAATCTGAAGCGTACCTACAAATGTATCTTTGGCACGATGCAGAATCTCGGTGACCTCACCTTCGGGAGCGGTCATTGAACGGCGCGCGAACTGCACGATTCTGACACGGTCGCCGTTCTGGGCACCATTTGTGTTTCGCTCGGCCACCATAATCGGAGTACTTCCGTCATCCGGTACCAGATAATTCTTGCCCCCCGTACGTCGCTGCAAGACACCCTCCAGGAATTTATCCTTATGAGCCAGAGTTATACGGCCATTGGTCTCTTTCAGATAACCGTCATCTATCATATCCATCACAACATCGAGACACATCGATCTCATTGGGTGGGTTGTGAGTCTCAATACCTCGTACAGATTCTTGATGCTGACATCAACATCGCGGTTATCGACGAAATAATCTTTAATCAAGTCCATCATAACCTTTCTGGTTACACGGACACCTCCTTTATAAGACCTTCCCATACGACGATAGTATTTAATCCTCACAAATAAAGTAAAAAAACTATAGTTTTGCAATAAGAAGCATAATTATGAGGACAAAGCAGGAAATAAGACGCGATATCAAAGAAGCAGTCAAGGCAGGTACGGCATCGGAACTTGCAGGGATGAGCGATGACGTATGCCGGAAAATACTCGGCAGGGTATCGCTTGAGGGCAAAAGTCCGATGATGATATTGCTATACTGGTCGCTGCCCGACGAGGTTCAGACACCTGCGCTGATTGAGAGGCTTCATCTGCTGGGACATCGCATCCTTCTGCCTGTCGTTACCGGTGATACCATCCAACTTGCAGAATACTCCGACACCGCCAGAATGACAACCGGGGCATTCGATATTCAGGAGCCTGTCGGAGAAGCTTTTGACAATTACGATGAAATAGACCTGGCATTCATTCCGGGCCGTGCCTTTACAACCGGCGGAGCACGTCTGGGCCGTGGCAAAGGATATTATGACAGGCTGCTCACACACATAAGATGCCCGCTCATAGGCGTTTGCTTCCCATTCCAGATTGTAGAGGAAATACCGGTGGAAACGCACGATATTATTCTGAACGAGGTAATTTATTAATATAAGGACGATATGAAAAGAATCACATCACTCACACTGATGGTCATGGCATTGACGATGACTGCAATATGCAGCTGTCAGGCCGCCGACCCTTACACAGTAAAGACAACCAAAGGCCTTGTCAAAGGATTCGACGAGGAAGGAACAATCGCATTCAAGGGCATACCCTACGCAAAGGCCGGACGCTTTATGCCTCCACAGCCTGCCGACAAATGGGACACCGTGATGATTTGCGACCATTGGGGACCGCAGGCCATGCAGGGCGGCCGCAACTCGCGGAACGAGAAAGAAATGTCGGAGAACTGCTGCGTGCTGAACGTCTGGACCACCGACTTGAAAGCCAGGAAACCGGTTATGCTGTGGTGTCACGGCGGAGGTTTCGACTCAGGCACCTCGGCCTGGAACCCGGGAATGGGTCTGGCCAAGAAAGATGTGGTGGTTGTCAGTCTGAATCACCGTTTGAATATAATCGGATTTCTCGACCTGTCGGCCACCGGAAATCCCAAATACAAATATTCAGGCAATGTCGGTATGATGGATGTGGTAGCCGCCCTGGAGTGGATTCGCGACAACATCAGCGCATTCGGCGGTGATCCCGGCAATGTGACCGTATTCGGTGAATCGGGCGGCGGCGGCAAAGTAGGTACACTTATGTGTATGCCGAAAGCCAAGGGGCTGTTTCACAAGGCTATAATAATGAGCGGCACTATTCTGAACGTCAACAACAAAAAAATGACCGAGGAATTGGGTCTGGCAGTGCTGAAAGAACTGAATATTCCCGTTGACCAGGTCGAACTCATAAACGATGTGCCATACGACAAGCTGTATCAGGCAGGCCAGCGCGCTCTTGCTGCCAGTATTGGAACCCGTAGTCCCGGCACACCCATGATGTGGGGATTCGGCCCGACACCCGATGGCGAAGTATTGCTGCAACAGCCTTTCCAGCCTGATTTCGCAGCCATATCAAATGATATTCCGTTGGTAATAGGCACCACATTCAACGAGTTGCAGCGCACCCAGTACGGCCGCGAGATGACTCTCGACGAAGCCAAGAATGCCGTCCGTCCCACATTCGGCTATGATACCGAAGCCTATGCAAACGCTTTCGCAGCCGCTTGGCCCGACTATATTCCCAATGACCTGCCGTCGGTTGATATGATGTTCCGTGCAAAGACCATCATCACAGCCGATGCCGTATCAGCATCAAAGACTGCTCCGGTATATAACTATATGTTCACCTGGAAATCCCCGTCAACGGGTGTGTCAGCCCACGGAGCCGAGTTGAACTTCTGTTTCAATACCCTGCATCTTGCCGGCCGCGACCTGCCGTCACCGTCAGAGTCCGACTTGAGACTGGCAGACCGTATGGCTCAGTCGTGGGCAAACTTCGCCCACACCGGCAACCCGAATGTCGAGGGACTGCCCGAATGGCATCCATATACCGCCCAGAACGGCGAGTGCTTCATTTTCGGTCCGGAATGCGGAGTCAGGAACAACTTTGACCGGAAACTGCACGAGATAATCAACGCCCACTGCTTCACCAAGCTCGATGCCTTCCGCGCCTCCGGCTCACTGAAATAAACATCTGCTCATTGATCAATAAGCGAACAATATCAAGTTAATACAGCATACCGAACGCCCAGAGAGGAATCTTGTGGAAAACCGCACTCTCAATGTCATCTGCGGCAACATAGCCATTCTTTGGGTCGTTCAGTTGTGCGAAGCCTTTATCGGAACCACCTACTTCAACTATAATATTGCCGTCAATCTTGAAATCACCTGTTGACAGGCCGCCATATTCAACTTGATGACCGGCAGAAATCAATTGATTGCAGAAAAAACATTCACGGATTGTTCCGATCATTGGCACAATGTCCGAAAGGATAAACATCAGATTCGGGTTATCAATCAGTATCTTATCCGGTTTCTGAAGGTCACTTATCCTGTCGAGATTCTGGAACAGACGGATTATCAGTTTTGCTTCCTCAAGATCTTTCAGGTATTTCAAGGCGGTTCCTCTCTGAATGCCTGTCAGTCGGGATAGTTTGGCTATATCAATCTCGTACGGAAGCATCTGTGCGATTATTTTCAACAGAGCCTTCACTTTACGGGTATTTCCTACCTCGAGGCCGCGTTGCGATGTCAACTCATTATTTATGATATAGTCAATCACATTCTCGACCTGAATAGGATATGTTGTCTTGCTCTCAAAGAAATAAGGATAATAGCCTGTGACAAGATATTGCTTGAAAAATTCCAAAGGATGACATTTGTCTGATACCATGTTACAGAACTTATTCGGCTCATCCAACAAATCTGTCAGGGAAATACTATTTATCTTTATTCCTTTCTCAAACAGCAGATATTCACGGAATGACAAGCCTGGTATCAGATATGGAACCATCCTGCGCGACAAGTCAGCGTCACCATCATTAAGCTTTATCAAAGATGAGCCGCTCAATACGAGTCGCAGCCCTCTATGTGTATCATATATCTCCTTTATCTCTGTGCTCCAGTTTTTGTACTTGTGTATCTCATCAATAAACAGATGCGTTCCTCCCAATCGGACAAACCGGTCGGCCGTATCTACTAGAGTATGTGTCGCAAAATAGCTGGTATCGGCAGAACAATACAACACGTGCCTGTCATCGGGTGCGAAATTCCGCTTGATATATTGCAGCATCATTGTCGATTTTCCAACACCCTTTGCTCCTTTAATAGCAATAAGACGGGCATTCCACTCGATTTGGCTGCTAATATCACGGATGTACTCCATAGGTATCTCGGCCAGATAACTGTTGTGACGCTCAAAAAGCTTATCCATATTTCTGAAATACTATTTCTGTGCGAAGATAGTGTTTTTTGCAAAATACATATTTGAAGACAAAATGTTTTTTACGAAACACACAAACAAAGCCGCCCGATACAACAACAGTATCGGACGGCTTTATATTTAGCGAAGCGCCACAGCCGGAGGCTGTCAAAGGAAGCGGAGCGACCGCGTTCGCGGAAGCGAACTAAAAGAAGGTCGCTATGCGTTTGGCTGAATTAAAATTCAGCCAAATGCATATCACCCTTCTCGGCCAATGCCTTGTGCAGAGCGAACGCTTTCTCCAGACAATGTGATGTCTGACCCTTCTGCGAGATTTTAAGATAATCCCACATAAGCTGCTTGTAATCCGGATGCACGCAGTTCTCGATGATGCACTTTGCACGCTCGGCCGGAGACTTGCCACGAAGGTCGGCGATACCCTGCTCGGTGATGAGAACCTTCACGCTGTGCTCATTGTGGTCAATGTGCGAACACATTGGAACGATGGCGCTGATTTTGCCGCCTTTGGCGACTGACGGACAGCTGAATATCGAGATGAATGCATTGCGGGTGAAATCGCCTGAGCCGCCTATGCCGTTCATCATCTTGACACCGCTGACGTGTGTTGAATTCACATTTCCGTAGATATCGGCCTCAAGAGCAGTGTTCATAGCGATAAGTCCAAGACGACGTGCAACCTCAGGGCTGTTCGAAACCTCGGTAGGACGGAGCACCAGCTTGTCCTTGAAGAAATCCATATCGTCATAGACGCTCTGCAGAGTCTCGTTGCTTACGCTCAGTGAGGAGCTTGAGCCGAACTTACAATGACCCTCGCGCATCAGATTGATGACGGAATCCTGGATAACCTCGGTGTACATCTCGAATGCCGGAACACTCGGATCCTCGCCAAGAGCACCGAGAACAGCGTTTGCAACATTGCCCACGCCACTCTGCAACGGCAGGAATGTTGACGGAATGATGCCGCGCTTCAAGTCGCTGATAAGGAACTGGGCAACATTGTGGCCAATCTGCTGGGTAATCTCGTCGGGAGCTGTGAAGCCGCGGGCCTCGTCAGGAATGTTGACATCAACAATACCGAGAATCTTTGACGGATCTACCTGAATGTAGTCTTTACCGGCCCGGTCGCTTGGTTTATAGACAGGAATCTCTCTGCGATATGGAGGATCCTGAAGTTCGAAAATATCGTGCAGACCCTTGGCGCACTTTGCGTGGGCGGCATTCAGCTCGATGATGAGCTTATCGGCCAGACGGGCAACTGTAGGAGCGATACCCACACCTGCTGTAACCCAAATCTTACCATCGTCAGTAACATCGAAAGCCTCGATGATGCCGATGTTCACCTTGCCCATAAAACCGTAGCGGAGCTCCTGGGCCATCTGGCTGAGATGAATATCGTTGTAAGCAATCTCACCGTTGTTGACAGCGGTACGGAAATCCTTGTTGGTAGTATAAGGAGCGCGATAACGGATAGCGTGCTCACGTGACAGAATACCATCGCAGCTGTCACCGGTCGATGCGCCGGTAAAAATGCCAATCTGGAAAGGTTTGCCCTGCTCGTGAAGCTCGTGAGCCATCTTACCAATCTCGGCGGTGACTGCCTTTGGAGTACCTGCCGGAGTAAAACCACTAAGGCCGATGTTGAAACCGTCCTTTACATACGCAGCCGCCTCGGCCGCTGTCATTCTTTTGAAAGCCATTTTTTATATTGTTTTGGTCCTATAAATCAGTTTCGGATTGCAAAGTTACATAATTATTCCCGCATACAACATTATTTTGCGCACCACTAAATTACCCTCAATGCCGCAGCTATGAGCAGAGAACAATGGTATGGATACTGTGGCAATTTCCTCCGTAACTCCTTTGCAATAATCCCGGCGGAATCTATACGCATCATACTGCGGATCTGGAAGAACACAGTAAGGAAGAAGATTGCGCCAGCCGAGTGAGCTTGCGGCGGAAGATGTCGGCTGTGGTCACGTCTTAGACATTTGACTGCGCCTTGGAGCGCACCTCGGGAGTCTGCTTTTGGTGCCCTATTGGGCTTGTAAAAATTTGCAACTGCAAGTATAAAAATTTGTAACTACAAAGTTGCAAAATTGTAACTACATTTTTTCAACTTTGTAGTTACAATTTTTTTCTTCTCCTTAACAGCACCTTGATGACTGCAATTTGGAATATGCGAAACTCGAATACAGTTATATTATCTGATTGTATTTGGAGGATAAAAATTTATCCTTACTATTGTACCAACTTAAAAGATAATACCATGCCGACATTCATTACCATTTTTACAAAGCATTGGAAGTAATAGAATTGTACAAAGAAGATATTATCAGAGTCTGGAATGAGTTCTACGGAAATTAAGAATCTGTTTTGAAATGTTCCAATTAATCTTTTATAAAATCTTTCCAGCTGAAAACCCGTTTCTTTTCAGTAATTTCGCATTTTGGTAAGCGTAAAAAAACAAGTTGGTAAGAAAACCGAAAGATTTTGAGACCAGATTGATTGCCGAAGAAGGAGCTATGCGGGCATAGTGACTGATGAGACAAACAATATGGGCGCAAAAGATTCGAAGAGATTGCCAAGTTGTTTTTTGAAGATTACTTAATAACAGTTTGTGATACAGAAAGGGATGACAGAGAAAGGGACAAAGAGGCTTTTCATCGAAACATACGGCTGCCAGATGAATGTGGCGGACAGTGAGGTCATAGCATCGATAATGCAGATGGCGGGATACGAGCCGGTGCGGGAAATCAGCGAGGCTGATGCGATATTTCTGAACACATGCTCCATACGCGACAATGCCGAGCAGAAAATATGGAACAGACTTGAAGCGCTTTATGCGATGAAGAAAAAACGGCCGAAGCTGATAATCGGCGTGATGGGCTGTATGGCGGAGCGCACCAGGAATGAACTCATTGACAATCATCACGTGGATGTAGTGGCTGGTCCCGATGCATATCTCTCGCTGCCTGATCTGATTGCCCAGGTCGAGGCCGGAGGCAAAGCCATCAATGTGGAGCTTTCAACCACCGAGACCTATCACGATATAATACCGAACCGCACGTGTGGCAACCGCATCAGCGGTTTCGTATCGATTATGCGTGGCTGCAATAATTTCTGCCACTACTGCATAGTGCCTTACACCCGTGGCCGTGAGCGCAGCCGCGATGTACAGAGCATATTGAACGAGGTGCTCGACCTGCGCGACAAAGGTTACAAGGAAGTTACACTGCTGGGGCAGAATGTAAACTCGTACAGGTATGAGCATGACGGTGAAATCGTGAATTTTCCTGAGCTTCTGCGCCGCGTGGCTCTGGCTGTGCCGGAAATGAGGGTACGCTTCACGACCTCGCACCCCAAGGATATGAGTGACGAGACACTGCATGTGATTGCAGGGATTCCTAATGTATGCCGCCACATACATCTGCCGGTGCAGAGCGGAAGCAACCGCATACTCGGGCTGATGAATCGTAAATACACACGCGAATGGTATCTGGAACGTGTCGCGGCCATCAGGAGCATTGTACCTGACTGCGGACTTACAACCGATATGTTCACCGGATATCACTCTGAAACCGAAGAGGATCATCAGCAGACACTGTCACTGATGCGAGAGTGCCGCTTCGACTCATCGTTCGATTTCAAATACTCTGAGCGACCCGGCACATTCGCAAGCCGCCATCTGCCTGACGATGTTCCCGAAGATGTAAAAATCCGCCGTCTCAACGAGATGATAACCCTGCAGAGCGAGCTGTCACTGGAATGTCACCGAAGATGCATCGGCAAGACCTATCAGGTGCTGGCTGAGGGGTTCTCCAAACGCTCACGTGAACAGCTGTACGGACGTACCGAGCAGAACCGGACAGTGGTCTTCGACAAAGGCAGCCACAAACCGGGCGATTTCCTGATGGTAAGAATTGAAGATGCCACATCGGCCACACTTATCGGCAAAACCGTAGAATTATATGAGCAGGAATAAACTCAGACTGAGACTTATCGTACTGAGCTTTCTAGAGTTCGCTGTCTGGGGAGCCTACCTGATATCAATCGGACGGTATCTGGGACTGATCGGGATGGGCGTAAAGATAAAATGGTTTTTCGCCATGCAGGGCATAGCATCGCTGTTTATGCCCGCCATTATGGGAATAATAGCAGACCGATACATTCAGGCTCAGAAAGTGCTGTCATTGTGCCATCTCATAGCCGGAGCATTTATGATAGCGGCAGGACTTTACTGCAAGAACGCTGGTGGCGATGTCCAGTTTGTACCGCTCTATATATTGTTCAGCATCAGCATCGCATTCTTCATGCCGACAATATCCATCAACTACTCGGTGTCATATCACGCGCTTGACAACGCTGGAATGGACACTGTAAGCAACTTTCCACCTGTCCGCGCTTTCGGCACTGTCGGTTTCATCTGCAGTATGCTGGCAACGAACTGGATTAAGACAGACGGAGTATATATGCAGGACTCATATACACAGCTCATCTCATCGGGAACAATCTCTCTTATACTCTGCCTGTATGCCCTGATAATGCCCAAATGCCAGATTAACAAGGGTGCTGAGAGAAAAACATTCACAGACACATCAGGACTGAAGGCATTCACTCTATTCAAAGAGTACCGATTTGCCGTATTCTTCATATTCGCTATCCTGCTCGGCACTGCTTTGCAGATAACAAACGCATACGCAAACACTTTTCTGGACTCCTTCGGCTCGAATCCGGCATACGCGGAAACTTTCGCTGTAAAAAACTCGAATGCCCTGCTGGCAATATCGCAGGCATCGGAAACTCTCTGCATCCTGCTCATTCCATTCTGCCTGAAACGGTTCGGAATAAAGAAGGTGATGCTCATATCAATGGTGGCATGGATACTTCGATTCGGGTTGTTCGCCATCGGCAAGCCTGATATGCCCGGAGTCTTATGGCTCATTATAAGCTGCATTGTATATGGTGTAGCATTCGATTTCTTCAATATCTCAGGTTCGATTTTTGTCAACGAGAACGTAGGGGCCGACATCCGTTCATCTGCACAGGGACTGTTTTTGATGATGACAAACGGTCTGGGAGCTTCCATAGGGACTCTTGCGGCAGGCTCTGTTGTTGACAAATATGTATATAAGGCAGCAATCCCATCGTGGTCTGCCGCCTGGGCGGTATTCGCCTTCTACTCGATAATTATGGCAATAGCATTCGCAGTCCTTTTCAAAGACAAGACACCAACTACAAATAACAGATAAATGAAAATTATGAAAATGAACATCCTGAAAGGTGCCGCCATTGCAGCAGCCATACTGATGTGTGGCAATGCTCAGGCACAGAGCAATGAGATTAAAAGCAGAATTCTTGAGGACGGTGGTACAGGAGCCTACAAGGCAATAATGGCAACCGATGCAAGTCTTACTACACACACTGTCTTCAGACCGCAGGATTTGAGCGCATTCGGCAGGAAAAACCAGCTTCCGGTACTTGTATGGGGCAATGGCGCTTGCGCCAACTCTCCCTGGGAGCACGTCAATTTCCTGAACGAGATAGCTTCGAACGGTTTTCTGGTAGTAGCCATCGGCCCTATGCCCGAAGAGGGACAGCGCGGCGGCGGTCAGTCACAGTCAAGCCAGCTGAAAGACGCTATGGACTGGGTAATCGCACAGAATGCCGACAAGAACAGTCAGTACTACGGAAAACTCGACTTGAGCAACATCGCTGCAGCCGGTATGTCGTGCGGCGGTCTTCAGACACTCGACATCTGCAAGGATGAGCGTATCAAGACTATGATGATATGCAACAGCGGTCTGTTCAAGGCATCGAATGCCTCAACAGCGGTTCCAGGTATGCCAATGCCCGCAAAAGAGACTCTGAAAGACATTCATACACCTATCATCTATATTCTTGGCGGTCCGACCGACATTGCCTACGAGAATGGTATGGACGATTTTGCAAACATCAACCACGTGCCGGCATTCGCTGCCAATTTCCCTGTTGGTCACGGCGGCACATACGCACAGCCTCACGGCGGCGAGTTTGCAGTAGTTGCGACAGCCTGGCTCAAATGGCAGCTCAAAGGCGACAAAGAGGCAGGCGCATTCTTCACCGGCAATCCTTGCGGACTGAGCCTGCGCGAGGGCTGGACCACCGACAAGAAGAACATTCCCTGATATTTCTCTGGAATAGAAAAGCAATAAGGAGGTAAATGCAGTCTTTGCGTTTACCTCCTTTTGCTGATGACAGGGCAATCTGATTTTTACCGCCTTTCTTTCGTCGAGACTGTTATTTTCTGATTCAGACGGGTGATATGAGCCAGCAGCGCCTGCTCATCTTTTGCGTTGACAAATATGTCGCAGTACTTGACACCTGCCTCGTGAATTTTCAGATATCTGAGCTTTCCATCCGATTTGATATGACGGGTTATCGTATCAATCCTGCCTATGTCAATCCGGCTCTTTCCAAGACAATGAAAAACAAGAATGCAGGACTCATCATCAATCTCTATCCAACTATAATATTTGAGCAATAGGCCACCGACAGCGCCAAAACAACATATCAAGCCCTCTAATGCATACAGAATATGCGAATTCCCAAACTTTATCAGGCAATAGAAAAACACAATGACTATCAATACGAATATCAGGAACAATACCCGGTAATAATCTGAGAGCCAACTGTAGCTGTATTTTGTATTTGACATATTGCAGGAAAAAGCTACCCGACTATAAGACTATGCCTGCATTGATGCCAAGGAACAGATTTCCATTGATCATATTATAGATGTCATAATCTTTTGTAGAACAATTAATCTTGTAGGAGCACATTATTCCGGCACGTATCAATTTATTGTTACCTACCGTAATGTAGCTGCCGATACCAACTCTTGGAGCTACCATAATGCCATTGTATTTTTCCGCATCGGCCGAACTCTGCATATTGGTGTTTTTCGCACTCAATGTCAGATAATATGCAGGCATTACCCCGATACTGCCATAAAACGATGTTTTCTTATTGTTGATCTGACACCACTCGATTGAAATCGGAATACCAAGTTCACCAACCTCCTGTTTACGATAATTGGTAGTAACAGAGTTACAACCGAACGAAAGGCCGCTATTCAAACAAATGTTATTGTTGAGCATATACTTCCAAATACCCTCCAATCCATAAGTCATGGAAAAACGGGGACTACGGGATATGCAGGTTGTTTCGAACAAACTCACTTGCACCCTGTTCTTCAATGCAGTCACCGGTTTCTCCGGAATAGAGACTATTGTATCTTTTTCCAAATCATAGAATTCATATAAATCAATGCCCCGTTGAAACCTATATGCGACCTTCCCATTACCCAAATATTCTACATAATACGGTCCCACTGTGAAACTATCCTGCACAATCTGCGATTTTGCAATGGAAAAATCAAGCAACAAGAAGATAACCAATAATAACTTTCTCATAATTGTATATTTGAAAAAAACTGATAATTACGCCTCTCTCCATGAATATGTTATTCCGACAACAAAAATACGGATAAAACAAACGTCATGAACTTTTTATGCGGTTATTTCATATCATTCTCATTATCAACCGGCAACCGACATATACCAATGCAAAGATACATATTTGAGTCAAAATGGTTACCTTTGCGTATAAACTTATGTTTTGTGCGCGAGAATAGTCTGGTTCATAGCAAAAGTCTGGTGTTACCTGTGGCAATCCTTATCGGCTTATTGTTGCACAGATGGTGTGCGTACGCACAATTCCTGGTGCCGTACCTGATTTTCACCATTCTGCTGATGAGTTATTCCGCGGTCGATGTAAGCAGACTGAAACCGTCAAAAATGGATTTGTGGCTTGCGTTGTTCCAGATAATATTCAGCATCGGACCATACGTCTTACTCAAGGCATTGGGGACAAGCGAGATAATTGCACAGGGAATACTGATAACAGTATTGTGCCCTGTCGCGGCTTCGGTGGTTGTAATCGCCTGTATGCTCGGAGCTGACAGGGAGCGCGTCACAACCTACACCATTATAGGCAATCTTATGGTAGCAATCGTTGCTCCGCTGGTTTTCTCAATGATAGGCGCTCATCAGGAACTGGGACTTATACACGCTTTTCTGCTGATATTCAAGAAAATCTTTATGATTATCGCATTGCCGTTCATTCTGGCAGTCATAGGGCAGAGACTTACACCGGAAATAAACAGTTTCATCTGCAAAATAAAAGAGACATCATTCTACCTGTGGGCTCTGACACTGACAATAACACTTGGGCAGACTTTCCATTTTGTCATTCTGCACGGAAATGAGAACGCGACAAGTATAACTGTTCTGGGATGCGCATCCATTCTTATTTGCGTAATACAATTTGCTACAGGCAAGAAAATCGGTGAATTATATGATGACAGAACGGCCGGCGGCCAGCTGCTTGGTCAGAAGAACGCCGCAATGGGCGTGTGGATGGCCAACACCTTTCTTACACCTTTAGCATCAATCAGCATAGCCCTTTATTCCATCTGACAGAACATATTCAACAGCTGGCAGATGCTGAAATACAAACCAAAAAAGTAATAACCGACTATTCCGTATCGCCGTAAAATTTGTCATGAGTATAACCCGTCTGCATATTTGGCTCATACTTGAAATGATACGTATATATGCGTTCCTGATATTTCGGATTATACGGCACGGCAAAAAGAATATACGACTTTCCGACCTCATCATAGTGAATCAACAGATCCTCATGGCGCGAAATATCGTATGACAATAACAGCTCAAGCATCTCCATACCTGAGAAAAGAGCGTATCTTGTATAAATGTAATTAAAAAGATTACCGTCATAATCAGTATTCAGCTCTTCTTCGGACACTATATTGGTAAAATAGAAATCCTTGCAAATCTGACCGTGATATGAAGGTTTCACGTAATAGTAAAAATGTTCCGGTGAATCCTGAATCATAAAGTCAAATGACATGTTCAAGGCATCATCAGGTATCTTCGTGGTCTTGAATCGCAACGTCTGAAGGCCTCCGATAGGAGTCTTCTCATAAGGATCTACACAAAAGCCGAAGACCGTGTAGTCCGTACTTGGAACAAGATTGGCGAAAGTCTGACCGCTACGGGCATATTTCAGCATAACATCATGGAACTCGGCAATGTACTGGTGACCGGAAGCCTCGTAATAATATTTATATACATTTTCATATGTCTCCTCAAATCCGTCAAGTATTGACTGCATCATCTTTGTCTCGTCATTGTACAGCGACATTATTGAGTCAAACGTTCTGCTTTCATATATTGAATACAGGTAACATACATTATCCTCGTCTGGAACAGCCTCGACCGTTACCAGGAAACCGGCATTCTCAGTAATATTGAAATTCAGTGCAACCTCACATTTAGCCAGCTTGATATGGTAATCGCAACTGCAGAGAACCAGTGTCAGAAAAAACAGAATTGTATTTATCTTCTTCATAAAGTGCAAGCTATTATATATCACCATGCTGTTTCAAAAGATCAATGCAGGAAAACATAAAACGCAGACAGGCATTTGTATGGCTGCCATAATGTCCGAAATTATATATGACATTCAGCCCAACCATCTCTTCAGCAAGACTATAGGCATTGCAGATAGGAACCACCTGATCATCTATCGAATGAAAAAGGAATAACGGGCGTGACACCGGAGTCTCATTAACCACCGAGTTGTCAACCATAGCACGGTACAGACTCGTCATTATTTTACTCGATTTGTCACGTGCCGCATCAGTCATAATTGAGCTGATATATTTTGAGCCCATCAGATTCGTTATGTTTGCCATTGTATATTTCTTGGAATTAATCCACTCGTCAAGATTCTCAACCATTCTTGGCTTAAAATACAAGCTGTAGTCCAACCCGAGGTTCATACCATAATCCATACCCTGAATAATCATTGGAATAGCACAGGGATATTCGGTATAGTCATTCTCAATCAAAGTGTCGTATGTAGCACAAACATCGTAGGGGCCGCCACCAGCCATGATAAGTCTTATCGTTACATCCTTGTGATACTTTATAAACTCATGTGCGACTGACATTGTAACAGCACCGCCCTGAGAAAATCCCAAAAGGAAGATATCATCATATTCCGGCTCACAGCCGATAGCCTCGAGGAAAGGCAGAGCTGCAAGATACATATCGACAACGTTGCGCGCAGTCACGCCGGCACATAAATAAGGATGTATCATATTTGACGTTATCCCATAACCGATATAATCCGGCTCAATTATGGCGAGGCCATACGGTGCGAACATACTCTCAATTGGAAGCTCATTGCTTGGCGCCTCATAGTTTGCACCCATCGTAAAATGGCTCACCACCATTATTCTGGATACTTTACCGTCAGAAGGCAGAATGATTCTTCCGGAAAGACGGATAGGATTCCCGTTATGATCCGTACTCATATAGCTGCCGCTGAATGAACGGATCTTGGAGCTGTTCCACATAGACAGGAAATTACGGGCTATTGATGTAGCGTATGTGCTTGTCGTTCTGGTCGACTGCTCCTCCTCGTCAACAACCTGCCGGAATGTCGAACCACCGGGAAGTTTACAGTCAGCTATATTGGAATTATTCAATGTATTTGTTCCTGCAAATGGGATAAAGCTCGTTGCAGGATCCAGATTGGAATAATCTTCCAGATTCACCCATTCCTCGGATGTGCGCGAACAGGCAGTCAGAAACATTATCACTGACAATAAGGCGAATTTCAACGCATTTCTCATAACTTATCAGAATTTATATGACACACCAGCTTTAAACAACTCACTTCCAAGCATATAAATCACACTCTTTTTCTTCAGAGCGTTCATTCCGCCCAGCTCGACAAATCCCCACCAATGGCCATTCCCGGCCTTAAATCCGATCAGACGTACATCGGCGGCAAAACCGCAAGCGGTATAATGTCCGAATCCGTCCCGTTCCGAACCTCCATTAATGTCCAATCCCAAAGCCAGCGATGAGTACAGTCCGATATGTTCGCGCCGTAAATATGTGAAACGGACACCGGCCATCATACTGAGATTGCAGAAGTTCTCCTTGCTGTAGCCAAGAAACCGGTTGGTATTATCGTACTTTTCCCTGTGCCAGGCAGTATTCTGGAAATCGACGATACCGCCTACTGACATCCACGGAAACATATAATACGAATACTCCATTGATATATGAGGCATATACCTGTAATGGGTATCTTCAGTAAAGACCACTCCGGCAGGAGCTCCATAGTAGTCCTTATGTATCTGATCATGCCAGATCAGATTCTCGAAAAACATATCACCTATTGCCAGTCTGAGTTCCTGATTCTCCTTCACGAACTTCATCGGAGCTGAGATTACATTCTGACAGATACAGATCATCAGGAACAGAATACCTATGGAATAATAACGTTGTCTAATCATCAGCAATAAAGACATTAAAGCATTACTTTCACGCGAAATTAGCAAAAAAGCAGAACTGCAATACAGCTTGTGATATAAACTGTTGAAATCACCTTAAATAATAACAGAAAATCCGAAGATAACACCTCCGGATTCTCATATAATAATTATTCCCGGTAAAACCTGGTATCAAAGCTCATCCTCAGGATGATCCTTTCTCCAGTCAGTAGGATTACGGGTAGAACCACCAAGGTTGACACTCATGTCAGCACGCTTGCGGACACCGAACTCATAATCGTTACCCGGTAATATCGCATTCATAACAATACCTACAATAGCTGCGACAGCAAGACCGGAGAGTGCAATGTTTATCTTACCGATACTGAAAGCAATATTTCCGGGACCGTAGTTTATTCCGATTGAAAGCACAAGGATGAGAGCGGCGATAAGAAGGTTACGCGAACGGATAAGATCAACCTTGTTCTCCACAAGATTTCTGACACCGACTGCCGAAATCATACCATAAAGTACAAGACTCACACCACCGATAGTGGCAGGCGGCATCACAGCAATAATAGCTGCGAATTTCGGGCAGAATGAGAAGAATATTGCAAGACAGGCAGCAATACGGATAACACGCGGATCAAACACCTTAGTAATATTGAGTACGCCAGTGTTCTCGCCGTATGTTGTATTTGCAGGTGCTCCGAAGAGAGCGGCAAAAGCCGTGGCAAGACCGTCACCCATAAGAGTACGGTGCAGACCCGGATCCTCAAGGTAGTTGATACCGGTCGTTGAGGAAATGGCACACACATCGCCAATATGCTCAACCATAGTGGCGAGTGATATAGGCAGGATAGTGATTATCGCAGTGATTGCGAGACCCCAGTTAGGATTGGCGAAAACGCTGAACGTGGTATTCTGCCACTGGAACGGAAGCCCTATCCAGGCAGCCTCCTTCACGGGAGTGAAATCTACCAGTGAGAAACAGGCAGCTACAAGATATGAGCCTACAACACCAAGAAGGACAGGGATAATCCTGATCATACCTTTTGCCCAGATATTTGTCACGATGATAATCAGCACAGCGACAAGTGCTATCCACCAGTTTGTGTCGCAGTTATTGACGGCAGAGCCTGAAAGCGTAAGACCGATTGATATGATTATGGGACCTACAACTACCGGAGGGAAAAACTTCATAACTTTAGTGACACCGAAAGCCCTGATAAGGCCGGCAAGAATGAAATACATAAGACCTGCAAAGAAAATACCTATGCAGGCGTAAGTAAGAGAGACAGGCTGTGACAGTCCCATCTCAGCACCGGTAGCCACAACTGCGGCATAGCCACCGATAAAAGCGAATGATGAGCCGAGGAACGCAGGGACCTTGAGCTTGGTCATAAAATGGAATAAAAGTGTTCCAAGACCGGCAAATAAAAGAGCTGCACTGACAGACAGGCCGGTAAGGGCAGGAACAAGCACAGTCGCACCGAACATTGCAAACATATGCTGGAATCCGAGCAGAAACATTTTTCTTCCACCCAGAGAACGGGCATCATAGATGCCCTGCTGGTTAATTGTATTATCCATTTTCATAAATTATTATTGTGGTCGCAAGTTACATTTTAATAACGGAAATTAATCAATACTTAGCGATAATCTGCTTGTTAAATCCATATTAAAGCTATTTTTGTATCACAAATCCTTAAATAATTTAACTATGAGCCAATTGCATATAGTAAACCATCCGATGGTCCAGCACAAGCTTACGCTTATGAGAGACAAGAACACGGGAACCAAGCATTTCCGCGAGCTTCTTGTTGAAATAGGTATGCTTATGGGGTATGAGCTGACATACGATCTCGAGCTTTCACCTATCGAGATTGAGACACCAATCTGCAAGATGACCGCCAGTGAGATTTCAGGAAAGAAACTGGCCATTGTACCTATTCTGCGCGCAGGTCTTGGAATGGCCGATGGTATCCTGAAACTGTTACCGGTTGCAAAAGTAGGCCACATCGGACTTTATCGTGACGAGAAAACCCGCGAGCCGGTCTTCTACTATTGCAAGCTGCCGGATGATATCCAGCACCGCCTTGTAATAGTTACCGACCCTATGCTTGCCACCGGAGGCAGTGCCGAGGCCGCAATAACCAAATTGAAAGAATATGGCTGTACGAATATCCGCCTGATGTGTCTTGTAGCCGCTCCAGTTGGAGTCAGGAGAGTCCAGACCGCGCATCCTGATGTTGACATCTATGTAGCCGCCCTCGATGACCACTTGAACGAGAACGCCTATATCGTTCCTGGTCTCGGCGATGCCGGTGACCGTATTTTCGGAACAAAATAAGTTGGTAAGAAATCCAGAAGATTTTTCAGTCAGAAAGGATTGTCGAAGAAGGAGCTATGCGGGCATAGTGACTGATGAGATGTTTCTTTCGGACGAAAAAGATTCGGAGAGATTACCAAATTATACGGCTGGAGAAAGACTTCTCATAAAACAGAGTCTGGCAAAAAAGTTATTATAAGCCAGACTCTGTTTTTGTCAAATAATATAAGCAACGGCTGAAACGATTGCCTGCTCCTGACACTTCAAGCTTCCAAGGTTCACATCAAAAAAGGGATGACTTTTAGTCACCCCCCCTTCTTGTGGTGTCACCAGGAATCGAACCGGGGACACAAGGATTTTCAGTCCTTTGCTCTACCATCTGAGCTATGACACCAACTGCGCTTCAGTTGTGAATGCGGGTGCAAAGTTATATAGTTTTTTCCTTTTCGCAAGTTTTTTGTTTTAAAAATGTTCATCACTTGAAAAAAAGCTATACCTTTGCCAAGTCAAACGACGAAAACATCGGAATGTAGCGCAGTTGGTAGCGCACTACGTTCGGGACGTAGGGGTCGGGCGTTCGAGTCGCCTCATTCCGACTGAGAG
>JAZLKB010000027.1:0-11497 GCA_045597365.1 Bacteroidaceae bacterium | reverse complement strand
GAGGAGGATGCTCACAATGTGTCGTCTGACATCATTGAATCCTCGTTCGGCTACTTCAAGGAGCGAAAATCCGATAACAGAATGTATGGTGTCACAGGCTTCGTGATGATACTGCCGCTGCACACCAAACTCAGCACCCTCGAATCCGCCCGCAACTTTGACTTCAAAGGCTGCCTGGAGCGCACGCACAGCACAGACCTCAAGGCCTGGGGCAGACAGAATCTCCCCGAAAACCTTGCGGCCACACGAGTGCGGATACTCAGAAATGCAGTTTGAAATCGTGACCATAAAAAATTGTTTAACTTAACAGCCTATCTAATATTTCGGTATTGTCACTTTTTCATCCTGTGGAAGTAATGAGCCAAACAACAGAAACACACAGTCGTCACCACGTATCCGGTATTCAATGTCGCTCCGATGTCTGTCAGCAGCGGAATTGCAAGCAGTATTGCCGTCAGTACCAGTGACACAGCAATAAGAATGTTGACCACCTTGCGTGAAACGATGATTCTCCCTTTGAAATACAGTATGGCCAATATCATACCGACAATTGAGACAAGCAGCGGCACAACAGCCAGATTGTCAAGCATGGACACCAGGGTATTGCATTCAATTGCTTTTGTCACAAAATCGGCCAGGAAACAGAACAGACTTATGGCAAGTATGGAAAATATGAAGATTCTGATTCCTTTGACCTTAAGGATATTAGGTTTGCCTGTCTGTGGATCAATAGCTTCGCCATTGAATTTGTACTTTATGATGAGTTTGCGGATAAGGACGGATATTGACACTACCGCGATCATGCCAAGCACGAACAATGCGCCTGTCTTTCCGTCAGATAGGACAACTGTTAACAGCCAAGCGGCCCAGAAAGCCAGTGTAGTGAAAACGGCAATCCTGTTGTTCTTCTGATACCTGGCTTCCTTTTCAATCAGGGTCTTCAGATCATACGAACCGTATTCCTTCCTTCTGGTTTTACGCAACAGGAACAGTTTGAACAGGACCGATGCGACCCAATATCCCACCAGCAGCCCGCTAGCGAGTGGTGTTGTTCGTGACCAGTAGATCAATATCGTAACAGGAACCAGCAGCAGATTGAACCAAAGCAGACCATCCTTTGCATCCGCTCTGAGATCGGCGAATTTGCGATACAGGGTCTCGCGTATCTGTTCTTCATTTACTATTTCCTTGCCGTCCAGTTCCTCCTCAACCAGACGGTATGTGGTCTTCAGCTCATTGAGCTCTTCAAGATTGAAATCCTTTTCTGACATAATCGTTTTATTTTACTTGTTGGACATGGATTTGAGCTGTTCCTTTATGCGGAACAGACGTGTTGTGACAGCCGATGTAGTGAGTCCCACAATGGCGGCTATCTCATCGTAACTCATGCTCTCCAACCAAAGGAGAATGATGGCACGGTCAAACAGTTCAAGCTTGTTGATGCGTTCATACAACATCTTGATCTGACGGCCGGGCTCATCGGACTCAGGAAGAATGTCACTTTCAAGAATAGGCACTGTGGGAAGAACGCGTTTCTTACCCCTTTCCACAGAGCAGCAGGTGTTCAAGCTGACGCGCCATATCCATGTCTTGATGCTGCTCTCACCGCGAAAGTGTGGGTAACTTTTCCACAGATTGATCAATACTTCCTGAAACAGGTCATCGACTTCAGTCGGATTGTCCGAAAAGAAGTAGCATACCGTAAATATTGTCTTACGGTACTCCTTGACCATTTTTGTGAATTCCTGTTCTAATTTCTCCATTTGTCTGGGATACTGTTCACAACGATTAGTATCCGAAATGCAGATTTCCTTTCAGAAAAACAAAAAAATTATCCCGCAAGCCAGGTTGCAAGGTCTATGATTCTCACGCCTTGCCAGTCATATTCCGGATGGCGTGTCCTGGCTATCAGTATCTTGGGATAAGCGTCACGGATCTGAAGCAATGGAGTGACCTCACGCAAGAATGTATCTTCTTCACTTATGTTGTCACTCACTTGTATGTACAGTTTCTCACTGCTGCGCATACATACAAAGTCTATCTCCTTCTGATACAGTTTTCCCACATATATGTCATATCCGCGACGGCGCAGTTCCAGATATACCAGATTCTCATATACCCTGCCGTAATCCATATTACGCCTTCCTAAGACGGCATACCTCATACCGGAGTCAACAATGTAGTATTTGCCAAGTGACTGCAGATATTTGCGTCCTCTCACATCATAGCGGCTGACAGGATAGAACATGTATGCATGCTCAAGATGCTCCATGTATCTTGCTATCGTCGTCCTGTTGGTAAGATTCCCGTCACTGACCAGACAATCTGTTATGCTGTTTGGCGATGTGACATTGCTCACATTATCCATCATGTACTCAGCCAGACGGCCCAACATCATAGTATCGGGCAAATGGTATCTGTCCACCAGATCACGCCGGACAATGGTTCTATACACTTCATTCACATATTCTGTTCTGTCTTTTTCAGAATGATAGGGATAACAGCCGGCAAAACCTCCAGTCTCGACATATCGGTCAAAACCAGCCTGAATATCGGGTTCTTCATCAAAGTACAACCGGTATTCACTGAAACTGAAAGGCAGAACTTCAATCTGTATCACTCTTCCCGTGAACAGTGTTGCCAGATCACTTGAAAGAAGAAAGGCGTTGCTTCCTGTCAGATAGATGTCATATTTGCCTTTCGAGTGAAGACTGTTGACAGCAAGTTCAAACTGAGGACACAACTGAATTTCATCAATAATCAGGCAGTTGTCTGTTCCAGCTTGGAAACGTTCTTCAACAGCCTGATGCAAGGCGTGATATTCTCTCAAACTTTCATTCTCCAATGACTGAAGATCAATGAAAATGATGTTGCAGCGCGGATGCTCAACTTTCAGCCATTCCATATATGACAACAGCAGACGTGATTTGCCGGAACGTCTGATGCCGGTAATCACTTTCATGTCCGGAGTGCCTTTCAGTCGGATAAGTCTGTCCAGATATGCAGTTCTTTGTATCAGTTTCATGTTCGAAACTCAAAAATTATTTTATTTTCAAATACAAAGATGGCATTAAAAATGTTCTGCACAAAATTTATGGTATGCAAATGTGTACCTAAGTATGTCAGCTCTCATTATTACAATAGAAATAATAATAGCGATAAGCATTGAAACAAATTTCAAATACGGCCCTAACCATATCAGAACGTATATTTACCAAGGATTTGAATTATAATATACATATTAATGCCTACCGCGCTTCTTTCCGATGAACGTCTGTTCCGCCTTAAAACCTTGTCTCTGTGGTCCCTTTTTCAATTATTTTACTGGTGGATTTTTGCGTTACTATTTACAATGGTTAATTTAGCGGCTGTAAGGCGTAATGTGAAAACTTATAGTACAAGATATGATAGACAAATGGATTTTGAGAAACTTCAAGTCGGTCGAGGATGAGCAGGAGCTGACGTTCCGTCCGCTGACTATATTCACTGGTGCCAACAGTTCCGGCAAGAGTACCATCCTGCAAAGTATTCTGCTGCTGACGCAGACTATGCAGGATCCGGCCATGTCGCGCTCAGTTGTCTTGAACGGCAGGCTCAAGAAGTTCGGCACGTATGCCGATGTAGCCTACAAACGTGACACTCAAAAACCCATAAAGATAGGATTCTCATTAACCAATGGTATAAACAACCTGGATAATGAGAGTGTTCATTATATGTATGGGATTGAAAAAGTGGATTTTTCATTTCAAATCTCATCCAAAAGAGGTGACTACTTGCATCCATCTATGGACAACTGTCATTTAACAATGCGTATGGATAACATAGTGGACAGTCTGGATGTAACCCAAGGCAGGCAACCGGAAAGTGTTAAGAAAATCATTAAGACTTTCGGTAACCAGATATCCGACAATGAGGTTGCGTATCGTGTGAATTTAAACAAATCAAAATCCCGCTATCTCCCCAGCGTTGACCTTTCAATTTTCGGCGTGGGCTTCATACATTTCCTGCCAAACTATTTGATTGGCTATTACAACAGAAAGGTAAGACACCTGAACTATCTATCGGATCTTATAACCGGTAACTATTTCCACACAAGACTTTACCCTGAGGAATTGGCTATTCTTGAGTTATATTTGGTCAATAAGTGCCTACAGATAACTCAGGAGGTCATGTCCGGGATCAAAACTCCAAGCAAAAGATTGTTGATTGATTATAACAAAGTACTATACGAATTCAGCTTGGACAATTTCTATAGTTTCATTCAACACAGTCATCTGGATGAAGACAAGAAACAGAGTTATCTTAAGGAACTGAAAGACGTAATCGCCTCAATGGACTATTCGTACGGTATGAAGCGTGTCTCTGCCTATGACCATTACCCAGAATTGAAAATCATAAAAGATTTTTTTACATATAACATCAAGTACCTTGGTCCTTTACGTGAGGAGCCAAGGTCGTTGTATCCTCTTGAAGGGAATATTTCTCCCGAAGACATAGGGCTGAAAGGAGAGAATACCGCCGCAGTGCTTGAAAGCAACAAGACAAAAAAGGTCTCGTATATTGACCCTTGCAAGTTTGAGAACGGCATGGATAAATCATCGTTATATTCAACGGGCACGCTTGCCGAGGCAGTCAATAAGTGGCTGGTATATCTTGGCGTGGCTAATGAGATATCTACCACGGACAAAGGTAAGATCGGTCACGAGCTGAGTATTCTGACCGATGTACCGGATATGAAACAGGACCTGACTCACGTCGGTGTAGGCGTCAGTCAGGTCCTGCCAATTCTGGTACTCTCTTTTTTGGCTAATACAGGTGACACGATTATTCTGGAGCAGCCTGAGCTTCACTTGCACCCTAAAGTCCAGACACGTCTCGCCGATTTCTTTGTCAGTATGAACGCGCTTGGCAAGCAATGCATCATCGAGACCCACAGCGAGTATATGATAAACAGGCTCAGGTATCTGGTAGCAATCTCCAACTCCACGGAGGTTGCCGACAACACTATGATATATTTTGTCGAAAAAGAAAACGGCCATTCTAAGTACAGACCCGTATCCATCAACAAATACGGAGTCATTGAGGACTGGCCCGACGGATTCTTTGATGAGAATGAGAAAACAGCCCGCGAGATATTAAGCGCAGGAATGGCCAAGAAGATGCGCGAAGACGGCAGCTGCGAGGAATAGCTTATGAGATACGTAATTGAGCCTGCGCTTCTGGCACTCGACTTGAATTCAAGCGAGCGCGAGTTCCGACAATATGTCACGCGCCTTCTTCTCTGGGAACAATGGATGGAGAGAAATCCCGGTGATGTCTATGTGCTGTCTGATACCAGCGGACTGCTTTGCGGAATGCAGGCATTCCCCATATATCCCGTATTCGAGCAGTTGTTGCAAAGATACAAGATTGACTACGTTCAGGCAAGCGACCTTAACCAGACAATCAACCGCCTGCTCACCAAAGCCAGAAAAATTGACAACATCGGAGCCACCAAGGTATATGATGATGTTATACTCCTCAGGCTGGACATAGACCTGAAAGCCAGACAGGAGACTGGATGCGACAGCCGCAGGGATGTTATGGAGAGAATTCTGTGGTACATATATTGTCAATGCCGGAAAAGCAAGGTAGGAATATCATCGTTTGTGCTGTTCGCGAGAGACATTCCGGACGAAATAACTTTCAATGTAGAGTATCAGACAATAGAGGGGACGGGCGATGACATGCGCGAGGTGATGGTGAGAGACAGCATGCGGATTATTTGCCGCTCCTCGCTCGCCGGATTCTTCAAAAACGCGGATACGCCTGTCAATATCCTGTGTCAGGCTGAGACTGTCAGAGACCTTTCCATAGCGATACGGGTCAGCATATATCAGAATGGCAGTCTGCCAAGGGTGATGGACTCTTTCAATTATGATTTCCATATTCAAAAGTCGTTTATGTCCGACTTCAATACCGCCCATTATCAGACCGACACAAGCATCCAGCGCAGCCTGATGGAGGCGATGAGCCACACACTGCTCAATATGAATATGTCCAAGAGAGAGGACTGGCGCAAGGACAAGGGTGGGGCTGCAAGGCAACAGTGTCACGGTGGGTGGCAGGCCTGGCGGAGATATGTGACGCAGAGCGTCAAGATGATGTACTGGCAGGACGGCGGCAAATATAGATTTGCCAATGTGAAGGAGCACGACATATTCGTCTGTGACTGGGAGGATTAGTTTAAGGGAATGAGCCAATGACGTATAGGCTGGTTGGCCTCGCAACGCTCCTCAGATATTGTAAGCTCGATACTCTCGCCCCGCGCCATACACTTTGATATGCGGTCAATAATGCGCTCATAGTCCATTTTGCTCTTGAACATCGAGCCCGGGATTAGTTCTGTGCCGATTACAATGATATGCTCCTTAAGACTGCATATCCAGCTGTGACCGATAGCTATGGAATGACCTGTTGATACGGGCTTCGCCTGTGGCGATTTTTGCCTGAACACGACAAGCGACTGCCTGCGTGCCGACTTCTTCACTATACTCAAGCTGTAGGTTCCTGCAGGGAGCAGGTCCTCGGTTGCCTCGACGGTACAAGTCTGAAGTTTTCCGTTGATGTAGATTTCACCCTGTGTGTAGAGGCGGTTGGTCAGTGTCCTGTATAATGTTACGTTCATATTATCTGTCAGTTCAATAATTCTTGGTAAAAAGGTCAACATTGCTGTCTTCCTGATAAATAAGTTTAGTTTTTTTCCACTTGCATATAAATATTCTTGCCGGTGTGGATAGTCCAAGCTTTATTAAAAGCTCACGCAACTGGTCACGGCTGAACTTCCCGGGCAGCTGGTCATAGAGAGTTGCTTTCGGGCCTTCGTCAGCATCATCGTGCAGCTGAAGCGACTCGTAACGCTTGCCCCAATGCCTCAGAAGGCCATTCAGAATATAGTCAGCCATAAAAAAGTAAAAACGCCGTACGTGACTCCGTGCACTTTCTTCCCCGTCGAACAAGTGATAACAGATTGTGGCCATACGGAAAGCCGATACCGAAGCACGCTTGTAAAAACAATTCAGAGCGCGGCTGCCTGTCTTGAGCACCTGTCTGCGCTGCTGCTGACACCACTTTTTGACATCCGCATCGAGCCACTGCATAGGAACCTCGTGTATTGGCTGCAGACGGCCGTCTTCGGTGTAGGTCTCACTCATCAGACGGTTTACCGTGCCCTGTATCACATCGTTCTGTTCTGGGGTCATTTCGCGGAATACGGGAGCATCATCGCCCATCAGATCGCCAAGGTCGGCAATCACGTGACGTGTCACGTTTCCTCCCTCTATAGACCGCTTGTCCATATACTCGTCCATAGCCGATGGAGTGCTGCAGAACAGCGAGCACCATATTATATCCACCATAGCACAATAAGACTCGCTGCTGTTGGTGTCGGTCGAGAACGGGGCACCGATGTCGTAAGCCAGACGTCCTATAGTCCGAAGGTCGCTGTAGGCCATCCTGTTGCTTTCTGTCATTGTTGCCAGCTCTTCGCTGAACAGCATAAAGGTCAGCGGCTCACCGTACTTGCGTATGAACATATCGGCACGCTTTACCAGCTTGGCCCGTGTAATGTTCTGAATGCAGCGGACATCGGTGACAGGCTCGTCTGGCAGATGCTTGCTTCTGGCCGATGTCTTTCTCAACTCGTTGTAGGACTGTTCCTGTCGGCGGAGCTCCTGATCACGGAGAAGGAGCGGGGCCATAAGCTTACGGACGATGGGGCGGGTGAACGATTTTCCATCACCGGGATTGCCTACCACAATCACCTGCAGCAGAAGTGCGTGAGGATCACTGTCGTAGATGTACTTTACCCTAAGGCGCGTTCCGAGCGCACACAGACAGGTAATGGCTGTGAGTATGGCTGGAATGCGGAATGACTCGGGAGCATTCTCGTAATAGACGCGTAGCGCCGGTGGGAGGTCGCGGGTCGTAAGACCCGTAACCAAAGAACTCTCACTCTTCATTATCAGGCTTTTGTCTCGATGAACCTGAGGGCGTTGACAATCTCGTAATAGACACAGTAGGCAAACCTTTCTCTGTCCAGGCCTGGGTCTATAGTCTTCAGATGACACTGGTAACGACCATTCTGCATACGTACCATCGATACATACCGGCCGTCGAACAGCTTCAGGTTCCTTGCCTGACGCGTTGTGTGCGCCGCCTCCTCGAAACGGAATGTACCGTTTTCAGCGTTGACTGACAGAATGCCCGTCGGGCAGAACTCCGGATTGAACCCATCATCCTGCAATACGCAGGTCAGAGTCACGTTCTTGAAAGTTTTCTTGTTCATAATTTTAACTGATTAAGATTTCACAGTAAGCCGGAAAGACCTGTCTTTTTCGGGAAAACTTTGGGGAAAAGCCTGCAATGCAAAGGTTGCAACAAGCTGGCAGCGTGATATAAAAAAAGCGGAACCGCCTGATAACCAGAGCGATTCCGTACCATAAGAAATATTATTGGATTTTTCTGACAAATCCCGGACATTTACCCCAGATTGTCAGTGTCTGTTGTGCAGATGCAGATCCTGATGGTCATAAGGGTCGTACCCTTCATCGTAACCGGTGCAGTAGTCGTCGGTCTCGTAACCTCGGCTGCCTGCGCGGGTCTTGAGAATCCTGATGAACTCCTTGATTTCGGGTAACGCCTTCGCAGCGCATGGATCACCATGGTCAAGATTAGTCAGGAACTTTCCCGACTTATCTGTGAAATGACCCTCCAGAACCCTTGCGATGGTAAAGCCCTTGGGGATTGATACGAGCCCTTCGGCTATCATCTGGCAGAAAAGCATCACCAGTGTCCCCTTGCCGTAAGTTCCCGCCCAGATAATGCTGCACTCGCAGCGTCTGCCCGAGAACAAGTCAAGAAAATCGGTCTCGGTTGTTCTGGTGTCAATCCAGCGGTTCGCGGTCATAGAGGCATAGAGCAGACGGATGTGGGCGTCAAGGATGCCGTTCTTGCTGAAAGTCATAAGCTCACGCTTAGTCATTTCTGCATCAGTTTCCATTTTTGGTACACGCGGTGTAACCCTTGGCTTCTTAGTGGTATCCTGAGACACTGCCGATACAGGTACGCCTGCTGTCTGCTGCGTAATGTTTGCTCCCGGCATTGCGAATATGCAGCCGGTTACAGGGCCAAAAAACTGCTGGCAGCCACTGTTGTGCTGCTCACGGATGTACTGCGGGCGCGCAGGCTGGTCGTTCATCTCCCCACTCATGCCGCAATGGGATTGGTTACAGTACCGAAAAACTGCTGACAGCCGGTATTTTTCTGGCTGACGATACAGGTAGTGTACAGTGACTCGGCGATGTCATCAAGAAAGCTGAGACACTCGCTGACATCAGCCCTGTCGCACGTAGAGCTCAAGCCGAGACGGAGGAGCATTGTGGTGATAACCTCAATATCGTGCGGATTTCTCAATCCCGCGGCATAGCGGAGTATGCTTCCGAAATTGATAACTGTTGACAGACGGGCTGCCGCCTTCTCAGTCAACTCTGATAGATTAATACGGTTTTTGGACATAAAACTTATTTTGAGCGTTTAACGTTCAAAATAGCCTTTACGCACTGAGTGATAATTTGGACTTGATATGATGGACATTATATAATTCATTCTACAGAATGACATACGCAATGTGTGTGCCATATAACCTTGGTGTTAACTGTTAACTCGAAACCAACTAAAAATGTCAGTTCACAAAAGGACATTTTGGCAGTAATTGTCATTATTCGCAAGTTTCGGGTTAACAGTTAACACTTGCACGATTATAGGGAAATGACTCGCCGCTTATAGGGAATACAGCTCGGCGACACCGGTGATGCCGTAACTTTGCATCGTGGTTCAGATGAATCATCTGCAAGGTCAAGGCAGTCCGCCCGGGCGGGAAGTTCCTCCGATGTACCTCCGATGTTCCTCCGTTGTACCTCCCATTTTTTGCGGACAACGATGTGAAGCACACCGAAGGTCGAACGGAAGCACAGAGAAGGAGAATCCCAACCGGTGCCGAAGACCAGGCAGCATTGATAACTTAAAATTTTTACAACTATGGCAATACTTAACGGAATTATCAAGAAGATGAACGGAAGCGTCGGAAGTCTTACTTTCAAGACCGTCGGCGGACGCACCGTCGTGAGCGAGAAAATAACAGCGACCCGCAACAACCGCACCGGCGTCCAGCAGCGCCAGCGTATGAAGTGGGCGAACATCGTGAAGATGTACAGCGGAATAGCGCCGCTGCTGCGTAACGGCTTCGAGAAGAAGGGCGCGCATCTGAGCGACTACAACATGTTCGTAAAGCTGAACAACGCATGCACTCCGGTATATTTGTCGAAAGCCGAGGCCGACGGGGGTGGCTGCATCGCGGCACCTTACCTGATTACCCGTGGCTCGCTTCCCTCAATCGTCGTAAGCGGTGCGGGCGCAGACTCGCAGACCGATATCAGGCTCGGCTCGCTCGTCATCGATGCCGATACCACCGTAGCCCAGTTCTCACTGGCCGTGGTGAGCAACAATGCAGACTATGAGTTCGGTGACCAGATATCATTCTTCGACATCGCTCAGAAGATGAATGCCGAGACGCACATTCCTTATTGCCAGTTCGCGGCGAGTGCTGTAATACTGGACAAGTCGAGCCAGGTGAAGCTCTGGAATCTTGTCAGCAAGACTGGATTCACCAGCGTTGCCAGCACATCGGCCGACGGCTCCTACAACGGTATGCTGCTCGCTCACGGTATGAATGAGGGTGACGGCTGCTTCGCCTGGGTACACTCATCGTACCAGTCGGGAGTCACACGCGTGAGTACGCAGTATCTGATTGACAACAACAGCCTGCTTGCTGACTACACATCATCCGAGGCGTACTCGATTGCCGTGAACAGTTACGGCGGAGTGAACAATATGTTCCTTACACCGACCGCCGGCAGCATTCAGGAGCAGACTACCGGTGATGGCGGCATCGGCACACCTGAGATTACAACAGTGAACCGTCCTGCCCTGAACCCGTATCAGGGCTTATCCTAAAAGATGCAGGACTATGACACTATTCCTGATTACTTTTATTCTGAGTGTGGCACTCATCGTGGGCGGTTTCTTCTGTCCTCCTGTAGGGGTGATAGACGGAAGCGTTCTGAGTGCCGTAGGACTCCTGCTTATGTTCGCTGTAATCAATAAGCTTCCCGATGCCATAAAGGCGGGTAAGAACATCAAGCTGAAAAGAGGCGACTCAAGTGTGGAGATTACAAACTGAAATGCCCAAGAAGAGTCTGGCGAAAGCCAGGCTCTTTATTCAATGCCAATATAATCGTAAGCACCCTGAAACCACGTATTTCCTGACTTTATCACTTTTTCGGTCCTTCGCTAAAAATCGGTCTCTGACATAGCTGTAAACCATATCATTCTGGTAATTTGGGTGACGCAAGGCGTTTTCCAGAACACTCTATACATCGAAAGAGGAGCGTGACATCGC
>JAZLKB010000026.1:0-35314 GCA_045597365.1 Bacteroidaceae bacterium | reverse complement strand
ACCCGTGCCTTATGGACTACTATGTCAAATCGCACTAATCAATGAAGAACCGCCGTATGCCGAACGGCACGTACGGTGGTGTGAGAGGTCGGAAAACGAAAGTAGGAAGAAAACTACTTCGTTTTCCTCCTACTCGATTTAATGTCAGTCAGGAATTTATTTATTCTTCTTCGCACGGACGGAATCAAGGAAATCGGTCATTTTCTTCAGATTCTCCTCAGAATACATACCCATGCCGTGACCACCCTGAGGTTCGTGTGTGATATAGCTCTCGATTCCATACTTCTGCATCTGGTCATACAGGAACTGGCTGACACACGATGCCACGACAAAATCCTGATCTCCATGGAAAATGCAGCCGGGGACATCGTCCTTGTCAAGATAGCCCGACGGTGAGAGCAACGTGAAGTTATCTTCATTGCCTTCTTTCGGCATTCCAAGAATCTGTTCCTCAGGAGTGTTACCCGGACCTCCGAATGTCATAGCGTTACCGCAATCCATATGAAGAACCTCGGTTGAACCGGACCAGTTGACAAATGCATCAACATTGCTCGACTGATCGGTATATGAGCCAAGATTACCCTCGATATCATACTCTGCATTACGGAGTTTTGCAACCTTCACACCATTCGACAAAGCGCAGACCGATGAAAGATGGCCGCCTGACGAGAAACCCGAGGTTGCAATGAAAGATGTATCGAATTTATATTTGTCGGCATTGCCACGGATAAACCTGATAACAGCTTTGATATCATTGATCTGAGCAGGCCACTTGGCATCAGCAATTGCACGGTGGTTCGGTGTAACCACTGCATATCCGGCCTTCAGCAATGCGGCGCAGATAGTATTTATATCCGCCATACCCTTTGAGCTGTTCGAACCCCAGGCGCTTCCGTATATGTGAACGACCACAGGATATTTGTCCTTTACCTCCTTTGGAAGATAAATATCAAGCTTATGATACACCTGGTCATCGCCCACATAGTCAATGTCAGCAAATTTCTCAGAATACTCAGCCTGGGTACTTGATGACTGATCACCGCCAAGCCCAGGGAATCCGCCCATCGGCATTCCTCCACCCATAGGTGGCATACCGCCGCCAAATCCCGGGAACTGTGCAAAACAAGTCATTGATGTCAACACAGCTGCGATTGCAAAAAACATTTTCCTCATATCAAACGTTATTAAAATTATTAATGTATAATGTCAACATATTTTAGACATCACGGTCCATTGATGGTTTAATTATGCTTCATGAATATTGATTTTTACGCTTACTTACCAGGAAACAGTGAAGTTCAGCGTCAGAAACTCTTTCAACTGATGGTATCCGAGCTTCGGATCAGACTCTACGCTGTCATCAAATCTCCAATGGAAGAAGAGCTGGATGCCAAAATACTTACTGAAAGCATAGTCAAGTGTATTTTCTATGTTCGCCTCATTATTGGAATAATCGGTAAAAAACTGAGCTTTGCCTGTCCATGTAAGTTCCTTCCAGATATTCCATTTCCAGTTGGCCTCAAGGCTTGAGCCGATAGCCTGCTTGAACCTGCGGCCCGGCTCAATACCGAAGTTGGGAGCAATGGCATAATCACTGGAGTAACGGCAATTGTATGTAACAGGAGCCAGCAGCAGAGACAATGAATTCTTCTCATTCTCAAACTTAGGCTTGAAATCCATACCAAGCTGTATCGTAGCATATGCCGGAGCAAAGAACTTCGACTTCAGGACCTTATTGTCGTCAAATACATTCATAAACTGAGTATATCCCTGAAGCTGCAATGAGTAATACCATGCCTTAGCAGCCTGCAGACCGAGCTTTGAAGTCAGACGCAGAAGATCTTCATTTGTCTTGAACTGTGTCTCACTATTCTCATCCCTCTCAGTGTAATATCCAAGTTTTGCCTCAAGACGGTTGTCAAACGAGAATTTCTCCTTGGCATAATTGGCATCCTGTGTGAGCTGAAGTAACAGAGACTGGTTGTTGAAGCCACCTTTATACCAGTTGTCAGAATAGAAACTCTGCGTATACTTCAAAGCAGATGAACCCGGATACTTCCAAAACTTCACCTCCTCGGGTGCAGAAGCACCATCCACCCCCGGCTCTGCAGTTTGAACATCACCAGCTGCCTGAGTCAAAACCGGGAAAAGCGGCACAAGCAGCAATAATAGAAATCTTCTCATACTTGAAATTATAGTTAATTGTAGTTTGTAATCTTTAAAAAAACAACTTGGTAATCTTTCGGTTTTCTTACCATCTTATTTTTTTACGCTTACTTAAAACCTCTTTTATCTGCAAACTTACTCTCATTTGGCGAAAAGACAGCCCTTTGAGCAAATTATTTTGTAAATTTGCCATTCAAAATTAAATTCACTAATTGTGGACAACAGGACATCACTAGGTTTTCTTTTTATCGGAATGGCTATTCTGATAATGTTTTTTCTAACAAAGCCCAACAAACAGCAGGCAGCCGCTGAGCAACGTTACGAACAGGCTGTCGATTCAGCAAGAATGGCAGAGTTTCAAGCAGACACCACATATACGCCATCGGAAGACGTATTCGACAAGGTAGCTCAGATTGACTCTTTGTCACCATTATTCCCGTCATTGACAGGCGAGGAATCGGTCTATACCATCAGCAATGAACTCGTTCAAGTAGGAATATCAACCAAAGGCGGCATGCCGTGCTTTGTCCAGTTGAATAATTACGCAGATCAGCAGGGCGGTAAAGTCGTCATATTCGACAAGGACGAGATAAGCCTCAATATCAGAATAGACGGCAAGACCCGGAACTTATCAACCAAAGAGCTGTATTTCACTATAGCCGAGATGTCGCAAAGCTCAGTCACAATGCGTCTTTTGACGAATGGACATGGAGTATTGGACTTCCACTACACCCTAAGTCCGGACAACTATATGGTCAACCTTGAGATTCTGGCCAAGAGTATGGGCGATTTCTTCCCGTCGGATATAGAGAACCTGCATCTGGATTGGATTCAGAACCTACGCCAACAGGAGAAGGGGTTCGAGTTTGAGCAGCGCTACACTACCCTTACATACAAGCGTTCAGACCAGAACCGCTCCAAATATCTGATGGTCACAGAAAAGAAGTCACGCAGCATAGACATAGAGCAGCAGATGGACTGGGTCGCTTTCAAGAACCAGTTCTTCTCATGTATCATAGCCCCGGCCAACAGTTTTGGAGGCAACGGACGTCTTGCTTCCGCACAATATACCAAAGGCAACGGATATCTCAAGAAGATGTCTGCAAAACTTACAGTTCCGTTCAGTCCTGACGGCTCGGAAGCGACACGTCTGCAGATGTATTTCGGTCCTAACGACTATAAAGTGCTGCGTGCCGCCAACCGTCTGGCATATGGCGGCAGGAAGCTCCGTCTTCACAAAGTAATAGACCTTGGTTGGCCTGTTGTACGCGAGGTAAACCGTTTCCTCATAATTCCTCTGTTCAACCTGCTTTCAAAATGGGGTATGAATATGGGTATTGTGTTGCTTCTGCTCACAATCATCATTAAAGTGATTGTCTATCCGTTCACATATAAGTCTTATATCTCATCTGCCAAGATGCGCGCGCTGAAGCCATATGTAGATGAGGTCAATGCCAAATATCCAAAGCAGGAGGACGCGATGAAAAAGCAGCAGGAGATAATGGGCGTTTACAGTAAATACGGTGTAAGTCCAATGGGCGGATGTCTGCCGGCCCTCATACAGATGCCTGTCTGGATGGCCCTGTTCTTCTTTATCCCGAACGCCATTGAGTTGCGCCAGCAGAGTTTCCTCTGGGCTACCGACCTTACAGGATTCGATGATATAATCCATTGGAGCCACAACATCCCATTTGTAGGGACACACCTCAGTATATTCTGTGTACTGTTCTGCGTGAGCAACATCGTAAATACAGTATTCTCAATGAAACAACAGCAACAGGCTCCCGGTCAGGAGGATACTATGAAGATGATGAGATGGATGATGTACCTGATGCCGGTAATCTTCTTCTTCACATTCAACAACTATTCATCGGGTCTTTGCTATTATTACTTCATTTCGGCTCTGACCAGCATATTGATAATGATTTATCTGAGAAGAAGCACCGACGATGACAAGCTCCGCAAACAGCTTGAGGCAAACTACGAGGCAAACCGGAACAATCCCAAGAAGAGCCCCAGCAACAGTATGATGGCCAGGCTTGAAGCTCTTCAGAAAGAACAGGAAAGGCTTCAGAACCAGCAGCGAAGAATGAACAAGTAGCAGATTCACTTACTTAATGTATATAAACAGCATATAAGTAATGAGAATATCCCTTGTTCAATGCGCAGCCCCGACAGAAGGGATTGGCATCACATTGAATGATATAGAGAAAATCATAGGCTACGGCAGCGGAGCCGACATCTACGTACTGCCGGAATTGTTCGCCACAGGCCAGTGCGCTGATCCGGCGGCGGTAGTACAGGAAATGGACGGACAGATTGTCCAATGGATGCTTGATATGGCCTCTCGACTTGATGCGGCGATAGCAGGCAGTGTCACAATCAAAAGCAACAACAATATCTACAACCGGTTTTGTCTGGCAAAGCCGGATGGCAACGTAGATTTCTATGACAAGCGGCATCTTTTCAGCTATTCCGGAGAGAACCGCCTGATCACTGCCGGAAGAGACAGGATAATTATGGAGTTTCGCGGCCTGAGAATACTGCCTCAAGTCTGCTATGACCTGCGCTTCCCGGTTTTCAGCCGCAACCGCGATGACTATGATATTGTATTGTATGTAGCCAATTGGCCTGTCAAGCGACAGATTGCATGGGATATCCTGTTACGTGCCCGCGCCATTGAGAACCAGGCTTTTGCAGCAGGTGTCAACATTGTCGGAGAGGATATGTTCGGTACGTACGAGGGGCATTCCGCGTTGATCAGTCCGTACGGTGAGTATATCGCAGTTTCCGACAGCGCTACGCCACAAATAATAACAGGGGACCTTGATATGGATCGCCTTGCGCATTTCCGTTCAAAGTTCCCTGTTATAGACGATGCCGACCGTTTCTGGTGATTCAGCCGTTATTTGCAGGCTTCAGTTAGAATTTCTGTCAATTCCTCGCGGGGCATTGAACCTTCGAGCGACATAAACACACATTCATCTTCCTCGCTGACAGTCATAATAAGATTGGTGACAGTCTTTTCATCACCGACCGTATATAGATGCACATTCGTTCCATCGCTCTTGACCTCCATCAGCATCTCGAATTTATTGTTGAGCATCCTGTCAATATCCTTCTGCAGCGACTCGTTGACCTCTTTGTTCTCACTATCAATCAAATAGAATGCATTCAGGTCTTTGATTACGAGCGACAGGTTTACATCGTCCTTTCCCATTGAGATGTCCGGAATACCACCCATAATGCGGAACATTGCCGGTGAGATATATACCGCATTTACATCTTTCTCGTCGGAATACTTGTTGTAAATAGATTTTCCGCTCTGTGCATACGCTGCAATATTGAGTGTCAGAGCCAACACTATTATCAGAATCTTTTTCATAATCATTTCCCCATATGTTTTAAAATCTGTGTCGTTTTCTCAATAGCCGCACCTGCCTCACCAGTCATTTCCATACCATCACCTACTTTCTCCTGCATATATCTGAATGTATGCTCAAGTTGGGCGTATGCCAGCATCGGGTCCGAGAAAGTATCTTTTGGCTGACTGTGCCAGATTATCGCGCCTGCCATACAGGCTGCCGCTGCCAGCGACGCGGCACTTATGCCAATTACGCGTTTTTGGTGCGGAGCATTGGCTTGCTGCTCTATTATGGCAGATGCTGTCAATGTATCAGCAACACTTACCCTGAGATTGTCTGGACTTTGCAGTGATGAATCCGAGGCTATCCGTTCCATCGCGTCCATGCTCAAGTTCTCAATTTCCTCAATAGTTTTCATAATGCTCTCTTATTTTTTTCTTTGCACGGCTGAGAAGCACCCTCAGCGTTAGGTTAGGTAATCCGGTAATATTCTCGATCTCGCGGTAAGAATGTTCTTGAAAGACCCTGAGTCTCAACACCTGACGCTCCATATCAGACAAGTACTTCATAGCCTCAACCAGTTCTTTTACTGAGTCTTTACGTTCAATATCCAAAGTAGGACTATAAGCTTGCGAGTTTATGGTCTCAGGCAAAGTCTCAACCGAGACGGTCTGGCCGTATTGCGCCGACCGCAAGCGGTCAATGCACATATTACGCATCAGAGTCATACTGTAAGCCTTCGGGTTGTCCACAATATTGTCAAGCGAGTCATGGCACTTCCAAAGCTTAAGATACAAATCCTGTACCGCATCCTCGGCATCGGGAGCCGATTCCAGAATGTAGAATGCCACGCGGTACAACTGATCGCAAAGCGGCAGGTAAGTATCTGTAAACTGAGATGCCGTCATCAGTTTTGTTCCATCAGTTTGAAAATCGGATCCATTGATACAGATCCAGACAGACATATCAGCGTACAGTCTTCAGGTACATATAACACAAAATCTCTTACTGTCTGGTTGTCGTCCGATACTACCCCGTAAATGCGCATCTTGTCATCATCACTTTTTATCTCCATCAGCAAATCGGTATCGTCAAACACATCATCCAGCCTTGAGACTATCTCTTTACGCACTTCTTCTCTCACATCTCCAAACTCAACGATGTAGGCCTTGTCGATTTTCTGTATGGCTTTTCTTACCTCCTTCAAATCAGGATCATCGTCAAAATCCGAAGCTATACGTATCGCCGACTTGATTGCCGATGTGGCCAATTTCCCAAGACTTACCATCTCAAAGCCATCCTCACCACGATATTCGCTGACAACTTTGACAATACTCTCGTTTTTAACATTCTTCTCTTTCTTGCCTGCATCGCACGAGATAAACGGAAGAATGCAGACAACAGCAATAAACAAAAACCTTCTCATAATCATTTTTCAATCTTACCAGTTTTTCACCTGTTGTACAACCAGTTTCATAATAAAGACGAAAAACATACGCATTTGTTACAAGAAAGACAAAAAAACACTACCTTTGCATCGGAAAGATGCCAGAGTGATCGAATGGACCGGACTCGAAATCCGGCGTACGGCCTAGCCGTACCGTGGGTTTGAATCCCACTCTTTCCGCTCATTATCAGCAAGTTAAACAAGAGGCCTCCACTAAAGATGAGGCCTCTTCCGTTTTATCAGATATCCCAGAACTGCCGGTCAACCATATCTTCTACGCTCTCCTCGATCTTGTCATCCAACAGATAGAAAAAATCCACTCCAGTAATGTCCTCGAGCTCATTTACCGACATATCACATTGAGTATAAGGCTGTGGCGCAGAGTTGTTGTGCATAACGAATGCCACCGACTTATATGTGTCACCGTCCTTCACTAGAATAGCCTTATAGAAAGCATCTGGTATGGCAACACGGTTTACACCCATCCGGCCGTTCTCAGCATCACCTATTATCGAGCCCGTAACTATAAACAAACGTCCGTGCTCCCGTGCCCAGTCCCTTACCCGACTCTCCAGACGCTCCCAGCTCGTGCCATTGAAATACTCATCCTGAGGGCAACAATTCGTATAAAAGAACGTATCGTTCATAGCATCACTGCTCCATTTGAAATCACCGGCAGGTGCCATATGTCCTTTGGTCCATCCAGAGCGATGATAATCACCGCCATCGGCCTGCGGCACACCGGCCCTGTCATCCTGACGGAAAGTCTTGCCATTGCGAGCAGCCGTTCCCCGCATCTCCTCGGCAGTCAGATCGTATGCGACCCACCGTGGAATCAGATTCTCGGAATCGTACGATACGGAATACGCCACCTTATTATTATCTGACATTATCTCAGCATTCTTACCATACTTGATATCGGAATAACCGGCATACGTAATGATTTTCTCACCATCTGCAGTCCTCGGCATTTCCAACCTCCCATCCAACGCCACCTGCGTCGAGACGCAACCATCAAGCACAACTGCCCAAGCAGCCAATAGGAATATATAACCACGCATTTTCATCTATTTTGGGTATATCGCTTATTTCACACTGATTATCACTCTTTTGTAGGTCACCAAACTGTAAGGGCCGTCATCGTGGACCTCGCAGACAACATGCACAGTCTTTCCAGCAGCATCAACAGGAATGCAGATTCCAGCCTTAGGTGTCTTCTCACCCACTACGCCTACCGGCATATTGTAACTGCCGGCCTCTTTCTGCTGCCACCACTTAAACAGAAGGTTGTCGCCATCAGGATCGTATGACGCCGAGGCATCCAGCATAATTGTCTTGCCAGCTTTCACCGTAATAATCTCGGCTTTTGTAAGTGACTCCACATTATGTTTGTCATTGCTGCCGATAATAATAATCGGGTTGACATTGCCGGTTCCCTTGTCTGCCCACTCCATACGTGCGGCAAAATCATTGAACTCATCGGGATAGAAACGCTTCTCGTACGCATCACTTATGCTCTTCACAGGCTCATCCCAGTTTGTCCACGAATAAGTCATACTGTCAGGACTTATTCCGTAAACGTGGTAGCCGCCCCAGCCTACCTGAGCCGGCTCTTCGGGATTGTTGAGCCCGTTGGGCATCACGTGAAGAAAACTTGGAGTATCACCTTCTACACCCCACAGGAATGTTGGATACACTTTTCCCATCTCGCCCTTTCCTTGAATACTGTTTACGTATTTTTCCCAATTCTGCTTTCCCAACTCATTCTGATTCAACCAGGCCGACTCATCCCAAATAAAAAGCAAGTCATCCTTGAACTCCTTTCTCATCCACATATGCGAGCTATAAGACCTTTTCATCCGCATAGACCATTGCATATCCTGATCAGTAATAGTGTATATACGGAACTTCCTGACATATTTCCGGAATTCGTCCGGGGTACAATCCTGTTTCAACTGCCATAATGCCTGCGCCAAAGTATTTGAACTGCCCCACGACAATATCCATATAGGGCGTTCATCATCCTCCTTCACCAACTTAATCAGGAAATTACTGCCATCGGAATCGTTTCCGTCACCAATCACATCGATGCCGGCGCGCTGACTGCCCATCATAGTACGGCTGCTGATATAATCATAGCTTGGCCAATATCCAATATACTGTTTACCATTTTCCTCTTCGAGAGACAGGAATGTACTCTGTCCGGAACGCCTCATTAAATTCTGCACATCCGTTTTGTATGCCTCTACAACATTTTTCAGATATTCAGCCCATTCCGTAGGATATGGATCACAATTCCAACCTACAGTTGTACATATAGCCTCAATCTCAAATCTATCGGCGTACGAAAGCAGACGTACCATCGATTCATTATCGTCCGGCTCGACATCAGCAGGACCGATATCTGTCATTATCACCACACGAGGTTTCAACTCTCCAGTCTGTTTTGGCACCGCATTTGCAGCACAACAAACCAGCGATGCGAACGAGACCAATAGAAAATGTCTTACACTCATTTAATTCATAATTATGATAGAATTGTGCAAATATAAGAGCTACCAATCAAAATTACAAATATTAGAAGTACCCATCAGCATAAGCAATGGGTTACACTCAATTGCCAATAACGTTAATACTCTTCAGAATAAAAAGTAATAATTTATTTTCTACAATTTTACAGAATGTAATAATTGCAAAGTTTTATATATTTACTCCGATAAGTAAGCGTAAATTTAGAAATATACAAATATGATGAACAAAAGAACTGGCATAAGCGGAAAGCTGGCTGTGAATACAGTAATGCTACTTATGTGCATACTGACTTTGGTTTCCTGCAAAAGTACATTGGCCTCATCTAAGGCAGAGATGCAGCATGCTTCAGCAAACAACAGCTATCCCGGGTTCGAGGATGGTAAAGTGTGGTTCAATCAGGACGGTACAGCACGGGTGCTTACGCACGATGGTGTGGAAGCCACTATGAAATCGGACAAGGTAGCATCGTATCTGGTCAAGTACAAAGGGTGCAGAACCACCCGGATGTCACTCAAGTTCAACTATCCCATTGACGGATTGGGCGATGCGCAGCAATTCGCCGGACAGCTGTACGCCAAAGGGATCAAGATCGCTGTGGCAGGCAACGATGAGATGCTTGGAAATATGACTATGCCGGAGTACCGGCGTGCGTGCATCTATGACTGCGGAAACGGCGAGTACCGTTTTGAGCAGAACTGCAACTCACAGTTCGGCCCCCGCGACAAATATCCAAATCTGACCATCACCGGCGATGTTGGGCTTATGGAAAAATGGATTTCCATGTTTGATGGTCACGGAGTGGCTATTTATCCGGTGTCTATGCCGTACGCCGATGCCGCCCGCATGGCAGAGACGGCCTGGGAAACCGGCAAGGGGCAGGTCTCGCTTGTTGACAGGGAACTGGGGATTATCACAGTGTTACCTACAGGAAGCAAACTGGGCGATGCGTACCCCGGTTGCACTGCCTCCGAAGTCGCAGAGCGTCTGAACAATAAAGTCTCAACAGATTATTTCTCAAAAGGTGCACGTTTACACGAGCCACGTAACGACTACAACTCCGAACCCAGATTCATCCACGTTTCCGATGTCATAAGAACCCCTGATGAGACCATACTGATATACTCGGCGATGCAAGGTCCTGATCTTTGGCTTACTGCAATATGTAATAATGAACTGTATGCTGACGGCAAGTCATACAAATCAACCGGACACGAGGGACTGAACGGCTTTGAGGATGCTTATTTCTGGAGTCCGGATTACGGCACATACATAATGAACGAGCATTTCCCTCCACTGCCCGATAATGTCGAGACAGTCGATTTGCGTGATGCTGACTCTCACTCACTCATTATAAAGAATCTGCAGGTCTCGCCTAATGTATCGGATGAACGGAATTTCACCTCACGGCCGTTTTATGGAGTACGGCAGATACTGGAAAAGAACCAGATACATACTGACCAAGCTGATGTGATATCGGTGCGGCAGGGCGACTTCTCGGACAAGGAGACTGTGCTTTATCTGGAAATGGCCATTATGGAGCCTCAATCATTCTTGGGATATGTGGGAAGTGATTTCAAGCTCACGCTGGCTGATGGCCGTACGCTCAATGCTGTCAGAGTGGATGGCGTACCTACCGACGAGGACTTTGACCGTCACGGTGACCACGTCAGCACACCATTCCAACTGATTTTCCCACCTATTGCTGACGAGGACTGGACAAAGGGAGTACATCACCTGACAGGCGTTATCTGTCACGAGAATATGGATTTTGCCATAAACGGTCAGAGCAGTGCTATGCTGACTACAACAAAGGCTGCTGTTGATTTCCCGGAAAAGACCTTCAACCAGTGTTCTATCGGCATTATTTCGGAATCTGTGTCAAATCAACAATACAGCATTGCTTCCATATCATTTGACGGAAAGGATACGATGACTGTAACTGGCGATGAGTCCGGCGTGCTTGGTGACGGAGACTTTACAATATCCGAAAGGAGTATCATCTCTGGCAGTCTGGGCCAGTTCAAGATTACAGGAAATGGAAAGGATTTTATTCTGAAGTCATCGTATATATCGGCAGGCAACATTGGTATATATGCAATGGAGTGCCTGAAATCGGACAATAAGTCCGGTTTCGTTATCTCGATTATTGAAAGATAGAATAGAAGACCTTCACCACCGATAACGGCTTTTTTCCATCGAATCAAGTATTCAGCTAGTCAAAACGGACAGCCGGAGGCTTGCTCCAGCTGTGCCTTACACACGAAACTGTTGCAGCAAGCTTCGGTATAAGCCTGCATGACATCAAGATATGTCTGCTGCGCAGACAACAGTTCTATCAGGCTGCTTTCTCCTTTCATGTATCCGGTTTTGCGACTGTCCAGAATATTGTGAGCGTCTTCCAATATGGATTCATTGTACTGGTCCTTCACCGCATATGCCGCCATCAGGGAATTGTATGCCTGGGTAACCTCTGATCGCACCTTTTGCCGTGCTGCTTCCAGATAATACTCGCTTTGCCGGATTTCGGCCTGCGCCGCACTTATCTCACCTTTGTTAAGACTTGAGAACTTCAGAGGAATACTTACCCCAACCATCAGGCCGTTGAAACGGGGGGCAGGGGCAATTTCGTTGCGGACTTCAGTGTTATAGGAATAGCCAAGGTTGATGCCCATTTCGAAAGCCCTTGATGCACGAACCAGCTTCAGATTGTTCTCCGAAAGCGTTTTTGAAAGCTCGGCAGCTTTCAGGTCGGCGCGGTTTGACTCTGCCATGGCGATAATTTCAGACTCGGCAGGAAGAAGTCCGATACCAGGCAGATCACCTTCAAGAGAGCTTACGGGTTCCCCGCCACAGAAAAGTGACACTGCATTCAATGCATTGAGATATTCGGCTTGCATCTTAAGCAGTTCTCCCTTCATAGTCCGGGCTTCCAGACGGCTTTGAAGAGCATCCGAGCGGCCTATGTCACCAACAATGAGACGCAGACTGTCACTTTCCGCTATCTGTATCATACCGTTTACGGATTCTTCAAGAACTGCACAGTTTTCACGAAGTTTCCAAGCTTCGGCCCAGACCAAGGACGCTTCCAACCTCAGATTGGCCAGATATGCCGATACCGAAGCCTCGGTTATGTCCTTTTCGCTTTGCGCAACGGCAATGCGTGCCCTGCGGACTCCCGCCAAATCAGGATTTATACCCATCTCCATTTCGACAGACTGTCCCATCTGAAGATTCCAGTCCTGGTTGTTGCCATAGGAAACGGACAGCTCCGGGTCATTGAACACCTTCGCCGCTTCCATAGAAGCCGTTGCCTTGTCTATGTTATACTTTTCAGCAATATAAAGGACGTTCTTTTCCGCCACAAGATTATAATACCTGTCAAATGTCATCGGCTGCGCCATTGCTGAAACAGCAGCAAGTGCAAGCAGGCCGATACCAATAGTCTTCTTCATCTTTATTCAAATCTCAGGTAAGGAACAGCACGGGATGGCATCAGAAACGGAAGAGTCCTATATATCTTCCAAGCTTCACCATCTGTTCGCAAAAATATGTAAAAATACATATAGTCATCATTTTTGCATGGGACAAAGTTCTGTCATGGCATTGACCATAAGCATAAAAAGAATCAGCATCTGCCATCATCCGAATGATAGATGCTGATTATGAGAGTATTCAGGTGTATCAATAGTTCTCAGCCGAGACCTCGAAATAGCTCTGCGGATGTGCGCAAGTCGGGCAAACCATAGGTGCAGACTCACCGACGATGATGTGACCGCAATTACGGCACTCCCACACTTTAACGCTTGATTTCTTGAAGACCTCGGCAGCCTCGACATTGTGAAGCAGGGCGCGATAACGCTCCTCGTGATGCTTCTCGATGGCAGCAACAAGACGGAAACGGCAAGCGAGCTCCGGGAAGCCTTCTTTTTCGGCAGTCTTGGCGAACCCCTCATACATATCGGTCCACTCGTAGTTCTCGCCGTCTGCTGCTGCAGCAAGGTTCTGGGCTGTATCGCCAATGCCATTCAACTCTTTGAACCAGAGCTTTGCGTGCTCCTTCTCGTTCTCAGCGGTCTTCAGGAACAAAGCAGCTATCTGCTCGTATCCTTCTTTCTTCGCCTTTGATGCGAAATAGGTGTATTTGTTACGTGCCTGTGACTCACCCGCAAAAGCGGCTTCCAGATTTTTCTCGGTCTGGGTACCTGCATACTTGTTACTCATTGTTATTATATGATTAATGTTAATTCAATACACTTCAAAAGTACACATTTTTTCAAAATCATATCTTAAATAATCTTCAAAAAACACAATTGTTCAAGACTTCTCGCTAAGCTCAAGCCAACGCATTGTAATCTCGTCCGTACGGCTGATAATCTCTCCTATTCTGGCAGATTTTGCATTGAGCACATCGTATGCAAGCGAACCGCTGTTCAATTCCTGTTCAAGCTGAGCCTTCTCACTCTCAAGTTGTCCAAGCTCTGCCTCAATCTGTTCCATCTCGCGTTTCTCTTTGAAAGACAGTTTCTTGCCAGCATCAGCACGTTCAGAGTTCCGAGGCTTTGATGATTGAGCGGTACGTACATCCTCCGGCTTATTCTGAGCCAATTTCAAATCCTTCCACTCCAGCCAGTCGCTGTACGATGACGGAAAGTCTGTCACCTTGCCGTTGCCCTCGAAAATAAACAGATGACCGGCTATCCTGTCCATAAAACAACGGTCGTGCGACACAGCCACCACACAACCTTTAAACGAGGCTATGTACTCCTCAAGCACCTGTAATGTAGCAATGTCAAGATCATTCGTAGGCTCGTCCAGAATAAGGAAATTAGGGCTCTGCATCAGAATAGTACAGAGATACAGCCTGCGCCGCTCGCCACCGCTCAGTTTGCTGATATAGTTATACTGAGTCTTGGGCGTAAACAGGAATTTTTGAAGAAACTGCGATGCCGACATTCGGCGACCGTCGTCCAACTCAACATGGTCGGCTATTGCAGTGACAGCGTCAATAACCTTCTCGTTCGGATTGAACTCCATTCCCTGCTGGCTGTAATAACCTATGCGCAGAGTACTGCCTCGCTCAATCACACCGCTGTCGGGTGATTCAACGCCAGTGAGTAATTTCAAAAAAGTAGATTTCCCTACTCCATTGTCACCTACTATTCCCAGCTTCTCGTAGCGCGCGAACACATAGTTCAAGTCTTTCAGGATAATCTTCCCGCCATATTGTTTGCACAGTCCGTGTATCTCGAAAATCTTGTTGCCTATGTACGATGCCTTGACATCAAGATTTACCTGCAGCTCTTGACGGCGGAACTTCAGGCGTTCCTCAAGTTCGTGGAACGACTCCTTACGATAGCGTGCTTTCGTACCACGTGCACACGGCATTCGCCGCATCCAGTCCAGTTCACGACGATACAGATTCACATCACTCTCACGTTGTGCTTTCTCAGCATCGAGCCTTTCCTGACGTTTTGCAAGATAATAGCTGTAATTGCCCGAATACGAATAAGCGCGACGGTCCTCCAGCTCAACAATACGGGAGCATACACGATCCAGCATATATCGGTCGTGAGTTACAAGCAGCAGAGTCAAACGGCTGGCTGACAGATAATCCTCCAGCCATTCCGTAACCTCCACATCAAGATGATTCGTAGGCTCATCAAGTATCAGCAGCTCAGGTTTCGAAATCAATGCTCCGGCAATTGCAATACGCTTCAGCTCACCGCCCGACAATCTATCCACCGTCATCTCATGATCATTGATGCCGAGCCTTGTAAGAATCTCACGCGCGCCAATCTCATCGGAACGCCCCCCACATGCATCAAGCACTCGGGTACCCTTGGGCCATACCGGACTCTGTTCCAGATATGACACCCGTAAATCTTTACGGAATGTTATTTTACCGGAGTTGTAATCCTCACGCCCGGCTATGATGTTGAGCAGCGTGCTTTTGCCCATTCCATTCCTGGCGATAAGACCTATTTTCTCGCCTTCGGATATATTAAGGGTAAAGCCGTCCAGCAACACAAGGTCACCAAACGATTTTACAAGACTGTCTATTTGCAGGCAACATTCCATTTCCGGAGAGAGATATTACCAAGTTATTTTCTGATGATTACCAAACAAGGCAGACCCGTTTGGATCCACCTTGTTAAAATCAATAAGGATAAACGATTATGATCATCCTCCGAAGTTATCGTACATGATCGATGCAGGATCAACACCAAGGTTATCAAGCATACCGGTAACAGCCTTCGACATTGGACCAGGACCGCACATATAATACTCAATATCCTCGGGAGCCTCGTGATTCTTAAGATATGTCTCGTACATGACATTATGCACAAAACCCGGAGTATATTTCACACCTGCAGCATCGGCTGCGGGATCCGGACGGTCCAGAGCCAAATGGAAGTGGAAGTTCGGGAACTCCTTCTCTATCTGCAGGAAGTCCTCAAGATAGAATACCTCGTTCAAGGCACGTGCACCGTAGAAATAATGCATCTCACGGTCGGTGGTCTTGAGAGTCTTTGTCATATGCATAATCTGTGCACGAAGAGGAGCCATACCTGCACCGCCACCAACCCAGATCATCTCTTTCTTAGAGTCGAATATCGGGTGGAACTCACCGTAAGGACCGCTCATTATAACCTTGTCGCCTGGTTTCAGACTGAAGATGTATGACGATGCGACGCCTGTCGGTACATCCTGGAAGCCAACCTCCGGTTTCGGTTTGAACGGAGGAGTGGCGATACGGACGGTCAACATAATGCGGTCGCCCTCTGCAGGATAGTTAGCCATTGAATATGCACGGATTGTCGGCTCAGTAACTACTGACTTCAAGCCGAACAGGCCGAACTTCTGCCAAGCCGGCAGATACTCGTCACCGATAAGAGACTTGTCGATGTCCTTGTCATAATCCATTGAGTATGCAGGGATCTTAATCTGTGCATACGAGCCAGGCAGGAAATCCATATGCTCTCCTGCAGGAAGCTGCACAATAAACTCCTTGATGAATGTGGCGACGTTCTTGTTCGAGATAACCTCGCACTCCCACTCTTTCACGCCCATCACACTCTCTGGAACTTTGATTGAAAGATCACCTTTAACCTTGCACTGACATCCAAGACGCCAGTTGTCCTTGATTTGCTTGCGGGTGAAATGCCCTTTCTCTGAGTCGAGAATCTCACCACCACCGGCTGGAACCTGGCACTTGCACTGTCCGCAAGAACCTTTTCCACCACAAGCAGACGGAAGAAATACGCCGTTCTCAGCAAGAGTACTGAGGAGGCTCGCGCCCGAATTCACCTCAAGCTCCTTATCGCCGTTGATTGTAATCTTGACTTTGCCAGATGCAACCAGATAGCTCTTTGCCACCAGCAGTATAATAACCAGCAGCAATATTACAGCGAGAAAAACTATAATACTTGATAAATAGATATTCATAACTTTTCCTCCTTTTAATTAGATTGAAAGACCCGAGAAGCACATGAAAGCCATAGCCATCAGACCTACTGTAATGAAAGTGATACCAATACCCTTCAATGGCTTTGGAACATCGCTGTACTCAAGTTTCTCGCGGACAGCTGCCAGGCACACAATTGCCAGAGCCCAGCCGATACCGGAGCCAAGCGCGAAAGCGATAGAGTCACCGAAGCAGGAAATAGCCTGTGAGTTCGATGGTTCCATACCGATTCTCTGTTGCATAAACAGCGAACCGCCCATAATAGCGCAGTTCACGGCAATCAGAGGCAGGAAAATACCCAGTGAGTTGTAGAGTGACGGAGAGAAACGCTCAACAATCATCTCAACCAGCTGTACGATACCGGCGATAACGGCAATGAAAAGTATGAAGCTGAGGAAGCCGAGTCCCATCGGATCCAGCACCTTAGTCTGAAGCAGATAGTTTACCGGAAGAGTAATAAGCTGTACGAAGATGACAGCGACACCCAGTCCGAGTGCAGTCTTCACATTCTTTGATACCGCAAGGAATGAGCACATTCCAAGGAAGAATGCGAATATCATATTGTCAACAAATATTGACCTTACCAACAAATCGAAAAAGTGTTCCATAATTCTACGTGTTTTAGATTACTTTTCCTGAAGATCCTTATTCTTTGAACGGTGTACCCAGATAACACAGCCTACAAGAATCAGAGCCATCGGAGGCATCAGCATAAGGCCGTTGTTAAGATAACCGTGATCATAGAAACACTGTGGGATAATTTTGAATCCCAGCAGTGTACCATTGCCTAGAAGTTCGCGGACAATAGCTACGATAACCAGAATGGCAGCATAGCCAAGGCCGTTTCCGATACCATCTAGGAACGAGTCCCAAGGCTTGTTCTGCATAGCGAACGCCTCAAGACGACCCATCAGGATACAGTTTGTAATGATAAGGCCGATATAGACTGACAACTGTACGCTGACATCGTATGCGAAAGCCTTCAGAATCTCACTTACTATTGTCACCAGAGCGGCCACGACCACCAGCTGGACGATAATACGGATGCGGTTTGGAATAGTATTTCTCAACAGAGAAATAATCACGTTCGACAGAGCCACGATAATCGTTACGGAAAGTCCCATCACAATAGCCGGCTCCAGTTTAGCTGTTACGGCCAAAGCCGAGCAGATACCCAGAATCTGGACAACCACAGGATTGTTTATCCACAGCGGCTGTTTCAAAACCTCGTTATTCTTATTTGCCATAACTACAATTATTCAATTGTTTCACCATCAGCCTCAGCGCATTCGGCATTCTCTGCCTCTGCACACTCAGCATGTTCTTCCTCGCAGCACCCATCCTCACAATTCGCGTGATCCTTGCAACACTGTTTTGTAAGGAATGGCATATAGGCTGCCATCACAGTCTTGATCATATTGTTCACACCGTTCGATGTCATGGTAGCGGCGGTAACACCGTCAACCTCGTACTGGACATCGACAGCCTTGCCGGACTTCGTAACGGTCAGAGCAATATTGTCGTCTTTCACAACATTCTTGCCGATGAAACGATCCTGGAAATACTCTGCGCCAATCTCTGCGCCGAGACCCGGAGTCTCACCCTGATGCGAGAAATAAGTACCAAATACAGTATTGCGGTCCTGATCGAGAGCGACATACCCCCAAATCGGGCCCCAAAGACCGAGACCGTTCATAGGAATTATGAACTTCTTTTCACCGTTGACCTCTGCTATAAAGATATGCAGACGGCCCTCGTCGAACTCACTCTTGTAGCTGGTCTTGAAATCAGCCTCATCGACCTGCTCGGACGGTTTGCCGTTCTCTGCCATCAGGTAGTCACCTTTGATGACCTCCGCGTATGTAGCGGCGACATCCTGAACATCGGTAATATTGAGAGCTGAGAGAATCTGCTTCTTGGTATCGTTCTTTACATTCGCATCCTGACGCTCTTTCAGAACCGATGATACGAATACAAGAAGGAACGCTACTATGATAACCATTACAGCGGCATATATGATAGTATAAGCGTTGCTGTTGGTATTGAGACCTTTTTTCTTCTCTGGGACATCCGGAGTAATCTGCTCAAACTTTGAAGCCGGAGCCTGGCATACCGGGCAATTGTCAGGAGCCTGGTCACCTTTGTGGACATAGCCACAAACAGTACATTTGAATTCCTTTGTAGCCATAACCTTATTTATTTGCACGTTTTGCACGTTTGTTGACATTGGCCTGAACCACACAATAGTCAATGAGCGGAGCGAAGCAGTTCATCAACAGAATGGCAAGCATCATACCTTCGGGATAACCCGGATTCATAACACGGATTGTTATCGCCATAGCACCGATCAGGAAACCGTAAATGAATTTTCCGGTCTCAGTACGTGCCGAGGTGACAGGATCGGTAGCCATAAAGACTGCGCCGAAACAGAAACCGCCTACAACGAAGTGCTCGTACCAAGGCATGGCCGCCATTGCGCTGTCTGGACCAACCTTATTAAATATATAGGCGACAAGACCGCCACCGACAAATACCGACAGCATTGTCTTCCAACTTGCAATTCCGGTGTAGAGGAGTATCAAAGCACCTATTGCGATTGCAATAACGCTTGTCTCACCTACTGATCCAGGAACAAATCCCCATACCATGTTCCAGTCGAAGGCTGGTGCGGCAGCTGCTACAGAAGCGCTGCCAAGTGTGGTAGCCTGTGTCCAGCCATCAATAGCCGATGAGCCTAAACCGCAGATAGCGTGATCGACAACCCATACAGCGTCACCTGAAATGACTGAAGGATATGCGAAGAATATGAACGCACGGGTAATTAAAGCCACATTCAGGAAGTTCATACCGGTACCACCGAATATCTCCTTTGCAAAGATGACAGAGAATGCGACTGCAATTGCAAGAATCCACAGCGGACAGGTTGCAGGAATGATCAGAGGGATAATGAAACCTGATACCAGATAACCCTCCTGAATTTCCTCGTGCTTCCACTGGGCTACTGTAAACTCAATGGCGAGACCCACAACGTACGATACTATCAATCTTGGCAGGACTGCCAGGAAACCGAAGCCGAATACCGGCCAGAAATCAAGAGCCAGACCAGCAGCGATGAAATGCTGGTAGCCTACATTGTACATACCGAACAGCAACGCGGGACAGAGGGCGATGACAACCATAATCATCATTCGCTTGCTGTCAAATGCGTCGTGAATGTTCACACCACACTTTGATGTAGCGTTCGGAACATAAAGGAAGGACTCAAATCCCTCATAGAGCGAACGGAAGGCATGCAGCTTGCCGTCTTCCTGGAAGCTCGGTCTGATTTTATCAAGATAATTTCTTAGACTCATATCTTTACCTCCTATCCTTTAAGCCATCTCGGCACGAAGATTATCCAGACCCTCGCGTACGATACGCTGAAGTTCCAGTTTCGATGAATCAACAAACTCACAAAGAGCAAAATCCTCAGGTGCCACCTCGTAGATACCATATGCCTCCATCTTGTCGATGTTGCCGGTTATGATGGCCTTGATAAGATACTCCGGATAGATGTCCATCGGGAATACGCTGTCGTACTCGCCCGACATAATCATATGGCGCTCACTGCCTTTGATACGTGCATCGATATCGTATGCCTTCTTTGGGCAGAACAGGCAAGACAGCCACGAGAAGAATGTTCGGCTTACGCTGTATGTACCGAATCTCGGCATTATCCAGCCCATAAACTCATTGACATCGTTACCCTCAGGAATCACAGTAACCATATTGGAGAAAGCACCAAGATAGCCCTGCATATCAGTCTTCACACCGGTCAGTACGTTCCCGTTTATGATACGTGATGAGAGCACGTCAGAAACGCGGCCAGCGAGCAGAGACTCGATTTCGGCACCGATCAGAGCCTTGCAGTATGCAGGCTCGTTTACTTTTGAGCCGCCTATGGCGATGAGACGTGTCATATCCACTTTGCCGCTGTTGAAAAGACGGCCGATGAATATTACGACCTCCGGATCAACAGTCCACACAATCTCGCCCTTATTGACTGGTTTGATGTGATTTATCTGAACGCCAACATTTCCTGCAGGATCTGCGCCCTTGAAAACATATACATCGACGTTCTTGGCTTCGGTCAAAGCCTTGGCAGACTGTTTGAAACTGATTCCCAATGAAGTCGGAGCAATCTTTGAGAGAGCGCTCAAGCCGGTCTGGAAATCAAGCTCATTGCCTTGAAGGACGAACTCGAAGTCCGGAGCAAGAGGCTTGGAATCGAAAGCCGATACAAAGATACCGCGTGGTGAATCGTACGGTGATGCGATTACATCGTACGGACGCTGGCGGAAGAAGCCGAACAGACCGGACTCCAGAAGAGCCGACAAGACATCACGTCCTGAGAGTGACTGAACACTCTTTACACTGAACTCAACATACTCCTGTTTTGCATCGGGGGTTACAACCACCGAAAGCACTTTACGGCGTGCGCCTCTGTTGATGGCAGAAACCTCGCCGCTGACCGGAGAAACGAACTTAACCTCGGGATGGTTCTTGTCAATGAAAAGAACCTCCCCGGCTTTGACTTTCTGCTGCTCTTTAACAACCAGTTTTGGTGTTACGCCAGTAAAATTGTCAGGACACAACGCATAGCTTTTCGCAGCGCGTGTCTCGACAACTTTCTTTTCGGGCTTTCCAAGCAAGCGAATGTCCAAACCTTTTCGTAATCGGATAATCTCAGACATTAGTTGTACTATATTTTGAAAGTTAAAATATTCTCGGGCGCGAAATTACTAATAATTAACCTAATTATTAAATAAAACGAATGGTTGTTATTAACAATATCAAGTGTTATTGCAGATTCCTATATGAATGGATTACCAATTGCATTTATCGTGTCAATAATGTAAATTTGCATTTTAAATGCGATGCCGTAATATGCATTTAAGCAAAAATGAGTAGAAGTAAAGCCGCACATATTGCCGTATTACTGCTTGTTGCAGTCTATCTGGGCTGCAATGTACTCATTCATAGTGGGAAAGTACGCGATATCGCGGCAAGATACCTGTCGGTCAAAACAGATGAAATATTTGGTGGAGACTTGACATTCGGCAGCATATCAATCATACGTCCATTAGGTATCAACATGGAAGACGTTACGATTGTAACGCCAGAGCAGGACACACTGGCCACAATGTCGTCGGCTACATTCAGAATGAAGTTTTGGCCCCTTCTAAAAAACCAGATTGCTATCACAGGAATACGTTTGTTGAACCCAACCATAAAGTTGGAGCGCGATTCCATTGCCGGCATTGCCAACTACCAGTATCTGATTGACGTTTTCTCCAGCGACAAGAGCCGCGGGAATAATACAATGCCGGTAATCAAGGCAAGTTCCATAATCATCAGGAACGGTAATCTCAGCTACGATGTCGCAGATCAGGAACATACGCCCGGAGTTCTGAATAAAAGCCATATCGGGCTCAGAAATATTAATGCGAACATATCCCTGAAGGCTCTTTCTACCGACACCGTCAATATGCACATACGCAGTCTCAGGTTCAAAGAGCAATCTGGTTTCGAGCTCAGGGATTTCAAATCCAGATTATTGCTCAGCCCATCCAGAAATCAAATAAGAAACCTGAGCATCCGTACAAGCCGCAGCACACTCTCGGCCGACAATATCCTTCTTGAGGATGGGCTCAAGAATATAACGCGAAACAGTTCAGATATCAGCATTCAGCATTTCGAGTCGAGAATTACCCCTGACGATTTCGCAGCAATACTGCCACAGCTATCTAACTTTAAAGACAACATTCTGCTGACATTATCCGTATCGGGTAAGACAGATCGCGTACACATAGACAACCTCAGGCTCAGAACGTCAGGGAGTGAATTATCCGCCACGGCAAACGGTACAATTCTCCATCCGGCAGAAATGCCTGATGTCAGAGCGTTAAGCATACGTCTGAGTACAGACAACAGAATTTACGAATGGCTGAGCCGGAATCTGAATGGAACAGGACTCGTCTTGCCGGATGCCGTAAGAAATATAGGCAGAACCACAATATCGGCAAACGCAGACGGCAATATCAGAGACAACAACATCAGCATCAATGCGGTATCTGACAACATCGGAACAGTTGTCGCCCTGCTCAATACAAAAGACGGGCATTATAATCTGGATGTCAGCTCACAGAATCTGAATATCAGAAGCATAACAGGTAATAATGACTTTGGCTACGCTGCTGTCAATCTGACCACCGATGGTGTTTCTCCGGATAAAGACAAGACACTGACAGGAAAAGCGGTATTGACTATTCCGTTTATCGAATACAGACAGCACAGATATTCTGACATCAGTGTGAATACGGACATTGACAGCGACAGTTATAATCTGTTATTGAATATTCTGGACAAAGATGCCGGAATCAATGCATCTCTGACATATCATCCAACCCACAAGCATACCGAAGCCAGAATAGGAATCAACAACTTTGACCTATATACTACACATATCTACACGGCCGACAGCATATCCAGAATATCAAGTCTGATAACAGCCGATATTACAGGGACCGAAGTTGATCAATTGCGAGGTTTCCTCAGTATCGACAGCTTGATTTATACCAATTCCAACGGACCGACACAAGCAGGAGCGACATTATTGAAAATCAGCGAAACATCCGATGGCGAGACGATGGTCTCACTGAGCAATAACGTCGTGAATGCGACGGTTTTCGGGAAATACGAGCTCACAACGGTTCTCCAATCCTTTGAAAATGTTGTAAGCAGCACTATGCCTGCTCTGTATGAATATCTTGCATCGGACAATGTACATAAGGCGTCTGTTCCCGATAATAAGTTCGATGCATATGTTGCTGTACGTGAGAATGACATAGCCAACAGGATATTCAATATCCCGCTATTTATAAACGACCTTATAACCCTGCACATCAGTATCGATGATGTATCCAACAAAAACGAGCTGTCAGTTGATATACCGTCTGCAGCATACGGCAACAAAAGTGTCTCCGGACTAAACATAAGAATGAACGGTGGGAAAGACACCACAGCATTGAGTATGACAGGTAAATATATGGCTGAGAACAAAGAGCCTGTAAACTTATATGGATATATAAACGGAAGCGACGATATATTGAATACCATAATATCGTGGAAAGGCAAAGATGCGGATATCAACGGAGGCAGTGTAATGGCTGACGTAATCTTTGGTCCGTACAGCCGGAAAGACAATAACCTTCGTGTACGTCTGGATATCAGTCAGGCAGACATAAACATAAAAGGCATAGACTGGCATACGGGTAAATCCTCGATTCTATCAGACAATGGAATGTATTTCATAGATAACCTCACAATAGCACACGGAAATCAGTATGTGAGACTTGATGGTACAGTATCAGATGATTCAACGCATAATGTAACTCTGATGGTCGCGAACGTATCTCTTGATGACATACCGGGACTGGTAGATAAAAAAAGCGGAGCCCCGTTGCTCTCAGGCAGAGCCTCGGGTATGATAAGCGCCAGTGCGGTTCTTGACAAGCCTATTATCTCGGGCCACATAAATGCAGGGACGATGTCGTTCCTCGGCACAAGGATAGACAGTCTGAATGCAGTTGCAGGATGGGACAACACAATGCAGAGAATGGAATTGAATGTTGACATTCTCAACAGCGATACCTGCCACACCATAGCACGTGGCTTATATACGCCAAAATCTGACAGTCTGGACCTGTATGTTCTGGCAAATCATCTTGATTTATATTTCCTGAACAGTCTGATTCCCAAAACTACCATCAGTGAAATAAAGACTTTTGCAACTGCCAACATAAGGATTTATGGCAAGACAAAGAAGCCCGATTTCAGCGGTAACGCCTATATTGAGGACACATACGTAAACATAACTCCAAACGAGGCTGGGTACTATATACCTAATGCATATATGCAAATAAGTCCGAAAGCTTTCATATTCCACGATATGGATGTGTATGATTATTTTGGAAACTATGGCATAATTGATCTCGAAATCAATCACGATCATCTGAAGAGGTTCCGTGTCGATCTGGATATGCTGTCCAGCGGCATCAATGTATTCAACATCTCACCTAAGGAATCATCCTCGATACAAGGACGGATATTTGCCAGTGGCTCGCCACATCTGTCAACGCGTCCCGGATTAGTGACAATTACAGGCAACTGCCGCACTACGCTAGGTACATGGCTCGATGTTGAGACAGGAGCGAACAATGCCGAGAATTATAATTTCCTTACAATTAAAGACGCATCTATCCCATTATCAGATTTCTACAGAGAGAAAGAAGAAAAAGAGAAAGCAGGGAAGCGTAAAACCAGGAAATCGGCTATAAACGCGAATCTGAATGTCGGGTTGACCGACGATGCCGTAATCTATGCGAAAATGAGCAGTATTAACGGCTCAATACGCGGTTATGGCGATTTGCTGTTTAAATATGACAGCCGTAACGGAATCAACGTCTCGGGAGTATATAACACTACACGCGGAAATTGTACCCTGTCATTCCAGCAGATACTGAGAAAAGAGTTCTCGATTCTTGAAGGCAGCCGGATTACATTCAACGGAGCTTTGCAGGACGCTGGTCTTGACATCCATGCCTGCCATACGGTAAACTCCGTATCAATGTATGATCTCGATGTAAAGACCAACTCTTCCTCAAGAGTCAAAGTCAATTGTCTTTTGGATGTCCGAGGTAATCTGTCTGATCCACAGATCTCATTTGGAGTAGAAGTCCCGCAGGCATCAGCCGAGGAGATCGACCTTGTGGCCAGTGCTACAAGTACCGAGGAACAACGCAATATGCAGTTTATGTACCTGCTGACATTAGGCAGGTTCTACACGTACGATTATTCCGATGCGCCGGGTTCAACAAAGCCGGTATCAGCAATGCAGTCCCTGCTGAACAATACCATAAACGGTCAGATTACCAATCTGTTGTCACAGGTAATCAACAGCAACTATGTATCGTTGTCCAGCAATCTGAATGGAGGCTACCTGTCAGGAGATCCCACATCGTTTGTAGATGAGACTTTCGAAGGAATACTTGAGGCCCATCTGCTCAACAACCGTCTCACGTTGAATGGAAATTTCGGTTATAGGAAAAACAATCTGTACCAGACCTCAAGCCTGATTGGTGATTTTGAGCTTAAATATCTGCTATTCCCCAAAGCGGGAATAAGCCTGCTGGGATACAACAGGAACAATCAGAGATATTATACAAAAACCACTCTCAACACTCAAGGCGTAGGCGTTGAGTACGAGAGTGATTTCGATTCGTTCTTCAAACGTAAATCTTCAGATACCGTCACAACGGTACAACCGGTTCAGAAAGCAGATGCGGTTACCGACAGTAAACGGAAGCGCGGACAAGACAAACATTAATTAATAAGAGCGGGCAAAAAGCACACGTCTGGCCGATGGTTTTCCAGAATAGACACATTTTCCAGGTACTTCCTCAATGCCGAATGGCAGGCAACGTATTGTGGCTTTTGTCTCTTCTTTTATCTTTGCCTCAGTCTCAGCCGTTCCATCCCAATGAGCAAGGACAAAGCGGCCATTCTCAATCTGCGTCTTGAAATCATCGTAAGTATCGACTTCTACCATACGCTCGTTCCTGTAGGCCAAAGCCTTCTGGAAGATATTCTCCTGAATCTCGTCAAGCAGGGTCACGACCCTCTCCTCAATACCGTCAATCGGCAGAGTCTCTTTCTCAAGAGTATCACGGCGCATAACCTCGAGAGTGCCGTTCTGCAAATCACGCATACCCATCACAAGACGTACCGGAATACCTTTCACCTCGTAATCGGCAAACTTGAAACCAGGGCGTTTGTTCTCGGCATTGTCATATTTCACACTGATGCCTTTCGCCTTCAGATTATCAACTATGCTTGCGACACGCTCATTGATTGCGTTCAAATCCTCTGCAGATTTATAGATAGGAACAATCACGACCTGTATCGGTGCAAGTTTTGGAGGCAGCACAAGACCGTTATCATCGGAATGAGCCATAATCAAGGCACCCATCAGACGTGTAGATACACCCCACGATGTAGCCCATACGTAATCAAGTTTATTGTCCTTGTCAACAAACTGCACATCGAAAGCCTTGGCGAAGTTCTGACCAAGGAAGTGTGAAGTACCGCATTGCAGAGCTTTGCCATCCTGAGTCATTGACTCGATTGTATAAGTGTCGAGAGCCCCGGCAAAACGCTCAGTCTCAGACTTCACGCCACGGACTACAGGCAGCGCCATCCACTTCTCGGCAAAGTCGGCATATACAGCCTGCATCTTCTTTGCCTCGGCCTCGGCCTCTTCACGTGTAGCGTGTGCGGTATGACCTTCCTGCCACAGGAACTCGGCAGTACGAAGGAAAAGGCGCGGACGCATCTCCCAACGCATTACATTTGCCCACTGGTTGCAGAGAACAGGCAGATCGCGGTATGACTTGATCCAGTTCTTATATGTACTCCAGATAATGGTTTCGGATGTAGGGCGAATTATCAGTTCCTCCTCAAGTTTGGCAGCCGGATCAACGATAACACCCGAGCCGTCCTCGGCATTCTTCAAGCGATAATGCGTTACAACAGCACACTCCTTTGCGAAACCTTCAACGTGCTCAGCCTCCCTGCTAAGATATGACTTGGGGATAAGCAGCGGGAAATATGCGTTCTGATGCCCTGTCTCCTTGAACTTCTCGTTCAAGACACTCTGCATCTTCTCCCATATTGCGTATCCGTAAGGCTTGATGACCATACAGCCGCGCACAGGTGCCTGCTCGGCCAAATCTGCCTTTACAACCAGTTCGTTATACCACTGCGAGTAATTCTCACTTCTCTTGGTCAAACCTTTAAGTTCTGTTGCCATGACTATGCCTTTTTATTTATGAGCTGCAAAATTAATAAAATTTTTCAGCATATGTCAGTTATATGATAACGGTCTGCAAACAGTACATAGCCATTGCTTTTACGTTGCAGTTGCAATGTGGGAACCATGTGACTCATATATGGCTCATATGCGGATCATATGCGGCTCCCTTCCAGATATGACAATGATTAGAGAACTATAAAGCAGAAAACATTGTATTTATTTGACTAAACATCTATCTTTATGCCCGATGATACTTTTATCCGAAATGCTGTCAAGACCTAAATACTTGTCAATAATCGTTCTGTCTGCAATAGTGACGCTCGCAAGCGCGCAGAAGTCCCAGATTCTGTCCGAGCGCATACACACGCTGCAAGTACAACGGAATGGAGACTGGATGCAGTTGCCGGTCATTATTCTGGGCAGTGATGACCATATTCAGATTACTTTCGATGAGTTCTCGCACAACTACCATCGTCTTACATACAATATACGTCATTTCAATGCTGACTGGAAAGAATCAGGACTGATGGAATCGGAATATCTTGACGGATTCAACAACAGACCGATACAAGATTACGCGAACTCACGCAATACCACATTTCACTATACGAACTACATTCTGGAGTTTCCGAACGAAGACGCCAAGCTGCTGGTATCAGGCAACTACGAGGTTACGATAACCGACGAGGACAACAACGAGGCGTTGCTGAAAGCCAGATTCTCGGTCGTTGAGAATATCGCCGGTATTGACGCATCTGTCTCGGGCATCACAGATATTGACAAAGACTCAAAGAACCAACAGCTGTCAATGACCGTGACTTACAAGTCTCTTCCTGTCACTGATCCTGAACGTGAAATATATGTCCGTGTTACTCAGAACAGACGGACAGACTTTATGACAACGAATGTCAAGCCCAATTTCATCACTCAGGGACAGATGCAATTCTCACACAACCGCAGTCTGATTTTCAAAGGCGGCAACGAATACCGCCGCTTTGAGATAATCAATATGTACCGATATCTGCAACGCGTTGACAAAGTGGATTTCTATGACCCGTATTTTCACGCGACACTGTTGCAGGACCAGCCAACCCGCGAATACCGCTACGACCAGGACCACAACGGACGCTATCTGGTAAGATACGACCAGGCTTTTGACAGTAACATAGAGGCCGACTACCTTTTCGTGCATTTCTGTCTGAAAGCTCCGGAATACTCAGGTGGCAGGCTGTATATTGACGGAGATTTTACCGACGGTTCATACAGCAGCAAATGGCAGATGGAATACAACCCGAGGGAAGAATGCTACGAGAAAACCGTACTGCTCAAAATGGGCTCGTACGACTACCGCTACCTATGGGTTCCCGATGGTTCAACTATCGGAGAGACAGCCAAGACCGAGGGTGACAGTTTCGAGACCTCAAACGAATACCAGATATACGTATGGTTCCGCCAACACGGATCCCGCTATGACCGGCTCGTAGGCCTTTGCGACCTCCGTATGGCAAAATAGTCATCATATTGCATCGCCTTGTTCCACCTCTTCTTCAAGATCAAAATAATAAGGGCTGGCACAAATAACTGTTTTATACAAAGTTTCACTACTGTCCCGTAAAAGTAGATTAATCGTTCTTTGAAATTATTGAAATATAGTCTGTTAAGTAGGTTTTTGAAATGAAACGGACCTGATTTTGCAACTTTGCAGTCTGATTTTCGTCGCAGTACGACACTATCTCCGCGATTTCTTCCTTTGTCATCATAGTTCTTTCCTTTTGATGCAAAGGTAGATGTTCATCGATAGCTCTGGTAGACGTATTTTATCGGAGGCTTACGGTTAAGGCGTTCGATGAAGGTGTTTTGCCTTATTATAAATCGTCTTCGGTTGACTCGAAACTTTACCAAGTTATTTTTTAATGTTCACTAACAATACCGTCAATAAATGGATTTGACTGTGATGCATTGATTTCCTCTGGACTAATTGAAGCAATATATCGCTCAAGAGACTCTTCATCGGCAAAGCACTGATAAGAGGGTGAGGATGAATCTATTCCGGTCCGTATAAAGAAAAATACCACACCCGAATTTGCTTCAATAAGTTGCCACTCTTTTGTCGATGAAGTATTCTTAATTACAGTCGCATCTTCAATGACGACGTCAAGATTATTATACACGCCAAGCATCTTTTCAGCATATTCGGCATATGGAGATGAGTTGTCAGTTGCTATTCTGTTCAGTGCATCAAAGTATGACAATCCATAATTCTGATGTAGGTCATAGAGTTCATTCCCAAAGTTTTCACTCTTAAGGTATTCTGTCAGATTCGCCAGACATAAATACCCCAAATGTTCCAAAAGTGAGCCTATGATTGACAGCCCAATATCAATGGAGGAATTTGCTCCATCGTAAATGAAGTTTGCTGCAGCTAATTCTCCTCTTATAGTGTCCTCAATAATTGGTGTGTAATCATCCAATGATTTTGAATTACAAGAAGAAAGCAGTGGAACAGCAATGGTTATTGTGCATATTATTTTTTTTATCATAGCAACGCGGAAGGGCATTCAACACCGAGCAACGAGAAAAGATTGGTTTTGTCTACTTCAGAATAGCCACAATCTTGTGCTTGCGAGAGCATTTGAACATAGTCAGGGCTTGTCCTGAGAAATTTACGTTTGAAATAGTCCTGTTTAATATAAGTCCAAAACAGATAAAAAATTCCGCGAGGCTCAATCATAGTAGCGGCATTAAGCAACTCTTCGATTTTGTCAATCTTAGGACGTGGGGTCAAGAATGCTTTTTGACCAGCTAATAGGGAGATTGCGGCATAGAAGTAAGTCTCAGGATTATCAAAATTGTACTCAATGGCCTTCTCAAATGCTTCATAAGCCTTGTCGTACATCTTAAGCTTTAAGTAGCACATCCCCACGGAGTAGTTCAATTCAGGATTATCAGGATACACCGCCAAAGCCTTTTGGTAGGTTCGAGCATATTTGTTAAGTTCTGGCAAAGGCATCTGAGAAACGCTGGAGAAAGTTGAAATTACTATCGGCCTTCCACAAGCACATTCTTTTTGTCCAATCGTGACAGGCCTGCCACATCCAGGACATTCTATTTTAATATTTTGTACTTCCATAATCAATTCTTGTTCTCAAGCTGGAGTTTTGTATTTCGTTTTGTCGCCATTGAGATAATCAATTCAACTGATTTGAGCATTTCAACCGTTTGGGTATTAGGATCAAGGTCTGTCAAGTCATTAATCTCTTGAAAAATACTATCTTCCAGCGACCTAACATTTATACTCGATTTAGCTGGGCTCGTAGAAATCAGATCGTATGCCTCCTCGATTTTCTTGGACAAACTTTTGTCTTTTGGCAAATCAATCAAAGGCTTAAGTGCAGCTGCAGCTTCTTTCACATATTTTAATTCAATCTCTCGTTGCTCTTCCTGCTCAGCTGTATGCTCATTGGCAAGAAGATTAATAAGAAGGAAGATGCCGTAAATGCCAAAAAGAGCGACATTAATCAGCAACGTGGCGGTATAAGCTTTTGGCTTTGCGATAATAACTATAAGCCCGACAAGAAATGTAATTCCGAAATATGCAAGCGAGGCAACAAATAAAGGTCTTCGATAATCTGTTGAAGCAGGACCCTTACGGACAAGGAATGGGGTCCCTATCAGTAATGCATATGATAATAATATGGCCCCGAAAGCAATCCATACAGCAGTATTGTTGATGGTACCTGACAGGGTAAAGAAAAATACAAGGAATACAATGACGAATATCGAGTCAAGCGCATACCAGAAAATATTCTTGCGTTTCATAATTTACATCTGACTTAAAATTTCACCTTTCTTCGCATCGAAATCTGTTTGAGAGATGAGCCCCATATCAAGCATTTCTTTAAGCTGTTTAAGTTTCTCCATCGTTGGATTGGCTGATGTGGTAGGATTTGCAATCGTCTGGCCATGCATTGTCTGATGAGCCATATTGCCGAATACGCCACCGGAAGCGAAGCCCATTCCCATACCTGCTCCCATCGCGGCAATTCCACCGGTCCCCGGGTTGTTGGACATATTCTTAAGGATATCCACCTGCTGCTGAACTGCCCAGTTTTGCCCGAGATAATTCATCCTGGCTCTGTCGGTTATCATCTTCTGGATTTCAGGATCATCAGAAACTGCCTTGCAAGAAGCAACGGAAAATGCATCCAATGAAAGTCCGTAAGCAGAGATGATATCCGCAATATGAGGCTCAATGGCAGATGCAATTTCGACAGTGTTCCTGACTGTTTCGAAAACAACTTTCCCAGATGCCTTAAGACTGTCCAATGTCTGGCTCAATGAATTGACAATGTGCATCTGGAATTCATTGGCGAAATACTTCTTCAATTCTTGCTGCGTTTCAAAGTCAACATTGTTGCCAATAAGCTTCGTGAGGAACTTTGATGGATTGTTGATATGAACCTTGAAAGCGCCATATGATTTAACATTAAGATTTCCGAAAGTATCATCAAAGTACTGAATAGGCGACATTGTACCCCAATCAATTTCCTGGCTATGTGCGGTCTTTACAAAATACACTACACAGTTGAATGTGCTGACGCCACCGGAAAAAGCATTTCTCAGTCTGCTGATGAAAGGATAATTCTGTGTCTCAAGTTTGTATGTACCATTGGTGAATATCTGCTCAATCACTCCGCCTTTTACGAAGATGGCCTCCTCGCCTGGCATGACAATTAATGTTGAGTTTGTGTTGAAATCCTCTTCCGGCTGTCGCCAGATGAGCAAGTCGCCTTCTCCCGAGTTTTTGATGATGTCAACCCAATGCTTCTTTCCGCCCACATATGCGGATTCATTGGAGTTTTTATTATTGAATAGTCCCATATTACGTAGCGTTAAGGATAATCAATGATTCCAATTGAACCACAACAATTGGATAATCTTTTTACAATAAGATAGATTGCTTTTAGAGTATTATATTTCTTAATTGCCATTGTCGCATATACGGAACATGAAGGCATACATATACATTTCCTGCGAGTTTTTTCCGACGCATAATGCTGGTATAGTTCTATGATTGCAATGAGTATAGTTTTATTTAAAAACAAACAAATTCCACACACAAAAAAAAGAAATGTAGTTAGAAAGAGTTTTATAGGAGTTAACTCACAAACAAAAATAGCCCAAGTTGTTTGTGCCAGCGTTAGAACGAATGAAATTAATGCTGAAATAAACAAAACGGCAACCACTTTATAAGCGAATTGGGGCCAAGTAATTTTCGGCCTCGCCATAGGGTGGTAACGACGATAATACTCAGCAATAATAGCCTCACAACTCATTATTGTTGTTTTTTCTCGCGAAGTTTAGACTTCATGCCTTGAATTGAACTTTCAGTATAATCATTCTGTTCCATAGGGCAAGTGAAAGAATCTCCTGGTACTACGAGCTTGAATTGTGTCGCATTAACATCACGCGTTTCGTATTTGCCGGTTTTACCAATAACTTTAACTTCTTCAGTTTCGTATATAGTGGAAAAATTTGTAATATCCTTGTAGAAATATTCTTCAGTACGTTCTATTTCTTTCTTTTCATCAAAAGCCATTGTCTTTTGGTACAAGTAAACTTGGGTGTCGGAGAAAAACAACCAGGAAACTTGATATTTTGAGCTACGCCAAAGTTTATCGCCGCCTTGTTTTACATAACATGATTTGTCGAAAACAAATCCTTCTAAATGTACAGGCTCAATTTCTTTTAATTGATCTTCATCAAGACCAATTTTATCTATTCCCCTTTGTCTCAAATCAGGAAGTGCTTTTTGTACAAATGCATCATATTCAGCATCAGACATTGTGTTCCTAGACATACAACCTTCCTCTAGAAAATACCTAATCACTTTTATTTGGTCAGGAGTTTTTCCTTGACAAGCCTCCCTAACATGTGCAGGATCTCTAAAGAATTTCGAATAAATGAAAAGTGCGATTACCGCAATTACAATTACAACAGTTTCCGTATAACCAATTACCATATTAAAAAATGATTTGTTAAACAATACTTATCTCCCCATTCTCTACAACAATTTCCTTACTTATGACAAATGCTTTGCGATTTTTGAAAATTGATGGAACATCATTTTTATCTTCCATTTTGTCATAGCAAACTTTTCTTACTATAATGCCAATATATTTCCCATCATTTAATTGATTGCATGATTCCATTAATAGTTCTTTCATAAATAATTCTGCATTGCATTTTGCATCATCGCCATTTTCGATATATGTGGGAATAGTTTTCACTATTTTGTTGTTGTATTCTTCGGCGATAATCAAACGAAAAATGGGGCTCTCGACAAACATCGTTTTTCTAGTCTGAAGCATTATGTCGTTTGAAAGTTCATTCCTACGCTCGTTCATATATTTGTACAATTATTGGCTGTCTTCCTTTTAACAAAGTCAAAATAAGCCATTAAAAAATTATTACTGTCCACTAAGCAGAATCACAACATTTTATTGGTAGAACACACGCAAAAAAAAGCGCGGGATTCGCACGATTGCTTATCCCGTCGCTTAGGCCTTCGCATTGCCCTTTCACTGAGAATAAGCAATGTCGAAGCCCACGCCATCAAGTATCAATATAGCACCCATCCCCTTTTGGAGACAGACAGATTAATACCCGACAACGGGCATCGCCATTGCCTTACCGTGCAGTGATTACCGTGAAGTTGCGAAGTTCAAGCGACCGCAGATAAGGCGTATGTCAACGCCAACATAAAATGTCATCATCACCCACCACCTCAATCATCAGGTTCTAAGTAATGATGCGCAAATTTAAGTAATTTTTTGAAACAGGCCCCGAAATGGTTGATGAAACAATAATATACGGAGTGCTAGTCACGCCACGGTAATCGAAGCGAGGCAATGCGTCATCGCTGAGACGCTTACGCTATAGCAGACAAAAAAAGATTTTCACGAAAATACCCTGCAGACTCCACCCGACCACATAACGTATTGCAGCACAATACGGTAGATGGTGGAGTTTTTTTTGCGCACACCACCCTTTTGCCACCACACTCCACCCTAACCTGTGTTTTGACATCAGCACGGCTTTGGCGGCAGGACGGCGGGGCATATAATAAGGGCTTTTGTCATTATAAGTTATGTAATGTTCATTTCAAGTCTTGTAATGATCATTTCAAGACCTGTAATGATCATTTCAGGTCTTGTAATGAGATGCGTTAAACGATGTCTTCTGTGATATTCCACATGAAACGGTGACGGACGGGTGATGAGTGATGATGAGTGATGATGAGTCCAAAAAGCACTCATCACTACATATTGCACATATATACAATCAGTTAAGTCCATTAGTGATGAGTGATGAGTGTTTTTATTTCATCACGACTGCGTGGCGTTTTTGCATGATGTATTCAAAAT
>JAZLKB010000025.1:0-26178 GCA_045597365.1 Bacteroidaceae bacterium | reverse complement strand
CCAGCTTATCATACCGGGACTGCTGCTGGTGTTCTATCCGGCCTGTTTCGGCATTCAGAACGATGCCGACAACCGCATATTGGAACTGCTTTTCAGCATACCCAACTATATCTATAAAGTATGGCTGTTCAGGCTGTTCATGATTTACGTGGAGGTCTTCCTGATACTGATAGTATATGCATTCCTGGCCAGAATACTCCTGTATCCGGTGTCACCGTTCCTGATGGCGGCTCAACTTATGATTCCCGTCATACTGTTCGGCAATATGGCCTTTATGTACTCCACGCTCATCCGCAACGGTAACGCCGCTGCGGTGCTGTCAGTGCTTACGGTCATACTGGCGCTCATCCTGTCTGGTATGCCCTTCGTCCAGAACAAGGCTTGGGATGTGACCATCAATCCATACGAGGAGCCGGAGAACATCAATGCGGCTATCTGGAGCGTCATCCTGCTCAAAAACCGCATCACTATGATTGTGGCCGGTATCGTCTTCCTTATGTCGGGTCTCCTTGGCCTGCAGAACCGCGGCAAGTTCCTCTGACTGAAACTTGCCTTTGCTGGTTTTTTACAATGTATTGAATGAATAATCCCGCCTACACTGCAAATGCAGAGGGCGGGACTTGCGCAACTCGCTCTCGTACATTTCCTGATCTTCCTCGCTCATACTGGCAAAGTTAATCACGCCGAACAACTTATCAAAATTTTCAGAACTGAATTCATCCGGGCGGGCAGACATCTTACCGGCGTTCTGAATCACATACAACTGCTTTTCCAGCGCATTGAGACGGCCAGGGTCATTGCCGAGTTTAGGCAGTTCGATGGTCGAACTTGTATTTCCTCTCTCCCGCGCGGACCTGCTGGCGGATTGGGAAACCTGAGTAATAAACCATCTTTGCTTCCGTTAGCAAAATCGCAATTTACTCTTGTTCGTTCTAAAGAAAGACCTCGGTCAATTCCCATTTCATTGACCGAAAAGCCACATCTATCGATTTCTCCGATAAGTCGGAAATGCATATAATTATGTATTCAAGTTCCGCAAGTGTTTGCCAATGTCAGTCCGTGGGACATTCCTTTTTACTGACTTCGTTTCCGTCCTTGTCATAACAGGTAATGCTGACTGAAGCGGAGTTGAGGGCGTTCTTGATTTCCTTGCCTAGAGAAAGAATGAGCTTGCGGCGGAAGATGTCGGCTGTGGTCACGTCTTCGACATTTGACTGCGCCTTGGAGCGCACCTCGGCCCTGATGTTGCCAAGACCGGGAACTTCAACTATGTGACCTTCCAGCACCCATGATGTGATGATGTCACCCAAGGCCTCCCATGATGCGCGCATTACTCCTTTGGGAATACCAGAGCTGTCGCTGGCATACTGAATGATCTTGTCGGCATTAACGACATTGTAGTGATTGATTTTCATCACATACATATACTCGCCTTTGTGTCTGCCTACTTTAATTTTCGTCTGTTTCGAATCTGCTTTTAGTGCCATACTTGTCTTATTAAAATTTGTAACTACAAATATAAAAAATTGTAACTACATTTTTTCAACTTTGTAGTTACAATTTTTTTCTTCTCCTTAACAGCCCCTTGATGACTGCAATTTGGAACAAGCGAAACTTAAATAACTTATTCGCAATTGCCGCATCGCGGGTATCTATCGCACTGAAAAACTCTTCCTCTACTGTCATATTCTGTCGTATTTCCTTGTTTACTGCTTCTGACTGAAGTCGGCGTATTATCCTGGTCAGTTCGGGGTCATCACCGTATGATGCTTCAATCCCCCACGGCGGCAAATGTATGGCATCGTTTGTGAACGGACAAGTCGAAATGTTGATTTTTCGACACTTTCGTCACAATTAATGATGAATGTCTCACGCTTTGAGACATGCGCTTCTTATCTTTACAATTCAAATACTGTAAGGATATGAAAATGCACCATATATTCAGGAAATATATGTGGCTGGTCAATACTATCAGGCAGACTGGCCGCATTTCCCTTTCGGAATTGAACGAACAATGGCAGGATTCGGAATTGAGCGAGGGCCTGCCGATGTCACGTGCCACATTCAACCGTAACAGACAGGAAATACTGGAAATCTTCGGTATTGACATAGACTGTGACCGCAGTGACGGCAACAGATATTATATTGCCGGAAATGAGGATTTCAACTGCGATTCCATACAGAAATGGATGCTGTCAGCTCTATCTGTCGGCAGCCTCCTGTCGCAGAGCTTGTCGTTGAAGGACCGTATTCTGCTGGAAAGCATTCCGTCTGCCAATGATACTTTACAGCAGATTCTTCAGGCAATGAGGGAAAATGTGAAGATAGAACTGGAACACGAGAAATACGGATGTAACGAAATAACTTACAGGGTGGTGGAACCATACTGCATCAAACTGTTTGAAAAGAGGTGGTATCTGCTGGGACGCACCGAAAACGATCTGCGAATTTTCTCGTTGGACAGAATCAAAAGCCTCTCTCTGACAACAGACCGATTCAAAATAGACCGTGACTTCGATGCCGAGAAGTTCTGTTCAAACTATTTCGGCGCATTTGTCAAGACAGACATCAAGCCGGAAACTGTGACTATACGGGCATTCGGCAACGAACGATTCTACATGCGCGACCTGCCTCTGCACCCCTCACAGGAAATGATCGCTGAAAATGCCGATTCCATGGATTTCCGGCTGTATCTTGCACCCACGGTTGATTTTGTCAACTGCCTGTTAGGCAAAGGCTACCGCATTAAAGTGTTGAAGCCCGCCTGGCTGGCAGACGAAGTGCGTCGCGTACACGAAATTGCGGCGGGAATGTACAAATAAATCCTTATGCTTGTGTTGATACGATAAAGTAAAGCGACATGGCAAACAAACAGGAAAAAATATTCGAGGATAAGATGGTTCGTTCTATATGGAATCTGGAAACGGAACAAAGTCTTTTTGTACGGCCAACGAAGTAGAGGTTCTTACAAATAACCTGAATCCGAGTGACTTTACTAAGAAGATGATGAAGATTGAACCGTCTTTTGCCGAAGGGAGTGGACAAATTGTCCCACCTCTTCCATTGTAACAAATGGTTGAATGTAAAGAGAAGAATTGAAAGCAGAAATTGGTAGCTTTACGTTCAGAATAGTTGATTGAAAATTAGTATGAAGATAAAAAGAATAACTGACTATTAATATATCTATTATGAATACATTTAATGATTTAACAGGTCTGTATTCCCTTAGTAAGACTTTGCGCTTTGAGTTGAAACCAATTGGCAAGACATTAGAAAATATTGAAAGAAAAGGAATTATTGAGCAGGACACTCAGCGAGAAAAAGAGTATCAAAAGGTTAAGGAGATAATTGATGAATACCACAAAGCATTTATAAAAATGTGCTTGTGGAATTTTGAACTGAAGTTAAAGTCTGATGGCAGCAGTGATTCTCTTGAAGATTATGTAAGATTGGCGTCTATTGAGAAGCGTGAAGAATTGGAAGAGAATGAATTCACTAAAGTTAAAGAAAACCTCCGCAAACAAATTGTAATAGCTTTTAAGGAAGGTAGTTCTTTTGGAGACTTATTCAAAAAGGAATTGATATTGAAGCATCTTCCGAATTTCGTGACTGATGATAACGAAAGGCAGATGGTTGATAATTTCAGCAAGTTCACGACATATTTCAGGAAATTTCAAATGAATAGAGAGAATATGTATTCAGATGAAGAAAAATCAACAGCGATTGCCTATCGATTGATTCATGAGAATCTGCCAACATTCATCGATAATCTCAAGGTCTTCTCAAAAATTGCCAGCACATCTATTTCTGAACATTTTGCTGATGTAAGACTAGCCTATCAGGAATATCTTAATGTTGAGAGTATTGATGAAATGTTCCAATTGGATTATTTTACTAAAACTCTGACACAAGAACAAATTGAAGTATATAATAATGTGATTGGAGGTAAATCATGTGAAGATGGGAACAAAATACAGGGCTTGAATGAATATGTCAATCTTTACAATCAGCAACAAAAGGACCGAACATACCGTCTACCTATGCTGAAACCATTGTACAAAATGATTCTTAGTGATAGGGTGGCACTCTCATGGCTCCCTGATGATTTTGTGAGTGATGAAGAGATGTTGGATGCTATCAACAATGTGTATGACTCGTTGAAAGATATATTGACAAAAGATGATGAGAGCAGTTTAAAGAATTTGTTGACTAGTATTAATCAATATGACGCAGACCATATCTATATCTGTAATGATATAGGTCTTACAGATATTTCACAACAAATGTTCGGACGATATGATGTTTTTACATCTGGTATCAAGAAGACCAAATTACGTAATCGAATAACTTTATCTGCTAAGGAAAAACGTGAGCCGGAGTTGTTTGATGATAGAATTAACAAACTGTTTAAGAGTGCGAAGAGCTTTGCTATAAATGATTTGAATTCATTTGCACCCGATGGTAAAACTATACAATCATATTTTGCTCAATTGGGCGCATTTGATAGGGAAGGAGTACAGAGTATTGACTTCTTTTCCAAAATAGAAATGGCACACATAGCAGCCTCTGATATATTGGAAGGTAAGCATGCGCATATCAATCAATCAGAAACCGACATAAAGCTAATTAAAGATTTACTTGATGCATACAAGGATCTTCAGCATTTTATCAAACCTCTGCTCGGTAATGGGGACGAGGCAAATAAAGATAACGATTTCTATGCTCGTCTACGTGCAGTGTGGGATTCACTTGATGTTATCACGCCTCTCTATAATAAGGTTCGCAATTGGCTCACCCGTAAACCATACAGCACAGAAAAGATAAAATTGAATTTTGAAAATGCTGTGTTATTAAGTGGATGGTCTAGCCCAAAGGATAATATGGGGGCATTACTTAAGGATAATAAAAACACATATTATTTAGCAATACTAGACAATAATGCTAGAACCATCTTGAATAATTGTCCAGGACCTATTGGCCACAATGACACAATTTCTCTTGTGCAATATATTCAAGGGGGAAGTATGGATAAAAATATTCAGAATCTCATGTATGTGGATGGAGTAATTCGTAAAGTCAATGGTAGAAGAGAAAAGGATGGGAGTTATGCTGGGCAGAACATAAGACTTGAAGAAGCAAAAATGAAGTATTTACCTGCTGAAATTAATAGGATCAGAAAAAGTGGTTCATATTTGATTACAAGCGATTGTTTTAGCAAAGAAGATTTAATCAATTATATAGAGTACTATAAGCCTTTAACGTGTGCCTACTATTCATCGTATAAATTTTCTTTTAAGGAGTCAAGCCAATATAAATCTTTTGCAGATTTTACAAAGCACATAAACCAACAAGCATATCAACTTCAATTTGTTGAAGTTTCAAAAAGACACATTGCAAGACTGGTTGATGAAGGGAAACTCTACCTTTTCCAGATTTGGAACAAAGATTTTTCAGAACATAGTAAGGGCACTCCCAATATGCATACTCTTTACTGGAATATGCTGTTTGACGAGAATAACCTAGCCGATGTGGTATATAAACTTAATGGAGAGGCTGAAGTGTTCTATCGTAAGAGTAGTCTTCAACTTGAAAATACAACAGTCCATAAGGCAAATCAAGCCATCAAGAATAAAAATGTACAGAACAAAAAGGATAGCAGTATATTTAAATACGATATTATCAAGGACCGCAGATATACAGTTGATAAGTTCCAGTTTCATGTTCCAATTACTTTGAATTTCAAGGCCACTGGAAACGACAATATCAATAGCCTTGTTCATGATGTCATTCGCAACAATGGTATCGAGCATATCATTGGAATTGACAGAGGAGAACGCCATCTGTTATATCTGTCGCTTATTGATTTCAAGGGTAATATTGTCAAGCAAATGACACTCAACTATATAACCAATGAGTATAATGGCAACATAAAAACAAACTATAAGGACTTGCTTGCTAACCGTGAAGGCGATAGAACAGAAGCTCGTAGGAACTGGCAAAAGATTGACAATATCAAGGACATCAAAGAAGGCTATTTGAGTCAGGTCGTACACATTATAGCAAAGATGATGGTTGAGTATAAAGCCATTGTTGTACTAGAGGATTTGAATAAGGGATTCATACGTGGACGACAGAAGGTGGAACGTAATGTATATGAACAGTTTGAGAAGAGACTGATAGACAAGCTAAATTATTTTGTTGATAAGCAGAAACCTGCGGTTGATAATGGTGGACTGATGCATGCGTTGCAGTTGGCTAGCAAATTTGACAGTTCCAAAAAATTGGATAAACAAAGTGGATGCTTGTTCTTTATTCCGGCATGGAAGACCAGTAAGATTGACCCAGTTACAGGTTTTGTCAATCTATTGGACACTCATTACGAGAATGTTGGTAAGGCTCAGTGCTTTTTCTCAAAATTTGACAGCATTCGTTATAATTCCGAAAAAGAATGGTTTGAGTTCAAATTGGATTACGATAAATTCACCGAAAAGGCTAAAGGAACCCAGACACATTGGACACTATGTTCGTATGGAACACGAATACGCACATTCCGGAATCCTTCAAAACTTAATCAATGGGACAATGAAGAAGTGACTTTGACTGATGAATTCAAAAAAGTATTTCAGAATGCGAATATTGATATATCTGGAAATCTGAAGAATTCCATTTGTTCGATAACAGACAAAAACACTCTTGAAACATTGATGCAGCTAATGAGGATGCTCGTTCAAATGCGCAATAGCATCACTGGGACTGAAACGGATTATCTGCTATCTCCTGTAGCGGATGCAAATGGTACTTTCTACGATAGTAGGAATGAGATCTCTACTTTGCCAAAAGATGCAGATGCAAATGGTGCATATAATATTGCACGCAAGGGACTTTGGATTGTTCGTAAAATACAGCAATCTCAACCTGGAAAAAAACTGAACCTTTCTATCAGTAACAAAGAATGGCTACAGTTTGCTCAACAAAAACCATATCTAAACGACTGATGTCGGATTATATCAACATATCGGCATTAAATGATTTCATCTTTTGTCCGTACTCCATATACTTGCAAAATGTTTATATGGAGTCGGACGAAACCATGTATCATGCTACTCCTCAGACGCTGGGAAGACTTGCACACGAAACAATAGATAATAAGTCTGCAAGTAATCGCTCTGACGTCATATTATCGATGCCCGTCTATTCTGAAGACTATGGACTAATGGGAAAGATTGATATATATAAGAAGAATGAAAAGAGACTTATTGAACGAAAATATCAGTTGCACCAAATCTTTCAAGGGCAGGTTTTTCAGTTATGGGCACAAATGCTGTGCTTGAAAGAGATGGGATACGAGGTTGAGTCTATGGCATTTTACGAGACATCAAAAAACAGGATGATTCCACAGAGTCTGCCAACAGAAAACGAATTGAATGCTTTTAAGAAATTCATTCAAAGATTTCGTTCATTCAATCCTGCCGAAACGCCATTTGTAATCAATCGCAATAAGTGTATTCATTGCGTATATTGTAATCTTTGTGACAAAACCACTGAAGACAATGTATACTCATAAAGATATTGAATTTCGTTCAATATTTGTAATCAACTGTATCAAAGATCGCAATTTACGTGTAAGCAGTGGGGAACTCTTGCTGGAGGAGCAAGTTGCGGATAGTGACAAGATGAAAACTTTGACGAAAATGCCATTTCAGAAAATTTTGGCATTGTTCATCATAGGATCCATCCAAATTACGACCCCATTAATCGAAAAGTGTCAGAAATTTGGTGTCGCGCTCATCGTAATGAAGCCTTCATTGCGTCCTGTCTTCTATTGGGCTAATTATGCTGAAGCAAATTTCATCCTACATCAAAGGCAGTATGCGATGGATAAGGATGATCTTTCAGTCGCTAAAATAATTGTAAGGAATAAAATTAATAACCAACTACAGGCACTCATATCCACACGCCGAAAAGATGAACTGACAGAGCAGTCGCGTTCTACAATGCAAAGCTGTTTTGATACAATCCTTGATGTATGCGATTATGATTCTTTGCTAGGTATTGAAGGTGTCGCTGCAAAAGCTTTCTTTCGAGCATTTTTTCAGGATTTTGATTGGCGGCAACGAAGACCAAGGACTAAATGCGATTCGCTAAATGTCACGTTGGATATAGGATACACTATGTTGTTCAATTTCATAGAGTGCTTCTTGCGTATGTTCGGATTTGATTTATATGTTGGAGTCTATCATCGTCTTTGGTATAAGCGAAAATCGTTGGTTTGCGACATTATGGAACCGTTTCGCCCAATTATAGATAAAGCTATTCGATCGGGATGGAATCGAAAACAATTTTCCGAAAACGATTTCCTTGTTAGGAAAGGGGAGTATTTTCTTAAAAGAGAGAAAAACGGGGATTATTGCCGTGTGTTTTTTGATGCACTTATACCATACAAGACAGACATTTTTAAATATGTTCAATCATATTATCGTTGTTTCATGGCCCAAAAGACAGCAGAACTATATCCTTTTTTTGAATTATAATGATTGTAATCAGTTACGATATTAAAGATGATAAAATCAGAAATGTTTTTTCGAAAATGATTCAAAAACATGGTGCGATTCGTTTGCAGTATTCCGTGTATGAAATAATCAATACAAATAGAATATTTGATAATCTGCTAATATTGATAGAAGATTTTATATCAAAGCACCTTACAGGTTCTGACAGCATCATAATATTCGATGTTAGCAATATGAAATTACGAAAATACGGTTCGGCTATATATAGAGATCAAGAACTGGTGTATTTATAATATTACAAACCATAGTCTACACATTATTTATTGATCGTGGGTATAATCTTGAACATCAATAATTTATGGACGGCAGACTGTATCTGAGATAAACCGAGCGTGTAAAACAAAATAATAAAATTGGCTACAATTGAATTGAGAACCAGTTTTTTAAGTATTTTCGCGATGAATTAAGGTCTAAATGACTTGAGTAATTTCTACTGTTGTAGATATCTAACCCATTCTGCGCCATTTATATGTCTAAATGACTTGAGTAATTTCTACTGTTGTAGATCAACTGCCCTTGCCCTTGCGTTTCAGGTGTCTAAATGACTTGAGTAATTTCTACTGTTGTAGATGAAATAAGTCTCTTCAGTACTCCGGCGGGTCTAAATGACTTGAGTAATTTCTACTGTTGTAGATTGACGATACCTCTCTGGAGATGGAGACGCGTCTAAATGACTTGAGTAATTTCTACTGTTGTAGATACAGGGGATACAATCAATGAACAAGGATGTCTAAATGACTTGAGTAATTTCTACTGTTGTAGATGCCGTGGCCAGTGTCATACGCGGATATAGTCTAAATGACTTGAGTAATTTCTACTGTTGTAGATACGGCAGCTCCAATCCCGCCGCCTTGCAGTCTAAATGACTTGAGTAATTTCTACTGTTGTAGATTATGCGAGGAGCTGACGATGTGGACAGGTCTAAATGACTTGAGTAATTTCTACTGTTGTAGATAGATACAGCTTGCTAAATATGCGTGGTAGTCTAAATGACTTGAGTAATTTCTACTGTTGTAGATTAGCCTGCGCTCCCTGTCAGGTCCGATGTGTCTAAATGACTTGAGTAATTTCTACTGTTGTAGATATATATGGTGTTGTAAGCCGTACCGGTAGTCTAAATGACTTGAGTAATTTCTACTGTTGTAGATTGGAAGAGCTGTACGAAGAATACAAGCAGTCTAAATGACTTGAGTAATTTCTACTGTTGTAGATACTGCAATGCTCCTGTTTGTCGCTGCGGTCTAAATGACTTGAGTAATTTCTACTGTTGTAGATGACCCGCTCACAAACCTCAGATTTGCAGTCTAAATGACTTGAGTAATTTCTACTGTTGTAGATTATTTGGTCTTTCATAATGATTTTGAAAGTCTAAATGACTTGAGTAATTTCTACTGTTGTAGATTTCTGTCCGAGAGCTGTTTCAGAAGTCAAAGATACAAGATTTTCCAAGCAATTCACATCGCTTATATATCCAGTATATCTTTCAGTTGCTGCATGCTCAATTTCAAAGAATCGGCAATCTCTTCAATTGGCAACCCTGACTGAAGCAGCAATTTGCAACTGTCAGCAAGCAGGGCTTTCTGAGAGGAAATCGTGGCATCGCGTGCAGCAATCGCTGCATCTCGTGTGTCTATCGCACTGAAAAACTCTTCCTCTACTGTCATATTCTGTCGTATTTCCTTGTTTGCGGCTGCTGACTGAAGTCGGCGTATTATCCTGGTCAGTTCGAGATTATCTCCGTATGATGCTTCAATCCCCCACGGCGGCAAATGTATGGCATTGTTTGAGAACGGGCAAGTCGAAATGTTGATTTTTTCTGCACTTTCGTCACAATTAATGATGAATGTTTCACGCTTTGAGACATACACTTCTTATCTTTACAATTCAAATACTGTAAGGATATGAAAATGGATGAGAGCAAAAGATGGCGAGCTCCTTTTTCACAACTGGCTAAGGAATAGAAATACCATTGAGTTTCTCGGCATTTTGGAGAAAGTTCATAATTCCCGTTTTAATTATGTCGAATTCGACAGGTTTAAATCGGTTGCTGGGTTAAACGGCTTTCGTTAAGTGCAAAGGAGTGAATAACGGCCACAAATAATTTGCAGAAATCATCGGCAAGACAGAAATTTTCAGTAATTTTATCGCAGTGAACATAGTGGGTGAAATATATCCTGCTAATCACCAAATTATAAATTAATTATGTTTTGTTGAACTCACGTGTGTTATGGAAAAGCTGACTATTCAGGAGCAATTGGAGCTTATGCGCTCGGGAAAACCTTACGATGCGCATACTCCCGAGATGTATGCGTGGCGTGATGAAGTGAAGAAGAAACTTCATAAACTGAATGTTACAGAGTATCATACTGATAAAATGAAGGAAGTGACGCAGTCACTGTTTCCGAACTCCGCTCCCGATTTCTATGTCGAGCCGCCGTTCTACTGCGACTATGGCGATGGCATCTATGCTGCCGAAGGCGTTTTCATCAACTTCGGGGCTGTCATTCTTGATGGCGGAAAGGTGACAATCGGCAGGAAGACGCTAATAGCTCCGGGAGTCCATATTTATACTGCGGGTCATCCTCTGGATGCCGATGAGCGCGATGAGTGGGAATACTGCAAGCCTGTTACGATTGGTGAGCGGTGCTGGATTGGCGGTCACGCCACAATCTGCCCCGGAGTGACTATCGGCAACCGTTCTGTGATTGCAGCCGGCGCTGTGGTGGCTCACGATATACCAGATGATTGTCTGGCTGCCGGAGTCCCGGCCAAAGTAATCCGTAAGTTGAATCAGAAATAATTGACAATCTATATATATGTGTAAAGTAAAATGCTTATTGCTGACAGTTGCGGTATTCACGGTGTTGAATATTGCCGCTATAGATAACAAGGGAATATCTTTTAACGAGTTGTCTCCTGAACGCTTCTCTGTAATCGAGAACGGGAAACCAGTCTCTATCCTTGCCGACAAATCGGATAATGTCGGCATTCAGATTGCTCTGGAATCACTGCTGAAGGATTTCAAGGCCGTCTCGGGCAACGAGGCTCAATTGCTCGAAGAGCCGTCGGCCGACAGGCTGATAATAATCGGCTCAATGGACAGTAAGTATATTTCTCAAATCATCAAGGCTAAGAAAATCGATAGGAAGGAATTGACAGGCAAAAACGAGAAGTATATCATGACGGTAGTGAAGGAGCCGCTGAAAGGTGTTTCTGAGGCTCTGGTTATTGCAGGCAGTGACCGTCGTGGAACAATTTACGGAATATACGAGCTGAGTGAGCAGATTGGCGTATCTCCTTGGTATTTCTGGGCTGATGCCCCGATTGAGCATCGCGAGAATATTTCCATTGAGCCCGGCTTCTATACTGCAGGTGAGCCTGCCGTCAAATATCGTGGCATCTTTTTGAACGATGAGGCACCCTGCCTGACATCGTGGGTTAAGAACCATTATGGAACCGCGCGCGGAGGTCACGATTTCTATGCCGATGTCTTTGAGCTGATACTGCGTCTGCGTGGTAATTTTATGTGGCCCGCTATGTGGGACTGGGCATTTTATGCAGATGATCCCGAGAATTCCAAGACAGCCGATGATATGGGGATTGTGATGGGCACTTCACATCACGAGCCTATGGCGCGCAACCATCAGGAATGGGCCCGCAATCCGAAAGCGTACGGAGGTGTGTGGGATTATACAAAAAACAAGGAAGAGCTGCAGCGCTTTTTCCGCGAGGGCATTGAACGCTCCAAAAACAATGAGGACTTGATTACCATCGGTATGCGCGGTGATGGCGATGCCGCTCTTTCGGGCTCAGACGAGGACAACATACGTATGATGGAAGGGCTTTTTGCCGATCAGCGTCAGATTATCAAGGAAGTGACAGGCAAGCCGGCGGAGCAGCGCCAGCAGGTCTGGGCATTGTACAAAGAGGTCCAACTCTATTATGACCAGGGACTTCGTGTTCCGGATGATGTGATTATATTGATCTCGGATGACAACTGGGGCGATGTCCGCAAGCTCCCGAACGAAGAGGAACGCAAGCATAAAGGCGGTTGGGGGATGTATTACCACGTTGATTATGTGGGAGCTCCACGTAATTCCAAGTGGCTGAATGTTACTCCGATACAGCATCTGTGGGAACAGATGCAGCTGACATACGACTATGGGGTTGACAAAATATGGGTGCTCAATGTCGGTGACTTGAAGCCGATGGAGTATCCGATATCTTTATTCCTTGACATGGCCTGGAGACCTTTCAAATACTCAGCCTCGACTTTGCTTGATCATACTCTTGAGTTCTGTGAACAGCAGTTCGGAGTTGACCAGGCCGAGGAAGCTTGCCGTATTCTGAATCTCCTGTGCAAGTACAGCGGCCGTGTCACAGCCGAGATGCTGGACAAGACTACATACAATCTTGAGTCGGGAGAATGGCGGCAGGTGACCGACGACTGGGCTCGTCTTGAGGCCGAGGCCTTGCGCCAGTATCTTACGCTTGACCCGAAGTATCGTGATGTTTATCAGCAGATAATACTATTCCCAACACAGGCTTTGGCGAATGTGTATGATATGTATTATTCCCAGGCGATGAACAACAAGCTGTTTGTCGAAGGCAATCCTGCCGCAAATGAGTGGGCAGACCGCTGCGAGAAAGACTTCAAACGCGATGCTGAGTTGAATCTCGCTTACAACAAGGATATAGCCGGCGGCAAATGGAATGGTATGATGACCCAGAAACACATCGGTTACACCTCGTGGAATGATAATTTCCCTGCCGACATCCAACCTGCAGTATATCGTTTTGAGAAAGACTCAATCAAATCGGGACTGTACGAGTTCACCGAGAAGAACGGAGTCGTGGCAATGGAGGCTGAGCACTATTTCAGTTCCGTCAATGCCCCGGAGGCAGAGTGGACCGTAATACCTTATATGGGCCGCACTCTGAGTGGCATCTCATTGCAGCCATACAGCAAATCAACTGACGGAGCCGAATTGGTTTACAAGTTTGTTCTGACGTCGGATGTCAAAGACATCGAAGTGCATTTCGACTTGAACGCGACACTTGCATTCGCCCGGCTCGAAGGACATCGGTTTATGGTCAGTCTTGACGGCGGTGAGGAGATTGAGGTTAATTTCAACGGGCGCCTGAACGAGAAGCAGGAGAACATATATTCAATATATTATCCGACTGTAGCATCACGTATGGTTGAGACTTCCGTGAAATTCAATCTTGACAAATCTGCTGGAGAGCATCTGCTCAAGATAAGACCTATAGAGCCCGGAACTGTTTTTGAGAAGATTGTGGTTGATTGTGGCGGATATGTGAAATCGTATCTGTCCGGTGACGAGAGCCCTGTCCGCCGTCCGTCCGAGGCAGGTGTGATACCGTCACGTTTTGGTTTCAGACGTTAGTACAGATTAATTATGTTGCGTGTTGATATTGATGATTGGGTGCTGAGCGGAGGCGGTGTCAACGGGGTCTCATATTTCCATAAGACGGATTCTGGGATGATGCTTAAGTTTCCGAATGCTGATGCAACTGAGGAATCAATGCAAAAAGAGATTGACGTATCTCAGACTGCATATGATATGGGTGTTCCTACGCCTGAACCCGGGTGTGTGGTAACTGATGGAAAACGGTTTGGCCAGATGTTCCATCGCATTACGGACAAAATGTCGTATTCGAAAGCGGCCGGCTTATATCCTCAGAATATTCCTGCATATGCGCATGAGTATGCCTCGATAGTGAAGAGTCTGCACCGTATGAGATGTGACAGGACTAAAATGCGTAATGTAAAGGATTTGTACAGGAATGCTATAGAAAAAAATGAGTTCCGTGATGATATGTTAAAGTCGAAGGCTGTGAAATTGCTTGAAACTTTGCCCGATGCCGATACCTGTCTTCACGGAGACCTGCATTTTGGAAATGTCATATTTGATGGCAGTAAATCTTATTTTATCGATATGAGTGATTTCTGCTACGGATATCCGATATTTGACTTGAGCATGATGCGGGTTTTGTATAAACTGGCTGTGTCCGGTCCGAAAAGGTTCAACTTTCTGTATCATTGTACAGCCGAACAGTGTCTTGAGTTCATTATTAATTTCGAGAGAGAATACTTCGGACCTGATTATTCGCAGACCGAGATAGATGAGATTATGAAACCCTATTGTGCCCTGCGTGTCCTTTATATGGAGTGGGAGATGGGCGGGATTATTCCCAGCCCTGTAAGTGATGATGCTTTCAGTATTTTTAATAAATAATTATATACTGATGATGACTACCTCGATAGGAGTACTGCTTCTTCAACTGGCGTTTTTAACTGGCTATGCCGTCCTGTTATACAGATCCAGATTTAATCCTAAGATAATACGCCGTTCTGCAATAGTAATATTGATTGCAGGTACTCTTCTGCACCTGTATGGCCTGTCACTGGAACATTTTGAGTCCGGTTTCCTGTCGTCGCTGCTCAGGGCAGTCTTAATGACAGTCAAAATGTTCATTTATGACGGCGAGCTGATTGAACTGGAGGAGGCTCAACATACGCCTTTCTTTCTGGACATATATTTCCTTATATTCTACTCCGCAATGCTGACAAGTTTGTCAGCCATCATAATGCTGTTCGGAAAACGGGCTATGACATTGTTTACACTTCATTTCAGAAAAAATAAGTTTGACCACGTCTTTATCGGCATCAACAGCCGTTCTGAAATGATAGCAAACGGAATTGAGAATGATGAGATAGCATTTGTGGAGTTTCCGACTGATGACAAAGAGAGCGAGTTGTCTGTAAAGAATGTCATTGGCGGTATGACCGAGGAGAAGAAAGGCCATAGCATTAAAAGACATAATGTGACAGTACTAAGCGCAAAGCGTGATTTGCGGATGAGCGACTTCAAAGGGAATGTCTTTGCGACAATTGGTTTGGAGAGACTCAAACGTTTTATCAGTGCTGATACCGCCTTTTACATACTTTCTGATAACAGCGGCAGGAATCTGGATGAACTGATGACATTGCTCGAGGACGAGGATTTCATTCACAATACGATTCACGTCTGCCTGTCGCGCGAGGGGGTCTCGAGGTATTATAAGACCATAATGAAGCAGACCGGCACACATTTCATATACCCGTCATCGCTTGCGGTCGTTGAACTTATGAAGACTCCGAAATGTCATCCTGCGTACGTTATGAAGCCTCTGTTCACAGCCAACGGCAAACCGACCGGTGCCGTACAGGGAGAATTCAACGCATTGGTGATAGGCTTTGGCGAGACCGGTCAGGCTGTAACAAAGTTCCTTTATGAGTTCTCATCGGCAGTTGGCATTGACGGTTCTCCTATTCCTTCGCATATAACAGTAAACGACGAGCGGATAGACAGTCTTAAGGGACCGTTCCTTTTTGACTCGCCGGATTTGGGCAGTTCGGATATTATCCGGTATGAGAATTTCGGAACAGAATCAAGTGAGTTCTGGAACAGGCTGGTTGAGCGTCTCGACACCTTGAATTACATTGCAATCTCTATGCGTGACGATGCGTCGAATCTCGATCTGGCATGCACAATCTTTATGTATGCGATGAAAAAACGCCGTGGCGGACTGGACGGTCTTAGAATCGTAGTGAGAAAGAAAAGCACATTATCACATGAGAGGAAGCTGGTCGATAAGATGAACGAGAAGGCCGGCCATGAGGTAATAGTCTGCTACGGCGAGTATGATAAGGTATTCACGGCAGATATGATAGTGTCAAAAAGAAATAATGGCATAAACAAGAATGCAACTAATGTCGCGGATAAAATCTCATCAGCATATACTTCTGTGTCGGGTAAGACGATACAGACATATGCAAAGTCCGAGTCGTTCCATGTGAAAAACAAAGCCAGAATGGAATTGCACCAGCTTATATCGCGGGCAAATCATACAGCATCATTTTCTGCTGTAGTTGCGGGAAATTGCAACGTGTCGGATGAGACTCTGGATAATCTTGCACGTATGGAGCACCTGCGCTATTCCAGATATTTAACCGCACACGGTTATTCTTATGCTGCCGAGGATGACGATGTTTTCAAGACAAGTCATCAGATTTGTGATTGGAATAGCCTGAATGATGATGACCGTCAGTATCATCGCGATATGGCCAGGGCACAGCTTTTCACAATCAGCGCCCGAGAGTAAATGTCTTGTCTGTGATGCCGGCCAGTTCCTCGGGGTAGTGGGTTACTGCTATCAGAGTCTTGTCCTCCTGTGAGCAGTAAGTCTTGATAATTTCACGTGCAAGTGCGCGGTTGCTGTTGTCAAGACCGTGAAGGGGCTCATCCAGAATTATCAGTTCCGGGTTTTTGACGAAGGCCCGCGCCAACAGTGACATGCGTTGCTCTCCGCTTGACAATGTGCAGAAATCGCGTTGCTCAAACTCGTCCAGACCGAATATGTGGAGCCATGAGCGGCACATCTCGCGCTCCTCGTCGTGAATCTTGCGATACAGTCCGATAGTGTCATTAAGCCCTGAGGCCAGAATATCGATTACGGGTATGTGGTGGCAATACGAGCGGTGCATCTCGGGCGATACGTAGCCGATATGCTTCTTGATGTCCCAGATACTCTCGCCAGTCCCGCGCCGACGTCCGAACAAGGCTATGTCGCAGGCGTAAGCCTGTGGGTTATCCGCGTATATCAGACTCAACAATGCTGATTTGCCTGCTCCGTTGCGACCTTGCAGCGACCATCTCTCACCGCGTTTCACGCACCAGTTGATATTACTGAAAATAGTTCGGTCTCCGTATCTCAGCGACACATCCGTGCATCTGACAATCTCGTCAGAGCTCATATCGGAGTGAGGCATTGACAATATCAGACTCCTGACATCGTCCGAGAGACAGTTTTCCTCTGCAATTACCGGCATACGGTATTTTTCCACAGGTATCTTTTCTATATGCTCCAGTTCCTCAATATGAATGATGTGAGTGATAAAAGACGGTATTTCCCCGTCTCTTGAGAGTACCAGTATTATTTGAATCTGCCATTCTTTAATAAGCCTCTCAAACAACAGCGTCAGCTCGTTTCTGGCTTCAGGGTCGAGACCTATATAAGGATTGTCTATCACAATCATTGAAGGACGTGATGACAATGCCTTCGCTAACTGGTACTTTCGCATCTCACCGCTGGACAGCGCGACAAGCCTTTTGTCCCATATGGCATCAAGGTTAAATACTCGGAACAGTTCGCGTTTCCATTCGGTATCGCCTATTTGAGGGAATATATCCTTTATGAAAGGGGAATCCTCGATTTCGGTGCTGTTCCAGCGCTGCTGGTAGCACCATGTCGCATCGGCACTTCCGTAACTGTCGCGAAAGGATATGCTGCGTATGGCATCGTGACGATGGCTTATAAATGACTCGCCTCCGGCTGATATCGGGTATTGCCCTGTCATCAAATTTGCCAGTAATGTCTTGCCTGAGCCGTTATCGCCAGTGATGGCTATCTGCTCGTCGCTGAATATCTCAAGGTCTGCCGGTGATTTCAGCCGTAGGGCCGGATTGCCTGATACGGCACCTTTTAGGCAAATACTAAGCTCTTTTGATGTACGGATCATTCGTCTTTTATTCACACGTGGCAAAGATATTTAAAAATGCTGTAGGGAAAAGTCTGCTTTTGGATGAAAAATTGCTAAATTCGCGAAATATTGAGGTGGATAAGCTAACATTATTAATATGAATACTAAGATTCAGGAATTAACCGACATCATTTATAATGAGGGTGTCGTAAAAGGTCAGGAGGAGGCAGACCGGATTCTTGCCGATGCCGGCAGACAGGCGGAGCAGACTATCTCGGATGCGAGAAAACAGGCTGAACAGATTCTGGCCGATGCCAGAAAAGAAGCAGCCGCTTTTGCTGAGAACACAAAAAAAGAGATGCGTCTTTATGTATCCCAGTCTGTCGAGGCTGTCAAATCAGAGATCGCTACTGTCGTTACAGACAGAATCGTTGCTGACAGTGTGGCTGACATTACCTCTCAGAAAGAACTGATGAGTCAGTTCATTCTCAACATCGCCTCGGAATGGGCAAAGAGTCAGAGTATTGTCATTTCAACGGCAGATGCAGACAATTTAAAGAAGTTCTTTGAATCGAAAGCCAGACAACTTCTTGATAAAGGCGTTGAGATAAAGCAGGTTAATGGCAATAACTTCGATTTTACCATTGCTCCTGCCGATGGATCGTACAAAGTGAATTTCGGCGCGGAGGAATTTGAGAATTGGTTCAAGGCCATTGTGCGCCCGCAATTGGTCGAGACTCTGTTCTAAATCTGTCGCAATGGGTAAATACTATTATCTGATTACCGGCTTGGCCGACATCTCGTTGGATGATGACAAACTGCCATATAGCGTTGATTCGTTCCGCGAGGAAATATATCCGGCGCTGTCGCCCGGTGACAGAGAACTTGTCGGACTTGCGCTGGAGCGGTATGACAGGCACAATCTGATGACATTGCTGGCTAAGGACAGAAATGGAGTCGAGCTGGTGCTTGACGACGGTGCTCAGTTGGGAAACTTCTCCTGTGAGCAGCTTACAGCCTTGATTGACTCTGTAAGAACTGGTGAGCCGGCTGACAAATGTATTCCTGATTATATGTATCGTTTTGTCAGTGAGTACCGTTCTGATGAATGGCAGGCTTATTCCTCGTTTGCCGAGGACCGGTTATCTGCATTGTTCTACGAATATGCTACCGGTGTCCGCAATGAGTTTGTCCGTGACTGGTTTGGCTTCAATCTCGATTTGAACAACATACAGACTGCAATGACAGCCAGAAAACATTCGTTGCCATTGCAGGGCCTCATAGTCGGTGAAGGCGAGGTTGCCGAGGCTTTGCGCTCATCCGGTGCAAAAGACTGGGGTCTCTCGCAGACTGTAAGTTTCTTTGAGCGGCTGCAACGCATTCAGGATGAGAGCGATCTGACAGTACGCGAGCGTGAGATTGATATGATTAAGTGGAACTGGTTAGAAGAGAACACATTCTTCCATTATTTCACCGTTGAGAAGATATTTGCATTTCTTGTTCGTATAGACATAGCGGCCAGATGGTTCAAACTTGACAAGGAAAAAGGACAGGAGATGTTCCGTTCTCTGATCGGCAGCCTTAAGGGGGAAGTCGAGGTGTCCTCTGAGTTTATGAATAGATAAAATAGTTTATATATGGCAACAAAAGGAATTGTTGGCGGAGTCATTGCCAATATGGTGACACTTAAGGTCGATGGCCCTGTCGCCCAGAATGAGATCTGCTACATTGAGACAGGAGGAGACCGCCTTATGTCCGAGGTCATAAAGGTTGTAGGTGACAATGTCTATGTACAGGTGTTCGAGAGTACCCGTGGCCTTAAAGTCGGAGCTGAGGCAGAATTTACGGGACATATGCTTGAGGTTACGCTTGGCCCGGGAATGCTGTCACATAATTACGATGGTCTTCAGAACGATTTGGATAAGATGACCGGAGTCTTTCTGAAAAGAGGCGAATATACGTATCCTCTTGATAATGACAGACTCTGGCATTTCGAGCCAATAGCAAAGGCCGGTGATAGGGTACGTGCATCGGCCTGGCTTGGAAAAGTAGAGGAGAACTTCCAGCCTCTCAAGATTATGGCTCCTTTCCAGCTGAAGGGTGAATACACCGTCAAGTCGGTTGTTCCGGAGGGCGAATACAGAATAATAGATACAATCGCCGTCCTCGTGAATGACAAAGGCGATGAGATTAATGTGAATATGATTCAGCACTGGCCTGTGAAGCTGGCCATGACCAATTATGTCGAGAAGCCGCGTCCTTTTAAATTGCTGGAGACCGGCGTCCGCTCAATTGATACGCTGAACCCTATAGTAGAAGGTGGTACCGGATTCATACCCGGTCCTTTCGGAACGGGTAAGACTGTGCTTCAGCACGCTATTTCGAAGCAGGCTGAGGCCGATATCGTGATTATAGCCGCCTGTGGAGAGCGTGCCAACGAGGTGGTGGAGATTTTTACAGAGTTCCCGGAACTGGATGACCCGCATACAGGGCGTAAGCTGATGGAGCGTACCATCATCGTGGCAAACACTTCAAATATGCCGGTTGCTGCCCGTGAGGCATCTGTATATACAGCTATGTCTCTTGCTGAGTATTACCGCTCTATGGGACTTCGCGTATTGCTGATGGCAGATTCCACCAGCCGCTGGGCACAGGCTCTGCGTGAAATGTCAAACCGTATGGAGGAGCTTCCGGGACCGGATGCCTTCCCGATGGATATCTCGTCAATCATCGCAAACTTCTACGGTCGTGCAGGTTATGTCAGACTGTACAACGGACAGCCTGGCTCAATTACATTTATCGGTACCGTGTCGCCTGCCGGCGGTAACCTGAAGGAGCCTGTCACTGAGAATACCAAGAAGGTTGCCCGCTGTTTCTATGCTTTGGAGCAGGAACGTGCCGACAGGAAACGTTACCCTGCCATCAATCCGATTGACTCATATTCGAAATATATTGATTATCCGGAGTTTGACCAGTATATCCAAAAGCGTATCAACGGAGATTGGATAAGCAAGGTCAATGAGTTGAAGACACGTCTGCTGCGAGGAAAGGAGATTGCCGAGCAGATAAATATTCTCGGTGATGACGGCGTTCCGGTAGATTACCACGTGACGTTCTGGAAATCCGAGCTGATAGACTTTATCGTGCTGCAGCAGGATGCCTTCGATGAGATTGATGCCGTCACTCCACTGGAGCGTCAGGAGTCAATTGTGAACCGGGTGATTGATATTTGCCATTCGGAGTTCAAGTTTGACACATTCCTTGAGGTTACTGATTACTTCAAGAAAGTCATAAACCTTTGCAAGCAGATGAACTACTCTGAGTATAAGTCTGAGAATTATAATAAGTACGAGACTGAGCTTGAGAAGCTTCTCGCAGAACGTAAAACCGCTTAATCAGATGATGCTATGACTACAAAGGCTTTTCAGAAGATATATACCAAAATCAGTCAGATAACCAAGGCCACCTGCTCGCTGAAGGCTACCGGCGTAGGCTATGATGAGCTCGCAGTTATTGACGGCCGTCTTGCCCAGGTGGTTAAAATTGCAGGCGATGAGGTGACACTGCAGGTGTTCCAGGGAACCAATGGTATTCCGACAAATGCCGAGGTCGTCTTTATGGGCAAGGCTCCTTCTCTTAAGGTCAGCGAACAGCTGGCCGGACGTTTTTTCAATGCCTACGGTGATCCTATTGACGGCGGTCCTGCCGTCGAGGGCGAGGAAGTTGAGATTGGCGGTCCTTCGGTAAACCCGGTGCGCCGTATGCAACCTACCGAACTGATAGCCACAGGTATTGCAGGCATAGATCTTAACAATACTCTGGTGTCAGGTCAGAAAATACCATTCTTTGCCGATCCGGACCAACCCTTCAATCAGGTAATGGCTACAGTGGCTATGCGCGCGCAGACCGACAAGATTATTCTTGGCGGTATGGGTATGACAAACGATGACTACCTTTATTTCAAGAACGTGTTCTCGAACGCAGGTGCGATGGACCGCATCATAAGTTTTATGAACACAACCGAGGATCCGGCCGTTGAGCGTCTGCTTATTCCTGATATGGCTCTTACAGCAGCCGAGTATTTCGCAGTGAGGAAAAATGAGAAAGTGCTGGTGCTGCTCAGTGATATGACATCGTATGCCGATGCGCTTGCAATTGTGTCTAACCGTATGGATCAGATACCGTCAAAAGACTCAATGCCTGGGTCGTTATATTCTGATCTGGCTAAAATTTACGAAAAGGCTGTTCAGTTCCCATCCGGAGGCTCAATCACGATTATCGCAGTTACTACATTGTCGGGCGGTGATATCACGCATGCCGTACCTGATAATACCGGTTATATTACCGAGGGCCAGCTGTTCCTTCGTCGTGACAGTGATGTAGGTAAAGTCATTGTTGATCCTTTCCGTTCCTTGTCTCGTTTGAAACAGCTTGTGAACGGCAAGAAAACACGTGCCGATCATCCACAGGTTATGAATGCCGCAGTTCGTCTGTATGCTGATGCTGCCAATGCCAGGACAAAGGTTGAGAACGGCTTTGATCTTACGGATTACGACGAGCGTACACTGGCGTTTGCCAAGGATTATTCAAGCAGGATTCTGGCTATCGACGTGAATCTGGATACCACCGAGATGCTCGATGTTACCTGGGGATTGTTCTCCAAGTATTTCCATCCGGAGGAAGTCAACATCAAGGCGGCTCTCGTTGAACAGTACTGGCCAAAGGACTGATAAGTTATGGCTGTTAGATTCCAATATAACAAGACTTCGCTCCAGCAGCTCGAGAAGCAGCTGAAAGTACGTGTACGTACGCTTCCTATTATCAAGAATAAGGAAAGTGCGTTGCGTATGGAGGTGAAGAAATGTAAAGATGACTTGAAGGTACTGGAGAGTACCCTCGAGGAGAACATATCCAAATACGAATCGATGTTTGCGCTCTGGAATGAGTTTGATCCGAATCTGGTCAAGGTGAAGGATGTCCATCTTATTGTCCGTAAGATTGCCGGGACTAGAATTCCTGTCTTGGACAAGGTGGATTTCGATGTAGCGCCTTTCAGCCTTTTCAGCTCACCGAAGTGGTATTACGATGGTATTGATATATTGCGGGGACTTGCCGAGTCTGCTATTCTCTGTGAGTTCACTCGTGCGAAACTAGGACTTCTGGAAAAGGCCCGCAAGAAGACCACCCAGAAGGTGAACCTTTTTGAGAAGGTTCAAATCCCGGGGTATGAGGATGCAATCCGTAAAATCAAACGTTTTATGGAGGATGAGGAGAACTTGTCCAAATCAAGCCAGAAAATTCTCAAGTCACTGCTTGAGAAACGTGAGAACGAGAAAGAAAAGGAGGCTGGGCTATGATTACCAAAATGAAGAAAATCTCCTTCTTGACAATCAACAAGGAGTATCAGGGCTTTTTGGAGAGGCTTCGTGATTTAGGCGTTGTGCACGTCGTTGAGAGACAGAAAGGTATGGCGTCGGAAGTGTTGCAGGAGGATATGAGGCTTCTGACACGCTATCAGGCAGTGCTGAAGGCTTTGGAGCCATTGGATAACGGCAACCCTGCCGATACTTGTCTTGATGCAGCAGGCATCGCAGACAGATACGATGCTCTCACCGCACAGAGAGAGACTTTGGAACAGCAGCTTCAGTTGTTGGAGAAAAACTGTCAGGAGCTTTCCGCTTGGGGCGATTTCGAGATGAATGATGTCAGACGCTTGTCTGAAGCTGGTTATACAGTGCGTTTCCATACCTGTCCTCCTAAGGCTTACAGAAAGGAATGGGAGAACTCATACAATGCCATTGAGATCAATTCCGATAAGCAGAGAGTTTATTTCATTACGGTCACAAAATCGGAAACTGAGATATCCATTGATGCTGAGCCATGCTCATTGCCAGAGACCTCATTGTCTGGACTGAAGAGCTCTTTGCAGGAAGTAAAAGCCGGAAAAGAGGCTATCGCAACCGAAATGCAGGAATTGGCATCGTGCGGAGTACCTGTGCTTCGCAAAGCCGTGGGGGAGTGTTCTGAGACGTTGGCCTTCGATAAGGTAAGTCTGTCCGGTGAACCTGCTGCCGAGAATAGTCTTGTGTTGCTTGACGGGTGGATTCCTGCCGCCAATATAGATGCAGTAGCTCCGGCTTTGGAGGACCTGCCTGTATTTTTTGACGTAAGCGACCCTACCACCGGGGACAATATTCCCATACTGCTCAATAACAACAGGTTCGCGAAACTGTTTGAGCCGCTCACAAAATTGTATATGCTGCCAACCTATCAGGAGTTGGATCTTACGCTTATATTCGCCCCGTTCTTTATGCTCTTCTTCGGGCTTTGTCTGGGTGATATAGGATATGGCCTGCTGATGATTGTGGCTCTCCCGATTTTTACCAAGCTGTTCAAATTGATCAATCCTGATTTTTCCAAATGGCTTGTAGTGTTGTTCGGAGCAAGTACAATGCTGTGCGGTCTGTTGTCGGGCTCTTTCTTCGGATTCAGCCTGTACGATCTTGATATACCCTTCATCGCAAAGATAAAGGGACTGCTGTACAAAGAAAACTCCGAGATGTTTACAATATCTCTCTATATCGGTGTAGTGCAGATTCTTGTCGGTATGGCGGTCAAGGCGGTAAATCTGACAATACAGACAGGATTTAAATCGGCCATAGGTACATTGGGATGGCTTTTGCTGCTTCTGACCATAATAATATCTGTAATGACGGGCTCGTCTTTCAGCAATCCTGTCGTTATGGCTTTGCTTATTGTTGCCGGTATCTGCATATTCCTTTTGAACAGTCCCGGAAAGAATCCGTTGCTTAACATTGGACTTGGACTTTGGGATACGTATAATATGGCAACGGGACTGTTAGGCGATGTGCTCTCGTACGTGCGTCTTTTCGCATTGGGGCTTTCGGGTGGCATTCTGGCGAATGTGTTCAACAGTATGGCCACTGGAATGAGTCCTGATGTTCCTGTAGTCGGCTTTATTGTTACGGCATTGATTTTCGTAATAGGACATGCTCTGAATATCTTTATGAATATACTTGGAGCTGTCGTCCATCCGATGCGACTTACTTTTGTTGAATTTTTCAAGAATGCGGGATATACTGGCGGAGGTACTGAGTATAAACCGTTCCGCAGTGTCAGCGGAATTGTAGAGAAGTAATTAACCAATTGAATATTAACAATATAAAATTTATAAATTATGTCAAGTATGTTTTTAGCTTATTTGGGAATTGCGTTGATGATAGGTCTATCGGGTATTGGCAGCGCATTCGGTGTGACAATCACTGGCAACGCGGCCGTCGGTGCATTGAAGAAAGTTGACAAGTTCGGTAACTTCATCGTTCTTACCGCTCTTCCGGGTACTCAGGGACTTTACGGTTTCGCAGGCTACTTCATTTTTGCCAATATGTTTGGAGTGCTGACTGACAGCATCACCCAGTTACAGGCGTGCGCTGTTTTCGGCGGTGGTTTGGCTCTCGGTCTGGTAGGACTTTTCTCCGCAATACGCCAGGGGCAGGTATGCGCAAATGGTATCGCAGGCATTGCGCAGGGACACGATGTATTCAGCAAGACTCTGATTCTTGCCGTATTCCCGGAACTTTATGCCATTGTCTCTTTGGCAGGTGTGTTCCTGATAGGCTCCTCTCTTTAAGTAAGTGCTTGTCGTCATCGCGGAGACGCTGATGCTGTTATAAAAACATCCGGTTGGAATTTATATCGTTTCCAACCGGATGTGATATTGATTCTTATTGACAGAATTAGAGATTCTCAAGAATATCCATCGGCACGCCGGTGCATTGCGAAATGATATCCAATGAGACACCTGCAGCCTTGAATTTGGTTGCATCCTCAATAGCTTTTTCTTCGCGGCCTTCTTTGCGACCTTCTTCGCGGCCGACGGTAAGCCCAAGCTTATTCCCCTTGTCGATAGCGGCTTCAAGTTCAGCTGCGCGGTCAAGTTCGGCATGGAACTTGGCCAGATAGTCCATCTGTTCTTCGTACGTCATGGCGGTAAAGTTAGAGATATCAAACAGTTTTTCCAAACCTTTATCGTGAAATTCT
>JAZLKB010000024.1:0-34436 GCA_045597365.1 Bacteroidaceae bacterium | reverse complement strand
TACGGAAGATTACCGCACAGAGGAAAGTCTGAGTTCAAAACTCAATCTGTTCCTGGCCAATGAAGAGAAAATCTACGGCAGCGATGCGAATGAGAAGACGTTGGGAACCAGGTTCGAAGGTGTAATCCGCCGTGCCTACGAAAAGACCGGCCTCCGTGTGGTGATTCTGGTCGATGAGTACGACAAGCCAATGCTCCAGGCGATAGGCAACGTGGAGCTTCAGAACGCATTCCGCGCCATTCTGAAGGGATTCTACGGAGCATTGAAGTCAATGGACGGCTGCATCCGCTTCGCGATGCTCACTGGCGTGACAAAGTTCGGAAAGGTTAGCGTGTTCAGCGATTTGAACAACCTTAGGGACATATCCATGCTGCCTCAGTATTATGACATCTGCGGCATCACTGAGACGGAGCTTTTCGCATATTTCAAAGAGGAGGTTGGCAATCTTGCCGCCAACATGCAGGTCACAAGGGAAGATGCATACGCTGCGCTCAGGAAGAATTACGACGGTTACAGGTTCACGGCGGAGTCTTCCATATTCAATGGAGACAAGCCAAGGATTCCCATTCAGGGAATATACAACCCTTTCAGTGTGCTGAACGCATTGGCAAACAGTCATATAGGCAGCTACTGGTTCGAGACCGGCACGCCGTCATACTTGGTATATCTGCTGCAGAAGCACGACTACGACCTTGAGGCGATGTCGCACGAGAAGGCAACCGAGGACGTGCTGAACTCGATTGACGCTGCTTCGACCAACCCAATCCCAGTCATCTACCAGAGCGGCTACCTTACAATAAAGGGCTACGACAAGGAATTCGGCACCTATACCTTAGGGTTTCCCAATGAAGAGGTCGAGGAGGGTTTCACCAAGTATCTGATGCCAAACTACATCCATCCTAAGGACAGACGCTCGCCGTTCCTTGTCAGCAATTTTGTGGAAGATGTCCGTGAGGGTCGCACCGAGCAGTTCATCAAACGCCTCCGCTCCCTCTTTGCAGACACCCCTTTCGAGCTGGTGCAGAACCTAGAGAACCACTACCGCAACGTGGTGTGGCTTCTGTTCAAGCTGATGGGCTTCTACACTCAGGCCGAGTACCACACAAGCGAGGGGCGCATCGATCTGGTGGTGAAGACCCCTAGATACTGCTACGTGATGGAGTTCAAGCTGGACGGCACAGCCGAGCAGGCATTGGAACAGATTCAGAACAAGGGCTACACCCTCCCCTTCGAGATTGAGGACCAGCAGATTGTCCGCATAGGCATCAGCTTCGACAAGGCGACCCGCAACATCGACCAGTGCCTGGTTGGATAAAAAGCCGTCACCACTCATCACCTGCTGCCTGTACTACAGTCCTGATACAAATTCGGCAATTTCCAAGTTGTTGCTCAATGTAAAGATGGGTCAGCCTTATGGATATACTCTATGGCACAGTCAAGTTGCGTATCGCGGCCTCCGGCTGCAAGCGACTCGTAATCAAGCGGGCAGTATATATCCGGCTCAACGCCTATACCCTCAAGGGAAACCCTTTGTCCGCTCTTGTCATACATTCTGGTGGAATATGTCGATGTATATATGTATGGCTCACGCGCATTGTTTGTGTAATTGACAGGACCGGCATGAAAAATATCCGGATATTCGGTAATCAGACTGCCGGTAGCCCCCACAGAGCGCTCCCCGATAATCACAGCCGACGGGATGGAGAGCGAGCAGGCATAGCCTGAGAACTCGCCCATCGACGCCGAGTACATATCCTGCAGGATTACAAACGGCACACCTTCTATATCAACAGTCTGTGACGACGGCTCGACGTTCTGACCGACATACGCGGAATAATCGTAACGACCAAGTCCGTTTTTTGTTTTTCTCTCGGCCACTTTAAAAGACGATGTGATGAATTTTCCCGGGAAAAAGCCCAAATCATCTACTTTGCCTCCCGGGTTGCCGCGGTTATCAAGAATTATCCCATTGAGCGTACCGTCAGAAGCGGCACTTGCAATACTGTCAAAGAGAGGATTGATCAACCGGCCGAGTTCCTTATACTTAGGCAATTCAGAAAGGAAGTAGCTGCCCAGACGCAAATAGAACACACCTTCTCCAATCCGGCAAGAATAAGCCCATAAACGAGTCGAGTCCGACTCCTCGCGCGCATATTCCGGTATCACATTATAATTACGCTTGATGCCGTCATAAATATAATCAATGCCGTGATAGCAGGAGTCCTTCCTGACTATCGCATTATGAGTGACAGACGGATGAAAGTCCGGTCGCTGGGCAAGTCTCAGTCCGGACGGCTGTATGCTGTAAAATGGATTAACCAGACCCTCATATACATTGTAAAAACGGATAACGAGATGCTGGTCCACGAGTGACGCAAGCCTGGGCTCCAAATCTTCGGCAATCAGCTCCGACATCTGTTCTTTATTTATCCGGACATAATCAACAAACGATATATCCCCTCGGTCGTATGCCTTACCCACTGAGTCCAGAAGCACATCCATGGCCTTGAATTTGTCAAGATACTCATCGTACAGGGCATCCCAATCGGTATTATCCATATCCCAGAAAACATACGAATTGTCCATTGCCTGCCAGATGTACTCCCACTGCCCCTCTAGCGTGCTGAACATAGCAGCCTTATAATATGGGTCCTGCGGATCATATATCATATTACCAACCCGTCTGCAGGATACAAGACATACAAGCATCATCACAGGCAGAAGCATTGATCCAGATACTCTATTTCTCATAAATGTTCAATTTATCAGTTAAAACAGCCATGCCACACCCAGAGTCACACACGGAACAGTATCGTACGACGGCTGTGAATAACGCGAAGAGCCTGTATCATGATTATTAAGCAATCCATAATACAACAAACATTCAGCATTCGCTATCCAATTGGAAAAGAATTGATACGACAATCCTACACCACCTGCCGCGCCGGCATCAATACGTTTATCGGCAGCCGAGAAACCCGATTGGGAAACTTCAGAATGACGGTCCGATGCATCCGAACCATTGTTCCATTGCCGGCTGTCAACATTCCTGCAAGCCCATATTCCTGCATAGCCACCCAAATTCACATAGCCGCGCAGTTTTTTCCCGCCAAAAGAGAAGTTTGCCATTACCGGCACATTCACATACATATTTCTATAGCTGTAGCGCTCACCTACTATGCTGTAACGTTCGTGGAAATTGCGCCACTGGACATTCACATCGGTCCGGACACCAAGCCAGTCCTTAAAGTTATACTGCCCCATCAGACCGGCCATACCTCCGGTATCGGCAAAGCGGAGGCGTACATAGTCATAACCGCTCTGAATGCTTCGTTCACACCACGAAAGTCCGCCATATCCTCCGGCACGCCATTGGGCGGATACCGTAGAATGAATGCCGACCAGCAACAATAAGAACAACAGAAAACGCCGCATAATCCTTTTTATTTACGCAAACGTACTCAAGAATAGCCATATGACCAATTTTAAGGCTTGTTTTCTGAAAACAAGATTACTAAATTTGCTACACGAAACAGGTACTGACAGAATGAACGATGAATATTCAAAAATAATAAGCCGCAAGACGGGGCTTGAGCTATGGAGGGTACAGAATGTGCTGAAGCTGATTGACGGTGGTGCCACAATTCCATTCATCAGCCGATACCGCAAGGAAGCGACCGGCGGAATGGACGAAGTGCAGGTTGCGCAAGTCAGCGATGCGCTGGAGCGTCTGCTGGCCATCGACAAGCGCAAGGACACAGTCCTGTCATCGATTGAGAGTCAGGAAAAACTCACACCGGAACTGCGCAGGCGCATTGAAAATTGTTGGGACGCGACCGAGCTTGAGGACATATATGCCCCATACAAGCCGAAGCGCCGCACGTTGGCGTCCATAGCCCGCGAGAAAGGACTTGAGCCGCTGGCAGATTTCATTTTCAGGCAGAACAGATATTCAAATCCAAGGCAGGAGGCCGCCCGGTTCATCAATCCGGAAAAAGGAGTGGAGTCAGAAGACGAGGCTCTTGACGGAGCAATGCACATTATTGCCGAAAACGTATCGGTAGATGAGGTAGCCCGCAACCTTATCCGAGCCGCATACCGTCGCGAAGCCCGTATCTGCAGCCGTGTCGTTAAAGGCAAGGAGAACGATGCCCAGAAATACCGCGACTGGTTTGACTTCAGCGAGCCGCTCGCACGTTGCGCCTCGCACCGTCTGCTGGCAATGCGCCGTGGCGAGGGCGAGGGATTCCTGCGTGTATCAATCGACATCGATGACGAGCGTGCCGCCGACTCGCTGTCACGCCGTTTCGTAAAAAGCGGCTCGGAATGCTCGGAATATGTTGATTCTGCAGTTCGCGACTCATACACCCGCCTGTTGCAGCCGTCCATCGAGAATGAGTTCGCAGCCGTCTCGAAAGAGAAAGCTGATGCCGAGGCCATACGCATATTCGCCCGCAACCTGGAGCAGCTTCTTATGGCATCGCCTTTAGGGCAGAAAACAGTGATGGGCATTGACCCCGGATTCCGCACAGGCTGCAAGCTGGTATGTCTTAGTAGCGAGGGCGCGCTTCTCCACAACGAGGCCATTTTCCCGCACCCGCCTGTAAACCAGACACATCAGGCGGCAGCTGAAATCGAGTCGTTGGTCAGGAAATATCACATTGAGGCCATCGCCATAGGAAACGGCACAGCCGGACGCGAGACTATGCAGTTCATCGAAAATCTCAATCTGCCTGAAGATATACAGGTTTTCTCTGTAAATGAGGACGGAGCGTCGGTTTATTCCGCTTCAAAGACTGCCCGCGAAGAGTTTCCCGACTACGATGTTACTGTCCGTGGAGCCGTATCGATAGGCCGCCGTCTGATGGATCCGCTGGCCGAGCTGGTCAAGATTGACCCATCATCAATAGGTGTGGGACAATATCAGAAAGATGTGAGCCAGACCGATTTGAAACACTCTCTGGACCAGACCGTTGTGAGCTGCGTGAACCGCGTAGGCGTAAATCTGAACACTGCCAGCAAACATCTGCTCACATACATCAGCGGACTCGGCCCGCAACTGGCCCAGAACATAGTTGACTACCGCAATGAGAACGGAGCTTTCACATCGCGCAAGCAATTGGCAAAAGTGCCTCGCCTTGGACCGAAAGCCTTTGAGCAGGCCGCAGGTTTCCTGCGCATTCAAGGCGGAACCGAACCGTTGGACAATTCGTCGGTTCACCCCGAGAGTTACGGAATAGTGCAGAAAATGGCCAAAGACCTGCATTGCACAGTATCCGAGCTGATGAAATCGGCAGAACTCCGCTCAAAAATAGACATAAACCGATATGTGACCGACACAGTAGGCATCCCTACCCTAACGGATATTATGCGCGAACTGGAAAAACCCGGTCTGGACCCACGCGGCCCAATCCGCAAATTCGAGTTCTCGGACGAAGTTCACTCCATTGGGGATGTCCGCGCCGGAATGGTGTTGCCGGGCATCATCGTCAACATCACGAATTTCGGTTGTTTTGTTGATATCGGCGTACACGAGAGCGGTCTGATACACATATCCAAGCTCTCGCCCGGCCGCCGTATCAGCGACCCCACCGAAGTGGTGTCGCTGCAGCAGCAGGTTCTGGTACGGGTAATCGATGTTGATTTGCAACGCAGGCGCATCAGCCTTGCGATGGAACAGTAATCTTTCTGCTTACAGAGCGGCCTTCAATGAGCATAGTGCAGATGTACGTGCCTGCCGCAAGTTTCTGCTGGAACTCAGCAACATTCCTGCCTGCGCCATAGTTCCGTGGAGCAATAATATCCACGATACTTCCACCTGCATCATAAAGAGTAAATGAGACTTTCATTGCAGATGGCAGTACAAAGCCTGCCGAGACGCGGCCACCAACACATACAGGAACGAGCTGACAATCAACATCAGCCACGGCTCTCACGCCATTGGCAGAGCCACCTTCCGACCAGTCCTGAAACCACTTCTCTGTATTGACATTCTTGAAATTAGGAGCTTTCTGGACATCAGTATCAACACTCTCGTCATCAAGCAGGAATCTCCTGATGAAATTCTGCACCTCGGTATATTGCGATGATGGGAGCTGGCAATGAGAGTGACCAGCTACGATTGAGTATCCCATACGGTCCTCAACACCGAACCTCTTCCATACCTCGCGGGCAGCCACACTCGATACATATGTCGATTCATCGGCCAGCCAGGTATAGTCAGGATTGCCTAGTATCAGGACCGCACGCGGGAAACACATAGCGACAAGCTCGTGGTGATCGTATGGAAGCTTCTTGCAGTTATTGCCCGAGAAATCGTTCTTGAAGCCGACACGGTACCAATTCTCGTCTGTCGCGCCAAGTTTCTCGACATCGCCAAGGCCCTCGGACACGCGCCATGCGGCAGCGCCACCGCCACCAGGCTCCTGTGCTATTGTCAAAGCGATGCGCTCATCGAACGCTCCTGCGAACAGAGCCATCTTTCCGGCATACGAGCAGCCTGTTACTCCGATGTGCGCAAGGTCAATACCTGTCTCGTCCTCACCGAGCTGGTAAAGCCCGTCTATCAGACGGCTTACGCCCCAGGCCCATTCCGAATATGCTCCGTTTGATCCATTGAATTCCGGATATATTTTGTCGAATTTGTAATTTCGGCGTCCCGAGCCGCCGCCTCCCATCTGGGAATAATCGTTGACCTGGCTCTCGGTAAAGTTCATAGTTGCTATGCCGTTATTCGAGAAGAAGCTTGCCGGCAACGAGTTGTTGCTAGTACCTATCATCAAAGGACAAGGCTTCACGGCATTGGCAGGGAAATTGATGGTCGAAGTCAAAGTCAGAGTCTTGTTATTTACTGTAACCACTACCTTCAATGTGTTGCCAGTCATACTGGCCTCAATCTGCTCCGGCTGGACAACAGGCTTCGTGCCTATCTCGTATTTCTGAATCTCCTTCGATATCTCATAGCGTCTGCGTGACCACTGGCTGAACTCAGTAACATAGCCGCTTCCGTCCGAGAACTCAAACGGATCGGGAAGCATCGCATAGCTCTTCAATGAGCTTACTGCAGGAAGCGGGGGTTCCGGATAAGCCGTGCCGGTTTCCTCAACTGGATAATAATAAGGTATTCCGCCGACAGGGCCTACGGGATCATTCACCTGCGAAAGTACGATACGGTCAATCATGACTGAACCGCATATTTTCCCGAAATTAAGATATATGCACTGTGCATCATCGGTCTCGATGTTGAATTTCAACGATTTCTTTGCCCATTCGGTTGACAGTTTGAATGTCATTCCCGATACGCCTGTTGTAATGTCATCACCGGCGCGGTAGCCGAATTCCAAACAGGATGTGGGTACCGAGGCTTTCGCATAGAACTCTATCTTGTATGTACCATTCTGTAAAGGCTGCGGCAGATTGTAATGAATCTGCGCGGCAGAATTCAAATCAGCTTCAACCGGATTGACAAGGAGCAGACAGGCTGCGCTTTTGCCATACCCCGGAGTGACAGCAGCGGCCGATGCGTTTCCGTTGTTATCAGGAGCAATAACCCATTTCCCGGTTGTCGTGTCGTTGAAATTGTATGACGCGTCATCGGTTATCAGGTTTTTGTCAGGATTAGGCTCTGCAACAGGCGGATTCATATCAATGAGCATAATGTCATCAAGATATATGGAGCCTTTGTAATTGGCAAAATTGAAAAACATTCTGGCAACATCACCGAACTGCATAGTAAAGTCAAGTGTCTGCAATTTCCATTCAGTGGTAATATTGAACATTATACCATTGACATCACCATCCTGATAGCTGTCTTTCTGATAGCCGAACTCCAATTTTGTATTGCTGTCGGCCTTGGCATAGAACATAAGTCTGTATTTGCCCGATGGCATAGCCGCCGGGAACTCATACTTGGCCTGCGCCTTCCAATTGTCCGAGGCCGTAACGGTATTCTTGAAACGGAGACAGTAGCCGGTGCCGCCATATCCTGGCTGGGACGCTGATATTGTTGCGTTGCCGCCATTGTCGTTTCCATACACAAATGTCCATTGACCAGCCGTCCCATTATCGAAACAGCTTGACTCCCTGTCTGTAATGAGATTCTCAATGTCGGAATCGTTTTGCGCGCACAACGTTCCACATACGGCAAGACTCATCACGATACTCTTCAGCAGTCTGCAATTCATAATTATCGTTCTTTAGTTGTTTTGCGAATATAATCATTTAATTCATATCTGACAACAACCGGTTCATCAAGCACCGGCCAATCCGCTACTATCGTACTGTCAGGCATCGCGGAATTCGCATCATCATACATATATCCTATAACACGCAGTCTTACGGGGGAATTGACAGCATTGCCCTGTATGAGCACACCCTGGTCAACCGGTCCCGGCCATTTTTCGTGTCCATTATACGTAATGGATACTGACGTTGAGTCGCCGGGACATACATTCTTCGAGGAGCAATCTGCAATCGTGCAGCCGCAGGATGTATAGATACCGGTAACTGTAAGCGGAGCGTTGCCATCGTTCCTGAGCCACACGTCAACAGCATGTATTGAATCCGAGCTGGGGAACAGGCCGATATTGATACTTGCTTCTGTAAAACCGGCAATTGCAACAGGACTGCCATCAGGCAACGCACTCTGACCGTAGGCTCCAAAAGACACCTCCAACAATGCCGTCAGCACTATTATGATAATCCTCATATATATTGAACTCTGTCTAACGCGAAGATAATCAAAAATACGGCAAATTATGTAAAACGGGAGCAAATGTTATCAATTGTAAAAAGCACATAGTGAATCTCTATTTTTAGTAATTTCTCGGCAAATGTACAATACAACAAAAAAATGAGAAAATTAGCTACTTTAATGTGTGTTTGCGCCGCTGCAGTTATGGGTGTATGCTCATGCAGTGACTCAGAGGATGAGAAAGTAATTGACAAGAAAGTTGCCCTGATTCTCCCTTCAGGAAAATCTATTGCCAGATGGACAGACGATGCAAAATATCTTTCAGAGGCATTGGGCAAGAACGGATATGAGGCAAAATTATTTACCGCAGAAGAGACCTTGGAAGGAGCTGCCGAGCAGGTAAAACAGATTGAGGAGGCCATAAAAGCAGGCTACACACATTTCGTGATTACAGCTATTGATTACAATGCAATAAACAATTCAGGCTTGCTTCAGGCAAACCAGAACTGCGACTTCATCTGCTATGACAGAATGATTATGGACAATGACGCAGTTGACTACTATGTTACCTGCGACCTCGCAAAAGTCGGTGAGATGCAGGCTCAGTACCTTCTCAGCAGTTATCGCGCATCCGGCAAAGAGACAATGACAATAGAGTACTTCGCTGGACCTGCAACCGATAAGAATGCCGCCATTTATTTTGAAAGTGCCGCCAATCTGTTCTACGGCAAGGATTTCCTGTCAGTTCCAAGCAACAAGAAATCTTACAGCGAGGTATCACTGGACAGCCGATGCTGCAAAGGCAGAGATGCTGAACCGTATCACAAAAACAGGAGTCATTCCAGACTTTGTATTGGCGCCAAACGACAATGTCGCCGATGGTATTATAAGCGCCCTCATTGACAAGGAATGCGCCACATTCCCATTTATCACCGGTCAGGACCTTACAGCCGAGGCAAAGAAGAACATCAAGGAAGGCAAGCAGTCAATGAGTATCTACAAAGAGTACAAGAAACTGGCAGAGAACGCAGCTATGGTTGTCAGCAGTTTCATCCTCGGAAATCCTGCCAGCACCGACAACACTTTCAACAATGGTGTAAAGGAAGTCCCGGTAAAATACTCAGACATCACTCTTGTCACAAAAGACAATGTTGACCAATATTGATTTTATATAAATCATGACTTGTCAGGCTCCCGCCAACGGGGGCCTGATTTATTTTTGTAAACACTCGCCGCATTGCGCCATCAAACCAGCAGTATGTGGGAAAGTCTTTCTATCTTTGTGTATTGTTTAGAACTTTCAGTTATTCTGTCATGAAAAGAACATTCGTATTTTTGGTGTTATTATGTTGTATCAGCGGTATTTTCGCAGAACCGGTTGATGTATCCACAGCAACAATGGCAGCCGCACGATTCCGTCAGGCTCCACTCCTTTATTCCTCGAATGCGGGTACTGTCAGAATGCCGCTCCGCTCCACAGCACAGCTCACGCTGACCGATGACACATTCTCCGCTTTCTATGTGTTCAGCAACCCTGAAGGCGAAGGATTCGTACTCATTGCAAAAGATGACCGGGTGTCGCCTGTAATAGCATACAGCAACACCAATCCCTGGAATACGCAGGATATGCCTGACCAGCTGCGCGAATGGTTGGAAGGCTATTGTACGCAGATGGAAGGTCTCAGTGATACGCAGTCCCCCGAAATAGCGGAAGAATGGCAATCATTGCTTTCCGGAAGTTACCGTATGGACGCTCCCAGCACTCCATTAATAGAGACACATTGGGGACAGGCACCATATTACAATGCGCTATGCCCCACCAATGAGAAAGACGGTCGTGCCGTTACCGGCTGCGTAGCTACCGCTTTCGCACAGATTCTGCGCTATTGGAAATATCCCGAGCACGGCTGGGGTTTCCACGCCTATACCGACAAGCGCTACGGATATCTGTCGTCGGACTTTTCACAGCATTTCTATGACTGGAAGAATATGCCCGAGCACCTGGATGCCAACAGTACTCCAGAGGAGGTAAACGCCGTGGCACAGCTTATGTCCGACTGTGGCATAGCTGTAGATATGGGATATGGTCCTCGCGGAAGCGGTGCATCCACGCCACTCATCGCCACTCGCATTGTCCGCTATTTCGGTTACAAATCATCCGCCGAACTAGTCGAGCGCAGCAAATACGCCAGCGATGCGGAATGGCTGAGTGTAATCCGTAACGAGATAGACAACAAGCGTGTTATGATTTACCGCGGCACCGGTTCCCGCGGAGGACACTGTTTCGTCTGTGACGGCTATGACTCTTCATCACGCATACATATAAACTGGGGATGGAAAGGCCAGTGTGACGGATATTTCTCAGTGAAGGCTATGAACCCGGTCCGCGACGAAACCACTGTCTATGATTTCACACAGGAACAGATGGCTATAATCCATATTGAGCCAGACAGCTCCAGGACTGCTGACATAACCGATGTCACCTACGCTGCCAAATGGACATCCGACCCGAAGGAAATCTTTTACAATCAGCCATTCAGAATAAGCACCACCCTGCTGAACGAAGGCAAGGATGTGACTTGCGACCTTGTTGCGGCACTATTCGACGAAGATGGAGATTTTATTGATGAATGGACTGAAGAGCAGAACATCACCATTTTAAAGCAACAGAAACTTATTGTCAATATGGATACCCTGAGCAAAATGAATCTTCTGCCAGGTAAATACAGGCTGTCGCTTTTCCTGTCTATGGAAGACGGTACACTCGTATTCATCGACACTGACAATGAGGATTATTCAGCTATCGCAGAGTTTGAGATCAAGCACTGGGACGAAGTGGAAATGAATGGTGAAATAACAATGCCCGACGGAACGTATTTCAGCAAAGGCAAGGAAGCCGAGTTATCGGTAAACGTCAGCTATGTGGGACAGGCTCCGGGCGAATATACAGGACTTTACCAGTGGGTTCTGTTCCCAATAGACAATGGTATTCCTTGTGACACCATCGCATACGGCTCAATATCCGGATGGTCAGGGCCTGACACCACTCTCATTGCTCGTGTAACGCCTAAAGTTGACGCCGGCACATACCGACTTACATTAATGCTGGTTCAGGATAACCAGCAGCGCCCTGCAGGCAGCCGCTACTACCCGAATCCGACCAAGATTCTTGTACAGGACACTATTGCCATTGACCCTTACGAGCCGAATGACATTCCTGAATTGGCCACACCCGTATCAGTGACATTCGATGAAAGTGACACTGTAGTGGTAACCATTCCGGATGCTTCAATTCACAGATATGAAGATATCGATTATTACGTTTTGCAAATACCCAGGACGGCAGGCTATGAATATGAAGAGTCTGCAGAGATTGTGACCACTGAACATCCATACTTTTTGGAAACGTATGTCAATGTATATAATGAAAACGGCAGATGGATTGCCGTACCTGAGCTGGAAGGGCAGACTGGCTATTACGCAGTACGTTTTATGGTAGTACGCCGGCAACGCACCGCACTGCCACAGACCATATCATCCGATACGGAAGAACAGTCAGCCGTCAAACACATCGAAAACGGCCAGCTCATCATTGAGAATGATGGCAGACGCTACAATGCCGCTGGCATCCTGAAATATAAGCGATAGCTCCCTCTGTTCCCGATTGTGCTGAACTACAGCCTGACTATACGGATGCCAGCTTATATCATAGGAGGCTCCTCGTCGTTGGAATCATCAAGACGGTTATTCCACAGGTACTTTCTGGTCTCACCTACAATGACGGGGCTCAGCAGTAGCAGACATATCAGATTCGGTATTGCCATCAGCGCATTCGTAAGGTCTCCGATATTCCATACAAAGCTGACACTCCACACGGCGCCCGCGAATGTAATCATAATCAATAATATGCGGTAAAGCAGGCGGACAGTCTTGTAATATTTCGGTCCGCAAAGATACTCGATAGCCTTCTCTCCATAATAGCACCAGCCAATAACGGTCGAGAACGTGAACAAGATGATAGCCAGATCAACCACCAGTGAGCCAAGCTGCACTTTTCCGATAGAGACATTCAAGCGTGCGAATGCCGCCTGAGTAATCATCATACCGTCTTTATCAACAATACTCCCCTCAGATGCCACCATTGAACTGACAATGACGATACCAGTCAACAGACATATAACGACAGTGTCCCAGAAAGTCGATGTCGATGAGACAAGAGCCTGACGGACAGGATTACGTGTCTTTGCAGCGGCTGCGACAATCGGAGCAGAACCAAGTCCGGACTCATTCGAGAACAGACCTCGTGCTATTCCGAACCTCATTGCCATCATTATCGTTCCCCCAAGAACACCTCCGTTTATGGAATCTGACGTAAAAGCGCCTTTTAATATAACCGAAAACGATTCCAACAGGAACGAACGATTCACGACCAGTACCGCAAGGCAGCCGAATATATATAAAAAGCCCATAAACGGCACTACTGCCACACAAACTCTTGTAATGCCCTTTACTCCAAACAGTACAACCATAGCCATAAGCGTGGCCATTATTATGCCACTGAATACCGGGCTGATTCCGAAAGAGTCTCTCAATATCGTAGAAGCTACATTACTTTGCACACTGCTACCGATGCCGAACGATGCGGAAAAAGCGAAAATGCTGAAAAGTACGGCAAGCCATTTCCAGCCCAGCCCCCTATCTATCGCATACATCGGACCTCCGAGCATATTGCCGTCTTTTGTCCGCACACGATATTTTACGGCAAGCAGTCCCTCGGCATATTTTGTAGCTATGCCCAGCACACCTGTAATCCAGCACCAGAAGACAGCGCCGGGACCGCCAAGAGCTATGGCTGTAGCAACACCAACTATATTGCCTGTTCCGATAGTAGCCGCCAGGCTTGTTGACAGCGCCCCCATCTGCGATATGTCACCGGGAGCATTATTGTCAGGATTCCGGATTATTCTGAAGGCTTTTAAAATATGGCGCTGAGGGAAACGCAATCTGATTGTCAGGAACAAATGAGTTCCCAACAGCATAATAATCATCGGCCACCCCCATAAGACGCCATTGATTTTCGACAAGACCTCATTCAATTGCTGCATCATATTGCAAAGATATATGAATATCCAATCAAAACAGCAACATACTTTTGACAAAAGTACATAACTTTGCATCGGACAATTCATTAATAGCGAATGGGCAAGATTATCGTAATCACAGGAGCGTCATCAGGTTTTGGTAAAGCAACAGCTGAGCTCCTTGCAGAAAAAGGCCACAAAGTATATGGCATTGCCCGCAGGCCGGTCAGACACGACAAAATCACATACTTACAAGGTGACGTCCGCGATTTTGATGCCATTAAAACGATAATCGGAATGATATACGATGCTGAAGGCCGCATTGACGTACTGATAAACAATGCAGGGATGGGCATAGGCGGCTCACTGGAACTTGCCACGAACGAAGAGATATCTTTGCAGATGGACACCAATTTTATGGGTTGTGTAAACCTTTGCCGCGCCACCTTACCTTATATGAGAGCACGTCGCGATGGAAAGATTATCAACCTGAGCTCGATAGGCGGTCTGATGGGCCTGCCATATCAAGGGTACTATTCCGCATCCAAGTTCGCCATCGAGGGCTTCTCGGAAGCGCTCAGTGCTGAGGTCAGACGTTTCGGCATAAGCATCTCGATTGTTGAGCCAGGCGACTTCGCTACCAATTTCACTGCCACACGCAAGAATTCGGAAGCCTCAGTGAATGACCCGGACTACGGACCTGTGTTCCGCAAGAGTCTCAGCATCATCGAGAATGAGGAGAACAGAGGTCTCAGGCCTGACATACTGGCAAGGCAAATTGCCGCCATTGTTGACTGTAAAAAGCCGCATCTACGCTACGTTGTGGCCAATTTTGAGCAGAAGCTCTCTGTCATACTCAAAAGGCTTCTGCCAGGTGGGATGTTCGTAAACATTTTGCGTGAATACTATAAATCTTAATCAAAAGTCAATTTTTAGAACCTGTATTGAAATGAAAAAAAGATTAGTCACAACTTTATTTGCATTAGCTGTTATGGCACAGGCTTTTGCAGGTGGTGCAGACATCAGTATCAAGCCTCGTCTTGAAGGTGCATACAACAGCATTCTCAGCAATTTTGAGAACGACAATGATTTCGGATTGGGTTGGAGCTCACTCTACACGATGGTTGACGGCAGTATCAGCGACCACTTCTCGTATTACGCGCAGTTCCACTTTCTGTCAAGCACGCCAAAGTATTTGTACAAATACGAATATCCCTGTGTAAACGGCACTTGGGTTGATATGGCATACATGTCATACAACCGCGATTTCTGGGGTATTGACCTTGGCAAGATATTCTTCAACTTCGGTGGAATGATCAACGAATACGATGATGTTGACTGCTACTCAGGATTCGTACCATTTGAGTGGACATATTTCAACACATACCAGTACGGTCTTACATTCCGTCTGACACCTTGGGAAAATCATTCTTTCGAGGCACAGCTCGCCACATCACCGTCAATGGATACCGGTTTTGACGATATAATGCTTGCTTACGGACTTTGCTGGCGCGGTGAAATGGGACGCTTCACGACATCGTGGGCTGTCAACGGTATGAGAGATTACACTTATGCTGAGGATGAGTTCGAATTTGATGGAGAGGAAGAAGAATCAGATCTTGATGAGTACTTCGACAGATGCAATACCATCAACATCGGTCTTGGCAACAACTTCGAGATCAATGACCGTTGGAGCATCGGTCTAGACGCGTTCCTCCATCTGTTTGACGGAAAGTTAGATGATTGGAATTATTCCGACTTTGAGCTGACAGGTGCTTTCAATGCTTCCGAAAGCCTTTGCGTCAAAGCGCAGGTAGGTCTGAAAAGCGTAAAGAAATTCTCGTTCGGCGCACTTGTTGAGTATTATCCGATTGAGAACCTCCGCCTGCACGCTTGCGTAAATTATTGTGACAATGACGACGAAGACTTCTTTTTAGTCAACAAGAAAGACTATACCAAGCCATTCGAAGCCAACATCGGTATAACCTACACTCTTGATTTCCACTTGGGAAAGTAAAAATACCTGAATCAATTATTGCTCACACAAAAGCCAGTCGCTTCCGCACTGATTTGTGTGGGCATTATTTTTAAGTAAGCGCAAAGAGGGTTGACTATGAGTTTTGACGAATTAGGACTGTGGGGACTATTTATTGGAACTTTTCTGTCCGCAACTATTGTTCCATTCAGTTCCGATGCCTTATTCATAGGCGCACTGGCCACTCTTGGAAATCCGGTAACCTGTATAATAGTAGCATCAGCAGGAAACTGGCTCGGTGGAATTGTCACCTATTATATGGGACGGCTTGGCAAACTGGAATGGATTGAGAAATATTTCAAGGTCAAACCGGAAAAGCTCGAGAAACAGAAAGCTTATGTAAACAAATACGGAGTATGGCTGGCACTTGCCAGTTGGGTTCCATTCATAGGCGATGTACTGGCTTTGGCCCTAGGCTTCTACAGAGCAAAACCATTCTGGACCATTCTGCTGCTTCTTGTAGGAAAGGCAGGACGGTTTATCTGCTGGGCAATGCTGGCTGGAGCTATTGCCGGCTGACACATCGGCTCCTATCTCAAATCAGCCGAGACACTGACGGCAGATCCGCCAAAGCTGACGCCCCTAAGTTGGAGTTTTTCGAGCTTGTCAGCCAGTCCCGGAATCTGGGACAGATGAAAAGTAATGCGACTTCCGTCCATTGTCATTTTACCAGCCAATTGTTCGCGGTATTTACCAATCATTGCGGATATAGCCATATTGACAATCGCACCGCCATCGGCCGAATACTGCACGCTGACATTATCATTGTTGACATCAAGAACCTGGAGATTCACCCCGACATCCTTTGTCATTCCCATTACTTTCAGAGGATAGCAAACACGAATAGTGTCCGAAGACACACCCTCAAACTTCAAATCTGTACCGGTCTTGCTTCTGACAAGATTCTCAAGCTCAGAATAATGCAGTTCCAAATCCATATAAATCAAGATTTTGCTTTTTCGCCACCGAAGCCCATCACATATGTGCCTTTTTTCTCACCCAAATCGACATAGCCGAAGTTAGTCTCATACTTCTTCATATTATCCTGAAGAGCGGCCAGCAAACGTTTGGCGTTCTCGGGGGTCATAACTATACGGTTGCTCACCAATGCCTTTGGTGCCCCTGGCAGGATTGTTGCAAAATCAAGAATAAACTCACTGCGTGAATGTGATATAATGGCCAGATTAGAATAGCTTCCACACGCAACATCCTGCTTCACATCAATCTGAAGCTGTCCTTTATTACTTTCGTTGTTGTCCATATTAAAAAATAAATATTACTGTTAAATCCCTACCTCGACACTGAGACGGATATCGCCTGCATTCGAACCAATCAAAAGCTCGATCTTACCGTGTTCAAGCATCCAATCGTGATTCTCTTCATTCCAGTATTTAAGTTGTTCAACTGGAACTGAAAGTGTCACAGTCTTACTCTCTCCACCTTTCAGAGACACACGCTTGAACGCCTTCAACTCCTTGTACGGCCAATCTACTACTGCATCGATTCTGTGAACGTACAATTGAGCTACCTCGTCGGCATTGATGCCGCCTTTGTTGGCAAGTGTGAACGTAACATCAATGAGCTCCTTTCCGGAATCTTTCGACTTGACAGCAGAAATATCGCTGTAATCAAACTCGGTATATGTAAGTCCATATCCAAACGGATATCTTACAGGCTGTTTTTTGGTATCAAACCATCTGTAGCCGACAAGCATATCCTCGGAATACATAGCGGTAGTACGGTTCGACGATCCGTTCTGCAGTTCCTCGGCAGTCTTGTTGCCTACAAGCGATACAAAGACATCCTCGCCTATCTCCGCATCGGTCTGCGGGAAGTTTCCGAGCGCGTATGCCGGTGAATCCTCAAGATGGATCGGATAAGAGAAAGGCAGGCGGCCCGCAGGCGCGTATGTTCCAAGCAAGATGTCAGCCAAAGCATTTCCACCCTCAGTACCATTGAACCAGGACTGAACAATTGCTTTCGACTTGGCATCCACAATATCCAAATCGACAGGAGCACCGGCAACAGCAACGAAAACAATATTCGGGTTCACCCCGGCGATAGCCTCGACAACCTTCTCCTGATTATAAGGAAGACTCATCGACTGACGGTCACTGCCTTCTGTCTCCCACTGACGGTTATCGCCACCGATAAAAAGTACGACATCAGCTTCTTTTGCAACTGCCACAGCCTCATCAAGCAGTTTCTCTGCTGTATTGTCCGGCTGACCTGCACGTGTCATTCCCGGGAACCCGCGCATGCCGCGCATGCCAAAGCCGCCGAAACCGCCAAACATACCACGATTCTGCTGCGAGGTATATCCCTGGGCATACACAATCTCAGCCTTGTCACCAATACGGTTCCGCAGACCAGCCAACGGTGTTATCTCGTAAAGAGCCTTTACGCCGGCCCCTACTCCACCGTTCGACATTTTCTTGTCAGCATTGTCGCCGATAACGGCGATCCTGGTCACACTGTCCAGATTGACAGGAAGTATATTATCCTGATTCTTCAAAAGAACCACCGATTTCAATGCAACTTTATAAGCTATCTCAGCCTGCTCCGGCTGACAAGTCATAGTATTGTTGGCATCATCCTCAGGAATCGGGTCAATTACAAGACGTACACGAAGAATCTCGCGGACACGCTGGTCAATTACAGACTCAGGAACAGCTCCCGAGCGGACAGAGTCAATCAGAGCCTGTCCGTGGAAATTATTATCCGGCATCTCGACATTGAGTCCGGCAACAGTCGAAAGCACCGTACTGTGCGTTCCGCCCCAGTCAGATATAACCATTCCCTTGAAGCCCCAGTCCTTACGGAGAATCTGTGTCAGCAACTGCTCATTCTCGCCACACCAATAACCGTTTATCTTGTTGTAAGCCGACATGACGCCGAATGCGTCACCCTCGACAACCGCAGCCTCGAATGGAGGCAGATAAATCTCACGCATAGCGCGGGGACTGACAATGACATTGACCGTTCCGCGGTTCGTTTCCTGATTGTTGAGAGCAAAATGCTTGATACACGATGCCACGCCCTGATCCTGCATGCCTTTCACATAGCCTACCGCTATGCGCGAACTCAAAAACGGGTCCTCACTCAGATACTCGTACGTACGTCCGCCTGTCGGAATGCGCTGTATGTTGATAGCTGGGCCAAGCATCATGTCCTTGCCGCGAAGACGGGCTTCTATACCGATAGCTCTTCCATATTCGTACGCGATATCCTCATCCCAAGTAGCTGCCAGAGCAGAACCTGTGGGGAAGAAAGTTGCTGAATCATTCGACCAATGCAACGGATTCCACGAATGAGGCTCCATCTCCTCACGTATTCCGAAAGGTCCATCCGCATAAATCATATCAGGTATTCCCTGATTAGGGACACCCTCGGACGTAAACATATTCTTGCCATGAAGCATTGCGACTTTTTCCTCAAGAGTCATAGAACTGATTATCTCAGTGATACGCTCTTCGTTGCCGTCAAGTTTGGATTCGTGACGATCCCTTTTCAACGTATCGTCATTATTTCCACCACAACCTACTACCGCCATAGCAAAGCAAACAGTCAGGATACAGGCAATTGATTTTCTCATAACGTATTTTTATTAGAACCGAAAATTATTCAATAAAACCGACAGCCTTATTCCACTTCGTGTTCAGATACGAAGGGTTTATCTTCTCTGCATACATTTCCTTATCAACCGGAACATAGCAGTTGAGTCCGCAATATGTATCAAGTTTAAGATCTGAGACAACATAATCAGTATGATAGCACGATGAGACACAATCATCAAGAGCCGCACTGAAAAGCGATATGGCCTCAGCACCGGGCTTGAGTTTCTCAGCCACATCCATCAAATCGAACATAACGGGATTCTCATATCTGTCACAATGCTGAATATCCGTCAAATCAATGTCAGCAACCGATACTGCGGCATTGTCAACGACATAGCGGAAGGCCGATGCCAGCTCATCAAGCCTGTCCATTTCAACCAGAGCAATAGCAGCAGTCTTCAAGCTACCGCTTTTTGCATTGTAATATTCATAATAGTCACGACATACACCCGCATAATCACGTTCAAACAATTTCCTGATAATCAAGTTGTAAGGCATACCCGACGAAAGAATCTCCACAGCGGAGCATATCATCCAGTCAGTCTTGCCGCGAAGCTCGTATGCAACTTCAACGCTTCCCATCAGACAGGCATCAAACAAAATACAATCAAACATACCTTCAGGTATGGCCGCAGAGAATTCCTCCAGCTCCATCCAATGCAAATGACGGTTTTCAGTCAACTCAGCATTCAAAGCCTTTGTAAGGTGCAGACTGTGATGGCGGAATTCTTCATTATCAGTATAAATCTGTCTGTAACTGTCAATATTCTGAAGCAGCGGTCTCTGATACCAGCCCAGACTGTACTGAGTGCCAGGCACAAAATACTGGCTGTCAATATATGGCAAAGCACTTGACGGAACCCATCCTGTACCGTGTCCCCAGACTACAAGATTGTATTCATCCGCAGGAAACAGATCACTCGTCATATTTATAACCATAGATAACACATCTGGAGAAGATGACATCAGATTCTCCGGCCAGACCTTCACCGTATCAATAAGATTGTTATGCACATTCAGCAGCATTGAATTGCTTTTATACCTGTCAACAAAAACAATCAGGTTGTTGTACGAGGACACATATGCGTCCATTCCCTGCGCCATACTGCGCAGATTATCGTTGATATATGCCGACAAATCCCCATAGCCGGTATCTCCGGACATATAGACAAGCACAGTCTTGTTTCCTGACATCTCCGGATCCCATTTACTGCATGATACCGCCATCACTACCATCAGCATACAACAAAGCCAATTTCTCATTTTAAATGAATTTCCCATAACGAAAGCAAAAATAACCATATCTACCGATATCCTTGAGATAACGAGGGGCAAATATCATCGTTTCTTTAAAAAAAGCGAGGTTTCCTATCCTCGCAGACCGGAAACCTCAGAAGTATTAATCTACCAATACTATACCATTTTCTAATATTTACATTCAGTTTCTCACGATAAGTACCGATTTCCCAGAAATAATGTCTATCATCCCGACGACGGTGCAAAGTTACACCCTTCATTCTTACAAATACAACTCTGAATCGTGATAAATTTATCCAATTTGATGATTTTTTCAATGTGCAAAAAACAATCAACATTTATACCATGCAATGAAACGTGAATTATTAGTAATTTTGAATCAGAAAACGTAAAAAACAAATTGGTAAGTTACTTTTTGAAGATTACCAAGAAAGTTGGGAGATTACCAGGTTTTTTAAGGGAGATTACTCTGTAAAAATCAGATTGATGAAATATATATTCATCGCAAACGGAAGGCCAGACAAATCAGAGGCATGCCAGAAGCTGTCAGACGAGCTTAAAGAGGCCGGTCATAAATCCGATTGCTCGCTGTATATCACGAAAAGCCCAGGCGATGCCACCAAATATGTAAAAGAGCATTGTCTCGCTCATCAAATGGAGCAGATATGCTATGTCGCCTGCGGTGGAGACGGTACAATAAACGAAGTCGTATCAGGAATGGTTGGTCAGCCGGACAAATATCTGGCTGTCATAGCGATGGGGACTGGAAACGATTTCGTCAAATATTATCCCGGAAAAAGATTTGATTCTGTCTCAGGGGTCCTGAAAGGAACCTCACGCACTATTGATATTATACGGATCAACAAAGACAAATACTCAATAAACGTATGTAACATCGGTTTCGACGCGTCAGTCTGCGATATTGCAAACAAGCTTTCATATAAAGGTATAAAGGATGCTTACCGGAAGGCCGTGGCTATGGCACTGCTGTCCAGCAGGTTCAACAGGATACGCATATATGCCGACGGAAAACTTTTGAGCAGGCGCAGGATGTTGCTATGTACTATGGCCAACAACACACATATAGGCGGCGAGTTCCATTGCGCCCCACGGGCAGACAATCAAGACGGTCTTATTGAAGTATGTCTCGTCAGATCAATCACCCTGTTGAAATTTCTGTTGCTTATTCCATTGTATGCGAAAGGACAGCATCTTGACTCACCGAAAACAGCAGGTATCATCACATACCGACGTGCCAGACACATTGACATCCATTGTAATGACACTAACCGGCTCTGTATAGACGGCGAGATAATTTACGGCAAGGATTTCTCTATTGACATTATTCCAAATACCATTAATTTAATAATTCCCGAATGACAATGTGGACATTGATTCTATTACTGTTACTAGGTCTTATTCTAGTACTTAAAGGCGCGGATTTTCTAATTGACGGAGCATCAGAACTAGCGCGAAGATGGGGTGTGAGCGAGTTTGTAATAGGACTCACCATAGTCGCATTGGGCACATCGGCCCCCGAGATGGTAGTCAGCGTAATCTCGGCCGTTAAAGGGAACTCCGATATGGCAGTCGGCAACATAATCGGCTCAAACATATTCAATACGGCACTGATATTGGGACTCTCGGCTGTCATCTGTCCCATCACGATTACGCGCAGCCATATAAAGCGTGACATACCGATCAACATACTGACGACTGCAATACTCATATTCTTCGGATTACGCCAGACAATGTTCGGATTCGGAGTAAATGGAATACGGCGCATCGAGGGAGCGCTGTTTCTGGCAATATTCATCTGGTATATGATTGTCTCTTTTAAAAACGATAAAAGCGACAGCATAGAGCAAAACCAAGCTGGAGAGAGCAGTTCGTTCAAAGCAGTATTGCTGATTATAATCGGGCTTGCAGCCCTGATAGGCGGTGGAAAGCTGTTTGTAAACAACGCGGAAAAAATTGCCCGGTTGCTCGGATGGAGCGACAAGTTCATAGCAATAACTGTTCTCGCAGCCGGAACATCACTACCTGAGCTGGCCACCAGCGTAGTGGCAGCCGCAAAGAAAAAAGGACAACTTGCCTTAGGCAACATAATCGGCTCCAACACGGCCAATATTCTTCTGATTCTTGGCTTGGCATCGCTCATCCGTCCATTGGATATGAATGGAATAGCATTATCAGATTTTGCGGCTGTCTTCGTCTGTTCCCTCTTCCTTCTGATCAGCGCATACACCAACAGGAAGGGAGTATTGGACAGACTTGAGGGAACAATCCTGCTGTTGATCGAGGTCGCCTATATGACATATCTTATTACCGGATTAGAACCTGTTTTGAAATGAACTGGATTGAATTGCTCCTGATTGGAATCGGACTTGCGATGGATGCCTTCGCGGTATCTGTCGGCAAAGGACTTGCCGTTGGGAAAACCAAGCTGTGGCATGCCCTGTCTGTAGGTCTTTGGTTCGGAGGCTTTCAAGCTCTGATGCCCCTGATAGGATATCTTCTTGGTACAAGTTTCGCAGCAATAGTAAGCAACATAGACCACTGGATAGCATTCGGTCTGTTGGTTCTGATTGGTACAAACATGATACGTGAGGCTGTAAGCAGTAAAGATGCCAACGTTGATGCCTCGTTCCGTTTCAAGACGATGCTGGTACTCGCCATAGCCACCAGCATAGACGCTCTGGCCTGCGGAGTGTCGTTTGCATTTGTCGATGATACCAAAATATGGTCAGCCGTATATATCATAGGGCTGACCACATTCATATTGTCAATTCTTGGGCTAAAAGCCGGCTCCTGGCTAGGCGAGCGCTTTCATAAAAGCGCAGGCATCTTTGGAGGTATTGTACTCATAGCCATTGGAGCCAAAATTCTCATTGAGCATTTGCTTTTATAAAATCCTCTACTTCGTACGAATGATACGGAATAATCCTGTCACCCAGCACACGGCATCCGTCTCGTGTAACAAGTATGTCGTCCTCAATTCTTATGCCTCCGAAATCGCGATACTCCTCAAGCTTATCGTAACAGATAAAGTCGCGGTAAAGACCCTCCGACTTCCATTTGTCGATAAGAGCGGGAATGAAATATATGCCCGGTTCATCAGTCATCACCCAACCCGGCTGAATACGTCGTCCGCAACGCAGGCAGTTCGTTCCGAATTGTGTTGACGGACGTACCTCTTCATCGAAACCGACATAGATTTGTCCAAGACCTTCCATATCGTGCACGTCCATACCCATCATGTGGCCAAGGCCATGCTGCAGGAACATAGCATGGGCTCCGGCCTGGACAGCGTCCTCGGTATTCCCCTTCATAAGTCCGAGATCTTTCAGACGGTCTGTCATCAGACGGCACACGTCAAGATGCATATCCATCCATTTTATTCCCGGACGGGCTTTCTCGATCACAAGATCGTGGCAGGCCTCGACAATCGAGTAGATATCGCGCTGTTTCTCTGTGAAACAGCCGCTTACCGGTGTAACGCGGGTATTGTCCGAGCAATAGTTCTCTACGGTCTCTGCACCGGCATCGCACAACATCAGGCGTCCAGCTTCGAGTTCTCTGAGCGACGGATCTCCGTGGAAAATCTCGCCGTGCATTGAAACGATATTGTTGAACGACACCTTACAGCCATAGCTGGCAGCGATACCCTCGATAAGGCCTCCGATATACTTCTCGGTAACACCGGGACGGCACGCCTTCATCGCTGCGGTATGCATCTCGTAGCCGATTGCCATAGCACGTTCAATCTCTGCAATCTCGGCATCCGATTTGACAGAGCGCATATCAACTACAGCCTTTATCAGCTTGACAGATGCATTCTGTCTTGTTGCAAGCGGATGCAGACCGAGCAGATCGGCAAGCTGTATCATTATATCGTGACGATACGGCGGAAGATAATGGATTGTACGGTCCTGGGAACGTGCCTTGTCAACAAGCTCTTTAAGACCGCTCATAGGAGCTGTGAACTGGATGCCGGCCTCCGAAGCCATATCAGCTACCGACGGGACAAATCCAGTCCAGATTATATCCTCTATATCGATATCATCGCCCAGCAGATATTCACGTCCTTCATCTATATCGATTACTCCGGCCAGCCCGTCACGGTGTTGACCGAAATAATACAGGAACGAGCTGTCCTGTCGGAACTTATATCCATTGGCGGGATAATTGCAAGGCGCATCATTATTACCTATCAATATAATAATGCCGTCGCCAGTCCTTGCGGCCAGCTCTTTCCTGCGTTCAATATATGTTTGTTTGTCAAACAGCATCTTGCAGAGTTTACTTCTTAAGGAAACCGCCAAGAAGTCCACCGGCAAGACCGAGAATAGAAGCGCCCTTGGAGCCGCCGCCCTTCAATGAAGCGAGAAGATCCTGAAGATCGATATCACCGTCACCATCCTGATCCTTGATAAAGCCGGACAGTTTTCCGATGATGCCGGGGAGCAGGCCGGACAATGCATTCGTTGCGGGTGCGCCAAGACCAAGCTTGCTGGCCACATTGTTCTTGAAGAGATTTCCTGCAAGTGCTGTGATAGGACTGGTAGCAGCGTTAGCCTTACCTGTAAGAAGCTGTGTAATCTGCTCAATACCGCCAGCTTTTGCAGCTGTCTGGGTCAAGCTCCCTATTACAGACTCTGAAATGCCATTGAATACCTTGTCTTTAAGATTTGAAGGAATCTCAACGTTTCCAGCTGCGGACTTTACCTGCTGAAGAAGAATGTCACTTAATGTTGCCATAATTTGTATTTTTAAGTTAAACAAATATCATTGACCACGAAATTAGTTAATATTCTAAAATAATACTACTTTCGCACAATCAAAATTTACACAAAAAATGAGACTTGACGGACGTAGAGAAAGTACGAATGTGGATGACCGCAGAGGAATGTCCACAGGCAAGATGGCAGGTGGCATCGGTATTGGAGGCGTAATAATAATAGGTCTTATAACCTTGCTTTTCGGAGGTAATCCAGGCCAGGTGATCGAAATGGCCAGCCAGATGGGTGGAGTGACGAACGCTGTGGAATACACCCCCACCCCCGAAGAGGAAGAGCTTGCACATTTTTCAAAACAGATATTGGCAGGAACCGAGGATGTATGGACCAGGATTTTCCGTCAGTACGGCCGCACTTACGAGCCTCCGCGTCTGGTACTCTACTCAGGTAGTGTCCAGACTGGCAGCGGAATGGCATCGTCCGAGATGGGTCCGTTCTACAACAGCGCCGACCAGTGCGTATATATCGACCTGTCGTTCTTCACATCAATGAAGCGCGAGATTGGCGCCGACGGTGATTTCGCATACGCATACGTCATTGCCCACGAGGTGGGACACCACGTACAATATCTGCTCGGCACACTGCAACAGGCACACCAGCAGATGTCGCGCGTATCAGAGAAAGAGAGCAACCAGATAAGCGTACGTTTGGAATTGCAGGCCGACTTCTATGCCGGAGTATGGGCATACAACGACAATCAGATGTTTGGTTCACTCGAAGAGGGTGATATTGACGAGGGTATGGCCGTCGCCTCAAAAATCGGAGATGACTACCTGCAGAAGAAAGCCTACGGCCGCACAATGCCCGACTCATTTAACCACGGTACATCCGCACAGCGCTCACGCTGGTTGAAGAAAGGAATCGCTACAGGTGATATCAATCAGGGCGATACCTTCTCGCCATCCTACACATCGTTGTAAAATCACATTACTCCCACTCTATAGTTCCTGTTGGTTTCGGAGTCAGGTCGAACAGAACACGGTTCACGCCCTTCACCTCGTTTACAATACGCTGGGTGATGTACTGCAGAAGCTCAAAAGGAACATTCTCGACAGTAGCGGTCATTGCATCGCGGGTATTGACGGCACGAAGTATTACCGGCCATTCAAAGCTGCGCTTACCATCTTTCACGCCCGTTGACTTGAAGTCTGGAACAACGGTGAAATACTGCCATACCCTGCCTTCAAGACCGTTCTTCTTGAATTCCTCGCGGAGAATTGCATCCGACTCACGGACAGCCTCCAGACGGTCGCGTGTGATAGCACCGATGCAACGCACGCCAAGTCCCGGGCCTGGGAACGGCTGGCGATAAACCATTCCGTCGGGCAGGCCGAGAGCCTTGCCGACTACGCGGACCTCATCTTTGAACAGAAGCTTGATAGGCTCAACCAGTTCAAACTGCAAGTCATCGGGCAGGCCGCCTACATTGTGATGTGACTTTACGCCATCCGACTCAATAATATCAGGATAGATAGTTCCTTGAGCAAGGAAACTGATACCTTCCAATTTACGGGCCTCCTCCTCAAACACGCGGATAAACTCACCACCGATAATCTTACGTTTCTGTTCCGGGTCGGACACACCAGCCAACTTATCAAGGAAGCGGTCTGTTGCATCAACATACACGAGATTTGCTTTAAGCTGATTGCGGAAAACCTCAATTACCTGCTCGGCCTCGCCCTTGCGCAGCAATCCGTGATTTACGTGTACGCTCACAAGCTGATTACCGACAGCCTTAATCAAAAGGGCTGCGACTACCGATGAGTCAACGCCGCCTGACAGTGCCAGAAGCACTTTCTTGTTTCCAATCTGCGCACGGAGCTCAGAAATCTGTTCAGCGATGAATTTTTCTGCCAATGCCGGAGTAGTAATACGCTCCATATCGGCCGGACGGACATTACCTGTTGCCATTATCTTTGAATATTATTTGGTTTCTGACTGCAAAATTACTCAGCAATTTGACTGATTGTCATATTTTTGCCCATAAGATTTCAACAAATTACCGGTATAGACACAGAACAAGAGCCCCCACAAGAGGGCTCTTGCCACCTCCATATTATATTATATAGACTTTAGCGACGGAACATACCGCGAGGACGCTCCACAACGACAAGGCTCGGGTCAAAGTTATAAATCTTCTTCTGACCTTTATATGTGCAGATAACCTTTGCCGGAGCATCGGCAGGCTGCAGAATCTCAATTGCGACCGGACCGTCGGCGGTAGCCTTTATAACCGAGCTTGTAGCGACAGTCTGATTGATTACATAATTCTCAACGTTCACAAAGCCATTCTGATTAGTCGAGCGGACAGGAGTATCAGGCATTTCAACGCTCTTGCCGTCAACAGTGATTGCCACTTTCGGAACAACAGGGCGGTCAATCCGGACTTTTTTCGAGCTGAAACCAATTCCGTGCATATTGAAAAGTTCTCCCTCAGGGCCCTCGGCAATCAGATAAATAGCATGCTTGCCCTTCAGACCCTCCACGTACTGAGCTACATCGATAGTAAACTTCGATTCCTTCGAGCCGGCAGGGACATTGATAACACCAATCTGCTTTCCGTTCCAAGCATTGTTGCTCCACGGACCGTCAATCATAACCTTAATACTGAAAGCCTGCTCCGAAAGCGGAGTGATGAACAGGTTCAAGGCAGTCCTGTTACCTTTTCTGGCTCCTTCAAACGGCTGGATACCCTTGCTGGCTTTCTTCAGACCTTCGAAACCAAAATACTTGAAGCCGATGATACTGCCGTTCCTGATACCGGCAAGATCCATATTGTTGTCCCAGTTGTCCCAGGTATCCTGCATAATATTCGGGTCGGACATATAGCAGGCATAACCGGCTGAGTAATACTGATATGGAGGAAGTCCATACATGAAGAAGCCCTCGGATGTCACTTCAGCACCGGTATATTCGTCACCGTTCGAAGCCTTGGCTGTCCATTTGCCGTCGGCGGCAAACGGGTCGTATCCGCAGATAACAACCTTTCCTCCCTCGGCAACCGGCTTCTCATCCCACTCAATTGAGACAGGTGCTACAACCGACTGACGGGCGTTTCCGAAGCCACGTGGCGGACGATGATAGAAAATGTACCACTGACCGTTGATCTGCTGGATACTACCGTGAGTATTGTGCGCAGAGTTTGTGGTAGTAAGAGCACTGCCATCCTCATTCAGCACTACGCCACGAGAATCGACAGCCACACCGCCGCTGCGCCAAGGACCTAACGGTGAATCGGCATAGCAATAACGAAGTGCCGAGTTAGTGCTGCCAAGTCCGTAGTCAGGACCGGAATAGCCAGAGAATATCATCACAAACTTGTTGCCCACCTGACGGATAGACGATGCCTCGAAGAAGTTGAAGTCACCGGGATTCTGACCTTCGGCAAGAGCCGGATAGACTGTTCCTTGTGGATCACGCACTCGTCCGTAGCTGGCACTTGCAGGAAGGAAAAACTCAATACGCTCCGTACCCGGGCGTACCGAATACATCGTATTCTGGTCAAGCTGTGCTGCAGTTGAATGCTGGAATCCCCAAAAGCCGTATGCGCGGAAACCGATGGCATAATCAGGATCGTTCTTGTCTGTAATCTGCTCTACAAAGATTGACGGGTCAAAGCCCAGACAGCTTCCCTCCAGCACGTGTGTGCCATCCTCGGTTGCATTCACCGGTCTGAAAGGACCATCGGGACGGTCACCTACGCAAACCAGCGGCTCGCGGTTCGCGCCACGGCTGTGCGGATACAGAAAGTATTTGCGTGTACCATCTGTATAATTAACCTCGACCAAATCAGGAGCATACATAACATCCCACTGATTCTGAATATAGTAAGTAAAGATCGGACCCTCATCGCGCCAGTTGCCCAAGTCCTCGACAGGAGCCGACCACATACGGATATCAGGACCGCAGTAGCTGCCGAAACGAACATCGTGCGAACCTATGATATATGCGCGGTACTTACCCGGATTATCCGGATCCTCAAACACACGGGGCTCGCCATCGGGCACATGCTCCCAAAGCGGCAGATACGGATTGCCCGCACCATGGAATTCATACTCGGCCTTAGCATCAGCCTTGTCATTCGCGGCATTCGCGCTCTGACTTACGCCAGCAATCAAAGCGGCGTAAACCATCAGCACATTACAACCTTTTGCAGAAATCATTCTCATATAATTTGACAGTTATTGACGATATACTGACAAAGGTAGTATAAAAAACATAAACAGAGCATAATAATAGTACATTTGCGTACCTTAAAGAATGTACGATGAAGCAGATTGGACTTGAAACAGCAACGCGGATACGCGACATAGCAGTGAAAAACGGCAAGACAGTATCTACCGCCGAGAGTTGCACCAGCGGACAAATAGCAGCCCTGCTGACATCGGTAAGCGGCTCGTCAAATTACTTTCAAGGCGGACTTGTAGCATATCAGGATTCCGTGAAAATCAAGTTCTTGAGTGTCAGCGAGGATGATATCCGAAAATACGATGTCGTGAGCCGTCAGGTAGCCGAGCAGATGGTGCGGGGTGCCTGCCGTTTGTTCGGGACTGACTATGCCTTGGCATCGACCGGCTATGCCGACGGCGGGAACGGCACGATACCGTCGGGAACCATCTGGATTGCGTGGGGCTCGGCCGAGGATGTTTATTCTCTCTGCCTGACTGACGACAACGGCCGTACAGCCAACACGCACAATGCCGCACTATGCGCGATAGGCAAGTTTCTGGATTACATCAGCCTTGAGGCTGACAAAAAAGAACAAGTTATTTCTGCTCGACCGGTTTGCGTGTAAACAGGAAAACCGAGAACAGCAAAGCTGCTGCTACACCTATTATTGTGCTTATGTTATATGGTAGCGAGAAGCCTATCTTTTCCATACATATATAGCTGACAACCACAACAGTCAGCAGGAATGCCGGAATAAAAGCCACAAGATAGGACAGATTCTTTCTTCTGGTCCTGAAATACACAGCAGTCGCCCACAGCACAAGCGTAGCCAGTGACTGATTAGCCCAGCCGAAATACCTCCATATTATGTTGAATCCGTTCTCGTCAGCAATATTGTACCACAAAAGCAGACAAGCCACAATGAATATAGGAACAGCCACGACAAGACGGTTATGCCTTTTCTTCTGGTCGAAATGAAGGCTGTCGGCAATGATAAGACGCGCGCTGCGGAACGCGGTATCGCCACTTGTAATTGGAGCCGCGACTACACCAAGAATGGCAAGTACGCCGCCAGCTACACCCAGCCACTTGGATGCGACTTTGGTTACCACCTCGGGAGCCTGAGCCGTCAGGCTGCTTCCAACGGCCTCAGCGCCGCCGTCAAAGAAGAAGTACGATGATACGGCAGCCCAGACAAGAGCCACAATTCCCTCAACTATCATCGCCCCGTAGAATACCGGGCGTCCCATTTTCTCGTTCTTAAGGCATCGTGCCATAATAGGAGTCTGTGTTGAATGGAAGCCGCTGATTGCGCCGCAGGCCACTGTTATGAACAGGCAAGGGAAGATTCTCTGTCCATTCAAACCTATAGACGGTCCCAGATTGTCCAGCCCGTTCCACAGTTCAGGTATTGTCGGCCATTTCACGAACAGACACACCATCAGTCCAAGAGCCATAAAAAGCAGCGAGAAGGCGAAGAGAGGATAAATGCGTCCTATTATCTTGTCAACAGGCAGCAGTGTAGCCAGAATGTAATATGCAAAAACTACCAGCACCCAGATCATAACGGCTGTTTTCGTTCCACCACCCAACATACCGCCCAGGATGAGAGCCGGACTATAGACGAATACAGTACCAACCAGAAGCAAAAGCACTACCGAGAACACAAGCACGGTCTGACGCGCGCCACGTCCGAGCAAGTGTCCAATGATATTGGGAAGAGACAGTCCGCCGCTGCGGATTGAGAACATTCCCGACATATAATCGTGAACACCGCCGGCAAATATGCAGCCCAGCACAATCCACAGATAGCAGGCAGGACCGAACTTGGCACCCATAATAGCACCGAAGATAGGCCCTGTGCCGGCAATATTCAAGAACTGTATCATAAAGACCTTCCACGTAGGCATCGGAACGAAATCAATGCCATCGGACTTGGTCAGCGCCGGAGTCGGTTTAGAGGGATCCGAACCATAAAGCCTGTCAACGAACTTACCGTACAGCAGATACCCCAGTACTAAGGCTATTATGCTGATGATAAATGACCACATGATTATATTTTTTTGTAACTGTCTGCAAAGGTACTAAAAGAATAGCGTAGGTGACTCTATTTTTAGAACAACATTGATTAATTTTGCAACGAGAAATAGCATTTGCGATGAAAAGGTTCATAAAGTTTCTGGTTCTGTCCTTTTTGACGGTACAGCCAATCTTTGCCAGTGAAAATTATGTTGTTACAGGATGTGTCATGTTGAACGACACGGCACAGTCTCCGGCTCAGTTCGCCTCAGTTTTTATTCCAGGCAGCAATATAGGCACCATTACCGACACGCACGGAAATTATACGCTCCATCTGCCGGAATCGGACCTGACTGCAAATGGAAGATTCAATCTGGAATATGCATTCATCGGCTACGCCGCCCAGACAAGGAGCATCACACTTGAGCACGATGGTGACAACCCGCAGGATACCGTTGTATTGGATTTCCAACCGATTATGCTGCCGTCAACATACGTTACTGACGGAAACATGGATCCCGCCGACTACATTCTGTCGAAAGTATGGGAGCGCGCCGACGTTAACCGCAACAGGATGAAAGACTATAGCGCATCTATCAAATACAGCGTCTCGGCACACCAGCTGAATCTGTTAGCCCAGATGCTTCCTAAGTCGTTGCTCCATATTTCCAAGACAGCTGTCGCAGTAGCCACCCCATACGGACCGATATTCAACTACTGCACCAGGAATCAGGATCTTGATGCAGCGGTCGATCTTAATCGCCGCGTAGTGAAAGGCCGCGCCAAAGACAAAGGCGTCATCACAAGCGATGTAAGCGGCTTACCATCAAACGTCCAGAGATCAATTCTTTCAGCTTTTGACCGCAAAGACCTTTTCGACCTGCTGTATGGTAAGAAACGCGACTGGAGCCGTGCCAACTCAAAGTACAACAAATACACCTTCGAGGGCACATATCAGTACGGCGACTATTTTGTCGATGTTCTGAAATGTGATAAGAACGGAATGCAGACCACTCTGCACATTGTTGAGGATATCTGGGGCATCCTGTCAGTACAGTTCAACGACGGCTCTTCGGTAATTCGCTGTGAGTCGCGTTTCGTGAACGGGGATATTCTGATGCCGGTGAGTCTGGTGTGCGATTTCTCCGAAATTCTGGAACTTCCGCAAGACTTCGATATCGACAGCGCCGTAATGGGCATCAACGGCAAAGACTCGAAGAAGGCAACCGAGCGTATGCGCAAAATTCTGAAAGAGCACAAAGATGACTTAAACCCCTACATCGTGGCCGGTCTCACGGTTCAGTACGATGTGCCGGAATAACGTACAAGCACGTTATCAGTGTTTTGAGCGAAGATTACACGAGTTAAGGTTAAGGTTAAGGTTTTTTCAGCGTTTAAGCCCCACTGGGCTGAAAAGCTCCTATGCAAATTTACGCCAATTATCCCATTCCGCAATGGGTTGTCCCGGATTCCGTGCGTCGTCGTCCGGGACAATCGGCATAATCAGCTTATTATCAATGATTTCAAAGCAATTATTTTCGAGAAAATACGCTTACAAGTCCAAAGAATTGCCAGATGGACTGGAGCGTCTGAGAGCGGCCGCTGGCACCGGGCTTCAAGTAGCCGATTTGATTTCTCTAACTGGGGAAAAAAATTTTCCCAGTTAGAGAAATCAAATCAGGCTGTTTTTCGGGAGTCGGCATCGCCTACTTCATAAGATTTCCGCCAGGCAGGGAATTTTGCGGAAAAGTCGCTCATCGCGACCTTTTATAATAAATTCAATTAATTGATAATCAGACTATAGTAAAAATAGCTCGGGACGGATATGCACAGAATCCGGGACAGGGCATTGCAGTTTGAACCGTTATTTGTAATTTTGTGTGTCTCCACAGTGTAGGCTCAGACACCTGAAAAACCTTAACCTTAACCTTAACTCGAACAATATATAAATCCAATTGCACGGCGCGCTCGTTCCCGACCTTGAAGTCAACTGCGATGATTGCCTGAAGATTTTTTCCTTTACTTCATGAGCAAAATTACTTCATCTTCCGCAGATTACCAAACGTTTCCGACATTGTTTGAACTTGAACCCGTAGCGGGCAAGAAAGTGACGGTCGATTTCACCGCCCCGGAACTGTCTTCTCTTGGTGGGCTGACGCTTGTTCGTGAATATGAGAAGTCTTCAAGGGGCAGAGGCAAGCCTGACCTATGGAACTCTTGAAGGAACCGTCCTTCTCGTGGCCGAAGAGTTCGCTCCCGCCGAACTTGGATTTCAGTTTAGAAGAGATGACTTCCATAGCATTGTCGTAGGTGGCGTGAAACGTCTCTGCTCCGCTGGTGGAACCGACTTCAAGTGTCTGATAGTCATAACTGTCCAGAGTGTCCAGTGCATAGATGACAGCGGAAAACGGCACAGGCGGTTCTGGAGCCTATATCTATGCCAATACGGGAGCCTGGGTGGGTGACGGTATAAGCGGAGAGGACAACCGTTCCTTTGCCACCATCTATTACGGAAAGGACGGATACATTCAGGTATGTTTGAAAATCGTCTCCTATCTTTCTCAGTGGTTAAAATCATATGTACATATGAATGACAGTAAGGTGCCCACAAATTTAAAGCATTGTTTTTACAGGACATTATGGCGGCGCATCAGCAAGGGTATGAGATGTAAAAAAGGGAAACAGAGCGATTTGTCCTGTTTCCCTCACCGAGAATTCTGTCTATATTACTTCACGAAATAGCCGCCTGCCTTCTTGGATCCCTTA
>JAZLKB010000023.1:0-117825 GCA_045597365.1 Bacteroidaceae bacterium | reverse complement strand
TTGCACATATATACAATCAGTTAAGTCCATTAGTGATGAGTGATGAGTGTTTTTATTTCATCACGACTGCGTGGCGTTTTTGCATGATGTATTCAAAATGAGACCTGATATCAGCAGTCCCCACTAAATATCGAGTGAGCCCGGAACAGTGCTACGGCCGTGTATCGAGCAAGTGCGTGCTACTATCGACGCAAATACACTCATTCCCGTGATCTTCCAGCGGTAATTTATAATAGAAGGTCATCTAATGATAGTGTGCCTTGAACTGATGAAGTGTAGTTGTTCTGTTTAATTCCGAAAGAGGCAATCACTGTAAGACGGAGTGTTTTCTTTGTTCCTGTTATTTCCCGGAATAAATCTCTGCGTTCACGCAGCCATTCGACATAGTCCTTTTTAAGTTCATATTCATGATCAGAATACTTCATCTCGCATAAATCAATGGCTTTATCTCCACGATCGATAATGAGATCAATCTGGGCACTTTGCTCCTTCGAACGATAGCTCCATGAGCACACATCACTTGCGATGCCAGATATTCCTAATGCTGTCCTAATCTGATTGATGTGAAGTATGCATACCTGTTCAAAAGCGTAACCTGCCCATGCATTTCGTTTGCCTTCCTCAAGATTACTCCATGCATGTTCATTCATTCCATTGTAGTTTTTAACAAAACGAAGGTAAAACAAAGTGTACATGTCAGATAATTGATACAACATATCACGCTCTTTTTTACCAAACGCCTGGTAACGGCGTAAAAAGTCGCATTTGACAAGATTATCTAATGCTTCAGTTATTTTCCCGCTATCCTTAATCTTTAGCTGCTCAACAAGTTCATTTCTCGTCATTCCTCTCAACTTTGTAGCCAAAGCTTCAACTATTCGTTTATAGATAGTTGCCTCGTTAAAAAGAGAGTTGAAAAGAAAACTATATTCAGTTTTCAAAACGGCATCCTGACTAAAGAACAATTCGTCAATATTCTGCCACAATGTTAGTTCTGGACGTAAAAGAGAAAGATAAAAAGGAGTTCCTCCAAGTATCATATATGCATCCAGTACATCCTTACGCTCCCATGACACATTTATGCTCTTAAGGTATTCTTCTGTTTCCTTCAATGTAAATGGCGCCAAGCGAATAGGGCGCGTGACACGGTTGTGAAGTCCCCCTTTATCTCCAAGCAACTTATTGGTCATCCAGGTTGTTGCACTACCACATACGATTAGTTTTAAGTTTCTTTGTTCCGCAGCCCATCCATTCCAAAATAGTTCTAATGCACGAATGAATCCTGATTTCGGAGTGTCCAACCATGGAAGTTCATCGATGAATATGATTATTTTTTCCTTTTGTTTAAGTGTTTCTATGTATTCTTGTAATTGTTTGAAAGCTTCAAACCAATCTTTTGGCTTTGTCCTTTTTGCTCCACTGTACTTGGCAAGTTGTTCTTGCCAGAGTTTCAACTGTTCGGTGCGTGTGATTTTAAAAACACCTGTTACATAAAAATCAAATGACTCGGAAAAGTACTGCTTGACAAGATAAGTTTTTCCGATTCGTCTCCTACCGTAAATAGCAATGAACTCCGATTTCCCGGATTCTACACATTTTGTAAGAATGTCTTGTTCGTGCTTTCTTCCTATAACTGTACTATTATGCGCCATGAATATGCTTCTATTCTCTAGTGCAAAATTGATAAATAATATCCAAAAAAACAATGGATAGTGGTACGATAACGCAAAAATTATATTAATTACCGCCCATCTATCCCGTATTTCAGGCCTATTTGTAGATAGTATTTCACAATCCGCAATTTCAGGGCTCGGTTGCGGGTCGCGAGGAAGGCGGGATTGGGAGTTTTTTTGTTGATAGGAGGCTACTTTATTCCCGCATTGTCAGTTCGCCTTACGCCCGGGCCGTAAATGGTCTTCCACTCATCGCGCATCGACACTGACACCCAGCCATTCTGCTCACAGGTGGCTGCGCACCTGGCGGCTTTTTCGGGATTGCCAAACTCTCGCACAGTATCGTCGCAAAGCAGACAGAAGGCTATTGACGGGTAGCGGTTGTCCGAAGTTGTATAATAGAACATCGGATAATCGCCCGATGAGTTGCCCCAAGCCAGAATGGGCTTCTGCCCTAACTCACGGGTCATATATATGACCTTGTTCGAGGCAGTGTTCAATTGTTTGAACGCACCGCGCTCAATACGCTCTCCCGGCTTATACGGATAACCTTCCGCAACCGGAATCTCAGTCCGCTCATCTTTTGCAGACTGGCTTTCAAGCACGTAGTTTACATCTGACGCAAGCATCTGATACGGAGGTATATCATATATGTCCTTGCAGAGAACACGGCACATATCCCTGTCTATACCCGAGCAGATAAAAACTATAAAATCGTTTGCCACCAGATACGAGACAACCTCTATCATCGGCCAATAAAGAGCCGTTCCCCACTTCAGATTGGAAAGACCTACAACATACTCATTCTCAATGTAGTTCTTTACCCATGCATCATACTCGTCGGATGTCATTCCATAGAACGATTTGGTCTGTATCTCCTGCTGACGGAACCCCCAGTCAGGATTAAGCGTATGGTTGGCAAGCACATACGTCTTTATCTCTTCCGCAAAAGCCCTGTCATCGGGATCAGGCGTATATGTAGAATCGTCAAGCATTCTATAACAGAACAACATAAAGTTGAAATATGTAGGAGCTGTCTCACAGAGCAATGTTCCATCCACATCGAATGTCGCTATGCGATCTGCCGCAGGAACAAAGTCTTTGCTGTCGGGATCGGTAACCTGACTGACAAACTGTCTGAGTCTCCTGATAGTCGGAGAGTCTTCCTGCCAATATTTGAAACGACCATCTTTACCGACCCGGATTTCAGCCAGATTCTGTCTTGTCGTCTCGCACGACACAGATAGCGGAAGTAGCAGAACTGCAAAAACACAAGTAAGAATGCAGGAATAACATTTTTTCATATTCGACATTTGTAATTATTCATTTTTTCCTATGCCACAATGTATCCATACGCTCCTTCAGGCGGTCTTCCTGCGCGTTTGGCTGCGGCTCCCAGAAACGGGCATCCTTTATATCATCGGGCAGGAACTGCTGCTCCACAAAATGACCCTCGTAATCGTGCGCATATTTGTAACCCTCGCTGTAGCCAAGGTCCTTCATCAGTTTTGTAGGAGCATTGCGCAAATGCAGAGGAACAGGCAGATTACCGGTCTCCTGTACTTTTGAGAGCGCTGCCCCGATGCCAAGATACGCAGAGTTGCTCTTAGGGCTGGTAGCAAGATATACCGTGGCCTCGGCCAGCGGAATACGTCCCTCGGGCCAACCTATCTTCATTACTGCATCGAATGCCGCATTAGCAAGCAGCAGAGCGTTGGGATTTGCCAGACCAATATCCTCCGATGCCGAAATGACCAGTCTGCGGGCAATGAAAGCCGGGTCCTCACCACCCTCGACCATACGCGCCAGCCAATAGAGCGCGCCATCGGGATCACTTCCACGGATTGACTTTATGAACGCGGATATTATATCGTAATGCATCTCGCCGTCCTTGTCGTATGCCAGAGGGTTCTGCTGAAGACGCAAATTAACCGTTTGGTCGGTTATCACCACATCGCCAGGCTCGGCTTCGGCCACAAGTTCAAGGATATTCAGCAATTTACGGGCATCACCACCTGAATATCGCAGGAGAGACCCGGTTTCCTTCAGCTCAATTCTGCGTTCTTTCAGATAAGCATCGGTATGAATGGCCCTGTCGGCAAGTGCCAGCAAATCATCTTTGTCGAGTGAATTCAGCACATACACCTGCATTCTTGACAAAAGCGGTCGGATGACCTCGAACGAAGGATTCTCGGTCGTAGCTCCTATCAGTGTTATCACGCCGGTCTCAACGGCATTCAAGAGAGAATCCTGCTGTGCCTTATTGAAACGGTGTATCTCGTCGATAAAGAGTATCGGGCTGTTCTGGCTGAAGAAACGGCTGCCCCGTGCCTTGTCGAGCACATCGCGGACATCTTTGACACCTGCGCTTACCGCACTCAAAGTAAAGAACGGGAGTTCAAGCTTCTCGGCGACAATCTGTGCCAGCGTGGTCTTGCCGGTTCCCGGAGGTCCCCATAGAATGAATGACGACACGCGTCCGGATTCAATCATCCGACGCAGCACCGCACCCTCGCCCACCAGGTGACGCTGTCCGACATAGTCTTCAAGAGTGTGCGGACGCATCCGCTCTGCCAACGGTTTCATACAGTTTCGCTTGTCTTCGACGAGCGAAACTGCATGAAACCTGAAAACCTTTTTTTAGTTCGCTTACGCGAACGCGCTCCTTTCACTCGCTTGGTTCCCTTCGGTCACTCTCGCTTCGCTCGCTTGTAATTTTTGTCTTCGACGAGCGAAACTGCATGAAACCTGAAAACCTTTTTTTAGTTCGCTTTCGCGAACACGCGCCATTCTGTCGCTTGGTTCCCTTCGGTCACTCTCGCTTCGCTCGCTTGTAATTTCTGCAAAATTACCATTTTTATCTTTTCATAAGGAGCTGCGCTCATACAAAGTTTCAACCACCACACCACGAAAGACATCACAGTTGGGAAAGGTTGAAAAGTATTATAATTGGTGAAAACCGACTCGTATGGAAAATAACCACTATCTTTGACGAAAAGACGGCACAAGGTGGAAACACTGTCAATACTCATACCGGCATACAACTGGGACTGCTCACAGCTAATCTCCGATCTGCACGCACAGGCAGAAGCCTTAGGGATAGAATACGAAATTATCGTAGCAGATGACCATTCCACCAATAATGACACCCTGCAAGCCGTCAACCGAACTGTCCAAAGCCTTGTACACTGCCGTCTCATTGCATTGGAACGGAACATCGGACGCTCAGCCATACGCAATTTTCTTGCCGACAATGCCATATACGACTGGCTTCTGTTCATGGACTGCGATGCCGCTGTATGCTCACCGGATTATTTGAGAAATTATATGCCGGCCACACAGAAAGCCGAGGTTATATGCGGTGGGCTGCGTCACCCGGACATACTTCCGCAAGCAGGTGTGGAACTACGCTGGAAATACGAGAAAAAAAACGACAAGAAGCGTTCCGCAAAGCATCGCGGCCGCACCCCTTACGCGCACTTCACCCCCTTCAACTTCATGATTTCGCGCAAGGTGTTTCAGAGTATCCGCTTCAGCTCCACATTCAAAGGCTACGGATACGAGGACGTTCTGTTCGGGATAGAGTTAGAGAAGCGTCAGGTGCCCATCCTGCACATAGACAATCCTCTGCTCCACCTTGGTCTGGAGGACAATACCACATTTATCGCAAAGACAGGCCAAGCCATAAGCAACTTGGTATCACACAAGTCCGAAATCAACCAGGGTTCTACCCTATTGCGCCTTTACAACAATATAACCAACCTGCATCTAAGCCGGCTGTTGAAAATTACAGCCCGCAAGTTCACACCTTCTATCAAGCGGAATCTATTAAGCAATAATCCAAGCCTAAAACTATTCTCACTATACAAGCTTTTCCTTTTATCAATGACAGCAGACAAAGAAGCATGAATGAAGAAACCATCAGCAGTTTAATAGCCGCCGCCAACAAATACGAGACAAAAGCATTCATAGATGCCGACCCGATACAGTTTCCACACAGATACACCCATCGCCGCGACATAGAGATATCCGCATTCATATCCGCATGGATGGCCTATGGCAGCCGCAAAGTGTTCCTTAAGGTTCTGGACCATCTTCACGACGATATGGACAAAGCCGGCGGGCCATACAGTTTCATCACGAGCGGAGCATACTCCTGCATCTGCACTGAACCCGATTGTTGTCTGTACCGTTTCTACAAGCAGTCAGACTTCATCACGCTATGCGGCAAGCTGAAAGAATTATATTTACAAAATAAAACAATCGAAAGTCTGTTTGATCCCTCATCCGGGATAATGGAGAACATTCATAACCTGTGCACATATTTCAATGGGACAAACGGCATACCGGTACCGGGCAGCACATCTGCCAACAAAAGGCTCCACATGCTGATGCGATGGATGGTCCGGAAGGACAGTCCTGTTGACCTAGGCATCTGGACAAACATTTCTCCTGGACAACTGATGATACCATTGGACACGCACGTTTATCAGACCGCCGTCAGCATTGGAATTACGACGCGCAGGAACGCCGACCTGAGAACAGCTATGGAGATAACTTCAGCAATGGCTGAAATCTGGCCTGAAGACCCGGCACGAGGCGATTTTGCCCTCTACGGAATGGGGATAGATCCTGGAAAGCCCTGACATACCCCCATTCGTCGGAATTGTGAATAACTATTGTCTTCCACGGGCAGGAATCTGCCCGCAAAAGATTAATTTTGCGCCAAATTATAGTGTAAAAATAAAACAAGGTAATGGCAGAGAATATATCAACAGAAGGCAGCGAGAAAAAAAGTCTGAACTTCATAGAGGAAATCGTAGTAAAAGACTTGGCAGAGGGTAAGAACGGAGGCAGGGTACAGACCCGTTTCCCGCCGGAACCGAACGGATACCTTCACATCGGTCACGCAAAAGCCATCTGTATGGATTTCGGGATAGCCGCAAAATACGGTGGTGTCTGCAACCTGCGATTTGATGACACAAATCCTACAAAAGAAGATACAGAATATGTCGATGCTATCAAAGAGGATATAGAGTGGCTCGGTTTCCATTGGGGCAACGAGTTCTATGCATCGGACTATTTCCAGCAGTTGTGGGATTTCGCAGTCGCTTTGATAAAGGAAGGTAAAGCCTATATTGACGAGCAGGATCAGGAAACTATTCTGTCACAGAAAGGCACCCCGACACAGCCCGGCATAAACAGTCCGTACCGCGACCGTCCGATGCAGGAGAATCTTGACCTGTTCTACAAGATGAACAGCGGCGAGCTGGACGAAGGCTCGATGGTACTTCGTGCCAAGATAGATATGGCTCACAACAATATGCTGTTCCGCGACCCGATTATCTACCGCATCGTAAAGACACCGCATCATCGTACCGGAACAAAATGGAAGGCATATCCTATGTACGACTTCGCCCACGGACAGAGTGACTTCTTTGAGGGAGTCACCCACTCTCTCTGCACACTGGAATTCTTCCCGCACCGTCCCCTTTACGACCTGTTCATAGACTGGCTGAAGAAAGGCGAGGATCTTGATGACAACCGCCCCCGCCAGAATGAGTTCAACAAGCTCAATCTGAACTACACCCTTCTGAGCAAGCGCAATCTTCTGGCATTGGTACAGAACGGAATGGTCTCTGGCTGGGACGACCCTCGTATGCCGACTATATGCGGATACCGCCGTCGCGGCTATACCCCCGAGTCAATCAAGATGTTCGTTGACCGCATAGGCTATACAAAGTTCGATGCTTTGAACGATATGGCACTTATGGAATCGGCTATCCGCGAGGATTTGAACCGCCGCGCCACACGGGTATCGGCAGTCATAGACCCGATAATGCTCACAGTAACGAATTATCCGGAAGATAAGACAGAACAGCTGGAGGCCATCAACAACCCGGAGGACCCTGAAGCCGGAACGCACACAGTCTCTTTCAGCCGTGAGCTATGGATTGAGCGCGATGACTTTATGGAAGACGCTCCTGCAAAATACTTCCGTCTGTCACAAGGACGCGAGGTTCGCTTGAAGAACGCCTACATAGTACTCTGCACCGGTTGCCGAAAAGGCGCAGACGGCCGTGTCGAGGAAGTCTTCTGCGAGTACATCCCCAACACAAAGACAGGCGAGTCAGATTCGAACCGCAAGGTAAAAGGAACAATCCATTGGGTAAGCACCGCTCACTCAATTAAAGCCGAGGTCAGACTGTACGACCGTCTCTGGAAAGTCGAGAACCCCCGCGACGAGATGGCACGCCTCACAGACAGCGGCCTGTCACACGTAGAGGCGATGAGGCAGATGATGAATCCAGACTCTCTGGAAATACGCCGGAATTGCTATGTCGAGGAGTACCTTGCTGAGACAAAGCCAATGGATCACTTCCAGTTCCAACGCATAGGCTATTTCTGCACAGACAAAGACTCTGCCCCAGAACATCTCATATTCAACCGCACAGTGTCATTGAAGGACTCGTGGGGCAAGATCAAAAACAAAGCATAAGTTAGGTACCTGAATGAAAGAGAGCCTGTCATCATTCTACGAGAGCAATGAATTTATGGAATTGCTCAGCAGTTACGAGGATATGGTCCAAAACGGAGGATCATATTACTTCGATGGCATCGACATTTCCGATATCGCTGGATATTACAGCTCTATGGGAGATGACGACAAGGCTATGGAAGCAGTCCAATTCGGTCTGTCGCTACATCCCGGTGACACAGACATATTGATTGCAAAGGGGCAGGTACTGCTGCATCAGGGCAAAAGCGGTGAGGCACGTGACATAGCAGACTCCATCAACGATGACAACAACCGCGAGCTGCTGTTTCTGAAAGGAAGCATCGAACTGTTCGACGATAATGTAAAATCTGCCGACAATTACTTTTGGCAGTCTGTGCTGGCTGGAGATGATGACCCAGGATTGTATTGCGACATAATATCTTTGATGACAGACTATGCGCAATACGACACAGCCCAGAACTGGCTTGACAAAGCTTTGGTTCTAGAGCCTGAATATAAGGATTTCATCGAACAACAGGCCGACCTGTATTTCGCCACGCAGAATTTCCAAAAAGCGGCCGACACTTACAACAAACTCATTGACCACTACCCATACGACACGTACTATTGGGAGCAGCTTGTATATATAGCCTATCACGAAGAAGACTGGCAGGGAGCCTTGGAGGATTTCGAATATATCGAGGCCATTGATCCGATGTATAATTCGATGAGGATGATAAAAGTGGAATGCCTGATTGAGACCGACCATTTCGAGGAAGCTGAGAAAGTTCTCCGTCAATTACTCTCAGAAAATCCGAATTCGGCCGATGTGCTGTTTATGCTTGGCAACGCCCTCAGTCTTATGCAGAGGCACGAGGAGGCAATCGAATGCATCCTCAATGCCATCAAGCTGGATGACGATGACAAGCAGATGTACGTGCAGCTGTCAGGCGAGTTTTTTGAATGCGGCAGGTACAAAGAGTCGGCCGAAAGTCTGACTGAGGCTTTCCGGGCTGGAATAATCACCGATGCCTATGCCATCAGGAAGCTGATGATTCCACTTCTGGAAAGAGATGAGATATCTGTTATATACCAGATGCTCAAGGCTCTGATGGATATAGAAAATCTGGATTACAACGAATATGAGCTGTTTCTTCCGGCACTTACAATGTGTTGCTGGCAGATGGGAGAGATAAAAGATTTCAAAAAATACTTCTCGAAAGCGTACAGAGCAAATCCCGAGAGAACTCTGAAACTGTTCGGAATCACCGATATTACTACTGATGAGGAAACAGCAGTAGAAGTGCTTGTAAGAGTATGCGAAAACGAGACAATCAATAAATAATGGAAACTATAGGAATACTGCAATGGTGTCTTGACCACCTCAATTACTGGACGATAACGCTGCTGATGACAATTGAGAGCTCGGCCATACCATTTCCGTCCGAAATAGTCGTCCCCCCTGCCGCCTACCATGCTGCCGCTACCGGAGAGATGAGCCTGGCACTGATTATTGTTTTCGCAACAATAGGCGCATTGCTCGGAGCCACAATCAATTACTTTCTCTCACTCTGGGTCGGCCGCCCTATAATATATAAATTCGCAGACAGCCGTCTTGGTCACCTGCTTATGCTCGATGGCAGTAAGGTTCAAAGAGCTGAGGATTATTTCAACGCACACGGTGCGGTATCAACGCTGGTTGGCCGACTTATACCTGTTATACGTCAGCTGATATCCATTCCTGCAGGACTTGCAAGAATGAATTTCGCACGATTCGCTATGTTCACAGCACTTGGCGCCGGTGTATGGAATATTGTACTGGCAGTTCTGGGATACTACCTTGAGCGCATTGTACCCGAGGAACAGCTGGTTGATACAGTAACCAGATACAGTCACGAGATTGGATATGGCATTCTTGCAATTGTAGTGATTGTAATAGCATACATGATATTGAAAAATAAAAGCAAAAAGGCAAAATGAGCGTAACTTCCGAAAAGCAGAAACAATACAGTTTCGAGACTCAAAGTTTAGGGTTCCAGACTATTATCAATGCCCGAGAGCTTGGAGGTTACGTGTTGCCAAACGGCAAGAGAATAAAACGCGGACTTCTTTTCCGTGGCGGAGCACTGAGCAATACCACGCACAAGGAACTTATGATACTGCACGATAAGTATCATCTGGCACGAATATTCGACTTCCGTACCAGTTTCGAGCTGGACAGGACACCGGATCGTCCGGTAACCGGCGCAAAATACATCTGGCTGCCCGCTTTCGACGAGGACAGTATGACGATGGCAAAGATGGCTTTGCCCCCCGAGGCCTACAAGGATCTGGGTGGATGGCTTGTTGAGAATGCCCACAAAAAAGAAGTGCAGGACGTAGCGCGCAACATGTACCCCATTATGATTACCACAGAGTTTACCCAGGTACAGTACGCAGGTTTCTTCCAGAACATACTATTTGCCGAGGAAGGTGCAATTTACTGGCATTGTTCTCAGGGGAAAGACCGTACAGGACTCGGATCAGCACTGATGCTGGCAGCACTCGGAGCAGACAGGGAACTCATTATGCAGGATTTTGAGATTTCAAACGATTATTACAAAAACGATGTTGCCGCGATATTCAGCCGCGTCAAGTCTGAAGAGGAACGCGAAGCAATACTGACATTTGTAGGTGTAAACCCGAAGTATTTCGCCAATGCGCTGGATATAGTCGAAAAGCAGTACGGCTCACTGCTCGGTTTTCTGAAAGGCCCTATCTGTCTTTCAGATGATGACCTGCAAAAACTTCGTGACCGTTTTCTGGAATAACCAAGCGGATTACAGCGGACACATATTGTAGAAATCGTACAATGTGAGCGAGCACAGTCTGTAATAAGCAAGCCAAAAACTGCTCAAAGCTTGGATATAATTAATGTGGGCACTATCCTTTCTATTCTGAGCCAGAGTAAAAGTGTTTATATCAGATAATCCCTGAGCATAATTATATTGATTCTGAGCAAACGACTCATCAGCAAGAATCATAGCCTTTCCAGTATCCTCCAGCATCTGTTGCTGCATTTGAAGATCGTTGACAGTATTCAGAATCGCCTCAGAGATTGTACGTTCAGTCTCCATTTTCTGCACATTGTAATATTCCAAACGGCTTTTTGCCGCATTGTAATTATTTTTTCGCATTCCGTGATCTACAATCGGAAATGCCATAGTAACATTTCCTACGGTATAAGGCTTGTTGACAGAACTGAGATCTCTCATATCCGATCCGTACTTCTGGAGTCCTACACTAAAGTCCAGATTCATTTGAAGCCCCTTTTCCTTTTTTGCCCTGTCAAGCTCCTGTTCGGCCATAAGGGTAGCCTCCTCAACCTGACAGTAAGCCGGATTATACTCTTTGGCCATATCAATAGCCTGCTGAGGCTCAACAACAATTATATGTCTTGGATTCTCGGGCAACACCACATCAAGAGATACATTCTCGTGCTCCATATTGAGAAATGACATCAGTGAGCGTCTTGCCTGCTCCATTGAGTTGTAGCTGGAACGCACATCGTTCTGGGAGTTCATAAGCTGGAGTTGAAGCGACAGGAGCTCGTCCTTGCGTATGGCAGTGATAGCATACTTCTCCTGCCCTATTTTATATAACGAATCTGCACTCTCCGCATTTACCTTGTACATATCGAACAGAGCCTTTTCCGAAGCGTAAGCAAAGAAATACTGAGCGGCCTGAACCGAGATATCAGCCAAAGTGGCCACATACTCACGATCCGATACCTCAACCCTCTTGTCCCGGATTCTCTTTTCCCACAAAGGAGCGTTATATCCTATCAGTTCCTGTCTGTATCCAACTCTTATCGGTGTAGTACCGAACATTCTCGAAGACCCGTAATATTGTCTGTAGCTTCCCTCATTGTCACCGAAATACTCACTCCATGCGAAATTCGATGTGGCGTATAAATAGCCACCGGTTTTACTCAACAGTTTCTGGAAATTAAGAGTGGCTCCGGCAGCCAGGCTGTTACTCTCGGAACCTCCTACTACAGAATATGCCTCCGGTAAGATATACATTCTCTGATACGATGGATTCACATCAAGTCCAAGTTGCCATTTTCTCGATGCCAGGAATGCCTCAAAGTCCGATTTTTCTGATTCCAGTGTATGTCTTGCCTGAACAGACTGAAGCGCTCCGTCACGTGCAATTGATATTGCATCTTCAAGAGATAGAATAATACTTTGCCCTTGCAGATTCAGCGTAGCAAAAAGAATTGCCAAGCATAGTAATTTCCTTATACCTGTTCTCATAGCAGACTTATGTGATTACAGATTTACAAATGCAGTCATTCCCGGTATCAGATTATTGCAGTCCGACAACTCTGCCTCGATTTTTATCATTCCGTTGTCGTCAACCTTCGGACTGATCAGACTGACTGTAGCAGTATGCACTTCATTCACGTACGCGACTGTCGTAACAGACACTTTATTTCCGACAGATATCCTGCCACGCTCACTCTCCAGAATATAGAAAACCACCTTCAGATGCTCAGAGTCAAAAATGCGGCATAATGGTTCCGTACCTTGTGGTAAATCGTACTGATGAATGGTCAGATCAGTCACTGTCCCCGAAACTGGAGCTGTTATCTCCCTCTTTGCGTAATTACGCTCAGCCTGATGCAAGGAAGCTTCCTTCATATTATAGCCACTCTTTACCTTTGCCATTGACTGAACATATTCCGGGACCTTGTCAAACTCATTTTTTTTATATCCTTGCCCCACCAGAATCTCCTCAAAGAGATATTGGGCCTGCTCGAAATCGTTTCTGGCCTGGACCAGTTGGTTCAACAGCCTCTCGTCATCAAGTACAACAATAACACTGCCCTTGCTGACTGTAACACCATCCTTTATATTCAGTTTTATGACCTGCTCCTGCATCTGACTATATACAGCCACATTCTCTACAGACTCAATTTTACCCTTGCTCACAGTGTTTGAGTTGGTCATATATGATATATCACCATCATCAGACACCGTTTCCGGTTTATCGGAAGTAACCGGCATAACAGACTCTGTATAATCGTTGCACGCAGGTTCTTCGGAATTACTCTTGCACGATAAAGCTACAGAGCAAGCCACAGCTAATAGAACAGTATTAACACATCTCATAATTGTCTGTTTACCAATTCATAAAAACACCCTTTCATTTCCATGAGACTTTCGTATGAGCCATCCTCGATAATTTTTCCTTTTCGCAGGACTAGGATACGGTCACAGGACCGTACTGTGCTAAGGCGGTGCGCGATACAGACCCGGGTACAGTTCTTCATCCTAAGATTCTCGGAGACTTTCTCCTGAGTAATATTGTCAAGTGCGCTGGTAGCCTCATCAAAAAACAGTATTGATGGTTTTCCGGCAAGAGCCCTTGCTATCATTATTCTCTGTTTCTGGCCGCCACTGACACCTGTGCCACTGTCATTTATCAAAGTGTGCATTCCCATAGGCATTTGTCTTATTTCCTCATCTACACAAGCAAGCCTCGCAGCCTCCCATGCATCATCGTAAGTACTTGACGGAGCATTCAAAGTAATATTGTCAAATATAGTACCGCCAAAAAGTTTCTTGTCCTGCAGACAGGTACCGATATGCCTGCGTAAAGAGGCCTTGTTTACGTTTGCCAAATTATAGTGGTCGTAGAAAATAGTACCCGACTCAGGCTTCTCAAAGCCAAGCAACAGACGCATAAGCGTGGTCTTGCCACACCCGGACTCTCCTACTATGCCGACATACTCTCCTGTTCTTATTTTCAGGCTCAAGCCGTCATAAAGATATGGAGACTCTTCATCGTACCTGAATTTCAGCTGGTTGATCTCAATATTACCGGCAAGAGTCTCGACCGACGGAAGATCATCCTCAGCCTCTGGCTCCTCCTCGAAAATCGGGCGGATCAGCTCATACAGAGGTTTCAGCCGAGCAAGTGAAGGCAATATGCCGTCAAATGTTGATATCGCTCCTGATACCATTCCATATGCCACGTTGAAAGCTATATAGTCTGACAATTGTACTCCTGATGTGAAAGCCTTGTAATATATAAGCAATGTCCCGCCAAGAGAAATCAACAACGATATCGCGGGTGAAATCGTAATGACAAGCGGTTTGGTGGCTTTATCCGGACTGGCATCCTTAAATATAGAGGCCCATCTTGCAAACGCCCGCCGCTCAGACCCTCCAGTTTTAATTTTCTGTATGCCATTTATGATGCTGAACAGAAAACCCGTCAGTTCTGAATTTTTAGGTTGAATACCCTGATGAAAACGCCGGGTACATACAAACAATACGACAGAAAACAGAACATTCGCCAAAATCAGCAGTACGCATATCCCGAAAAGTGATTTCGCATAAATAAAAACCTGATAGAAATAAACAAGAGAGAACAGAAGTGTCAATATTCCGCTCAATACGGAATCACTCAGCAGACTGCATATAGTTGATACAGACATTACTCTTGTACCAAGGTCACCGGACGTGTATTTTCTGAAGAAAGTGGCAGGCATTCTGAACGTACGGTCAATAGCAGCTGCCTGTGCATCAACATTCACCTTATCCCTGACACGCATCAGCAAAAGACTTCTAGTCACCGAGAACATTGCAGCTCCAACGCCTGAGGCGGCAAGAACCACTATTATCGGCAGCAGGTTTCCGGTCTCGCCCGATGGTATGATATTGTCGAATATCTCCTTGTTCAGGAAAGGAAGCAACATATTGATCAATGCGACCGCAGCGCTGATTGACAACACATATATAATGTCTGATACAGACAGAGAGTGCATCACGAAAGAGACGACATCGCGGGTAGTGAGTTTGCTTTCAGGGAAACGCCTGCTCATCAATGGTGCCGGACTTTTTTTCCTTCCGCTTCTATTCACCATCGATGACAGGTCGCGTACGGCATCGTCCATCGCGTTTCTATCCGTAATATCGCGTTCCCTTAATCTGTCAAGATTTAGATTACTCATCAATTTCCACTCTCTTTGTTTACGTTCATGAGCTCGAAATATCTACCTTGTCTGGCCATCAGCTCATTGTGTGTTCCGCGTTCAACAGTATGACCGCTATCCAGAACTATAATCTCATCACAGTCACGAACCGTGCTTAGTCTGTGTGCGACAATGACTAACGTAATCCCCATCTCCTTGATGGCATTCATGACAAGAGCTTCGGTACGCGCATCAAGAGCGCTCGTAGCCTCGTCAAGAATAAGGATTACCGGCTCACGTACCAATGCCGTAGCAATCTCCATTCTCTGTAGTTGCCCGGTACTGAAATTTGAGCCTCCATCTTTCATAGCAGACTCATAGCCTTCCAGACGCGATGCAATATCTTGATGTATTTGCGCTTGATAGCATGCCAATATCATAGCGAAATCCTCAATCGTGCTGTCCCACATCTTTATATTATCTGCGATAGTCCCGCTGAAAATGACGTGTTCCTGACTTACTACAGCTACGGAATTCACGAATGTTCCCCTGTCAATCTCATTCAGACGGAGACCGTCATACAGCACATCGCCGCTCCATTGGATATTAAGACCTGAGATAATATTCGCCAAGGTGCTTTTTCCGCATCCTGTAGGACCAACCAAAGCGACACTCTTGCCAGGTTCCAGTACAAGATTGAAATCTTCGAGCAACGGAGGGTCAAGGCGGTTATAACCGAACGATACGTGTCTCAGCTCAAGTTTCCCTTTCAGTTTCCCAGTTGCGGAAGCCGTATTCACATCCGTACTGTGTCCTTCCAGAGCAATATCAGTATCAGCACGATAGACATCTTCCATACGCTCCATGTCAGCGCGCAATGTGAGCAGCGAGCTGAACGTGCCGACAATCGTGTCGGACGAAAGCATAAATGATGACATTATACCCTGAAAAGCCATAAGCATACCTACCGTCATCTCTCCGGATATGATATAATATGCGCCCAAGCCTAGCACTACAGTGTTACTGATTGTCACGAAAAGTGATGGTAATGTACCAAGATAAGATATGGTCTTATTCATCTCGACATCGGAATTGTAGCTTGAGGCGTATGCGTTTGACCAACGTCTGAAAAACTCATTCTCTGCACCAGCAGCTTTCACAGACTCAATATTGGAAAGACTGGCCATCGTACCGCTCATCAACTTTCCCTGCTTGCGTTCTGACACCCGGATTAAATCTACCTGTTTTTCCGATACATATCGTACCATAAGCAGGTTTATTACGGTCGTAGCTGCAGCTATGCCTGCAAGCACGAGATTGTAGCGAAGCATAAAAAACAAATATATGGCAAGCAAAGCTACATTTGTGACCACAGGAGCAAGCTTCTCAACAAGAGATGAGGCAACAGAAGCCGCGCTCTGTTGTCGCAATATAAGATCGCCAGGTACGTGTTGTCCGAAAAAACGCATCGGTAACCTAAGAAGATGCCACAAGAACGAGGAATTGCCGTCTATGGACAATTTCATACGGAAAGCACGGGAATATATACTGGCAACAAGTTGTGTTACAATCTGCACAACAAACATAATTCCGAACAGCGCCATAAATTGCGGAAACCACTCAGGATTCTTTCCCGTAAGTATATCGTCGGCAAATATCTGAGTAAATAACTTTGTGACAATTCCTGCAAATGCAATAATCAGCCCTGTAATAAAAGAGAACAACAATGCCTCCCTGGCTCCTTTGAGCCTCTCCATTACAAACGAGGCAATACTTGCCCTGTGGCCTCCGCGCTCGAAATCCGGACCGGGTTCAAAAAGAAGAACAACGCCTGTAAGTGACTCATCAGCTTCACGGAGCGACACTTTGACTTTTCCACGTGCTGGATCATTGATATACAACTTATCACCCTTGATTCCTGTAATTACTACAAAATGCTGGAAATCCCAATGGGCGATACAAGGAAGAGGTAAATCACGAATATCTTCCGGATCAACAGAAAGAGCCTCAGTCTCAAGCCCATAATTCTTCGCCGCTGCAGATATATTGCTGAGACTGCTGCCGTCACGCGAGACACCGCAATCATAACGGACCTGTGCCAAAGGAAGCCATTTTCCGAAATACGCCAGAATCATAGCAAGCGATGCAGCTCCGCATTCAACGGACTCCATCTGCATTATGACCGGGACTCTATGTTTTCCTCCGTTTCTCATTCAAACGACATTTTCAGTTTCCGGGATTTGTCCCTGACAGCCTCGAATAAATATTTATATACCGAACGGCGTTTTGTAACTATACGTATATCGCAGAATGTGCCTGTGCCCATATCGATAGGTTCATCGGGCTTAAAAGACCAGACCAACGAACCGTCTTCCTGATTATGTAATACCATTTTCACTACAAATGCGGCTCCCTGTTCAGGAAATATATCACCTACAAAGGTTTCGTTTTTTAGTTTTTTTACGGCATCATATTTCGTTATCGGATACTTTTCTATTCCTGTAAGATGTCCTACGATATAGCCGTTTTTTTCCCTGGTCAGATTTTTTGGCGTCAGCTCCACACGCATTCCAGTGCGTAGTTTTCTTGACAATTCGAACGAGACGAATGCCACAGCAGTATGCGTCTGCTCATCGTCAAGACCAATTATGGTAGCAATCGGCGCCAAAGCCTCAAAGTCATCGTTTTCGTTCTTAATATTAAGAATCGCGCCAGACACGGGAGATGACACCATACTGTATGCGTCACCAACGCTAACCATAGCAAGGGCCTGCCCTTTCTCTACATTGTCTCCATTATTCACAAAAATACTCCTAACCGTACCTCTGTTGGGAAGTGTTACATCAAAGACCCTGTCAATAGGAAATATTACTCCATTTACGGTACTTCTGTCCGAAATGGTTCCACAAAAGCACCACACAAAAACTGCCGCTACAAGCACGGTCATAGCGGCTATTATGATATAGGTGGAAGGCTTAGTGACTTTTACCTCGGTATCCGTTATTTCAGGTTTCTGCAGGGTGTTTAATGCTTTTTCCCGGAATATTTTCTTTTCATCGTCTCTGCCCATTGCTTACGCATTAATATTCAATGGTCAAAGATACAACAAATCGTCAACAGAATATATACGGTTAAGCTCTTTTCCATTTACAAAAACAGTCGGGGTGGCATTTATGTTATGCTCATCGCACCACTGCCTGTGTCTCTCAGCCTCTTCCTTACCAATGACATCCTCAATCTTCTCGTCATCGCCTTTGTGTATAGACTTGTATTTTTTCTCTACAGTAAAGCGGCCGGTGGGCAACAGCAGGCTTTCAATTTTATCCATTGCTCTTTTGCAATACGGACAAGTCGGCGATACGGCAATGATAATATTACGCACGCCTTTTTCCTTCTCTCCTAATATAGCAGTTACCACATCGGGATTGCCCTTTATCAACGACAAGTTTGTCCCTGCGCTTTCAGCCTTATGACGGAAAGATACCGATGGCGTCACAAATTTCATGATTACGACAAGTACACTGCCCCAAAGCAGCAAAGCGTCCAACACATCAAACAGATTAAAAGAATCTTTACAATTGTATGCTCCGCATAGAAAGAAGACAAGAGCGATGATCCAGAATAACACCTGAACTGAGACGCACAGAGGACACCAGTGTTTCTGTTTGAAAAACTGATAGCAGAGATTCCACAAAGAAGCCGGAAGCGCTGGCAATATAACCCACGCTACAGAATATGCCTTTTGAGGAATCAGGGACAAAACCAGAATTATTGCCGCAAAATACGATGCGCCGACCTCAGATAGGTCAAACCATTTATTGAAAAAGAAAGTATCGTGTGACGATGAGCAGTTTGAAGTCTTGAAAAGTGAGCAGACACGTTCCACGGCATTGCTGTCGCCAGTCCATTGTCTATGCAGCAACACGCACAGAAACAATCCTATAGCAGATAGAACTATGCCAAAGACTCTGAAGGACACCGTTGGCATAATTGAGCTATAGCTTTTCTCCGCGAACTGCATCAGCATCAGCCATAAGAACCAAATGAACGGTATTACCCATAGACATTTCTGGTACATTTCCTTTTTATGATTCTCGGCATACCCTGGTTCAGATACATTCTCATCAGCATCGAGCATTACAGCCAGCAGGTCAGCATTCTTAATGAATGACTTCCAATCCAATGTCTTCGAAGTGATCCCGTCAGTATATTTAACGCTATCGCCATCCTGCTGTGTAACAAGATGAAATGTCTTATCCTTGGTCCTGTATATATAAGGCAATTCAAGTTCCTTGAAATCTTTGCTATCATCAAGACTGACGGCACTTGACCGAACACCGAACACCTCCAGCAGTCTCATTATTCCGAAAAGGTTGTCACTCTGGATATTGTTTATACACATCTCCTTTACAAATGCGGCTGTATGCCGTACTTTGAATAAGCTGAGTATAGCAAGAACCAACTTGTAAATGCCCATACGCAAATAAACCAAGTTATTTTTTACGCTTACATTTTACAACAAACATCCATAGTTTCTACTGAACATTCCGTTCCAGACGGACAACTGTATTCACGGCCACCGTTAGCACGACATATGTTTGAAAGGCCAACACATACATTCCCCGCTCCACCATCATATACGCCTCCACCTCCATTGACCATCTTTAGTTCCTCTTCTGTGAGTGTTCTGAATTCCTTCTTTTCCATAAATTTATCTTTAAATTGTGTATTATCTATGTGTTTGATTTCAATGCAAAAATAACGCATGTATTTTTCACTTCATAACTTTTTGTGAAATTGAGAATAAAAATTGTGAAATTGAGAATTATTGTAAGTTAAAATCAATTGCAAAGACTGTCAATCGACCATATGAAGCACGTTTGCCGTATGGCAATCTGGAAATAGGCTCGAAGGCAATCGTTGCCACAAAAAAAAGAATCCAGTCAACTGACCGGATTCTCTTATTATAAAAGGTATAAGTTATGCGTACATAGCAACGATTGCCTCGTAAAGCTCCTGTTTGCCAGAAGTCTGCTTTGGCTCATCAACTTTCTTACCATACTCGTATGCCTGCTCGAGTGTGAGCTTGCCATCCTCGAAGTCCTTGCCGATACCGCTGTCGAAAGATGCGTAACGCTCAGCCTTCATCTTCTTATAAGGAGACTCCTCAAGCAACTTGGCAGCTGACTCAAGAGCGTGGGCCATAGCATCCATACCGCTGATGTGAGCAATAGCGATGTCCTCCAGATCGGTTGAGTTACGACGGGTCTTTGCATCGAAGTTTGTACCACCTGTGCCTAAGCCACCATTGCGGATAATCTCCATCCAAGCCTGTACAAGCTCGTACTGGTCAATTGGGAACTGATCGGTATCCCAGCCGTTCTGATAGTCACCACGGTTGGCATCGATTGAGCCGAGCATACCGGCATCAACTGCGCAAGCCAGCTCGTGCTCGAATGTGTGACCGGCAAGTGTAGCATGGTTGACCTCGATGTTAACTTTGAAGTCCTTGTCAAGACCATGAGTCTTCAGGAAACCAATAACGGTCTCTGTATCTACATCATACTGATGCTTTGACGGCTCACATGGTTTCGGCTCAATGAGGAATGTACCCTTGAAGCCCTTTGAGCGTGCATAGTCACGTGCCATACCAAGCATAGTAGCCATATGCTCTTTCTCACGCTTCTGATCGGTGTTCAGCAGGCTCATATAACCCTCGCGGCCACCCCAGAATACATAATTCTCAGCGCCGAGCTCGATACCGGCATCAATAGCGTTCTTAATCTGAACAATAGCACGTGCTACTACATCGAAATCAGGATTGGTAGATGCGCCATTCATATAACGCTTGTTGCCAAATACGTTTGCGGTTGACCACAGCAGCTTCGCACCGGTCTCTTTCATTTTTTCCTTGATGTAAGCAACGATAGCCTTCATGTTAGCCTCGTACTCCTCTACATTTGCGCCCTCTGAAATAAGGTCAACATCGTGGAAGCAGAAATATGGGATACCCAGCTTCTGCATAAACTCGAAACCTGCGTCAACCTTGTTCTTTGCAGTCTGAAGAGCATCAGCCTCTATCCATGGGAAAGTCTTGGTACCACCGCCGAACTGATCTGCGCCCTCTGCGCAAAGAGTATGCCACCAAGCCATAGCGAAGCGAAGCCACTCCTTCATTGTCTTACCCATGATAACTTTGTTCTCGTCATAGTAATGGAAAGCCATTGGATTCTTGCTGTCCTTACCCTCGAACTTAATCTTTCCTAATTCAGGAAAATACTCTTTTGCCATAATTTTTATTTAATAGGTTATTGTAAAATAGTTTTATCTAAATACAAAAATACAGTTCTTTTTTATAATACCGGGTAATCTTCATAAAATAACTTGGTAATCTCTCCGAATCTTTTGCGCCCATATGGTTTGTTTCATCAGTCAATATGCCTAGCTCCTTCTTCAACAATCAATCCGGTCACAAAATCTTTCGGCTTTCTTACAAACTTATTTTTATAAGCATACAGAATTATTGAGCCGGAATATACATATTCAAAACTGATTTCCAACGCTCATACGCCTGTTTATATGCATCTGCCGATTTCTGGTCCGGTTCAATAACGCGCAATTTCTCAAGTGTAGCGAATGCCTCATCGTGATCCTTATATACACCAGCTCCCATACCGGCGCCCTTTGCGGCACCTACAGACCCGTCAGTATCGTAAAGTTCAATAGTCGCTCCAGTCACTCCAGCCAGAGTATCGCGGAACACCGGATTCAAGAACATATTGGCATTGCCGGCGTGAATTCTTGAAATATCCATACCCATTTCAGACATAACCTCCATACCGTACTTGAACGAGAAAACGATTCCCTCCTGCACAGCACGAGCCAAATGACAACGATTGTGTATATTGAAGTTCAGACCATGAATGCTGCAACCTACATTGTGGTTCGACAATACGCGCTCAGAACCATTACCGAACGGCAGCACGACCACACCGTCCGATCCTATCGGAGCCTGATCCGCCAGTTTATTCATATCGCCATAGGACAAGCCGTCATTCATAATGTTGCGACGGGTCCAGGCATTCAGGATACCAGTACCATTGATACAAAGAAGTACTCCAAGACGAGTCTCATAACCTGTATGATTCACGTGAGCAAAAGTATTCACCCTTGACTGTGGGTCAAAATTGACGTGACCGTTCACACCATATACAACACCCGACGTACCGGCAGTGGCAGCTATCTCTCCCGGATTGAAGACATTCAGTGATACCGCATTGTTCGGCTGGTCGCCAGCGCGATAAGTAACAGGAATACCTTCGGCGAGACCAAGCTCCGCAGCAACTGCGGCAGTCACTTTTCCCTGTTCAGAGAATGTTGGCTTAATCTCTGGAATAATAGACTCAGCAAAACCATAATAATCCAGCAGGAAGCTTGCAACGTTGTTGTTCTTGAAGTTCCAGAACATACCTTCCGACAAACCGGATACTGTTGTACATTTCTCGCCTGTAAGTCGATATGCAATATAATCGCCAGGCAACATTATCTTGTCAATCTTATTGAAAATCTCCGGTTCATTCTCCTTTACCCAAGCAAGCTTGGAGGCCGTAAAATTACCTGGAGAATTAAGCAACTGGGTGAGACACTGTCCATTACCTATCTCGCGGAAAGCTTTCTCGCCGTATGGCACGGCACGGCTGTCACACCATATTATCGAAGGACGCAGTACTTTACCTTTCTTATCAAGGCATACAAGACCATGCATCTGATACGATATACCTATCGCCTCTATATCTTCGCCTGTTGCAGAAGCCATCTGCATCACCTTTGCTGTAACATTTTTCAAATAACTCCACCAGTCTTCAGGATTCTGCTCTGCCCAACCCGGATTTACAGCCTTGATCGGAGCCTCAGAGTCAGGATAGAAAGCCGATGCCACACTCTTTCCGCTCTGCACAGATACCAGACTCGCCTTCACAGAGGAACTGCCAATATCATATCCCAAAAGATACCTTTTCATAATGACTACGTTTATTATTTATTACTTTTTCAAATTCTTACTCTTCATACACGATACAAATATAATGAATCATATCAAAAACAAAAAATCACACTGCCAAAAATGACAATGTGATTTTGAAAAGCTATAATCCCGGAATAGTTATTTCTGCAGAAGCTTATCATCTGAGCCGAGCACATCCACAATCTTATGGATATACATCTTCTTCATATTCTCGCGGGCTGGTTTAAGATACTGGCGCGGATCAAAGTGACTTGGATTTTCAGCCAGATACTTGCGGACTGCCGCAGTCATAGCCAGACGAGAGTCTGAGTCAATGTTGATTTTGCATACAGCACTCTTTGAAGCCTCACGAAGCTGTTCTTCTGGAATACCCACCGCATCTGGAAGCTTGCCGCCGAATGTGTTGATGGTGTCCACCTCATCCTGGGGAACTGATGATGATCCGTGTAGAACTATCGGGAAACCGGGAAGTTTCTTCTCTACCTCGTGCAGAACGTCAAATGCGAGTGGAGGAGGAACCAATTTGCCGGTTTTCGGGTCACGGGTACACTGCTCTGGTTTAAACTTGTATGCGCCATGTGATGTGCCTATCGAAATAGCCAATGAATCACAGCCTGAACGGGTTGCAAAATCAATAACTTCTTCGGGCTTTGTATAATGAGACACCTCGGAAGCGACCTCATCTTCAACGCCAGCCAGAACGCCAAGCTCCGCCTCAACTGTGACATCGTATTTATGAGCATATTCCACAACCTTCTTTGTGAGGGCGATATTATCCTCGTATGGAAGAGCAGAACCGTCAATCATAACTGAGCTGAAGCCCATATCAATACAATCCTTGCAAAGTTCAAAGCTGTCTCCGTGATCCAGATGAAGTACAATTTCCGGATGAGCGCAGCCAAGCTCCTTGGCATACTCTACAGCACCCTGAGCCATATAGCGAAGGATGGTAGCATTTGCATAATTACGAGCACCTTTTGATACCTGCATAATAACAGGAGATTTTGTCTCAACAGCAGCCATGACTATGGCCTGCATCTGCTCCATTGTATTGAAGTTGAAAGCCGGGATTGCATAACCGCCTTTTACGGCAGCTGCGAACATATCACGGGTGTTCACAAGACCCAATTCTTTGTAATTAACCATAATTATTGTTTTTATTAGTGTAATTATCAGACCATTTTGATTTACGTCCGCAAAAATAGCCAAAACAATTCACAAAGAAGCAACATAACTGACTTTTAGCACATAGAAGTTCTCAACAATATGCCGTATTGACACGATTGTATTAAAAAACTTATATATATATGGAATTTTGTAAGTAATTTCGCCGCGTATTAACATCAAATATGATAATGAGGCATTTACCGTTACTATCGGTTCTATCGCTCTTGATGATTCCCGCCCTCACATTCGCAGGAGAGACCAGCGCGGAGTTGCAGCGATACGCCGGCAACATCCATAAGTTCAGCCAGATATTTCCGCAAGAAAAAGTATATGTCCAATTCGACAACACATCGTATTATACAGGCGAGACAATTTGGTTTAAGGCATACGTAGTAAACGCGGCCGATAATCACCGTGCGCCCAGCAAAGTCCTGTATGTTGACTTGCTGTCACCCGGCGGGGTATTGCTTAAGCAGCAGAAATTACAGATTGTCGCCGGACAATGCGATGGCTCGTTCCCACTATTGGACGCAAGTACGACACAGGCGCGCGAGCTTCGCGGTGTACTTCCCTACCCCAGCGGATTTTACGAGATAAGGGCATACACAATGAATATGCTGAATTTCAATCAGAACGCAATATTCTCACGCGTCTTTCCCATTTATGAGAAGCCCGAAGAAGAGGGTGATTATTATTCGGCCGCTCCATCAATCAAGTTACACGATTCTTATATAGAGCAATATCGTCCCAAAACGAAGAAACAGCCCAAGATTGATGTTGGATTCTATCCCGAAGGAGGACGTATCATTATAGGTAAGCCATGCCGTGTAGCATTCAAAGCGACAGGCGAAGACGGTCTCGGAATTGAAGCCAGCGGAACAGTAAACGGAACTGATATAAGTTTCAGTACCATCCACGATGGAATGGGCAGTTTCACATTCACGCCAAAAGAGCGCAGGAACAGCGTTTCTATTACAGCAAACGGTACAAGCCGCAGCTTCAACCTGCCGGATGCCGAAGAAGATGGCTACATTCTTGCAGCAAGACGGAATGGCGATTATCTGACAGTATCAATCGATGCGTCCGAGAATACACCTTCTGACACACTAGGACTCACTGTCACATGCCGTGACGGTCTGGCATTCTTCACCACTGTGCCACAGAATGGGAAAAAGGCGGAAATCCAAATACCGCTCGATTTCAGTGATGGTGTGTGCCGGATAGTATTATTCAACCGTGCAGGAGAGATTCTGGCTTCTCGTGCATTTTACAATGAGACGTCGGGCAAGACTCCTGAACTCACTTTTCAGACAGACAAAACAAAATATGGTCCATTCCAGGAAATAAAACTTGATTTCACTCTGAAAGACGGTAACGGATTACCATTCCGGGACCGTTTCTGTCTATCAGTACGCGACTCCCGCACATCCGGCAATCTGACTTCCGGCGATCTTCGCACTACGCTGTTACTCTCATCCGACCTGAAAGGCTATGTCCACAATCCGGAATGGTACTTCGACACAGAAGACTCCTCACGCCAGGAAGCATTGGATCTTCTTATGATGGTGCAAGGCTGGGAAAGATATGAATGGAGGACTATGGCCGGCATCGACAGATTTGATGAGAAACACCGTATTGAACAGAATCTGACCTTGAACGGCTGGGTTCTGTCCCCATCGGGGAACAAGCCTATTCCAGACATCAAAGTTATGGCCGCAATTGTACCGCCAGACAAGAAGAACACTGAGCAGTTCAACTGCATTACCGACTCAACTGGTTATTTTGGACTTGATATCTCCGATTTTTACGATGTTGCCAGGCTCACAATACATACAACAGAAAAACGGAAACTGGTAGGAACCAGTTCGAGAATACTTTTCGAGCGTTCAATGACACCGGAGCTCCGCGCTTACTACCCATCAGAGACTCTTTTACGCAACATCACCCCAAAGAACAGGATTACAGTCAACAAAATATCAGATGATGTTGCAAGTACTGATGATGACAACTTGCCGAAAGTAATCTGGGACAACATAGGTTATCTGCTACCCGATGTTGATATTGAGGAGAAACGCAAATACATAGATTATTTCACGTTCAAGGCATTCAACGTCCAACAGGATGTGGAATCAGAGCTCGATCGTGCCGAGTTCAGCGGTGACGTACTTGGTTATCTGTTGGACAAAGGATATACATTCTCGCTACAGTCCGACTCAGGCGAGGTGACCGACTTCAGCCCGCAACTTTATGGAGCAGACGAGGAAATTGCCATGCAGCTGGCCGACATGTCATTATTGAACGGAGCCATTCATGCATTCTGGTATGTCCACGACAGTGAGCACTGCCTTTATCAAGGAATTTATTGTCCACCATGGAGCCTGGATACACAAGATATTAAAAGCATAATGATTTATGACCGGGTTATGCCACTGACATCAATACTGACTTTGGCCCCAATGTTTGCAAAGGGACTGGAGAAACACGTAAATGTCGGATTCCAGCAAGAAGCTGAGAGCAGCGTCGTCAATTATTACCTTATAGATATAGAGGTGAAGAATTTCAGCGGGCTCAGTTCCAGAAAAGACTTGATGGAAATAGGGAAACGCATATCGACAGTATCAGGATATTCCTCGCCATATCAGTTCTATAGTCCTGCCTATCCGGACGGACCTATTATTGGTGACGTTGACTATAGACGCACGCTATTTTGGGAACCGAATGTCATTACCGACTCAGACGGGCATGCGACAGTCAGTTTTTACAACAACTCAATTACATCAGAATTCAGTATCAGCGGTGCCGGCATAACTGCTGGAGGACAGCCCTATGTGCTGGAAAGCGGCTTCTAACCGAAATTTGCGATATTTTTTTGCAAAAAAGAATAAAATCATTAATTTTGCGGCTCGGAACCCCCACCATATAGGTGGAGAAAATAAAAAAGAATTATGAAAAAAGGTATTCATCCAGACAGCTATCGTCCTGTAGTATTCAAGGACATGTCAAACGGCGACTGTTTCTTGTCGCGTTCAACTTGTGCAACAAAAGAGACCATCGAGTTTGAGGGTCAGACTTACCCCCTTATCAAGCTTGAAATCTCCAACACATCACACCCGTTCTATACCGGAAAGTCCAAGCTGGTCGATACAGCAGGTCGTGTGGATCGTTTCTTGAACCGTTACGCAAGAAGCCGCAAGCAATAACACAAGCATACCTTTCCAACATTACGACAATTTCAGAGGCAGGTCCAGAAAGTCCTGCCTTTGTTATTTTTTATTTTCTAGGAATAAAACGTCTGCCGTTCCAATCATACACAATCGGTTCGCTGCGGAAAAAAGCCGAGAATCGTACAGAATCCTGTCCCATAAACGAGAGACCGGTATATTCAAAACTGACAGCATCAGATTCCGCAGGAAATGATATTTTTACAGTGTTCATCGAAGATATACTTCTGTATAATGCGACAGAATCCTTCGGCAAGTCCTTCACAATAAAATTATCAAGTGAAGGCTCAGACAACAGCCGTCTGCCATCCATCTGATTCCAATCAGTGTCATAAAACGACAAACGGCTGTCGGGCAATCTGCCTGAAATTGTGTGGACAAGGCATATCAAAGGTATTGAATCCCTGTAATAAAACAGCTTTATTGAAACATCCGAGATTCCAGTATATCTCATTCTGAGATTTCTGTCATCTATGCTCAACAATTCAGACTCGCCTTCCATTTTATTCCTCACAACAGCTTTCATTCCGCTGTCAATAAAATCAAGCATATCAAGCTTATTGTTTTTTGACAGCAAAGGCAACACTGATTCCGGCATCCCAATAAAGAGTCTGCGTATATCAGCCGCAAAACTGACCGTAAAGCATGAAAGCAACAGGATTATAACAAACATTCTTCTCATATCTGGAAATATTTCCCGAAGATAACTATTACACCTTGAATATTTCATCTGGATATGCTACATTTTCAAGGAAAAGTCCACAAGCCGGAGCTGAATCACCGGCCTGACACCGGTCTTTACTGTCAATGATAGCTTGAAAGCCATCAAGAGTGAGTTTGTGACGGCCAACTTCCATCAAAGTCCCAACAATAGCACGCACCATATTGCGCAGGAACCGATCTGCAGTGATAGTAAAAAACCATTCATGTCCACTACCGCTCCACACAGCCTCTTCCAACTTGCAGTTATTTGTTTTAGTATCGGTATGCAATTTGCTGAAACTGGTAAAATCGGTAACAGGAATCAACATTGAGGCAGCTTTGTTCATCAATTCGAAATCCGGTACATTTATCAGCCGCCAAGAATAGCCATTCATAAACGGATCCTTACTTAGCGACACATAGTATCTATATGTACGGGATACCGCATCAAATCTCGCATGGGCCTCAGGTTTCACAGGTACAATCCGCAGGACAGAGATATCATCCGGAAGGACAGCATTCAGTTTCGACTTCATCCACAATGTGTCAACGGACTCATCAACATCGAAATGTGCAACCATCATTCGGGCGTGCACACCGGCATCTGTACGCCCGGCTCCAGTAATTGGTATCGCACGCCGCATAAACAGAAACAATGAATTCTCTATAGTTTCCTGGACAGAGCATTCGCCAGGCTGGCGCTGCCAACCGCAATAACGTTTTCCGTCAAAACTAAGATAAATGAAATAACGCATAACAGGTTCTTAGCTGCAACGGTTCGCCAGACTCATTATATTCAAGGCTACCAAAGCGGCCGTCTCAGTTCTCAAACGGGATAATCCCAATGATACAGGTGTGAAACCGGCACGCAACGCAAGTTCAACCTCCGAATGAGAGAAATCTCCTTCCGGACCGATTAGCGTGACTATATCCTCGCCCGGTACGACCAAATCCGCAAGATGTTTTTTTTCTCCTTCCTCACAATGCGCAATATACTTGCAGGATTCACTTGCAGAACGCACATATTCACGGAAAGATGTCATAGGTACGAATTCTGGCAGGAAGGCTTTCTGTGATTGTTTCATAGCAGCCACAGCTATGCGTTCGACACGTTCCATCTTCAGAACCTCACGTTCGCTGTGATCAGTCTTTAGAAATACGATACGGTCAATTCCTATTTCAACGGCTTTCTCAACGAACCACTCATTTCGTTCCATCAATTTTACAGGTGCATATGCTATCGTGATATGTCCTTTCCAAAGCGGCTGCTGAGATTCAGTTGACCTCACATTTATAATACAATGTTTTCCCGAAATGCAGCTGATAACTGCATTATGAAAAGCTCCCTTCCCATCGGCCAAAACGATCTCATCGCCCTCGCGAAGCCTGAGAACACGGATACAATGAGTGGCCTCATCATCTGGAAGCTCCATCTCAGGAGTTACATTCGGAACGTAAAAGATTCTCTTTTCAGCCATAAATCAACAAAACTTATAAAAAAGCAAGTTGGAGTCGTCATCACGACGACTCCAACTCAAATTAAAATCTAATACCATGAAAAACACGATGCAAATATACAATCAAATTCCATTTTCACACGATTGGCAAAGTAAAATCATCCCACTTTAACACACTTTAACCATCATTTTCTCCATTTAATCAACATATAGAACCAATCCCTTCAGGTATTCACCCTCTGGATGGAAAATGTTGACAGGATGATCTGCAGGTTGATGAAGTTGATAAAGTATGCGGACATTCCTGCCGGCCTGAGCGGCAGCAGTGAAAACTGCGGTCCGGAATTGTTCCTTTGTCACGACCTGTGAGCAGCTGAACGTGAAAAGCAAGCCCCCATGTTGAATTTTCTGAATAGCTTTCTCATTCAGTCTTCTGTATCCGAGCAAAGCACGTTTCAACGCATCCTTATGCTTGGCAAATGCAGGTGGATCCAAAACGATCAAATCATACTGAGGCCTCATTTCATCAAGATATTTGAAAGCATCTGCAACAAACGCCTCATGTCTGTCATCATCAGGGAAATTGTTTTCAACACCATGAGTAGTAAGATCTATAGCTCTTGCCGAACTGTCAACAGAGTGAACAAGCCTGGCACCTCCCCGCAATGCGGCAAGAGAGAACCCACCGGTATAACAAAACATATTCAGCACGCTGCGCCCCGCAGACATTTTCTCAAGCAAGGCACGATTCTCGCGCTGATCTATAAACAATCCTGTTTTCTGGCCATTAATCCAATCAACAGGCATTCTCATACCATATTCCAGAAGAACGTCATCATCAGCAGGGCCGCCGGTCAAATAACATCCTGCACAATCTTGAACAACGTTGAAAGGCAAAGTTGTCTCAGATTTGTAATACACAGATTTAACGGCACCACCCATTACCTCGCAGACAGCCTGTGCAATTTCGTTACGGGAATTGTGCATACCAATGGAATGCGCCTGAATCACTGCTGTACTTCCATAAATATCAATCACAAGTCCTGGAAGGAAATCGCCTTCGCCATGAACCAGACGATAAATATTATGATCCCCCCTGTCTGTCAATCCGAGAGAGCGTCGCAATCCGTATGCATCACCTATTCGCCCTATCCAGTAATTCCGGTCTATCGCGACGGGCTTGAAACTTAGTACGCGGACCGAGATACTTCCTATCTGAATATGTCCGGTAGCTATCCATTCACCCTGTGATGTAAATACATCAACGACATCACCTTCTACCGGTTCCCCTTCAATTGTCGCTATTGCACCCGAAAATATCCACGGATGAAACCTTAGTAACGATTCTTCTTTACCTCTCTTCAGAATTACTTTCTTCTGCATTTCTTTTTATAATCTGATATTCGCCTGAAAGGCGCAGTTTCATTAAATACTCATATATCACCACGCAAGCCCATGCATCAATGGCCGCATACTGACATTGTCCATCGGAAAGTTCATCACTTTCCCAATTACTCAGTTGCTGATTCTTGGATATACGCTCACCAAAAAGCAATGCATATAATCGTTGCAGTCCTTTTTCCTCTATTCCCATCTCAGAAGCCAGTGTCTGCAAATCAACAAACGAAGACGGCTCGAAATGGGCATGACTATATAACGAATTGAAATCATCTTTCACTGAAAGTCCGATTTTGAGGACATCAGGACACGTTAGGAAATCCCTTACAAAATCAGGTAATCCAATGATATTCAGTCTAAAGAGATACGCTCTCTGATGTGTTGAGAGTTGAAGCAGTGCAGTTTTATGGGAAACACCTTTTTTAAATGAAGGTTTTGTTTCCGTGTCAAACCCTACAATCTTATAGCCTTTCAGATAATCAATCGCGCTCAAAGCCTCAGGAATGGTATTGACAACATACACAGTTCCCGGATATGTAACTTGCGGCATAGCCGGAATAAGCTGTTTGTCTATTGAGTTCTCTATGATAACCATTTTACTCCTTATCAAACCAATCAATCTGTCCGTATTGTATGCAATGCAGTGCCCTTAGCGTATTTGTAAGTGTCTGTCCCCAATACTGGGCGAACTGCTCGCGGCAACAGCAGACAGCTTGAGTCATAATCTCATTGACTCCGCTGCGGAAGGACCCGACAAAATTCCCGACAGATTGATAGATATCGGCAAGATCCTCAGATATGGATTTACGTACCGGAACATCGCTGTATCTCATCTCGTCTGCGAAAACCTCGAGATAATCATCATCACTGCCCAGTATTCCGGCAATTGCAGAGCGGACGATATCGTAATCCTGCTCTGTGACACATTCAGAAAGAGTAATTGCATCGTCCGTCTCTGCCTCAGGCAGCATAGCAGCTTTTAAATAAAGCAAAGGCAGCAGTTTCAGCAGCACATCGACAGTCCTTTCGCGGTCCCTTGACGAAGACTGTTCCACAAACGCGCAATACTCGGCCGCTACCGTAACAAACTCAACAACATCCTTACTGAAAACCAATGCCGATTCCATAAGCTTATCAAGCACATTTAAACGCAGCGCGAAGTTAACATAAATCAACTGGAAAAACACATTCAGCATATCAGCTTTTTCCTAACTTTGCATTTTCAGAGACTTTTTAGATAAGATGGGAAAGAACAAGGCATCAGCCAAAAAGAAAAAAGAAAAAAGCGATATTTCTACTCTCATAGACAGAGTTTCATCAGCCAGACACAACGAGACAATACGATTCACAATAGGAATTGTTATTGTAGCCGTCACTTTGTTCGCAGGCATTGCCTGCCTATCCTTTATTTTCACAGGCGGCGTCGATCAAAGTCTGGTTGAAAGTGTAAATGACAACACGGCCGAGGCAGCTAACAGTGCCGGCTCATTTGGAGCTGTCATTTCACAGAACATCATCAACAAATGGTTCGGACTGCCATCATTTCTGCTGCTCTATCTGACTTTTGTCATCGGATGCAACATGATGCGGATTACTCACGCCAGGATAGGCAGGAAGCTAGTAAGCTGCATCTTCCTGACCGTCTGGCTCTCTATTCTCTTCAGTCTGATACTTACGCCGCTGTTTGACGAATCATTCCTTGTACCAGGAGGAAATCATGGTCTGAACGTATGCAACTGGCTTGACAGAACAATTGGTTTGCCCGGCATTATACTGTTATTGCTGCTTACTATGCTGTTTTACTGTATCTGGCTTACACGGCGCACAATTGAATGGATAAGGGATAAGTTCAACTTTGTACATAGAAGCGCTTCGGCTGACAGTGTCAATGATTCTGACAGCAACGGACAGACCACCCAGCCTGACAACGAAGAAGATGAAGCAGATAGCGAGGCTGAAACAGATGACAATGCAGAGAACTTCCAGATATCAGATCGTTTATCTGACAATTTATCCACACAAGACGAAGAGGATACAACCGGCTGCATCCATCAGGATATTACCGGAAACAATCCCGAAAATGATGACGATACTCCGGAAGACGATGACAGCCGTGGCTCTGACAACGAAATTGAGCTTGAGATTGTTCATACAACTCCCGAGGATGAATACAGCGGTAATCTCAGCGAGCCCTACAATCCGCGTCTTGACTTGTCACATTACAAGTTCCCCACCCCTGATTTACTCAATCAATACAACGAGACCGGACCATCCGACAACAAGGATGAGCAGCAGGCCAACAAGAACAAAATCATCAATGTTCTCCGTTCATTCGGAATTGAGATAACTTCAATAAGCGCCACCCCCGGTCCAACTGTTACACTGTACGAAATCACACCGGCCGAAGGCATCAGGATAAGCAAGATCCGTAATCTTGAAGACGATATTGCCCTTAGTCTTGCAGCATACGGAATAAGGATCATAGCCCCTATTCCAGGCAAAGGAACAATAGGCATCGAGGTACCTAATGCCAACCCTGTAATGGTTCCTATGCAGTCTGTAGTTAGAAGCCGTAAATTTGTCGAAAGCACATACGAGCTACCCGTAGCACTCGGAAAGACCATCACAAACGAACTGTTTATGTTCGATCTGGCAAAGATGCCTCACCTTCTGGTGGCAGGTGCTACAGGAATGGGTAAATCAGTCGGTTTGAATGCCATAGTCACTTCATTGCTTTACAAGAAGCATCCAGCGGAGATGAAGCTGGTTATGGTTGATCCGAAGATGGTCGAATTCAGCATTTACGCCTCAATTGAGAAACATTTTCTGGCAAAACTGCCAGATGAGAACGAAGCCATCATAACAGATCCGACAAAGGTCGTACACACGCTTAAATCACTGTGTACCGAGATGGACAGCCGCTACGAGCTGTTGAAAGAGGCTAACGTACGTTCCATCATAGAATACAACAAGTTGTTCATTGACAGAAAGCTCAATCCTCTGAAAGGACACCGTTATCTGCCTTATATCGTTGTAGTAATCGATGAGTTCGGCGATTTGATTATGACAGCCGGCAAGGAAATAGAGACACCTATATGCCGCATCGCACAGAAGGCTCGCGCTGTCGGTATGCATATGATTATTGCCACACAGCGTCCTACGACAAACATCATCACAGGTACAATAAAAGCCAATTTCCCTGCAAGAATCGCTTTCCGCGTAACCTCCATGATAGACTCACGCACAATTCTCGATTGTCCTGGCGCAAACCAGTTGATCGGACGCGGTGATATGCTGTTCTCACAAGGTGGAGACCCGAAGCGAATCCAATGCGCATTTGTCGATACCCCCGAAGTCCAGAATATCTGCAACTACATCAACAAACAGCAAGGATATGTCACTGCATACGAGCTTCCTGAGTATGTAGATGAGAACGATGACTCAAACGGTGGCGGCGAGGCGTTTACAAAAGGCGAGCTTGATCCTATCTTCGAGGATGCCGCAAGGCTGATTGTAGGCAGCCAGCAAGGCTCAACATCGCTCATACAGCGAAAGTTCAAAATAGGCTACAACCGTGCCGGACGTATTATGGACCAGTTGGAGCGTGCGGGCATCGTAAGCAGACAGGAAGGCAGCAAACCTCGTCAGGTTCTCTGTATGGACGATATGGAATTGGATCAGAAACTTCAGAATCTTCAATGAATAAAGATATGAGACATCTCATACTGACTGTCGCGGCGTTGGCACTGTCAATCACATTGCCGGCACAGAATGCGGAAAGCATAATATCATCGTTAATAAATACAATTGAGAGCAAAGGAGTCAGATGCGAGGCGACAATCCGCAATGCAGACGAGCCCGACAGTCAGGGAATGAGGGCATCGCTGATAATGAAAGGCGAGCGATATAGTCTGAAGACACCCGAGTCAACCTATTGGTATGACGGCAGGAATTTGTGGAACGGCATAGCCTCGGGCGATGAAATCATAGAGGTCTATATTACAGAGCCGTCAGATGAGGAAATTGTAACAACGAACCCATTTATTCTGATAAAGCGTCACGAAGGCTTCGCAATATCGGTTTCCGAAAACGGGACACTTGTACTAAAGGCAAAAGACCAGAAAAACGGCTCTAATGGAGTACTTTCAATGACCGTCCGCTTCAAAAGCGACGGCCAGCCATCGTCTATCGATGTAAGGAGCAGACTGTCGGCACAGATGGAGGCGAACTTCTCGATAACAATCAACAGATACGAGACAGGCAATGTCAGCGACAGTGAGTTCAACTATCCCAAAAGCAAATGGCCGGACGCACAGGTTATTGACTTGCGGTAAACAACTGGAAGAAACCATTACATTATATATATATGGAAAGAATCAAATGTCTTATAATCGGCTCCGGACCCGCCGGTTACACAGCCGCTATCTATGCCGCCAGGGCAACATTGTCCCCTGTAATATACGAGGGACTTCAGCCGGGCGGCCAGCTCACTACCACATCGACAGTCGAGAATTTTCCGGGATATCCCGATGGAGTCTCAGGCGATGACCTGATGAACGACCTGCGCACACAAGCAGAGCGCTTCGGTGCGGATATACGCTACGGAACTGTAACAGAGGTAGATTTCTCAGAAGCTCCTTACAAAGTAAAAATTGATGACGGAAGCGAGATTGAGGCCGACACCGTAATAGTATCGACCGGCGCATCAGCAAAATATCTGGGTCTTGAAGACGAGAAAAAATATGCAGGACGCGGAGTCAGTGCCTGCGCCACCTGCGACGGATTCTTTTACCGCAAGAAAGTTGTCGCAGTAGTAGGAGGCGGAGACACAGCCTGCGAGGAAGCCATGTACCTGTCAGGGCTGGCATCGAAAGTCTATCTGGTTGTACGCAAGACCTGGCTTCGCGCAAGCCAGATAATGCAGGACCGAGTATTGGGCAACCCGAAGATTCAGGTTCTTTTCGGCTGCAACGTATTTGGACTTACAGGCGACGGCAAAGTACAGGGAATGAAAGTTGTACGTGGTGCCGGAACAGACGACGAGGAACGTTTCGACTGTGATATCGACGGTTTTTTCCTTGCTATCGGACACAAGCCGAATTCCGATGTGTTCGCAAAATGGCTTGAACTTGACGAAGCAGGTTATATCAAGACAATAGATGGGACACCGAAAACCGCTATACCTGGAGTATTCGCAGCAGGCGATGTGGCAGACCCGCACTACCGTCAGGCAATAACCGCCGCCGCATCAGGATGCAAGGCGGCTATCGAGGCAGAGCGATACCTCAGCTCGCTTTGATAAGCAACTGACTGAAATATATAATACATATTATACAAACTGAATATTTTATGAGAAAAGCAGCATTAGCACTCGCAGTTCTGTTCTGCGGCACACTGTGCGCACAGAACAACCAGGGAGCGGCAACAGGCTCTGTAAATCCTGTCTTTGACAAGTATCAGCAGCCAGATGTCTCGCTCGAGGTTTATTTCACACCTTCCACAGCGAAGGCCGTATCACCCGACGAAAAGGGTTTCATCCGTCGCTGGAGTCTTCTTGAGCCAATCTCAAAACCTGAGATCCGCTCCAACACCCTCTTCACAGACTCATACCTGAACGAGGAACTCAACAAGCAGTATTTCGAGGGTCAGACCACTACCCTGCCGAAAGATGGTGACAAAGTAACAGTCTCCCTGCCGAAGCCGGCTCAGAGAATGGGTATGGGCAGACCAATGGGTGGCCCGATGGGTGGTCAGCCAGGCGCAGCACCGGCAGCTCCTGCAGCACAGGCACAGCCGGAGTTCCAGGATGTCACTCTCACCTGGCACTGTCTTGACAGCAAGCGCTACAATGTAAAACTCTACCGTTTTGCCACAGGTCTCAAGCTTCGCGCTACCGAGGGACTTTACCTCGCGGTAACAGTCATCAACGTCAGCGAGGATATGACAGTACGTCTGGCAGCCGGTTCAAACTCAGCATCAATGTGGTGGGTCAACGGCGAGGAGGTACTTCTGCTCTCAGGTGACCGCAGAATGGTAGTCGATGACGGAGTATCAAAGCAGATCACACTTAAGAAAGGCAAGAACATCGTTCGCGGCGCCATCATCAATGGTCCGGGTATGAGCGACTTCTGTGTCCGTTTCCTCGATGTGAACGGCAAGCCAGTCACAAACTACACAGTGTCTAACAAATAATTCAATAGTGCTATGAGAAGAGTATTTTTAACAGCTATATTATCAGCATTGTTCATAGGCGCATATGCACAGACAGGCGATATTTTCATTCACGACCCATCGACAATCGTGAAGTGCGATGGCAGATACTACACATTCGGAACAGGCAGCGGAGGCATCATGTCGGATGACGGCTGGACCTGGCGCTCAGGCGCAGTCAGAACCGGTGGCGGCGTAGCTCCGGATGCCATTAAAATCGGAGACCGCTATCTTATAGCATATAGCGGCAACCATCCCGGCACACAGGGCAAAACTCACGGACTGGTAACAACAATGTGGACAAAGACCCTTGATCCTGACTCACCGGATTTCGGTTATACCGAGCCGGAGCTCGTAGCCTGGGCCGGAGCGGACGATGACTGCTATTGCATTGACCCTGCATTCCTGCTCGATCCGACAACAGGCCGTCTGTGGTTGTCATACGGCACATATTTCGGAGCTATCCGTATCGTCGAGCTTGACCCGAAAACCGGCAAACGCATCGAGACCAGCGAGCCTGTCGATGTAGCTATCGACTGCGAGGCCACCGCTCTGATGTATCACAACGGCTGGTACTATCTGCTGGCCACACACGGAACTTGCTGCGACGGTGCCAATTCAACATACAACATCGTATGCGGCCGTTCGAAAGAGGTTACCGGTCCGTATCTTGACAACGTTGGCCGTGATATGCTTGAGGGTGGCGGCAAAATGGTTCTCTCAGCAGGCAACAGAGTAACAGGTCCCGGTCATTTCGGACGTTATGTCGAGGAGGAAGGCGTTGAGAAGATGTCATGCCACTTCGAGGCCGATCTGGAGCGCAGTGGAAAGAGTGTTCTCGGCATCCGCGCACTTCTCTGGAAGAATGACTGGCCAGTAGCAGCTGACCCGTTCAAGGAAGGCACATTCGAGATTGAGTCCGAGCGTCGCGGCTATGCATTGGAACTCGCCGTTGACTTTGTAAGAATGAATGCAGGACGTGGTTTCGGCAACGCATCCACTCCTGACGAAACTATCGCGAACCAGTCTCTTGCCGATGTCGTGAGCACCTGGCCAGAGGGAAACACCGAAATCCGTCTTGGCGACTATATGTTCCGTCCTCACCAGAGATGGACTGTCACCGCTGTTCCTGACAAAGGCGGTTATCTTGGCGCACCATACTACAAGATTACAATCGAAGGTACAAACCGCGCCCTGGCTGCTACCGCCGACTGTGAACTGACCTCAGTTCCGGAATACACCGGCGCGCCCGAGCAGCTTTGGAGAATAGAGCAGCTTATTGACGGTACCTACCGCATCATCTCCGAGAAAGTTCCAGGCAAGGAAGGCCAGCAGTTCGCACTGGTTTGCACCGGTGATTCCAACCTTACACTCGGAAAGTTCAATTACAACGATGTAAACTGCAAATGGAACTTCCGCGACAGATAATCCCCGTCACATATTTCCTATAAAAGAATTGAGTCTGGCCAACAACCAGACTCAATTCTTTTATCAAACAAACGCTACAGAATGTAGGACATCAGTTCTTGATGATGTCCTTCGGCTTCAGTTCTGTAACTCCACCATAGCGGCGGCCAAGTTCTTCAAGGTCAAACTGTTTCCTATCACCGACAATCGTCCAGATAATCGGCTTGCCGGCTATCGAGCCTTTCCAGAAATCACTGAGTGCCGCAGCGTCGGCATTCTTCAGATTCTCAAAGAAATCGATAGAAGGATCAGTCGCGTAGCCGATATTGCGCTCATATATTATGTAGTCAGCTATTGTCCGGAACGACGATACCGATGCTATCAGTTCAAAAGTGATTTCCTTACTGTTTCTCTCAATCCTCTCCTCGTGGAAAGGAGTACCGGAAATCAGTGAGTCCATAATACTCATGACATCGAGAGTCTTGTCACCCTGCGTTCCTGTATATGCGAAAAGATATGTGGGAATGACATCGCGCTTATCGTAATCAGGTCTGTTGAAGCCTGCTGACGAAGAGTATGCGTACGAGCGGAACTCACGTATCTCCTGGAAAAGAAGCGAGCCCATACCACCGCCAAGATAGTTGCCGTAGGCCGATGCTATCTGTCTGGAGGTCAGATCAGCGAGTATTCCAGCCGGGACCAGGGCATTGATGTCGCTCTGCGTAGCTTTGGACTTCTGCACGAAATATACTGTCGGGGCATCGCCAATAACGACCTGACGCTCAGGATAGCCGTTGAACGGTATCACCGACTTATCCAGCTGCATTTTGTCTTTCAGAATGCTTGCAACAAGCTCAGGATCAACGGTACCGGAATAACTTATGAAGCAGGCATTGCTGCGCACGGCGTCGTATGCAGCCATAAGGACATCATCCGATATCTTGCCTTTATCAACAATGTATGACGACTGCTCTCTTGAAATCACATATTGCTTGAGCGCATCGCTCAATGTAGCAGCATCACGCTTGGCCATAATCCTGTTGGTCTGATCACTTTCCCTGATTATTCCAAGCTTTTTCTTATCAGACTGAGGATTACATACAAGATCGGCAGCCAAAGCTATGGTCTGTTCAAAATTACCGTCAAAGCCGGTGATGCTGATAGTGAAATCATCATTGTCAACACCAAAGCCAATGCTTCCGCCAATCTTCTGGAGTGCCATACGATGGTCGTCGTAGCTCATCTGCCCTGTACCGAGAAGCGAGATGTATTCCGCTACCCGCTCAAGCTCCGGTCTGGCAATCGTACCGACAGGATATATCAGGCGGATATTGAAAATATCATTCACAGGGTTCTCTACTCCATACAGTGTTACATTCGGAGCAACATCGATTTTTTTGGCATCGTTTTCAAAATCAACATAAGGCTGCGGATATGATACCGCCTCAGCACTTTCTTTAACAGCCTGCGCGTATGCCGATACAGCAGCCCTGTTCGCTGGAACGACGCTCTTGTAAGGCGGCTTCTGCAGGTGATCCTTCTCGGGGTCACCGAACTTCTTGCGGATTACCAGATAATTCTCACCCATATATTTGTTGGCCATGGCTACTATGTCGGCCTTTGTCAGTTTGCCTACAGTCTCGACCTCGGCCACGACATCGTCCCAACTCCTGCCCTGGGCAAACGCATTTATCATCCCGTCCATTCTCTCTTCCTTGCTCTCAAGACCCGATATCAGCTGACGTTTGTACGAAAGCTTGCAGCTCTCAAAGAAATCATCGTCAAAATTGCCGGATTTCAGGTCGTCAATGACAGCCATCACCTTCTCCTCAGCCTTTTTGTTGCTCTGAAACAGTATCTTCGGCAACACGAGTATCGGGAACAGACCAGCCTCGTTGAAAGCCAGGTCGGGATACATACACATCGCCATCAGCAACTTCTTGTCGGTAGTAAGCTTATCCAGCAGACCGGTACCCTCGGCATTGTTCAGAAGATAAGCCATCAGGCTGAGCGGCAGGCAGTCATCATCTTTCTGTGACGGTGCGCGGAAGCAGATAGCATTTATTTTCACGACAGGAACCTTTGCAAGAGCTATGACCTCCTGACGTCCGTTGAACGCCGGAAGCTCAGGCATCGAGAATCTGTTAGGCTCACCGTTGCGAATGCGTCCGAAAGTCTTTTCCAGAACCGGAAGAGCCTGCTCAACATTCACATCACCAGTAAGCATAATGCCCATATTGTCGGCCACATAATATTTCCGGAAGAACTCCGCCATCTTGCTGAGTTGCGGATTCTTCAAGTTTGCGGTAGTTCCGATAACCGGATACTGATATGGTGAGCCGTTGAAGCCGTCTTTCAGTATGCAGTCGCTGAATGCGCTCAGCATCTGGTTGTCACTGCGGTTCTTCTCCTCATATACAGTTTCCAACTCACTCTGGAACAGACGGAACACAGGGTCAATCAGACGCTCGCTGTTCAGCTCGGCCCACTGCTCAAAATACGATGACACAAACTCGTTGTGATAAACCGTAATATCCGGGCTTGTATAAGCGTTCAGGGCACTGCCTCCGCACTCCGATATCAGATTATTGAACTCATTGGGAATTGCATAGTCGCTGGCCTTGATGTTCAGACGGTTGATGTCCATCTGAATAAGTGTCCGGACAGAATCGTCGGTAGTTGCAGCCAACTCATCGTATTTCATCGATATGGAGTCAAGATACACCTTCTCGGACTCATAGTCAATGGTACCGATTGACTCCGTTCCCTTGAACATCATATGCTCAAAGTAATGTGCGATACCAGTCTCAGGACAATCCTTGGCACCGGCTTTCACAACCACAGCTCCGAAAGCCACAGGCTGGCTGTGATCCTCGTTAATCCAAACCTCCATCCCGTTCGACAGAGTAAAAGTCTGCACCTTCAGTGCATCTGGAGTCTGTGCCGATACCAGCGCGGGACTCATCATCGCGGCTAACGCCACAAGCATTATCTTTCTCATTTCTGTAAATTTTGCTGCAAAATTACACTAAATAGCCTATATTTATGATATACATCTTATCTGACATAAGTTGTTACAGAATTCGGTGCAAGGACAAGCCGTACTACAGAATGGACGACCTTGCTGTTGCCAATGGCAGTCCAATGCTCTCCATCCGATATACTGCCGCTTGTGCGGAAGCCTTCAAGTTTGCCATGCGAAACTCCAAGTTCTGACAAGTCAACATCAATAGTCTGAGCTACATCGCTTGAGTTTGAGCAGACAATCGTGAGTCCTTTTCCGGACTTCTGCAATGCCGCAAGCATATTCACTCCCGGCACACCGCTCTTGCATTTTACCAATGTAGAGCCCGGACGGATATAGCGCGAGAACTGGCCGAAAGCATAATACTTCTGTGTAAGCTCTATCTCATTTCTGTCGTGATCGGCCCAGGCCGTACCCCAATAGCCGCCATTCAATCTTAATGGTCCACTGTCCCTGCGACCTTTGTAGCCTTGCGCCGATACATGAGTATCGATGACCTGCCAAAGCACCCAGGCCGAAGGCTCCAGCTCGGTAATATCGTATATTATCTTCTCGGCCAGCCATAGAGCAGCAGACATCTCACCGGCATTTTTGCCTGATGTACCATTGCCGTCAACCTCGCTCATCCACAGATTGAAGCCATCCCCGCGGACAGCTTGTCCAAGCTCGCGTATGGCATTGATGCCATAGGTGTGTGTACTGATACGCCCGACAGCATTTCTGGCCGCTTGCGAATAGCTTCTAAATTCCTCAAGCTGTTTGCCGGGATTAGTCTCATCGCTTGCAGTCAATATCACATCGCCTGCAATGCCGTAGTGTTCCATCGCCTTCGATGTAAGCTCAAGAATGCGCGACTGGGCTGAGCCGGCATCGAAATGACAACCTTCCTGCTTTTTGCTGAAAGCTCCCCAGTAATTGGTGTTCGGCTCGTTCATCGGAGCAAGACTGCGCACGTCAAGTTCCAGATCATCGCGCATATATGCAGTCACGTGTGCGAGATAATCGGCAAAAGCCTCGTACGAGTCATCACGCAGATTGTTCTCGTCGGCCTTGATATTGCCTGTAGCGCACCCGCTGTTCGTCATAAAATATGGCGGAGAGTTCGAGAACACCTCAATCCACGCATCCTGTCCAGCCGCGTCCGCTGCCGCTCTCAGCACATTAAGCTGACAGCTGTCGGCAAGATAATCGTATTCGGCAGTACCAGCCACAGCATCGTAATGAAGCCAGCCAGGCACATCGGAATCTGTACGGGTTATATGGTGGTGCGACGGGTCGTCCCCACCCCCGATGTTATACCGCATAATGTTCAAGCCAAGCCCCTGCTCTGCATCGAAAAACAACGTAGCGGCTTTCTGCGTCAGCACAGGATTGTAGCCCACCCTGTTAGCCCACCAGCAAAGGCTTGTCCCCCAGCCTTCCCAAACCGCGCCGTTCGCCGCAATGACATCGGCCTTCGACAATCTCACGGTATGCACCGAAGCATCCTGCGCCTGACACCATCCAGCCAGATTGAATGCCAGCAAGCACACTGCCAAACTTACAAACTTCTTCATTATTTCATTATTATTCGCGTTCCACAATGTTGAACAGCTGCCAGGAATAGGCAGCCTTATAGGCTGAAGTCGAACCTTTCGGAACATACAGGGTACAATCAGGTTCGTTCAGTCCACGGAACGGATCGCCCGCCGGCCATTCGTATGCAGCCGGCTCATTCCAATAGACATTGAGAGCTTTCAAGTTACTGCAACCCATTGATCCGTTTCCTATCAATTCTATTGAAACGGGAAGCGACAGTTCTTCCATTCCGGTACAACCCGCGAGCAAATCTTCGGGCAAATAGAACAGATATTCCGGCAAAACGACCGATTTCAGCCCTGTACATTCAGAGAATGCGGCATTATCAATAAAAGTGACGGAATTGGGAATGGCCACATTTTCAAGATTCCCACATCCGGAGAATGCATACGCCCCGATTCTTATGACTTTGTCAGGGATATCAATTTTTACAAGATTCCTGCATCCGTCAAACGACATTGGGGCAATACGGGTCAATGCCTCCGGCAGAACAATCCTGTCAATACCGCTGCTTGCAAACGCACCGTCTCCAATTTCTGTTACATTGCCAGGAATGTCAACCGAAGTCAAACCTGCGCAACCATAAAAGGCTTTACCGGCAATGGTTCTGACAGTTTCTGCATTTTTCAGTCCGTACTCACCTTGGTACGAGGGATTCAGATAGAAGAATATGCTGCTGTTATAAACCTCTTTCAGATTAGTGCAACCTGAGAAGACACTTTTACCAGTCCTTGTTACTGATTCCGGGATTACAATTGATTCAAGAGAAACGCAATCCGTGAAAGCCTTGTCACCGATCATCACGACAGTCTCGGGAATTTTCACAGACTTCAACAGGTTACAGCCCTCAAATCCGGAATCTGCAATTTTAACCACATCCAACCCCTGCACGGTTGCAGGAATCACCGCGCTGACAAGTTCCTTGTTCCGGGTCAGCACCTGAACAGACTGTTCCGATATTTTCTGATAGCTCAAATCTCCCTCGGCAAACACTTCCCATTGAGCCTTAGCAGCATCAGCGAGTACACAATCTATGATATTGGTATAGAACAAAGAGTTGAATGCCTCATATCCCTCGCGTTCTATCCTGAGCAGATTGTGATTGTCACGCACTGCAAGTGAATAATTTCCTCCGGCATCTGTAATTACTTGCTGTACAATGTGAAAGTCAAAACAATCCACCTCAGCGACTTTCTGGCCGGCAATCGGTCCGATATTGTCTGATACTGTTCCGGTAATCATAGTACCATTCTTGACCAGTATTTGATACTGAAGGAATCCATCCCACTGTTCTTCCAGTGGATTCCGCTCCCCTTCGGAGTCACCAGCAAGAAGAGAAGCACAATATCCGGCATCGGTTATGGATTCCCCAAAAAGACTCCGGTCAAACTGAGTTCCTACAAGAACCATATTGGAATCATTTTTGACCATATTATCTGGAATGAAACTGAGAAAATTTCTGTAGCACTCTTCCATATCATCAAAGAGAGTCACAAGAGAGTCTGCCCGCTCCTTCCGGACCAGGTCGTATGCCTTGTCCATTATCCCGACCAGTTTCTCTGACGGTCCCGTCATATAACCGCTATGCACTGAGGCGGCCATACCGCCGTATCGGCCTTTAGGGATAAAAGCATAACGTATTCCGTCAAAAGCAATCATACCTGTTTCCTCCTCAGCCAGATATGACGATGTATAGCAAGCCATCTCTATCATCCGCACAAAAGCATCGGTCAAAGATCTGCTGACCGTTACAGAATGTCCGGTGGCTTTCGGAGCATCAGGGCGTGTCATGAGTTCCCCGTTCTGAGGCAGTTCAATCATGGAACTTGTCATCACCGACCGGATATCACCATCGCTACTCTTATATGCTGACTTACGACTTTCAACCCGAAGATACTTATCGGTCTGCAGGAATCCCCAGACCTGCTTATCCGCAGCAAGAGCCGTAAGTGTGCCATCGCCAATAAGAAGTGCATATTCCTCGAAGAACGACGGCTCTACCAAAAAAGCATACTCAAACTTGCGGTCACCAAAGAACACCTGATCCAGTGCACTCTGATAATCGTTTTTATCAACAATCTGATCGGCATAGTGACCAAGAGGCTCCAGTCCGGAAAAACTCCTCTCTGTCTGCGTCTGAGCTCTACCAGACAGACACAGAAACATTACAAGTATTGCCGTGAATAAGTCCGTCAAATGCAAATGTCTCATATTTTTATAATTGAATCATACAAATATAAGGCTTACTCATCAGAAATCCTATCTGACTGTTACTATTTCTTTTGAACTAAGATTCGGAGTGTCATACCGCAATCCGCAACTGCAGACAAAAATGCGGGAATCGTCAAATTTCAATGAAAATCGTCCAATTATTTGACACTTTCTGTTATTTTCGCCATCGGTAAGCCATGAAATCACAGCATCTGATGAATTGGTACACCATGAACATTTATTAATTTCCGCACCCGCTGCGGCAGTGATTAACCCCAATGATGAGGACACTACGATATATGGGGTCGCTGAAGTCCGTTCCCGAAGAATTCTCACTGGGCGGCTTTGATGCCATATGGACTATGAAACATAGAGAGGGGCACAAATATTGAAAAACAGCAGAAATCAGATTAACTTTTGGCGTGTTTTTGCAACCTATATACAGAGGAAGGTAATAATGACGGAACAGGAGTTCGACATATTCGCATCATCTGTCAGGAACAAACTGCTGGCAATTGCATGGCACAGCAAGGCCAGTTACGGACTTGATGATGAGCCGGAGGACATTGTCCAAGAGGCTCTGCTTACCTTGTGGCGACTTATCTCCGATGGCTATCCGGTAAAAGATGCCGATGCCATTGCCGTCAGAATAACAAAGAACCTTATTGCGGCAAGTGCACGGCATAAGCATACGGGGTCAGTTTCCATATCTGACATTGATTTGGACGGAGGAACTTCGGCAACGGAAATTACCGATGCCGAGGACCGCAGGACAATACGCGACAATCTGTTCAAGTCACTTACGCCTACACAACGGCATTACCTTGAACTGAGGAACGAGCTCGGACTGTCGCTCGATGACATTGCCCGCATGACAGGAAAGCCCAAAGCAAGCATAAAAACCACCATCTCCACAGCTAGAAAGCAACTGTTGGAGCAAATAAAGAAACTGCTATGATAGAAAACCGTAAATATAGACAGAAACTTATCGGCAAGTATCTTGAAGCTGAGACCACCGTTCAGGAGGAGATGCTTCTGGCACGTTATTTCCAGACGCACAAGCCCGAACCGGATGAAACCGACATAGCAAGACTCATACTTCTTGATTACCCTGAGGTCGAGGTCTTGTCGGACTCCGAAAGGAAAAGGGACATCCGGCAGATCTGCATGGCAATTTCGGCAATTGCCGCATGTATCGCCCTCTTTGTCATTTTCGCCAATACTTTTGCATCAAATCCGTTCACAGCCGTTGAAATTGCCGAGAACATAAACATACTGATGGAGATGAACACTCAGGACGTCGATTCGATTGTAGCTGTTCCCAAAGGATCCAGGGTTATGCTGACCGTATCGATGAAAGACGGGAACACAAGCTCTTTTGTCCTTGTCCGCAACCGCAGGGACGGCTCCACAAGAATACTTTCACAAAACAATCAATAACAACAACATTATGATTACGCTATTTCTTTCAGCACTTTTAGCATCAGTTCCAAGTACAGGAAACATCACAGCCCAGGCCGATACAGTCAACCGCTATGTGATTGATGGCGAACACGTCAGCAATTTTGACGGGACACAACTGGCTGGACAATCAATTGCCAGCTATGACATTGTCACCTCGCAGGAGAAAAACAAAGTGGTACTTAATCATATTATCCATCTGGTGACTCCAGCAAATCCGGAGGCAAAACAGGAGAATGACATTCTGGATTCCTTTTTCGGAAATGATGAGGACCATTATTCAGATATGACCAAGACAACGACAGTGTCCGATGGCCTGGTCACAATCAAAACGGTAGGAAAAACGGAAAATGGAGGGACGCGGACTACTACGGTACGTCATCAATATGGCAATGGTGCTACAGTTAATATATTACCAGAACCCAGTGAACTGACGCTGGTAATTGACGGTGAGAAAGTGACAAAGGAAGAATTCCAAAAACTAAAGCCTTCGGACATTAAATCCATGACAATCTTGAAGGGTGAGCCGGCAGTAAAGCTCTGGGGGCCGGAATCCGCGAACGGCGTTGTCGAAGTCAATACAAACAAAAAGTAACCAGTTCCACTTGTTGCCAATACAGTGGAAGACGGCTATGGTCAATAGAAAGGCGGCTTTGATGTTTTTCCAGAGGGTCTGCTGGTGCAAAGAACCTGCAATGGACTTTCGGCAGAAGATGTCAGCTGTGGTCACGTTTTCGACATTAGTCTGCGCTTTGGAGCGCACCCTGGGAGTCTGCTTTTAGCGCCGTACTGAGCCTGTAAAAATTTGTAACTACAAACACAAAAAATTGTAACTACAAAGTTTAAGAATTGTAACTACATTTTTTCAACTTTGTAGTTACAAATTTTTTCTTCTCCTTAACAGTACCTTGATGACTGCAATTGGGAACATTCGAAACACTAATTACTTAGATTCCTATTTCGTTACGATATCCCTCAGGTCCTGATAAGTGCTTACTACTCCGTACGAGACCTCGCTGGTTGAAATAGTCTCAAAATGACGTCTTGCACATTCAATTTTCGAAGCCTCGGTTTCACGAAGATGAGACTCGGACAAAGAGCCCTTAGTCTCAGCCACAAAGTATATGTGCTTTATGTCATCCCCCTCCTTGAAGACTATTGCCCAATCCGGATTATAATGCCCGACAGGAGTATTGATGTAGAATCCACCCGGGAGCTTGGTATAGACAACGACCTCCGACCGCTGTTCCAGATCATTGGCAAAGTTCATCTCAACACCTGCAGAATCGACCACCACCAAGTCATACAGGGACTTATGGGATTCCATCGCATTTACCCCAAGTTTGCCTTTCAATGTTGAATTGCTGAAAATATCGGACTCAAACTGCTTGTCTCTTAACGTTACTCATAGTATCTAAAAATGATATCAGTTAAACATCTGCGAAGATATGGCCTTTTCGGTGCTTTTCAAAGATATGATGTTGAAACTGTTGATTACAGCCTGCTCTTTGCCGACTCGCCGGCTCCGGTGCCTTTGTATTTGCTGGAAGCGCTGTTGAAGCGGTATGAGACGCGGAAGGTGATGTTGGAATTGTAATTGTCGTTCGACTGGTCTATGATGTAGCGGCCGTAATCGGCACGCGCATACTCAGAAGAATGGTTGAAGATGTCTGCCCAGGTGAGACGGAAAGTCAGGGCATCATCCTTCAGGAATGATTTCTGAATGCTCAGCGTGGCATTTTGGACAGTTCTGAAAGTTTCCGCGTTTGTGACATTCGTCCTGCTGACGTATAAATAGCCGGCCTCCAGCAGCCAACTGTGCTTGAAACGGAATGAGTTGTCCAGTTGCACTACGAACATCGGCTTGTCAAACGAGGTGGTACGATGTCCGCCCACAACCGTCGGGTCTTCAAGTGTCAGCGTCAGGAACTGCTTGTCCATACCTACCGTATAGCGCGGACTCCACACCCCGACTGTAGGCGATGCTGTGAGGTAAAAACTCAGCTTGCGCTGCGGAGTATCAAGATTGGCGCTCTTTATCAGTACTACGCCCTCATCGTTGTACGGAGTGGCCCATTGGACAAAGGCGTTGTCAATCCGTTCATAATTGCCGCTGAAAGTGAGCCACATCCAATTTGCGCTCAGGGAGCCGGTCAGGTGTTTCTCGCTGAGAAGCAAGGGATTACCACTTTGGTAGCAGTAGCGGTTGTTGTATGACATCTCAGAGGAAAGTCTGTTGAAATCAGGACGTTTGGTTTTACCTGAGAATGACAGGGAGAGTCCTACCGGGCCAGCCTTTGCAGCAAAGCCGAACGACGGGAACCAGTTGTCGTAGATTTTGTCGAGTGAGTTTTTGTCATTCAGATGGTCATTGTAGGAATAGTTGTCGTGCTCGAAGCGCAGACCGGCGCTGAACTGACCGAAAGGCAAAGCGGCAGCGTACTCGGCGAAACCGGCGATATTGTTCTCGGTCAATGACCCGTCTGTTGCAGGAATACCCGAGAATGTGATGGAATAAGTCTGGCTGGCATAGACGTAAGTCTCCTCGATGCCGAACTGCAGTCTGCCTTTCCATACGGGATGCGCAAGGACCAGTTTTCCCGCACCCATATATGTCGTCGATTTCTGTTCTGATGACAGTTCCGCAGGAGAAATCCAGCTGGACTCCTTCATTTCGGTGTCGGTATCGTTTCTGCCATTCAGGAAATCGGCATTGAAATTGATGTTCAAATCGTTGATATTGCCATCGTAATAGATATTGCCATTCCATTGGGTGTTGATGGAGGTCTGCTCATCGTTGACCGTAAACAGGTGATCTTCCTGTATATCATCAAACAGAATGTCCGTTTCCATAATAAGCTTGCCCGAGCCGAACAGTCCCTGGTCACGGTTTATTTTGAAACCGAGGGAATGGTTGTCATTTATCTGCCAGTTGGCACCGCCTAGGAACTGCAGGCCACCCCGATGGCTTCTGTAATCCAGAGTACCGGTCTCTGTAAAACTGTGATATCGGTCCGGCCGTTCCAAATAGGTCAATCCTTCAACGTCGCTGATCTGATAGTTGCGGTTGTCCCAATAGACGAGTTTGCCGAAGAAGTCCCACCCCTTTACACGATAGTTCAGATCGAGCACCGACCACGACGGTTCAAAGTCGCTGCAAGTGTAGATGTGCTGCTTTGCCTGACTGGTAAGGGCGAAACTGAAGCCGTCGCCCTGCCGCTTGACGGTGTGTATGCGTACCACACAGTTCACGTCACCTCCGTAAAGCGCGCCTGGGTTGCTGATAACCTCCACTGATTTAATGTCCTCGGACATCAGGTCGCGCAGCTCGGAGTTGTCGGTGACTCTGCGCCCGTTTATATAATAAAGAGGAGTTCCACGGCCAATGACTTCAAGACCGCCGCTACGGCTGATTATTCCCGGCACTTTGCCAAGCACATCGAAGGCGTTTCCTGTGTGTTCGAGTACAGAACCAGCAATATTCGTTATAACGGCATCGCCCTTTATCTCGGTTTTCGGTAAAGAGGCTTTGATCTCCACCTCCTGAAGCAGCCTGTTATCGGGATTGAGCCTGATGTTTCGGATATCTGTGAACTCCGACACGGGAATAACTTCGGTCTTATATCCTATAGTTGAGACCCGCACCAGCGAGGCGGTTTCAGGAATGGCGGTCTGGAACATACCGTTTATATCAGTAATGCCTCCGCAGACGATGGCTGAGTCGGGAAGCGACAGGACTGCAACTGTCACGAACTCCATAGGAGCATCATTCTCATCAATAACAGACAGACGGACGGTACGTCCGGAATTCTGGGCACACAATGTCATACAGAAGACTGCAACTGCGATGACTGACAAAAAAATTTTTCTCATAGAACCTGTTTTGAAAAGACGACTGCAAAGCTATTCCGATACATGAAACCGCGCAATATGGCGGGATATATCACAGGGCGCATAGGGACAGACGGAAATTCCACGACAGCGATGCAAACCTGTTTCAGCAAGACCAAATATCCCGGAATCCTTTCCAATCATCCCTAATCACTTGCATAACTGTATGAAACACGTATTTTTGCATTATTATGAAAAAGATACAGAAGGTAAGCATTTGGGACTACGTCCTGCTTGGCATCGGTTTTTTCCTGTTCTTCACCCTTATGAGACCATACGGACTGGAGAACTCTGTAAGCGACAATCTGTGGGCTTTGCAAAGCCTCGGATGCAGCATGCTTATCTTCGCAGTCGCAATGATATCCGAAATCATCGTATCATATATATCCAACCTGCCGTGCGACTATTCCAAAGAATGGCCCTATCAGACCAGAAGGTGTGTCATATTTCATCTTATAATGATTATTCTGTTCTCGGCAGTCATCGGCACGTATTTCACCATTATCCAATGGGGCTGGGAACACTGGTATTATTACTGGATAGACTATGACGGTAACTTTTCTCTCAAATGGTACTCCAACAGTCTCATCCAGAATCTTATCTACACGCTCTTCGTGTGCATTTACTGGTTTTTCATGACAAAGAGCCGTATGAAAGAGTACAGGATTCAGGAACTGCTCTCACTCAACGACGCCATTGAAGAAGCTGAAACAGCCAATGACGGACAACCCTGCACAGTGATTGACATCACGGGGGAATACAAGGAATCCCTGTCCATCTCTCCGGCAGACATCATTTATATAGAATCCATAGCCAATTATCTGAGTATCTGGTATCTGTCAGACGGAGAGCTGAGGCAGAAACGCATCAGAAACACTTTGAAAAACGTAGAGGAGCAACTTGCCGGCTACACTTTCCTACTCCACTGCCACCGCGCATTCCTTGTGAACACACGGTTCATCACTCACGTTGACGGAAACTCTGCCGGCTGCCAGCTCCACCTGTTCAGCATAGACAAGACCATCCCCGTATCAAAAGCCAACATCGAAGCCCTGCGCCAGTCACTGAGCACCAACACCCCTAAGCACGTTTCAGATTGACTACGCGAGTCACCGTTCTTCCGGAGCAGACGGCAGGTTTACCGAAACGGTCTTCTTTTACATCGTATATTCTGGAAATAGACAGGAGTACTGAAGTTTTTTAGCTATTTTTGCAGAAATTAGTAAGCGTAAGAAAAATCGCAATAACGACAAACTTTATTACAACATTATGGAAACCGTACAGACTTGGACACTTATTCCGTTCATTCTGATGCTGCTGATGATAGCTGTGGCACCGCTTTTTGCAGGTGAATTCTGGGATAAGAACCGCAACAAACTCATCTGCACCCTGATTATAGCTGTTCCGACCGCAATCTACCTGATATGCGCCGGACTCGGACACGAGCTCTCGCACCAGATATTCGGCGATTACATACCGTTCATCATTCTGCTGCTTTCACTCTTCGTGGTGACTGGCGGCATACAGATAAAGGGTAACATCGCCGCCACAACACTCGTCAACTCGATAATCCTCATACTGGGATTCATTCTGGCCTCGTTTATGGGCACGACCGGCGCCGCAATGCTGCTTATCCGCCCGCTTCTCGAAATCAACAAACAGCGCAAGCACAAGACACACACCATACTGTTCTTCATTGCAATGGTAGCCAACGCAGGTGGAATACTCAGTCCTCTGGGTGACCCGCCACTATTTCTGCTGTACCTGCGCGGAGCACCATTCGCCTGGTTCTCAGGGCTTCTGCCTGAGTGGTTATTTGTTGGCGTAATGCTGGTTGCGATTTATGTCGTATGGGACAACATCCTTATGAGAAAGGAACCATTTTCTGCCCGTAAAGCTGACATCAGAAAGCACTCCCCTATCCGCATCAATGGTCAGCGCAACTTCTTCTGGCTTGCACTAATAGTCCTGTCTGTGATATTCCTCAACGAGCACTACATCCTTGCTATGGCCAAGAGCGATTCGTTCATTCTGATCCGATACATACGCGAGGTTGTTCTTGTCATCGTAATTATCCTGTCGCTAGCAACAACTTCGGCCGATGTCCGCAAAGGAAACAATTTCTCCTGGGGTCCGATTACCGAGGTAGCGATACTGTTCATAGGAATCTTCACGACAATGACACCGGCACTTCTTTACCTGCAGGCACACGCAGCAGATCTTGGCCTTTCACAGCCGTGGCAGTTCTACTACAGTTCCGGACTTCTGTCATCATTCCTTGACAACTCACCAACCGCTGTAGCTTTCCACTCAGTCGCTATGGGATTGTATCCGGAAGTGCTTCCTGAATACGTTGCCGGCATACCGGCAATTCTGCTCAAGGCAATATCTCTGGGTGCTGTATTCTTCGGAGCTATGACTTATATAGGAAACGGACCGAACTTTATGGTCAAGGCCATCGCAGAGCAGAACGGTGTAAAGATGCCGAGCTTCTTCGGCTATATAGGCAAGTTCTCGCTCATCGTGCTCCTTCCGGTCTATGTACTTGCACAGCTGATCTTCCTATAACGAAAGCCCGGCAAACGGACACTTCGTTGGCGCATCATTGCCCCAATACAGCCAGAGTGCGGCATCGGGGCGGTGATTGCTGAGAAACGTTATGACAGAATGTCTTTAACCAACGGAATGACTACCTTGCGGAGCACCGCCTCGTTCAGACGGTGTCCGCCATCAAAGCGCAGTGCCTTGGAGTAATGTTTCTTGAATAGGTCGTAAGTATTTACAGTTGTGTCATTTATTCCGAACAAACCCCACGTGTTCTCTCGGTCAAAATCTGTGATTCCCTTGAACTGCATACGCTCCATCTGATTGTAGTGCTGTATTATGTCACGCGTGATGGTGAATTCTTTCTGATTGTCCTTGCGACCATTGAAAAACTTGTGCGTACCGGTCTTGAGCACCTTCGAAGCCTGCGACATATTGAATGCGGGGTTTACACATATCTTCCTGAAGCCGAACATCTGCTGCGCGTACATTCCTCCCATCGATGTTCCAATAATCAAATCGGGTTTCTCTGTAGCACAATATTCCCTCAGATAAGGGAGGGCATTTACTGGATCGACAGGAATATCGGGTGCCGATATTTCGTATTCCGGTAGCAGCAACCTAAGCATCCCAACAGTGCCGGATGCCCCCGAAGAGCCGAACCCGTGAAAATATACTATTTTTGCACTCATATAAATCATTCATTTACAAGGCATGAAGCCTTGTCCGTCAGAAATTCCATCATCTTTCCGTAAGGGACTGTAAAAGATGGCATACCGGCTGCATATGGCGCTATCTCATACTGCTGATATACGAACACTACCCCACTGTCCGAAAGGCTCGGCTCCCAGGCCGGCAATGGAATACCGTCATCATCAAGGAACAGATAATCCATTCCCTGCTCATCACCACATTCATCAAAGTACGACTGCAGGCCGGCACGCAGAATGTCCTGCATATCAGCGCAGCGGCTTCTGTCAATTATTGTACGTACAGGCTTACCGTCGGTTTTGCTGAAAGTGATGTCACCTGCGCCTGTCACGCCTCCGTGTGCACCGCCCATATAAATGTAGTCCGATGACTTGAAAACTATGAACTTGTCGCTCTCAGCAATTTTCGTTATCGCAACATTGTATTCCCACGAAGGGAAGAATGTTGTGTATTGCAGACGTCCATCTCTGTCCTGACGTGCCATAGAATCCACAAAATCAAGCATTTGACGACCGTAATATGCAGCAGCCGAATCTATGCCGCTGTCAACTCCGCTATATGGTACCAGTCTGTGCGGCTCATCCTCCATACCGAAGCGCTCCATCTGCCGTACCATTGCGGACAGCAAAGTGTCGCGCACCTGAGCGGCGGGACCCGATTTGGCAGACGGAAGTTGAAGGTTTATTGTAAAATATACACAATCTGTTGAATCGGCGAACAGATAATCAGCAGTGTCATAACTGACAATCCCATTCTTGCAGCCCGACAGGTATAAAACACTTGCGAGCAACAGGACTATACGTGATAATGTCTTCATTTATATATATATTTATTCTCTATTCTAGACGGAAGTCAATTTTATAGGTCAGATCCATAATCTGGGCCTTACGGGTGGCCATATGCCCTGAAGTCCAGGCCGGGGTACGTTTGAGCGGATTCGGCAGACAGCAAGTCAGGGCTGCGGCTTCCGAAAGACTCATCAGGCGCGCCGGCTTGTGGAAATAATAGCGCGAGGCTGCCTCCACCCCATACATTTCCGGTCCGGTCTCGGCTACATTCAGATATACCTCAAGTATGCGCCGTTTACCCCATATTTTCTCAATCAGCACAGTGTAATACGCCTCGATGGCCTTGCGCGCCCAGCTGTGGGTACAGAATGTAAAACAGTTCTTAGCCGTCTGCTGTGATATTGTGCTACAGCCGCGAATCTTCTTTCCATACTTCTCATGCTCCATCTTCATTTTCCGGAGTTCCTCAATGTCAAAGCCATTATGCGTAAAGAAGCGGTTATCCTCACTTGCAACCACCGACTTGCACATATTGACAGATATGGAGTCAAGCGGTACCCAGCGATTTCTGACGGCTCCCTCAGGACGTTCCACTTTCTGGAACGAGCGCACCAACATAAGCGGGGTATGTCTGACCGGCACCCATTTGTGAATGGTTACCTGCAAGAGGCTGAAGGCTATCAGCGCACACGGCAGCCAAACAAACAGAAACTTCAGAATTTTTTTCATAACGATTGATTCATAGCAAATTATGGCATCCGCCATTATTTCTGGAAGATGCCATAACCATATATAAAAGAAACGATAAATTTAACGTGCCAGAGGGTTGCCAAGACCTGAGTTCTCGGCATCTTTCTCATCGAGCTTGAAAATCATAAACTGTTGGTTGTCTTTTGTTAGAGGCTTCCAGTCTCCACCTTTTGCACCGTTCGGATCGCCATACTTGGCAAAGTTCGACCAGGCGGTAAGCATCTTCTCCGACAAATCCCAGTCGCCCTGTGTCCAAGGACGCCAGCAGTGCTTCAGAGACTTGAACACGAACCAGAGGTCTGACGAGTGGAAAGCTCCGCGCAGACGCTGTGTCACCTCGGGATGCTTGCCATCGTCAGGCAAAGGACGGGCAAACTGATATGCGTATGCCTTGCCGCCTTTCTCCTCGCGGTTCAGACAGAAGTCAACAATCTGGGTACCCATATTGCCGGCATCGTTCAGAGTGTAGCCTATAAGATACGGAACCTGTGCCAGTGTGCCGTCAAGACAGGCATCGTCGAAAGACTCAGGCAGTGTATAGCCATCGATATATGGTGATATCGGTGATGCGGTGAGAATGCTGCGCTTTCCTGTAACCTGCTGATAAATTGTTGCGAGAGCGAAGATTGTCTCGGTACCTGCGTTACGCATCTGATTCAGGGTCTTGAGATTAGCCCAATCCATAACTTCCTTGGTCGAAGCCTCGGCCTCGGCAAGTGTTGTCATAGTCTGCTGTCCGCCGCCAAAACCGCCAAAACCGCCCATTGCCGGACGTGTGCCCTGTGCAGCTGGTGTCGCAGACTGCTCACGCGGTTTTACAAGCCCGCTGCCACTCATAATGACAGCCTTATTGAACAGGCCCTTTGTAAGCGGAGAGGCGCACAGGAACTTGACGCTGCGCGAGCCGGCACTCTGACCGAAAATCATTACGTTATCAGGATCACCGCCGAACTGTGCGATGTTCTTCTTGACCCACTTCATAGCCTCAATCTGATCCAACATACCCCAGTTACCTGTTGCATGCTCGGGATCCTCAGCCGAAATCTCCGGGTGTGCAAAGAAGCCGAAAGGTCCTACGCGATAGTTGAACGATACAAGAACGACATCTTTGTCGGCCCATTCCTGACCGTCGAACTCTGGCTCTGAGCCCCAGCCCTCGCGCATACCGCCACCGAAAATCCAGATGGCTACCGGAAGCTTCGCCCCGGGTTTGCCAGGCTGCTTTGTCCAGACGTTCAAATACAGACAGTCCTCGCTGTAAGGAGCCTCTTCGCCATACCCCCACTCTGTTGTGTAGCCACCAGGATAATGTGCTGCCTGAAATGGCGGATGACCGAATGTATCGCAGACTTTCACGCCCTCCCAAGGAACAACTGGCTGCGGAGCTCTCCAACGGTTCTTACCGGTTGGAGGTGCGGCAAATGGGATACCGCGATATACGGTCACACCCTTGATGTCGGTTGAGACACCCTGCACCTGTCCGCCCTCGATTGTAAGAACAGGTCCCTCGTTGGCAGCGCTGACAGCCATTGCGGCCATCATTCCAGCCAACAAAACAAATAATCTCTTCATATAGGTATAATTATTGAGTTAATACACAGTGTCATAAACAGTTCCATCGAACTGCCGGTCCAAACGCGATATGTCAGATTTGTGAAAAAAGCAGATGCTGTGTGAGGAGCGGTAAACGGGGCTCGAACCCGCGACCTTCGGCTTGGGAAGCCAACGCTCTACCAACTGAGCTATTACCGCGTTTGCGGCAGCGAATTTAGCGATTTTTTTGTTCAACACAGCAATCTGCACTAGTTTTTGCAATTATTTCCTGGTCAACGCCACCAGCTCAGCACTGATGCTGCGGGCGGAGAAGGTCGTTGACAGTCTTGACCGGATTGAATGTTGAAAGCGGTACCTCAACAAAGATTGTATTCCAATCGCTCATTGCCCCATTCCACAAACCCGGAAGCTCCAAGGCCTTCAATTCTCTGCCATTCTTCGATTTTGCCGATATGAAACCGGTAGCCGGATCTACATATTCCGTAAGATCAAACTTATCGCCCTTATAATCCTTTACCGCACATACCAAATCAACAGGATTGAAATGAGTGCCGCCCTGGAACATCAGTTTCTTGCTCTCATCGCTCATATCAATCTGCGAGCTCTCGAGTATCTGCAATGAATACGATCCATCGCTGTTACGCGCCACGAAAGGACCGCCGCCCGGCTCGCCTACATTTCTGACCATTCCGCACACGCGGATAGGTCTGTTCAATTTTCCACGCAGATAATCCATCAGCTCTTTATCGCCCAATTCAGTTACACCATCCTTACGGCAATACAGGACATTCTCCAGGAAGGCAAGAATCTCATTCAGCTTTGTACGGTCACACTTGGCAGAGTCAAGCAGATGCAGATATTCAAAAACCTTGCTCTGGTATGACACCAGTACACCAGCTATCAGCTTTTTGTAAGTTATTGTATCGGCCTTTATGTTGTCAGGTACAACATTATCAATATTCTTCACGAAAATGATATCGGAGTCTATCTCGTTCAGATTCTCAATCAAAGCCCCGTGTCCACCTGGACGGAAAAGAATCGAGCCGTCATCATTACGGAACGGATTATTGTCTGAATCGGCGGCTACAGTATCGGTAGATGGTTTCTGTTCTGAAAAGCTGATTTTGAAAGACACTCCATACTTTCTTTTCAGGGCAGGCGATGCATCATGTGCCAGATTCTCAAAGAGAGCACGATGCTCGGGCGAGACGGTAAAGTGCAGATTGGCTACAGCATCCGAACCTGAGGCGTACAACGCGCCCTCGGCCAGATGCTCCTCCAACGGAGTCCGTACAGACTTGGAATATTTGTGGAACTTCAGCAGGCCCTTTGGCAATGCTCCGTAATTCAGGCCTTTGGCCTCAAGCAGATTCGATACCACAGCCTTGAAGTTGCCGTCGGCAACAAGCGATTTGATATCCTTGCCTTCGTTTCTGACACAAGCCCCGTCCAATTCCGGGTAGAAAGCGAACTTTGCAATATTTTCAAAGAATTTTTTCTCAAAGTCGGTCTGTGGTGTATCGTACCCGGCGCTGAGGAATGCGAACAAGTCCTTGAACATACGGCTGGCAGCTCCTGATGCCGGAACGAATTTTGTAATGGTATTCTTGTCTGAGCGATATTTCTCCCATGCGTTGATATACTTCTCCGCACCTTCCGGCAAGATGACTTTGATGCCGTTTCCTTCGCTGGCAGCAGATTTCAACTCCAAATAGGGAAAACCGTCCTTAAAGTTCTTCAACTGACTCTCTACCTTCTCGCTGGCAATGCCTTTCGATGCGAACAATGCCAGATCCTTCTCGTCAAACATACCCATATCCATTAAAAATTGCTAATGACACCATCAAAGATATAAAGAATAAATAAAAATAGATATATTCGCCCAAAATTTGAAGCGATGAAAAGAAAACTTGCATTCTTAGCTCTTGGGTTCTGCTGCATCGCGGCATACTCACAGACAAAAGGACCTGTCATAACCTTTGATGAGACAGATCATAATTTCGGTATTTTCGATCAGCAACACGCCAACCAGTCGCATTATTTCAAGTTTACTAATACGGGGGATGAGGATTTGGTTATTACCGATGTATATGCGACATGCAACTGCACTGTCCCTGAATACCCGAAGAAAGCCATTGCCCCCGGCCAGAGCGATTCAATAAAAGTTTCTTACGACGGCTCGTCACGCAGACCAGGTGTATTCCGCAAAGTAGTGACCATAAACTATAACGCAAAAACAGCCGATGATAGTTTTGCACGCATCACTATCACCGGCGAGATGACCGACAAGGAAGTTGTTGATCAAATAAAACAAGAGCTTGACGCCGAGTACAAACAGAAGAAATAACTCTTCTGGTTAGAGATACTCAACCATCTCCTCCAAGTCACGATATTGTGAATGTCTTTCCGAAGGCGCGGCGTCTTCGGCAGGATATCCGAACGGCATAAGCAGTACCGGGTGCATATTGTCCGGCAGATTCAGCAACTCACGCGCCTCTTCAGGATTGAACATACCCACAAGACAAGTGCCGATACCAAGATTATAGGCTTCAAGCATCATGTGTGTAAGTACAATTGTGCAGTCGATATTGCCATAGTTGTCGTTTTCGCCACGGCTGCATACACGGTTGTTATCATAGCAGATAAGGAACACCTGAGGCGCTCCATAAATGCACGGAGAAAGTTTGTTTGCAAGTGCCATCGCACTGTCCGAACGCAGCACATAAACCATCTGAGGCTGGCTGTTGACAGCTGTCGGCGCAAGTTTTCCTGCCTCGATTATCTTGTCAATAACCTCCTGTTCAACAGGTTTGCTGTCAAAATGCCGTACTGAATAGCGTGCGGCTGCCAGTTCCAAGAAATCTGTTCCCATCTGTTTGTCCTGATCAGCGCAAGCGCTGCCGGCCTTGCCGGTACAGCTGCCCGAAAGCAGCAGTACGGCGGCAGCCATTATAGTCAATAATTTTCCTTTCATAATTCACACTATATCGGATTACTCTACCTCAAGTGCGATGATGCTGAGAGCCGGCATTGTAAGTGTGATTGAGCCGTCTTTTGCTATCTTGGCACCCTTGAACTCCTTAATGGCGATCTTATCGGGATTGTCAAAGCTGTTGTAGTCGTTGATTGCACCCGATGTAAGAATCTGAGCTGTAACTTTCCTGGCCTTGAATCCGTTCAGATTGACAACAACCTCCTGCTCCTCGTCGGCATTGACATTCGACAGAGATACGTGAATCTTGCCGTCGGAAGCCTGTGATGCGGTTGCGCTCATCAGCGGCAGAGGACGTGTGGCACCCTCGGACGGATTGTTCTTGAAGCGCTCATTGCGGACCAGTTTGACGTCATAACCTTCCATTGAGATCGGAAGCGACTTGGCATCCTGATGAGGGATGTACATTTTATATACGAAATACGTAGGTGTGAGAACCATTTTGTCGTCTTTGGTAAGAACCATAGACTGGAGCACGTTTGCGACCTGGGCGATGTTTGTCATCTTGATGCGGTCGGCATATTTGTGGAATACGTCGAGTGAGAGCGATGCCACGAAAGCGTCACGCATTGTGTTCTGCTGATAGAGCTGTGTTCCCGGCTCGGAATCCCACCAGGTACCCCACTCGTCAACATACAGAGGAATACGGTTGGATGGATCGGCCTTGCTCATAATGTCAAGATGCTTCTGAATGACTGGCTCGATGCCGAGAGCCTTGCCGAGGCACCAGTAATAGTCATCCTTGCTGAAGTTTGTGGCAGAGCCTTTGCTGCCCTCCCAGCCTGCTACCGTATAATAATGCAGTGATACGGCATTCATCTGGTTGCCGATGCGGTCCATCAGCACCTCGGTCCACTCGTAGTCATAGTCACTTGCGCCACTGGCAATCTTGGTAAGATGTGTGCCGTTGTAATCGCGCATATAAGTCTGATAGCGACGGAAAATATCTGAGTAATACTCAGGACGCATATTGCCACCGCAGCCCCAAGCCTCGTTACCGACACCGATATAATGTACGTGCCACGGCTCCTCACGGCCGTTCTGCTTACGAATCTTGGCCATAGGGCCATCGGCAGCGTTCATATATTCAACCCACTTGGCAGCTTCCTCGACCGAGCCGCTTCCAACGTTCATACTGATGTATGGCTCAATGTCGAGCATCTCGCACAGATTCAGGAACTCGTGTGTTCCGAAGCTGTTGTCCTCGACAATACCACCCCAGTTGTTGTTCACCATACGCGGACGGTTCTCCTTCGGACCGATGCCGTCCATCCAGTGATACTCATCGGCAAAGCATCCGCCCGGCCAGCGCATCACAGGCACGTGAAGCTCACGGAGAGCATTCAGTACATCGTTACGATAACCATTGGTGTTAGGAATACTTGACTCAGGACCGACCCAAAGGCCACCATAGATACACGTTCCCAGATGCTCAGAGAACTGTCCGTAGATATTCCTGTTGATTACGGCACCCGGCTTGTCGGCCTGGACATTCACTGTCACGCTTTTGGCACCGGCAGTAAGACTCAATGCCATAGCGGTTAATAACAAAACTTTCCTCATATTTCAATACTTGATGATTAATCTAATGCAAAATTAAGAATCCGAACGGAAAAGCAATTGGATTTTTGCATTTTCCGTTCGGATTATCTTAAGATATATGATATGGCAGCCAGTCAAATTGCCGGCGGCCGGTATCTTTTATCAATAAGTTCTGAAATTCCACTTGTAGTTGTCGCTGTTCATATCGAACTTGCCGAGTGACGGAGTGCTGTCGGCAACTGACATAAGAACAAGCTCCTCGTCGCAACCCGGAACCTCCTTCGGCATGATACGATAGGTACCGTCAGTAAGCTGCTCAATTCTCCAGAGCTGCTCAGGAGCGCCTGTGTATTGTGGAACAGATACAACCTCGCGGTCAGCGGTAGCTGCGAGAGCACGCTTTGTACCGGCGATTGTAATCTTATAGTACTGACCGCCAAGATAGCCACCGGCCTCAGGAACGGCAGTGATTGTCCACTTCTGGTGAGGACGGAACATATAGTCACCGATACGGATGTCGATGTTGCCCTTTGGCCAGGTCTCGTAAACGTCGATGAGCTGCTGCTCTTCGATAGCTGCAGGAGCGCTGTTGCTGCGGCCACCGCCGAAGCCCATCATACCGCCGCCACCGAGACGGACGAAATCTACAGCAAGCTCAAGAGCATAGCCTCTACGCTCTGACTCAATCTCGTAAGTACCCTCTTTGAAGAGCTCACCTGCGTATGGCCAGTCGTTCTTCCACAGAAGAGGACGGATAGCCAGTGTGCTGCGGCCGCCCATATCAAAGTCAGCCTCCCAGTGGAATGACATCTTCTCGACGCCTTCCTCCTCGATGTAACGGCCAAAGTGACCGGCGCCGGTCTTTCTGTCGCGTGCGCCTACAACCAGCTTGCCGCCACCCTTGAGCATGTCACGACCCATATTGTCAAGATACGGACCGGTAACTTCTCTTGAACGGCCTACAACGATGTTGTAAGTTGAGTTTGTACCGTCGCAGCAGGTTCCGTGTGTGCCAAGCAGATAGTACCAGCCGTTACGATAGATAAGTGATGAAGCCTCGCAGTCGATAGCGATATCCTTGGCCTTGTTGCCTTTTACGCGCTCGAATGTGTTCGGGTCAATCTCGACCAGACGGATAAAGCCGTAGTATGTACCGTAAGATACCCACATACGGCCTGTTGTCGGATCAAGAAGAACTGACGGGTCGATAGCATCGCAGTCCTCATCGAACTCGGACGATGCAATCTCAACAGCCTCGGTGAACTTGAAGTCCGGAGACTGCGGATCAAGAGTCTTTGTCCACATAGTGTTGATATGGCCTGCGTGACCACCGCCAAGACCACCGCCTGTCGAGCCATAGACTACCAGATACTTGTCGTCAGCAATCTTCATTGCATCAGGAGCAGCACCGCCGCCGGGACGCTGGGCACCGCTGTGCCAGTTCCAGCCGTCCTCCGACATAAGGCCGCCGCCACCAGTTCCGAAAGTATAGTATTTGCCGTCGCACTTGACGATAGTCGATGGGTCGTGAATGAACGGTGAGCCTACCTGTGCTGACGAATTGACTGTGAATGCCGCAGCGAAAAGGGCTGCAAGGCCCAGAATCATATTTTGTCTTTTCATACCAGTTCTGAATTATTCGTTAGTAATTGTGAAGTTCTTTACAGGCTGTCCCTGCTCATCGATAACGCGGACACAGAAGTCACTCATACCCGGGCCGTTGATAACGATACCGCGGAGAACGTTCTTGCCTTTCTTGAGAGTAACGCGCTTTGAAGCGGCATCGTCGGCAACCATACGTCTGTCACCTGAAAGGATGACAGCCTCCTCGCCGTTCAGATACCACATTGAGGCTGAGTTCGAGCCTACTGCGATACGTACGTTCTCGATATCCTGATCACAGTTGATGACTGTAACGGCGAAGCAGAGGATTCCGTAACGGTCAGCATTGTCAGCGAGGCTTGATGCAAAGCGGAACAATTTGACATTGTAGAGCTTGCTGTCCAGATAGTGCCATTTCAGTTCCTTGCCCTCGACGGTAACAGCATCACCATCCTTAGGCAGGATTGTCATCTGATTTGTGAAGTAGTTCTTTGCGAACTCAGTGCGGATATAAGAGTCTGTAAATACAGTGTTGCTGCGGTTTGCCTTTGCAATCGGCACAAGGAGCATCCAGCGGCGGATAAAGCCCTCGGCATCCGGAGTAGCAGGTTTAGCTGTCGCAGGTGCGAAATACGGAGTGATATCGGTCTTTGGGAATGATGTCTGCTGTCTTACGCCACCGAAACCACCCATCTGAGGAGCACCTGCAGGACGTGCCTGCTGGCCCGGCTGACCCGGCTGGCCCGGCTGTGCAGGACGCGGAGCACCCTGTGCCTGAGGCATACCGCCACCCATAGGCGGCATCTGAGGCTGAGCATTTGCATTCATGCTGAGACCGAAGGCCAGCAGAAGGCTCATTGCTGAAATCAAATAATTACGTTTGTTCATAAAATAATGTTATTTAGTTAATGAATAGTCATCACACAGCGATTCCGTTCGCATTCGCAAATTTAAAAAATGTTTTGAAAACTTAACAGAATCAACTTGAATAATCACTTCCGGCAGAACACAGGAATGGTTTCAATGGTTACTGGAACCGATATCTCCACGCCGCCCTGATAATGTGTGCCGTCCCAATAGCTGTCCCAGCCGCCCTCATTTTCAGGCAGATACACACGGACAGAATCAACTCCGGCCTCGGTCACAGGACAGACCAGATAATCCGGTCCGAACATATACTCGCAGTCCTGCTGCAACGCCTTGGTGTCGTCCGGGAAATCGAACAAGAGAGGTCTCATCATCGTGTAGCCTTCGTCCGACACCTTCCGCGCACATTCCAGAATGTAAGGCATCAGCTTATAGCGCAGCTTGATACAGTCTGTCATAATTTTCTGTGTCTGGGCACTGTATCGCCAAGGCTCGGTCTGGCTCATATAGCCGTGGACACGCATAAACGGCAGGAATGTAGCTACCTGCACCCAGCGTACCAGACGCTCCTGATATGCAGAGTCGGTATATTGATTGCCGGGACGGAAGAATCCGCCGGCATCGAAAGTCCACCACGGGAGTCCCGCAGCCATCTGGCCCAGACCGCCTTTAATCTGATTACGAAGGGTGACGAAATCGTTACCGACATCGCCCGACCAAGTCACGACACCGTATTTCTGCATTCCGGCAAAGGCGCTGCGCGTAAGAATGACAGGCTCTTCTCCACCAAGGGCTGCTTTCAAGCCACCATACATGGTGCGGTTCACATACAGTGGATACACATTGCGGTAGAACTCACCGGGAATGGAGTCATCGCCTACCCTGCGGCCGCGAAGGTCATCGTTCTCAGGCTCAGTGGCATCGAACCACCATGCATCTATGTTGAAGCGCACAAGACTGTCAAGGAAATTCTGCAGATAGAAGTCGCGTGCGGCCGGTTTGAAGAAGTCTATCCAGTCTGTACCTTTTATATAATAGTCGTTAGCCTCCAGCTGCCTGCCAAGAACCGACGGACGGTCAACCTTTGACCACACCGAGAGCATCAGGCGAACATCGTTCCTGTGCAGTTCTTCTGTAAGAGCGGCAGGATCGGGATAGCGGTCCTCGTCAAAACGCATCGCGTTCCATCCGTATTTGCCCCACCACTGCCAGTCCTGCACGATGACACTGAGCGGGATATCATTCTCTTGAAAGCCGCGCATATTCTCAAGTATCTCGTCCTGGGTATTGTAGCGCTCACGGCAATGAATGTAACCGAACATCCAGTCCGGCATACGGGGCACCTGGCCTGTAAGACTGCGGTACGAGCGCATCACCTGGTCGGCATTTCCAGCGAATACGGTATAATCCAACGCTGTAGCGACAGGCGAGCTGAATGTAGTGGTAGCATCGACCTTACGCCAATATAGTGCGGGATTGTCACCCATTGAGCCGCGCACCTCGACCTTATGTTCTCCGGCGGCCAATTCCACCAGCGTAGATGATGTAGGCGGCAGCCAGGTATTGTTGGCATCGATATAGACAGAATCGTCAATGGCAACATAATGTTTGCGGGCCATCGCCTGCCCGACATCAAGGAGTATCGAGTACAAGCCGTCGGAGGGTACAGAAAGGGTACCTGTAAAGTTGCCGAAGCTGCGGCGCTCGCGTCTGTTGCCGAATGTGCTTGTGGCATTTACAGTGACGGTATTGCCATCGGATTCACCACGCGACAGGGTCACGACATTATCCGCCGGGTTGAAATCGGTCAGTCCGTAATTGTTCCACAGCAGTCCGTAGCCTTTGTTCGAGAGTATGAAAGGAATGGAAATCTGCGTATTTACCTGCGTAAGGCGGCGTGTCAGACCTTTTATGTTGAGATGTCCGTCCTGAAACTGTCCGGTACCGAGTATCACTTCGTCATCGGGCGACTCGAAACTCTGGCTCACACTCATACAGGGCACGTCCTGTACCTGTGACTGTACCAGAGACCTGGTACTCTCTTTCAGTATCAGGCGGCCATCGGCATCAAAGAAGCTGAGGATATCGGACCCGCCGTCGTACTCGGCACTTATGCCGCCCATAACCAGCGCAAGTCGTCCGTTTTCGCTCTTGACCTCGTATTTCGGAGTATTCACCCGCTCGGTATAGACCAGCTCGCCAAGCTGAGGCATATTTTCCTGTCCCTCTATTCTTACACGTATAGAGTTATCGGTAAGGGGTATCAGTACAAGAGTACCATTTGGCGTGTCAATTCTGACATCTTTATCACACGATACAGCCGCCAGTAATACCAGCGGCAGTATAAAATTACGAATACGTGGGAACATAATGCTTATTCGGCAACAATATAATGAATTGTATTTGGTTTTGTCGGTATGTCATACTCGTAGCAGCCATTTCCTACAGGCTTGCTGGCATATCCGTATGCTGGAGACAGAAGGATGTTGGGACACTCGCCCTTGGCCTCCTGCAGGCCTTTCAAAGGAACAGCCGAGCGTATTCTCAGTACACCGCCTATGGTTGATTTGACCTTCGCATATACCAAAGTGCCGTCAGCCCATTTGATATCGACAATAAAACCGCCGCGGGCGCGGAGTCCGTTCACGCTGCCGTCAACCCATACATCGGGCAATGCCGGAAGCAGATGTACGGCACCGTCATTACTCTGAAGAAGCATCTCGGCGATGCCTGCGGTTGCTCCGAAGTTGCCGTCAATCTGGAATGGCGGATGTGCGTCGAACAGATTGGGATAGGTACGTCCGTTAGGATTATAACGGGGACGCTGGCCGTTAACCTCGCCGTCAGGCAACAGACGAAGCATATTGCTCAATATTGTATATGCGTGATTGCCGTCGTGCATACGGGCCCAGAAGTTCACCTTCCATCCAAGACTCCAACCGGTAGCCATATCGCCACGCTGGACTAGAGTGTTACGCGCGCCTTCGAACAACTCCGGAGTATAATACTCACTTATCTGGTTCGATGGATACAAACCATACAGATGCGATATGTGACGATGCTGGTCTTTCGGGTCATCAATATCCTCAATCCATTCCTGCAACTGACCGTACTGTCCTACCTGCATAGGCGGCAGCTTAGCCAACGCCTCTTTGAGCGACTGACGGAAAGTACCGTCAATGCCAAGTATTTCGGATGCCATAATAACGCTGCTGAGAGCATCGAAAACAATCTGATTATCCATTGTACAGCCTGCGGTGACTGTAGATTTCTTTCCTACGCCACCATGTTCAGGGCTTACCGACGGAGCGACTACCAGATAGCCGTTGTTCGGGTCTTTGACCAGAAAGTCAATATAAAACTCAGCGGCACCTTTCAGTATGGGATACCAGTCTTTCAGGAATTTCTTGTCTCCAGTGAAAAGATAATGCTGCCACAGATGTGTAGCCAGCCAGGCACCTCCATTCACATACATCCCCCAGGTAGCGCCGTCAACAGGTCCGGATGAGCGCCAGATATCTGTATTGTGATGCGCCACCCAGCCACCGCAGTCATACATCTGACGGGCAGTCTCGCTGCCGTTCACAGCCAAGTCGCGAATCATCATGAAAAGCGGTTCGGCATTTTCGGAAAGTCCTGTGACCTCGGCCGGCCAATAGTTCATCTGGGCATTTATGTTGATGGTATATTTGGCATCCCAGGGAGCATCGGCCTGATTGTTCCAGACGCCTTGCAGATTGGCTGCCTGTCCGCCCGGCTGCGACGAGCAGATGAGCAGATAGCGGCCATAGTTGAACATCAGGGCCACCATTCCGTAATCATCGCTTCCATAGCTCGCATCAAGACGCTTGTCGGTAGGAAGAGTCGCGTTCTTTCCATCAGACAGATGCAGGGCAACCTGGCCATACTGTTTGGAATAAGCAGTCAGATGCCGTTTCAAAAGTTTGTCGTACTTCAGCTTCAGCGCCTCAGCGAGAATCTCGTCGTTGGCCTTGTGCATATCACCGCTCACGTCCTTGAAGTTCACGAAGTTGGTGGCCGACGATATGAACAGTACTGCAGTCGTGGCACCAGTAACAGAGATAGTACTGTCGGATGATACGACATCGCCATCGGCCTGCACAACGATGCGGCACTCGGCACGCAGGGCAGCCTTTATACCCTCGTGATCCACACCTTTAATAACAGCGGTCATCACATTATCAGCAGTTGATACCTCGGCGCCGAGCACGCAGTCGTACGAGAGCTTGAAACTGAGCGCTCCGGCCTTGTCGGCAACAATTTTCTCAACAATCACCTTGTCTGGAATAGACGCGAACGCCTTGCGGGTGTAGTTGACACCGTTTGAGCTATAGGTGGTTGTATTGACAGCAGTCTCAAGATTAAGCTGACGGCGGTAGTTACCGACCTCACCTATTCCGTCAAAATCAATGAACAGACTGCCCAGTGTAAGATATTTCATTCCGTGAGGACCTACAATGAAGTCCTTGTTGATAATATCCTCAGCCTCTTTCTCCCTGCCGTCAAATATCAGCTTGCGGACTTCGTCCAGACGGGCCAGCGAGCGCGGACTGTTATTGTTGTGCGGACCTCCGCTCCAGAATGTCTCGTTGTTCAACTGAATTTCCTCGCGTCGCGTACCTCCGTACACCATCGCTCCCATTCGCGAGTTTCCGAGCGGCAGAGCCTGCAGCCACGATGTAGCAGGGGCATCGTACCATAGCATATTGTCGGGGTCGGCCATTATCTGGGCACGGCTGTCTGATACGCCCAAAAAGGATGCCAGCAACGCTGACACAAAAATAGTTTCGAGAAATCTTTTCCTACACATTTTGTTTATTAAACTGATTTATCACCTACAAATATATTATAAAATTAGCGAACTACTGCTATTAACTTCATGAATAGCGATGTTTGGGGAGCTATGCTGGCTACTTTTCACTAATTTTGCAGAAACAAAAACTGCATGAGCCCTATTAAGCGTTATTCATCACTGATAATATGCTGCGTTCTGATTGCAGCGATGTGCGGAATGCTCAGATGCTGCACTATGGTAGCCGCTCCGCAGATCTCGACCGAAGACTTCAGAATTTACATCACACCAGAAGAGACCTCACGCCAGATTGTCGATGACATTCAAAGTCACGAGCCGGAAGGCTCGCTGACCGGTCTGCGCTGGCTGCTCAAGCTGCGGAAATACGATGACAACATCAAGACCGGCAGTTACGTGATAAAGAAAGGCGCGAGACCGCTAGACCTGCAGAAGATGCTGCAAAGCGGTTCGCAGACTCCTGTGAATGTGGTGATAAACAGTTGCCGCACAACCGATAGGATGGCTGCAGCAATAGCCTCGCAGCTGATGGTCGACTCAGCCTCGATACAGGCATTTCTGACCGACACCGCCTCGCTGGCAAGCGTAGGATGCACACCAGAGAGTGTATTTGAGCTCATCGTTCCAAACACTTACGAACTTTACTGGAACGTCTCGATCGAATCGTTCATGAAGCGTATGGCAAAAGAGCGCAACGCGTTCTGGAGCAACCGTTCAGCAAAAGCCGCCGAAATAGGACTGACTCCCCACGAGGTGACAACTTTAGCCTCGATAGTAGAGGAAGAGACCGCCAAAACCGACGAGATGCCGGTAGTGGCAGGCTTGTATATGAACAGGCTGCACCGTGGGATGCCTCTGCAGGCCGACCCGACCGTTATCTTCGCCCTTGGAGGCGAGCGTCCGAAACGTGTATTGCTCGCACATCTTGAGGTTGATTCGCCCTACAACACGTACAAGAACACAGGACTACCCCCTGCCCCAATCCGCTTCACAAGCACCACCGCCATCAATGCAGTGCTGAATTATTCCAGGCACAACTATCTGTATATGTGTGCCAAGGAGGATTTCTCAGGCTATCATAACTTTGCCACGACCCTGTCGCAGCACAACGCCAACGCAGCCCGATACCAAAGAGCCCTGAATCATTAAGTTCAAATCGAACGGAGTGAGGCCCGTTTGCGAAGCAAACTAAAACAAGGTTTCATCACCGTTGCGGTTTTCAAAGAAAACCGCAACGGTGATGTGATGAGAACTCCGAGTATTTAAGGTTTGAGCGCCCGTCTCCTTTGTAATCCACCGACATAAAGTTACCTCTTTCAAGGCGTGGCCCGCCATTGGAGAACGAAGCTTAGCCCGGTTTCTTCTTTTTAATTGATGAGTCTCCCGATCTAACCCGTTGCGGTTTCGAATGCTAATATACAAAAAAGAACGGGCCACAAGTGGTCCGTTCCTATATTTAACGCAGTTTAAATGCTTATTTAACCTTCTCAATGATGGCCTTGAATGCCTCAGGATTGTTCATCGCTAAGTCAGCCAGAACTTTACGGTTAATTTCGATACCAGCCTTGTGGATAGCACCCATAAGCTGTGAGTAGTTCATTCCATAAAGACGGGCAGCGGCGTTGATACGCTGGATCCACAATGCGCGGAACTCTCTTTTCTTGTTCTTACGATCGCGATAAGCGTAGGTCAGACCTTTCTCCCAAGTGTTCTTTGCTACGGTCCAGACATTCTTTCTGGCTCCGAAGTAACCTCTGGTAAGGCTCAAAATGTTCTTTCTCTTTGCTCTTGAAGCAACGTGATTTACTGATCTCGGCATAGTTTCTTTCTTTTTTGAATGTCAGCGCCTTATTCGTAAGGTCTTTGTGCTGTACGTTCGGTTTCTACTAAGTTACTAATCTCTTCGAAGTTTATCTCAAGCAAAGCAATTCTTTAACCTGCTTATTGTTAGCCGGATCAAGTATTGTAAAATGATCCAGGTTTCTTTTACGCTTGGTGCTCTTCTTAGTCAGAATGTGACTGTGATAAGCATGCTTTCTCTTGATTTTACCCGATCCGGTAAGAGCGAATCTTTTTTTGGCACCGGAATTAGTCTTTGTCTTCGGCATTTTGTTGAAACTTTAAATTGTTATTAAATGCGGAATATCCGCGAATCAATCCTTATTATCATCATCCTTCTTCTGGGACGCTCCCTTCTTGATAGGAGATATGAATATCGTCATTCGCTTTCCCTCAAGAACAGGCGCTTTCTCCTGCTTGCCATACTCCTCCAAATCTTTTGCGAAGCGGGCCAGAAGTTCTTCACCCTGCTCCTTGAAAAGAATTGAACGGCCCTTGAAAAAGACGTATGCCTTGACTTTGTCTCCATCCTGAAGGAAGCCCATGGCATGCTTCAGTTTGAAGTTGTAGTCGTGGTCATCGGTCTGAGGTCCGAAACGTATCTCCTTGACATCAATACGGACCTGCTTGGCCTTTGCCTCTTTCTGTTTCTTTTTAAGCTGATAGATAAACTTTGAGTAGTCAACCACCTTGCAAACGGGAGGAACGGCATTTGGTGAAATCTCTACCAGATCCAGCTCCATCTCGTCTGCGATTCGTAAAGCCTCGCGTAGTGGAACTACCTTCGGTTCGATGTCATCACCGACAATACGAACCTCTCTGGCACGTATCTGCTCGTTAATCAGATACTGATCGCTCAATTTGTCATTCTTCATTCACAAAATGTTATTGTCTGTCCGCCTAATTTTTTGGCTCGCAAAATTACCATTTATTTATCATATTATTAACTTCTTCGGCTATTTTTTCTCCGAATTCGGCAATTTTCATATTGCCTAGATTCTCAGCGCCCTGCTTACGCACGTTAACTTCGCCGTTCTGAGCCTCCTGCTCTCCTACTACCAGCATATACGGAACGTGCTTTACCTCATTGTCGCGAATCTTACGGCCAATCTTCTCGTTGCGGTCATCGACAAATGCACGCACCTCGTATTTCTCAAGCTCAGCCTTTACCTTATATGCGTAATCGTTGGCTTTCTCCGAAATAGGCAGTATGGCAGCCTGATCTGGCATAAGCCACAACGGGAACTTTCCGGCTGTGTGCTCGATAAGCACGGCCACAAAACGTTCCATCGAGCCGAATGGGGCACGGTGTATCATAACAGGACGATACTTCTGGTTGTCCGAGCCGATGTACTCCAGTTCGAAGCGCTGTGGAAGCTGATAATCCACCTGTATGGTGCCTAGCTGCCAGCGGCGGCCGAGAGCGTCTTTCACCATGAAGTCAAGCTTCGGGCCATAGAAAGCAGCCTCGCCGTATTCGACCTTGGCTGGCAGATTCTTCTCCTGACAAGCTTCCACTATGGCTTTCTCGGCTTTCTCCCAATCCTCGTCGGTGCCGACATATTTCTCGTGGTCGTCAGGGTCACGCAGAGAGATCTGAGCCTCGAAATTCTCAAAATCAAGTGCCTTGAAAATAATCTCAATGATATCCATTACACGCAGGAACTCGTCCTTCACCTGATCCGGGCGGCAGAAGATATGCGCATCGTCCTGGGTAAAGCTGCGTACGCGGGTAAGTCCGTGAAGCTCGCCGCTCTGCTCATAGCGATATACGGTACCGAACTCAGCAATGCGGAGGGGCAGGTCGCGGTATGAGCGGGGCTGTGACCTGTAAATCATACAGTGATGAGGACAGTTCATCGGCTTGAGCAGATATACCTCACCCTCCTCGGGAGTGGTGATCGGCTGGAAGCTGTCCTTGCCGTAATGATCCCAGTGACCGGATGTAACATACAATTGCTTCGAACCGATATGCGGAGTGATTACCTGCTGATAGCCATAGCGTTTCTGTATGCGTGACAGGAAATCCTGCAGACGCAGGCGCAGCGCTGTACCCTTCGGCAGCCATATAGGAAGTCCCTTGCCGACCATCTCGCTGAACATGAAGAGCTCCATCTCCTTTCCAATCTTACGATGGTCGCGTTTCTTTGCCTCCTCAAGAAGTACAAGGTACTCATCGAGCAGTTTCTTCTTCGGGAAAGATATACCGTATATACGTGTCATCTGCGGACGCTTCTCATCGCCACGCCAGTATGCGGCTGATACTGCTGTAAGTTTGACAGCCTTGATGGCCGAAGTGTCAACAAGGTGCGGACCACGGCAGAGGTCGGTATAATTACCCTGTGTATAAGTTGTTATGTTGCCATCTTCCAAATCAGCTATAAGTTCGTTCTTATAGAACTGACCACGGGCCTCGAAGAATTTCAGTGCATCCGCCTTGGAGATTTCCTGACGTACAAGTTTCTCTTTTTTCTGGACAAGCTCCATCATCTTTGCTTCAATGGCAGGAAAATCGCCTTCCTTGATAACCACGCCTTCGGGAGGCATGACATCGTAATAGAAGCCGTTCTCGATAGCCGGTCCGATACCGAACTGGGTACCGGGGAAAACTTCCTGAAGAGCCTCGGCCATAAGGTGGGCGCTGGTGTGCCAGTATGCGTGCTTTCCCTCAGGGTCATCCCACTTGAAAAGTTTGATCGATGCGTCCGAGCTGATTGGTCTGTTCAACTCGACAATCACGTCATTTACCGAACAGGCCAGAACATCCTGTGCAAGACGCTGACTGATACTCTCTGCAATCTCGTAGCCGGTCACGCCCTCGTTGTACTGGCGTACCGATCCATCTGGAAATGTTATATTAATCATAATTGTCGTACTTGTTCTCTATTTATGATTTTGAAATGCAAAGTTAGTAATCTTCAAAAAAATAACTTGGAAACCTCACGGATTTCTTACCAATTAATTGGAGAAGCGTTTCATCACATTATATGCGTGGTATATTCCCAACTCTCCGGCAACGCCGAAATCGGCAAGTCCCTCACGGATACGATTCAGGAACACCAGTGCAAGGCCACGGTTGTAATAAGCCTCGGCAAAGCGGTCATTTATGGCGATGGCCTGATTGTAATCAGCCAACGCAGAACGATAATCGCCAGTCGATGCCTCAAGATTGGCGCGGTTGTAATAAGCGTATGCAAAACCGGGAGCAAGATCAATAGTCTTGCTCAAATCATTGAAAACAAGCTGGTATTGCGACCCGGAGCTGCTCTTGGATTCGGATGATTTCCCAGATTGTGAGTTATTGAGCTGATTATCGGCTATCTGAATCTCGGACATACGCATTCTTACCATTGCCCTTCCGAAATAGGCAGCCCACAGATAATCGCCACCAGCCAGAATTGCCTGGGTAAAATCGTTCTGCGCGTTGGCAAAGTCCTGCAACAGGAAGAAATCTACAGCACGTGCAAAATACCCCGCAGGATTGTCAGGGTCCTGACTGATCACAGCAGTCTGGTTATCGACATCACGGAACAAAGCGTTGATCTGTGATTGCGACAATGGCTGTTCCGCATTGGTTATCAACAATCTGAATGGGAGTTTACCGTTTGAGTTGAGAGACTCAATCTCGGTACTGAATTTCACTTCTCTGTCAATTTCACTGACTCTGTCAAGACCGGACCAGGTGAAAATATACGAAGCCAGCAGCCGCACATCAACATTACGATTCTGGACTTTGCCTCTGTACTCGCTCGAGAACTCAACAGCATCCTTGTCTGCGACAACTATTTTCTTATAGTTCCAGACATCGTTATCAGACTCCTTTCGGGTCTTGTCGGAATTGTCTTTGCCTGCTTTATCCTTATTATCAGAATCCTTATCTTTCTTTCCCTTATTCTGGTTTGAACCGCTAAAATGCGATGTCCTGTCGCGCATCACGACAAGTTCATCCTGCTCGGCTCCTTTTCTGTCCCCAAGTTTGTAGCGTGCAGCCGCACGAAGTTCATACCCGTATATAAACTCGGGATACTCTGCCAGCACAGCCGTGTAATCCTGCACGGCACCTGAAATATCACCAGTCTGGTCACGAAGCAGTCCACGATTGAAGACAGCCATCATATTGTCAGGCTGCGCCTCTATTACAATATCGAAATCGGTAATTGCACGGTTATCATCTCCAACCTGCGCCCGGAGCACACCCCGGTTGTAATGTCCGTTAATATTAGACGGATCAATATCGAGAGCAATATCGTAATCCTCCATTGCCCCGCGCAGATTATTCTTGTAAAACCTGACTAGAGCACGGTCTATGTGGAAGCCGGCATCATCGGGAGAATAGTTGAGAGCCATATCAATATCTTCCTCAGCCTTGTCATAATTGCCAGCCGAGGCATATATCACAGCCCTGTCACGAAACAGGCCAGGCTCATATTTATCTATGATAATAGCGCTGTCAAGCAGTGCAAGGGCACCTGCGGTATCGTTTCTCTCAAACAGGATATGGGAGCGCATTGACATACCGGCTGTGTATCGCGGATTCTGCGCGAGGAGTGTATCTATTTGAAGCATGGCCTCGTCCGTCATATTCTCCTGCATATAGCACAAGATAAGATTATGACGTACTGACGCACTCTCGGGATCCCATCTAAGAGCTGTAAGATAATCTTCAATCGCCAGCTTATACTTCTGCTGATACACCCGCGCGAGACCTCGCACCTGATAGCTGTTCACCACATACGGATTGATTGAAATGGCGCGACCGCAGTCGTTCTCCGCACCGGGAAAATCCTCGAGAGAGAGTTTTGCCACGGCTCTGTAGAAATACGGATCGCTCAAGTATGGCTTGGCGTTTATAACCTGATTGAAATACTGAATAGACAGCACATAGTCCTCGAAATACAGGGCATTGCGGCCTACCATCATCATACGGTCCGTATTGATCTGAGCCCGTGACGCGACTGATGCCATAAGGAGGCATAGACACATCAGAAGAACTTGACGGATACGGCGCATAGTTTCCACCTGATCACTAATGAGCTGACTTATATTTATAATCACAGCTAACCTTTCCTGAAGCCAGCGAGTTCAGGCGGCTTTTATTCATCTGACGGCGCAAAGGTGACATCCTGTCAATAAAGCATTTGCCATCCAGGTGATCCACCTCGTGCTGGACAACTCTTGCAGGGAAGCCCTCAAACCATTCATCGTGAAACTCAAAGTTCTCATCATACCACGTCAGACGTACTTTCTCCGGGCGGACAATCTTCTCGTGTATGCCGGGGAAGCTCAGGCAGCCTTCCTCGTACGTGGATTTCTCACCGTCATACTCCTCTATGTACGGATTTATGTAAGTTTTGAAGTATCCCTTATACTCAGGTTGCTCATCGGACAATACATCCAGATCAACAACAACCAGACGTATGGACAAGCCGACCTGCGGGGCGGCAAGCCCTACTCCCTCTGAATTTCGCAGCGTCTCGTACATATCCTTTATCAGCTGGTCAAGCCCCTGATAATCCTTATCAATCTCTGTTGCCGGCTTACGGAGTACCGACATTCCGTGAATATAAATAGGTAGTATCATATCTTGTTTGAATCCATATACGATTGTAAAATTATAGTAGCGCTTATCTCATCGACAAGAGCTTTGTTGCGTCGTGCCATCTTATGGATACCTGAGTCCAGTATGGTCTTATGGGCAAGAACTGATGTAAAACGCTCATCATACATAACGACTTTCTTGTCGGGATACCTGGCGGTTATACGCTCGGTGAACGGTCTGACAAAACGCATACTTGCGGAATCGCTTCCGTCCATATTCTTTGGAAGACCGACAACTATCACATCGACAGGTTCTTTCTTGAAGTATTCCTCAAGGAAATGTTCCAATTCGTGCGTCGGCACTGTGGTCAGTCCTCCCGGTACTATACGGAGGATATCGGTCACAGCTATCCCCGTACGTTTAGTACCGTAATCAATGGCCATCAGTCGTCCCATAGTCAATCCTTATAAACACGACAAATGTCCCAGCACTTGAAGTTCAAGAGATGGGACACTGTAAGTACTATTCAGTGTTTTATTTCTTGTACAGAATCCACGCAGCCTGGAAATCCCTGTTGTCAGGGTATCTTTTCATAAAGTCACGTCTGGCGGCAACAGCCTCTTCTTTTGTGTCAAAGCTGTTAAACACCACCCGGAAGGTTTTCCCTGCCTCATTCAACACGACAATTGCAGGATAGCCATCGTTTATCATACGGTCTTTCAATGCTTCAGCATTGGTCTTAAGAGAAAAGCTTCCACATACCACAGCATACGTTCTGATAGCAGCATCACCGGAAACCACAGTGACTTTCTCCTCACGTACAGGAACAGAGGCTACATCTGTTGCAGCAACTGTATTTGTCACAACCTCAGCAGGAACCTCGTTTAATGTTGTCTGGTTAGCCACATCCTGCTCAACGGCCTTCTCGTAAGCCTGTTTGTATGCATTTGAGGTTGACTTACACGAAGCCACAGTCATAACTGAGGCTGCAGCCAGTAAAAAATACGCTAAACGTCTCATATCAGTTTATTTTATAACTTTATACACCTACAAAGATACCAAAAAAATAACATCAGTCAGCAAATCTGCAACAATTAACGTTCCGGAATCCCTTCAAGCAGTTTTCTGTCACGCATGAAAGCCTTCTGAACCAGATCCTCCGGAATGAATTTCCAATTTCCAGGCTTTGCCACATGCAGGCTGTCACCAGTCTCAGCCTCAAGCGCCAGTTTGGTTATCAAGCTGTAACGGTAATCAGCCGATGTAGAGAAAAGCTCCCGCTCACGCAACTCATAGCCGGACAGTCCGACAGCCTCATTGAACGGCGCGTACCCGCCACAAGCCAAAAATGAGCTTATTCCAGTTCTATAATATTCATCCTCAGAAAATGGTGTTCCATCAGACTTGGACAAGACTGTTACTCTTGAACCGACAGGCTTTGTCACATCGATTGTGTAGTCGATGCCTCCGGCAGTCATGAAATCGAACAGACGGTTCTCAAGGTCATAACCGTTATCAGTCCTGACAACCTTCAGCAAAGTGTCAGTATCCTGACGTATGGTATTTACCCATAATCCGCTGAAATATTCAATGACGCTGACTATCTCGCTGCCTTTCAAGTTCATATAAGTGACATTGTTCTCGTAAGGGTAGAACCTGTACATATCGCGCATTGTAACTTTTCCGGCAGGTATCAGCAGATTTTTGTCGTATGTTGACGATATTGTTATCTCTGCACTTCCCGAGCCCATCATCAAATCGCTCAGTATGCCTGTGGCAGCAGAGGGACCGAATGCGGCATCCATACAGTTGATATCGGCATCCACGGCACCTATCACCGAATCCTGGAATGTACGTATTGCCCTGATATCCTTATCATGAGCTTTCAGAAATGATTTGTCAGGCTCGACACCATCCATACTCAGCAATGAGCCCTTGATATCACAGCTGACAATGCTGTCACTACGCATAGTAACCTGAAGATTGACCAGAGCGACATTCCCGGCATACGCTCCCGGATTAACAAGCAGGACACTGTCACCATCAACGCACGCGACTTTCCGACACGCTGCAATATGGTCGTGACCGTAGAATATCACATCGAAGCCCGGCACGCTTGTGGCCACGCTCATAGTCTCATTCTCAAGATACCTGCCATCAGTCATACCGCCCTCCAGACCACTGTGGAACAATCCTACTATAAGATGCGGGTGTTCGTTCTGTTGAATATATGGTATAAGCTCACTCGCTGTCTCTGCTATTCCACGAAATGAATAGGCATCGATACACGAAGGCGGTATCTTGAACGAAGCATATGGGGTTGTCATACCGACCACAGCTATTTTCAAGCCTCCGGTATTCAAAATGGCATAAGGCTTAAGGAAAGTCCTGTCTGTACCAGAATAGAAAAGATTGGCACACAACAGAGGATAGCCGCATGTTCTCAGCTCTTTTTCAAGTTCCGTCAATCCAGCCTCAAGATCGTGATTACCAATCGTAGCAGCATTGTAGCCCAGTTCATTCATATACCCGGCCGGGTATGACGTAAAGCCAAAATTAGTTATCTTGTCGAAATACGTAACAGGGGTACCTTGCAGCAGGTCGCCGATATCAAACAACAGCAGACGGTCTGATAATCGTGATCTTTCTTCTGACAGCCAGGTTCTGACACGCGCCAGACTGCCGGGTACGCTGTCAGTACCTGAATCGGAGACAAAGTCGTACGGGAAAAAATAACCGTGTATGTCCGATGTCGCAGCCATCTCGAGCGACACTGTACGCAGTCGTCCGGAGCAGCCTGCCGTTATGAGAAGCACGGCAAGGCACAATATTTGCAGAAACCGTCTTGTCACAATCAGATTCCCAAGCTCTTTCTAATATTCTCAATCTTGGCCTGAGCTACAGATTTTGCATTATCGTAGCCAGCGGGAGACTCAAGCACGCCCTTCGCCTCAATATAGAATTTAATTTTAGGCTCCGTACCGGAAGGACGCACTGACACCTTGTCTCCTTCGGACGAGAAATACTGAAGCACGTTTGATGGCTCAGGCATATCCAAGACTGTCTCTATTCCGGCATCATCTGTCTGGATCATAGTCTTGAAATCCCTGACCGATACAACAGGCAGACCTGCCAGCTCTTTTGGAGGATTTGCGCGGAACTGCTCCATCATCTGACGTATCTCGTCTGCACCGCTCTTGCCTGGTTTCACAACGCTCACAGCGCACTCCTGCGAAAAGCCGTATTCAATGTACGCGTCAAGCAGCACATCAAACAGGGTCTTGCCATTTTCCTTTGCCCATGCAGCAATTTCAGCCATAAGGCAGCAGGCCGATACGGCATCCTTGTCACGTACAAAATCCTCGGCCAGGAAGCCAAAGCTCTCCTCGCCGCCGCCAATATACTTCTTACCTTTGGCTGACTCATCGGCTATGACCTTTGCAATCCATTTGAAGCCGGTGTAGCAGTCAAACATCTCAAGGTTGTTACGCTCGGCTATTTTGCTGATAACCTCGGTAGTGACAATTGTCTTTACGACAAACTCACGACCTGTCATTTTGCCTAGTTTGGAGTACTGTGATATGATGTAGTACAAGAATATCATACAAGTCTGATTGCCGTTCAACAGCACCCACTCACCGGCGGAATTGCGACAGGCGACACCAAGGCGGTCGGCATCAGGATCAGAAGCCATTACGATATCGGAATTGAGTTTCTTTGCAAGATCAAGAGACATTGTAAGCGCCTCGGGATATTCCGGGTTCGGAGATACTACTGTCGGAAAATTCCCGTCCGGTATCATCTGTTCGGGTACACAATTGACATTGTTGAAGCCCCATTGCGCAAGTGAGCGTGGAATTATTACGCGGCCACACCCGTGCAGCGGAGTATATACGATGCCGAGATTACTGTTGCGTTTCACCAGTTCCGGATCTATACATACCGTCTGAACCGCATCCAAATAAGCCTTATCGACAGTCTCGCCAACAATCTCAATCAAGTCCGGATTGCCTTTGAAACGAATATCCTCAACTCTGACTTTGGACACCTGTTCAATAATGGCGGTATCGTGCGGAGCAAGCACCTGTGCGCCATCCTCCCAGTATGCCTTGTAGCCGTTGTACTCTCTCGGGTTGTGGCTTGCAGTAACATTCACTCCGCTCTGGCAGCCAAGATAGCGGATAGCAAAAGACACCTCGGGAGTAGGTCGAAGATCATCAAACAGATATACTTTGATTCCGTTTGCGCTGAATATATTGGCTACAGTCTCGGCAAAGAGCCTTCCGTTGTTGCGGCAATCGTGACCGACGACAACAGATATCTGCTTCCTGTCCTTGAAATTGACATTAAGATAATCGGCAAGCCCCTGTGTGGCCATACCGACGGTATAGATATTCATCCTGTTGGTACCTGCACCCATAATGCCACGCAGACCGCCTGTGCCAAACTCCAGATCCTGATAGAAAGCATCTATCAAATCGGATTTGTCCTCTTTATCCAGTAATGTCCTGACTTCGGCGCGCGTCTGCTCATCAAAAGACGATCCCAACCATTTTTCAGCTTTTGCTGTAACCTGTCCGATTAAATCTTCCATATTATCCATCTTTTCTATTATTAACAGTCGTTTTATATTACAAAGTTATATATAAATTCTTTCAAAATAGTCTGTTCCACTTCTATCTGCCAATCATTTTACGGAAAAAACGATATACGGCGACGTTTTTCAGATACCAGTCGAAATTCAGGCAGGGACAATAGCCCAGTTTCAGTCTCAGCGACCATGGCAGCAAAGAGCAGTCAATATCATTATATGCAGATCGCAGCCGGTCTTTCAACAGTGTATTAAGATCATCGGTCCCGTTTTTCCGCTCATGCTCTATCCAATAGATGCAGATACCCGTCAAATTAATCCATCGTTCTCTCTCGAACAATGCTATAGAATGCCGTGACACGTTCTCATCACGAAGCAGACGGGCCATGGAAGTATTAGCCTCCAGAAGGTCGTAGCGATGCAACCCTTCGGAGCAAGTCATACTTTCATCGTGCTGACGGTAAAAATACACGCCGCAGCAGCTGCCTACCTTTTCGGAATGAAGGTAATGCAGGCGGGTGGTGTTGTCATCGCTGTACAAGCGGCAAGTATCATCGAACGGATATTTTCTGTACAAGCCGGCACGGGCAACATAGAGTCCGTGAATGGACCAGTCCAGACTTAAAGCGAAAGCTTCCTCCCCACTCCATTCATTTTTTACCGTACGCATATTATATGGGATCTCAACGCCGTCTCTGACATAACGCAGATCAAGAAGTACCGCACCTATGCTGTCATCTGAATCAAGCACGGACACAGCCAGTTCCAAAGCATCAGCCGAAAGCCAGTCATCGGCATCGACCATTGTCACATAATCACCATCCGCCACTTTCAGGCCATCGTTACGCGCCACGGCCTGACCGGTATTGACATTGTGGGTAATAACCGTCACCCGTTTGTCGCATGTGGCATAGTCACTCAAAATCGAAGGTGTAGAATCTGTCGATGCGTCATCAATGCATACCAGCTGTATGTCGCTGAGCGTCTGGCCCAACACGGAATCAACAGCCTGACGTATGTAGCGTTCTCCGTTAAAAACGGCCGTAAGGACAGTCACTCTGCTCATAATCCCAGACGATGGTTAATCTTTGATTTCAGGATATCAATAAAAGTGGTGCGGCGCTGCAGCTCAAAATAAGAGACTCCCAGGGATAAGGCAAACAGCAGAACTCCGGAAATCCACTTCACCCAACCGGACAGAAATGTTACGGATATGAATACCAACGCAACAGGGACCGCCAGCACAACTATAAGAGACATAGCTTTGTATGAAAGTCTCAAACCATATCTTTTTTTGACAATAGCGCCTACCACAATCAAATCGAAAGCTCCGGTCGCAGCAATGGCACAGCCTGTCATCGTCAAACCACCCAAATGGAAGCAAAACGCCACAGAGCCAACAAAAAAGAAGTCAGACAAAACCTCCTGCAAGAGATATGTCTTTGAGTCACCCTTAGCCAGTGATACAAATGCCAATGGTTGTGTCACGGCTTTGAAGAAAAGGCTCAATACGGCAATCCGGGCCATCGGTATGGCTGTGCAGAACTTAGCCGTGAGCAACAGTCTTACAACTGGTTCAAGAAAGACTATGAATGCAGCAATCATAGGTGACATAATCAATATTGATATCTCAATCTGCCTGTTGGCCTGCAGGTATGTCACATTCCTGCTCCGGACAGACGAAGACAGTCTGGGAAAATAATCAGATTCCATTGACGCCAGGACAAAACTACCCAGATAATTCATCAGGGCGTAACCGGCGCTGTATGCACCGGTTACTTCAGGACCACCATATCTGAGCAGATAGTTTGCTACTATGGCAAAGGCTCCGGATCCGAAGAACGACGCAAGAGTAAAATAAATACCGACTCTCACCATCTCAAATCCACTGCGCAGGACATTCCTGCGCGAAAGCCCGATCTTATAAGGTATCGCACGGAATGAATACCAGCAGGTTACAAGCATTGTGACAAAAGACACAAGCACTATACTCAGTACCAGTCCGCGAAGCCGGAGAAAATAAAACACCGGAATCGAGATAAACAGAGCCAGGACTACGGTTATCATCTGGCTGACAGCTATCTCACGCAGTTTCCTTATGCCTTTCAGGATTGCCATTTCTCCGCCTGTGATGGCCGAGAAAGCGACTGCAGGTGACAGAAGCAGGAATGAGACGGTATAATTGACCTCGTTATCAGCAACGTGACCGCCTAACAAAGGCGAGAGCAAAGCGCACAACAGAGTTCCACAAACAGCTGTGAGCAATGACCAGGTTCGTGTCACAAGGACGGATTCGTAAAGTCCGTCATCACATTCGCTGTCGAAATTGGCAGACACAGTCCTGACGGCACTGAACGGTATCCCAAGATCTGTCGTACTCTTTACGGTATTGAGTGTGCGGTTGAAAAGCTCACTGATGCCGAATCCGACAGTCCCCAACAGTCTGGCCACAATTTTTGTGCGAACCATTGTGACCAATGTCATAAGACCCTGGACGCCGCCGAAAACTCCGGTGTACTTTATTATACGGTCATATATTCCCGATCCTGCGGGAATGGCCTTGTCAATCGAATTGTCACTTTTCACAGGACGGAGTCATCTTTCAAGCTCAAAGTTACAACTAATAATGAAAAAAAGGTATTTTTACGATTTGAAAACAATAAGTCGATGCTGTCGGTAATTGTACCTGTCTATCAAAGCGCTAGCACTCTGGAACGATGCGTCAGGAGCATCACATCCTGTAGTTGCCAGGATTATGAGCTGATTCTTGTCGATGACGGCTCGACCGACGGCGGATCAGGAATATGCGATGACATTGCAGCGAATGATCATCGTGTAAGAGTCATTCATCAGCAGAACAGAGGGTTAAGTGCAGCACGCAATGCAGGCATTGATGCCGCGAATGGTGATTATCTGACATTCATCGACAGCGATGATGAGATATCGCAAGACGCACTGGCAACCAACTGCCAGTATATGACAATCCACAAGGAAACCGATTTGATTGAGTATCCGGTCTCAGTGCACCACGGATCGCAAAGGCAATACAATCTGTCTTTTACTGAGCGCACGGTATGTGATGGGAACATTCTGTCTGACTGGATCTCTTCCGGAGGATACACTCACTCATACGCGTGGAACAAGATATACAGGAGAGACTTGTTCGAAGATATAAGATTTCCCGAGGGAGAGACTTTCGAGGATATGGCGGTAATCGTTTCTGTTCTGAGGCGCTGCAAGGTGATCCGTTATTCCGCCAAAGGGCTATATTTATATCATGATAATCCAACCGGTATAACAAGGCACTATTCATTCCGGAATCAGGAGCCATTGTTCAGACATAATCTGGAAATACTGGAGATGGCCTCAAATATGCAGCCCAGTATTTCCACAGCCCGTATTTGGCTGGAGTGTCTGAACACACTGATTATTCTGAGCCGTTGCAGTAATTCCGAAACACGATACATAGAAGATGCCGGCATACAGCTGGCGTCCTTTATCCCATCCCTGAAAGATGTCCTGCATTCAGAATGCGGATTCAAGGGAACACTCAAATACCTGACAGCAAGAATTGCCGGTTCAGCCGGAGCCATACGTTTGTTTAAAGGATACGTAATATGACAAGTATAATAATACCATATTACAATCCGGACGGCAGCGCGTATGTCAACGACCTGCTTGAGCGCGCGGTCAAATCAGCTGTCGGACAATTCGGAAAGCCCTCGGAATATGAGATAATTATTGTAGATGACGGTTCCCCCATTCCGCCACGCGATATTGCCGGGCTGGCAGGAAATGACAACATCAGGCTGATAGAGAACCGGCATACAGACCAGGGAACGGCAAGAAACACCGGACTTGACGCCGCATCCGGTGACATAGTGGCTTTTCTTGATGCCGATGATTATTATTACCCCGGAATGTTGGGCAAGTGTGTGGATTATATGAAAAGCAGCGGAGCCGACCTTCTCAGTTTCAAATTCGCCAAGACAAGCGACGGCGGAGTTTTTATCGCGAAGAGACATGAAAGCATCAGTTTCAGCAAGCCATCGACAGGCTGCGGATATATGTCGAGACATATCCCTTTCGGTTGTTGCTGGCAGTTTCTGATAAGCCGCAGTCTGCTCACAGCAGTTAATCTGCGGTTTCCGGCAAGGACATATGCCGAGGATGAAGAATTCGTGACAAAGTTGCTGTTCTACAGCCGGAAATATATAATATCGGATGCCATTGCCTATGCATATTGTACCAGAGATGGGTCAACCACATCTCTCGCACAATACGACAATCGGGCCAACGGGGCATTCGATGCCATAAAGAACCTGCATCAGTTCGCTTGCTCCCTGCCAACCGGGAACAGTACTTGCATAGGCCGCAAGATAAGTAGTTTGGCCACCGATCTGATACGCCTTACACTGCGTCGTCCCGACTGGAAGGTGAATATGCCAATCCAAACTGAAAGACTTCGTGCCTTAGGGCTGTGGCCATTATTACCTTTGCGCGACAACAAAAAGCAGACATTGTTCGCGCTGTTGTCAAGGAATAAAGCCGGTATGTGGTTACTGCATATAAATGAGAAACGTTATGAGAATTCTACTCTTGGGTGAATACAGCAACACACACTGGTCGCTGGCACAGGGATTACGTCAGATAGGACACGATGTGACAGTGGCAAGCAACGGCGATTTCTGGAAGAACTATCCCTGCGATGTAAGACTTGCACGACAAACATCGGGCAAAGCAGATGCCATACGATATGTCTGCAAGCTGCTTAGAGCTTTTCCATCGTTCAAAGGCTACGATATTGTACAGCTGATAAACCCTATGTTCCTTGAGCTGAGAGCAGAACACATTGCTCCGTTCTACCGTTATTTGCGCAGGCACAACGGGAAAGTATTTCTTGACGCATACGGAATGGATCATTATTATGCAAAAGCCTGCCTTGAGAACAAGTTCAAATACTCAGAACTGACAGTTGACGGCAAATTCCGCGACATTGAGGATAACAGGGCATCTGTCCGTGACTGGATAGACGGAGCCAAAGCCCCGCTCAACAGGATGATTGCTGACGACTGCGACGGCATCATAGCGGGGTTATGGGAATATTACGAAAGCTATAAAGACATATTTTCCGGAAAGACAACATACATTCCATTTCCGGTACAGATGCCCGAATCTCCGGCGGAAAGATTCCGTGAAGCCCCCGACGGTCAGATTCGTTTTTTCATCGGCATACAACGCACCCGCTCGCAATTCAAAGGTACAGACATTCTGCTTTCGATATTGCGCGATCTGGAAAGAGAGCATAACGGCAAATGCCGTGTGATAACAGTTGAGAATGTCCCTTTCGATGAATACCGCAGGATTATGAGGTCGGCGGACATACTGGTTGACCAGCTGTATTCGCACACTCCCAATATGAACTCATTGCTGGCTATGTCGCAAGGTATAGCCGTAGCAGGCGGAGGCGAACCAGAGCCTTACGGAATAATCAACGAGACAGAGCTGCACCCTGTAATAAACCTGCCTTGCGGCACAGATGGAATCAGGACAGTCTTCAAATCTCTGATAGAAGAGAGTCCACAGTCGTTATTGAAAAGGAAAAGCGACGGCATTTCGTATGTACACAGGCATCACGACCCTGCAAGTGTGGCTGCCAGCTATGTATCATTCTGGGAAAGCCGCAGTTGAAACAGTACCAGTCTCTAATTCAGTCTGGACTTCTCGAAATCTATGGTGGCCAATCCTCCGCCAGCAGTCTCCTTATACAAGCTGGGAATATCCTTTCCAGTACGTTTCATTGTATCAATCACTTTGTCAAAAGATATCAGATGACGGCCATCGCCGAATAAAGCGTATGCGCTCACATCGACTGCCCGTAATGCTGCAATAGGATTACGTTCTATACAGGGAATAAGAACAAATCCGCCGATTGGGTCACAGGTAAGACCAAGATTGTGTTCCATCGCCATTTCGGCGGCATACTCAATCTGCTGTGGAGTACCGCCCAGCAATTGTGTCGCAGCCGCAGCGGCCATTGAGCAGGCGCTTCCAATCTCGCCCTGGCATCCGACCTCCGCACCGGAAATAGATGCATTCGTGCGGATGAGATTACCGAATAGACCAGCCGTAGCCAATGCCTTATGAATATCCGAATCGGAGAAATTGTATTCTGTCTGCATAAAATACAGCACACTTGGTATCACACCACAAGAGCCACAGGTCGGTGCGGTAACAACAAACCCGCCACGGGCATTCTGTTCGGACACGGCAAGAGCGTACGCGAACACGAAGGCTTTGGTACGGAGAATCTCTCTCAATTCACGCCCACGGGTATAGAACTGCTTGGCTTTGCTCTGCAGTCTGAGCGGACCAGGCAGTTTGCCCTCGGCGGCAAGTCCGTCCTCAATACTTTTCCGCATGACGTTCCACACATTTGCAAGAAAATCCCAGATATCGTTTCCTTCGTGATATTGGACATACTCCCAGAACGAGAGTCCCTCTTTCTCGATAAAATCCAGGATTTCAGACATTTTATTTCTGCCATATACGTCCCGTGCTTCTTGAAGCAGAAGTTTTCCAGGTCCTTCGGACAGATATCCGCCTCCGATGCTATATACCGTCCAACTGTCAGCCACAACGCCATCAGCATCAAGGGCCTCGAACAACATCCCGTTTGTATGGTACTCCGGCACAATGTCGGCACGCCACAATATCTCGACTGATTTGGGAGCCACGGCACGCTCTATAGCCAGATCGGTCATATGACCTTTGCCTGTAGCAGCCAGACTACCGTATAATGTCACTCTGTAAGATGCTGCGGAAGGAGTTCTCTCGGCAAACATCGCAGCCGCCTTGTGCGGGCCTATTGTATGGCTGCTGGACGGTCCCATTCCGATTTTATACAAGTCTTTTATACTTTCCATAGACGATATACAGATTCATCTGCAAGATAGGCAAAATAAGTTTAGAATGGATAACCTATGGCAAAATTCAGTCTCAAACCATTCTTCCACATATTGCCGATATTATAGAATCCATTATGTTCTGTGGTATATGGAGCATGCAGCGCCACACCAAGATCAAAGCGTACAACCAGGGGCTGGACCACAAGACGCACACCGAAGCCGGTTCCAAGTGCAGTCTCACGAAGAAGATTCTCAAAACGCAGTTTCCCATCAAAATCGGGCGAGATGTTCCACTGTCTCAGAACCTCATCGAATAACATCTGTTCCTCAAGCGACAGGTCATCGCGTATAGAACGGTTATTCCAGGAGTTACCGGCATCTACGAACAACGCGCCCTCGAATTTCCAAACCAACGGGAAACGGTACTCGGCATTCATTTCAAGCCTTGTCTCGCCCCCGTGGAAGAAATACGGATCATCATCGTCAGTAGAATGGTAATTGCCCGGGCCGATGGAACGTGAAGCGAATGCACGTATGCTTACAGGGCCACCGCTATAGAACGACTCAGACAACGGAGCATACTCACTGTTTCCATAGCTTATTGTAGAACCTGCATATATTCTGGTAGCCAAATTGGTCTTTTCTGTCAGTCGGAACACATTGCGCAGTTCAAGCTTGAACTTCACGAACTGCGAATATGGATCAAAGCCGAATTTTTTATACTTCCGGTTGAAATCAGAACCGCAGATTGCCTGTAGTCCGCCAATCAGATTACCCGACTCTTTGACTGTAGCATCAAACCGGGTTGTGACGGAGCGGTGGGTATCGGATGTATTGTTGTATATGAACTGATATTGCATAGACGGCACGTACTCATCACGGACAAGGCTCCTGACAAGGCTTTTATCTTTGAGCACTTTCATAAAAATGGATTCCGCCGCATTGTCACTGTTCGACATGACAACCGACAGAAAGAATGGCGAGAATATGTGAGTAGTGTATTTCGATGTCCGGAACTGATAGCTGACATCGGCTGACAGTTTGTACATTTTATAGCCACCCGCAACGTTTTCGTGCATAAAACCAATGTCAAATACGGTTGATGTGGACGAAAGGCTGTTTTCGGCCACTTTCCAAGGAACCACAATACGCGGGATTGATAATGAGACATCGGTTCCTATGTGATATGAGTCAACACTACCCCGCCCGTTAACGGAATTGGTCTTATAGTTCCAGTAATACCCTCCTGAGACATTAGCAGACAAAATTTCACCAAGACCAAGTCTGTTACTTCGTGAAATAGTCAACGAGAGGTCGGGGCCAATCTGTGAATTGCTACGATGCGAGAAATTACCTTCAATCAACGATGATAGCGTGCCACCATAATCGCCATACTGTCGCCACTCCTTTTCATAAATGACACCAACGCCGTCCTTCTGAAGCTCGCCGTCAACAATATTGTCATAACTGTTCTTATGGAATAATTTCAGATATGTATTACCACCCTGTCTGGCCTGCCACGTCAAGGACAAATCATCAATGAACGATGACAATGTCGTGGATTTGTTCATCGTCTTGTTATCCGATACGCGACCACCTACTACAAACTGAAGTCTGTCATCAAAGAAACTTTTAGACAGTTTCATTGAATAATCCGTTCCTGTCATACCGGCGTGTGTCGCTTCGCCAATGCCGACATCGACATTGAATGCCCCATCCTTGTGCCTATTTGCCGAAAAAGCGTTGATTCTTGACTGAAGGATACTACTCAATGCGTAACCGGAAGTATATGCAGCCTCATTCCTGTCAGATATATACATTCCTGTTACCAGAAGGGCGGCTGCTATAGTATTAATCTCTTCCTGCGAGAAAGTCGCTATCTCGTCCTTGATTACATTGTCATTCAAAGCCTTCAGTATGAAATCCAGCCCGAGATTATCAGGAGTACCGCTGATTTTCAGTCCTACGATAAAATGGACCTGACGCGTATTCTTGCCCTCGCTCTTCACATTGGCCTTTGCAGGCTGCGTAGCTATGATATTTATGTAAGGCTCAGTTACATTGCCGTCAAACTCCACATAACTCTCGTCCGATATTGTGAAAGGTAAAAGCGGGTAATATTGGAATGAATACCGCACCTCACCATCAATTACAGACAATCGTCCTTTAACCGCAGGCTCTCCACCGGGCATCATATCTATGTCCAGACTGCCTGAGGCTTTAAGTCTGACATTATTCCCTTCATCAAGTGAAAGAGTCAATTCAGTAGCGGGCAACACGCCCACACGTCCGTGAATCTCAGGATTATCGAATTGACCGGCTGCATGGATATCAAGGCTCGCCTCAAAATTACCTGTCACAGGAATACTGTCATTACCTGCAAGAGCCAATGGTTTGAAACGCTCACTACGGACTGTTATGTCAAAAGCCGACTCATTTACATCTACCGTGCCGTCAGCAACCACAAATGTGCTGTCCAGACTATATACAGGGACACTGTCCAGAATCACCTTATTGCCCAGATAACGTATCGGGACATTTCCCAAAGTCATATCCACACCATAAGCAGGCAATATGACACGTGCGTTTTCTGGCAGGACCTCTGCGCTCAGAGCAATGCTGTCAATATTGCCATCGGCAGCGACCTTACAATCAATCGTGCCGCCAACCGTCATTCCGTCAACAGCCAAAGCCCCTTCAACAATATCCAGAGGGAAATCCCTGACAATGGCCGAAGCGTGATAATCACCACCTTCCGAAGGATGCAGTTCCAGCTCTATGTCACGATCTCCGAACAATATATCCTGATAAACAAGATCATTGATACTGAGGGTACCGGCAGCATCAAGGAGGCTGTCGCGCAAGTTCAGGATGGCATCCAGCAAGACGCTTCCGGATACATCATCAACAGGAATGGTACCTTTTATTATATCAGATGCCAATGATACCTGAGCCGTTGACTTATGCGGTCCGACAGCAGCATTGACCGATGCGATAAAATCAGGGATATAATATTGTCTGTCACATTCTGCCGATATATTGAAATTCGTAACGGTGTCTTCCTGCGATATACTCAAAGCCAAGCGTTTAACGGCAAGAGTATCGTATGTGAGCCTTGAAATCCCGGATTTTACGGAAAGGCCGCTATTGGAAGAGGTCTGCACATCAAGATTCACGGATTCAAACCCTAATCCCATATCCTGATATATCCCGGCAAAAGGATTGATACTGTCTATTGAAACATTCAATGACAAATCCGGGAAATATGGTTTGAGCCTGTCGGGCTTTATTGAACGAGCATCAATCTGGGTCATCACGGCATCAGCAAGTTTCTGAATCTGTGATGTCAGAGGCATTATGTGACAGGAGGCACCGGAATTGATTCCGATACCCGGCAGTCCGACACGCAGACTGGTTGTGTCCTGACCGCTCATTGCATAGAGCGACAAGATGTCTGTATTCAATAATGTATCTGATTTATCGGCCAGCGATACGTCTTTCAGGCTGGCAGAGACATCAAAATACGGCCGTGTCGAATTGAAATGTGTCAGTTTGAATGAGATATCACCATTGGCCGATGCGTTGAACGAGGTATCGTTGTATTGGGCGGTCAATGACACCCCGCCATTTACCACGGACGAGGCCAAAGTGGCAGAAACATCAGTCTTTTTAAGATTGACAGGACCATAGCAGCAATTGTCTATCTTGGCGGACAATGTGGCTCTTGTCTTATCCGACATAAAATCAAAGCCTTGACCCGAAGCCTTTATATGTCCGTCAATCATGCATTCGTCACCCAGGCCAAACGACTTGCCAAGAAACAGATTACGGATATCGGCATCAGCCATATACGAGCTTCGGTCAATATCATACCAGCCGGATGCCTTCAAACTGGCTTCCAAAGCGGCGACATCGACATCAAACCTTAGCAGCATACTGTCCAGATTCATTGACGCAACGGCGTCGGCTACAACCGCAGACTGCATAAAAGGCTCAACAGCATCAATATGGACATCGAGCACATCTATCACAGATGAATCAATAACAGTCTTCACATCCAACTCCGATATGACAAAGTCCAAATCACTGACGGCTATATCCCCATCTGAAAGTCTGAGCCCATCTATCAGATAAAGACTCTTTCCCAAATCTATTTTTCCACCAACGTCCAGCCGGCTCACGTGCGCGTCAATATCCAATGGCATTATAGAAACCCCTACATTGTCGAGCGATACATCACGGAAGCCTATTATCCAGTCCAGTGGAGCCGACACGCTATCATCCTCGGGAATCTCTACATCGGACAGCACTATATTGATATCTGCATTTTCCAACCGTGCCTCATCAATCACAGTATTCAGTCCTTCACGGAAAGTGAGAGCGGAATCAGCCTCAATATAGAAACTGCCGAACGAGCCATAGACACATACTCCGTCAATCAGGCCGGCGGTATTGAGAACGACGCCGTCCATAGCAAACGCGTCAATATCTATCACCTTATCACGCAGTGAGTTGAAATTGATGCTCAATATCACATTATCAACTGATAATATCGTGTCCGCCTTGGAATCCAATGCCAGCACATCATCGAGCGATATATTCAACGGAAGTATAATTCCAAAATGGCCGACACTTATATCAAAGCCAGTCTTATCAGACAAATAAGCTGCCGTCCAGTCAACAGCCTTGTTCTGGACAGACGGCAGACATAACAGCAGTGCTGTCAGCAGAAACAGCAGCAATGGTGTCAGAATCAGCCACAGGAATATCCTAAAGATATACCTCAGGCATTTTCCAAAACTGACAACCATACTGCTTACTCAAAAGCGATGAACCATACCTATTCCAAAATTACAGATACTGTCTATCAGGCCTGTGATTCCTCCTTTGTGAAAATCAATTGATGAGAGTGTCGCAGTCCTGTCTTCGTAATAAAGTTTCTCGCCACTCCAACCAAAAGATATAACACCAGCGTGAATCTGAAGAGCAAGTTTCTCGGTCAAAGCTATATCTACAACCGGCAGAATCTGGAATCCGTAATACAAATCCTGATTCCAGCTATAGTCGCTGGTAAAATCGTGGCTTTCATTTATCTTGTATTGTTCCCCTACATACAGATTGCCTTCAAGCCATATATCAACAAACTTGTACTGCAAGAGTTTATAAGAGTAATATGGAATAAATGTCCAGCCGATACTTTTGTCAATCACAGGCTTCTCCCTGGTAATTGTTCCATCAGGATTTATTGTCTGCTTCTCGTCGGCCTTGTCATAAAGAAGACCTGTTGAAAGGTTGCCCCATCCGATTCCTACAGATGCGCCGAATTGCATTTTCTCGTTGATATACCAATAGACCTTCGGTTTGACGACAACCTGGAACATATCCTGTTTGATATCCGGACTTTTCTTACCATCGGCATAGTCAATTTTATTTTTGTCGTATGCTATGCTGAAATTACCACCAAACTGCATCTTCATAGCCTGGGCTTTGATATCGACGATGCACATAATAACTCCGATAAGGAATAAAATGATTTTCCTCATATCAATTGTCTTTGTACGTGTAAACTATGTACAAAGTTAACGATTTTGATCAGTACGTCGATACTGTAATCACAAAAAAAGGATTACCTGAATGGGTAATCCTTTTTGCAGCGCCTACGGGAATCGAACCCGTATGCCAAGATTGAGAATCTTGTATCCTAACCGTTAGATGAAAGCGCCAGGTCAGTTGTTTTTGCTTAAGTTCCCCATCATACGCTGTCCGCGGAAGCTGGGGGATTCGAACCCCCGGTACAGTTGCCCGTACGGCAGTTTAGCAAACTGCTGGTTTCAGCCACTCACCCAAACTTCCTTCCGGGAACCGCCGTTGCGATTCTTAAGCGAGCACAAAGGTAGTACTTTATTTTTATTCTGCAACTATTTCAGTAAAAAAAACGTCAAATTAATATTTTTATGGATTTGAGATTAATTTGTATTATATTCGCAGTGAACAAATACTATCCAAGCAACACTTTATGGCTGATAATGGAAACAAGTACGCAATGCCACGTGGCTGCCGTCTGATAGATTTTCCGGAATCGTCAGATGCACGCGGCAGCCTGTCGTTCGCCGAAAGTTCCCAGCATATCCCGTTTCAAATTGAGAGAGTGTTCTGGATATACGGCGTACCTGACGGCAAGACACGCGGAGATCACGCGCACAACGAGTCGTCGGAGGTTGCAGTTCCCGTATCAGGTTCTTTCGACATTTTCGTAAGCGACGGCATACGCGCGGTGAGTTTACATCTGGATTCGCCAAGACAAGGCATTCTTATTCCTCCAGGAATATGGTGCGAACTGACGAACTTTGCCCCAGGAACAGTATGTCTGGTATTTGCATCACATCCATACAATGCCGCAGGCTACACACACGACTTCAATTTATACCGCAGCTCACTTATGAGTGTAGTGCGTTACGACGAGTCGCACAAGGACGAATGGAATACTTTTGTAGCTGAATCCAAGAACGGGACGTTCCTGTTAGACCGCCGGTATATGGATTACCATTCTGACCGGTTTACCGACTGCTCACTGATGTTCTACAAGCAAGGGCATCTCACAGCAGCACTTCCAGCAAACTATCTGGCCCAGGAAGGTACTGTACAGTCCCACGGAGGTCTCACCTACGGAGGTATGATCCTGTCGGACGAGATAACCGCGGTAGAGGCTCTCGAGGCCTTCAGCTGCGCAACCGACTGGATGAAGACAGAGCTTGGAGCCCATCGGTGGATATATAAGCCCATACCTTATATATATTGTACTCTTCCGGCCGAAGAAGATCTGTATGCCCTGTTCCGCAGCGAAGGCAAACTGATGAGCCGCGCCGTATCTACCGTTGTTGACAACTCAAACCGCCTGCCATTACGAAAGCTTCGCAGACGAGGAGTCTCAAAAGCGCAGAAAGCCGGACTTGCAATAAGGAGAGCCGGATCGGAATACGACTGGAAAGCTTTCTGGCAGATTCTGACAGACGTACTGTCTGAGCGTCACAACAAACGGCCTGCACATACTGTTGACGAGATAAGACTGCTTGAGAGCCGCTTTCCAAAGGAAATCGTGCTGTATGTTGTGGAAAACGGCAAAGAGATAGTAGGCGGCACAGTTGTATTTGAGACAACGCAGGTAGCACACGCACAATACATTGCCGCATCACCTTCAGGCAAACGCGATGGAGCTCTTGACCTGCTGTTCGACGAACTGATAGGAAGCACATACGCCGACAAGCCATATTTCGATTTTGGAGTATCCACCGAGCAGGGCGGCAATTATCTGAACGAGGGGCTGATATTCCAGAAAGAAGGCTTCGGAGGCCGTTCTGTGGTATATGACTGTTACGAGATTTTACTTTAACTTATAAATACAACTTGTTAATTATGAAAAAAATCACATCAATCGGCCTTGCAGCGGCATTTATGCTGGCTGCAACTCCTATCCTGGCTCAGAAGGATATTCCATTGGTCTATGATCAGGAGTTCACCGGAGCAAAGTATGCTTTGCCGGAACTTCCGACAATTGAGAATCTGCCGGAGGTAAAGACATTGCCAAACCCGTTCGAGTTCTCAAACAGCACAAAGCAGGTCAAGAAATTCAAGGACTGGGAAAAACGTCGTTCCGAGATTATAGCCGAGATTCAGCATTACGAGATTGGCGTAAAACCGGCTGTAGATAGAGAGAATATCGAGGCTTCTATCGAAGACAACACTCTTACTGTAAAAGTATCAGTCAACGGAGAGACTCTGACACTGACATCGAAAATCAACTACCCGGAAGGCGACGGACCGTTCCCATTGATGATAGGCGCATCCGGCATCAGTCTGCCTCAGAATATGTTCAAGGAGCGCAACATCGCTACTATGAACTTCAATATGAATCAGGTTATGGCACATCAGCAGAAACGCGGGAGCGAGCCAATCAACAAGATATATCCTGAGCTGGTAGAGAACGGAGCATACTCAATGTGGCCGTGGGGTATCAGCCGCCTGATTGACGGACTTGAGATTGTAGGCGAGGCCAGCAAGATTGACATGAAGCATATCGGTGTCACAGGCTGCTCGTACGCAGGCAAGATGGCTCTCTACAGCGGCGCTTTAGACGAGCGCATAGCTCTTACAATCGCTCAGGAGCCAGGTGGCGGCGGTGCAGACGCATGGCGCGTATCAGAGACCCTCGGTAACGTTGAGACTCTTGGAAACACTGATCATCATTGGTTTATGGAGTCTATGTGGCAGTTCCAGGGTGAGAACACAGCCCGCCTGCCTATGGACCACCACGAACTGGCAGCACTCGTATGTCCACGCGCCCTGCTTATCCTTGGCAACACCGACTATGAGTGGCTTGCAGAGGAGGCCAACTATGTATCAGCCCACGCCGCACGCGAGGTCTGGAAGAAATTCGGCATCGAGGACCGTATGGGATACTCTATCCAAGGCGGTCACATGCATTGCAGCCTTCCGAAGAGCCAGTATCCGGAGGTTGAGGCATTCATCGACAAGTTCCTTTGCGGAAAGACCGATGCAAACACCATCATAATGCATGTGGATGAGAAGCTGCAGGACAAGGACGTTATGAAGTGGATTCCCTGGGCTGCAGAATAACAGCACAATAATTGATAAAAACCGCAGATATCGACGGATACCTGCGGTTTTATTGTTGTATATGATTATTATCTCACAGGTTTTCTTCTCGAAAGAAGCCAACGCATATCGGATAATGTCATCCTCACGAATTCCCGGTAATCTACAAAATAATTGTATGCCGGGAACAGCAGCAATGTCAGTATCACAGCAGGTACTACCGGAAGGAATTTGAAGAACAATATACCAAATACTATGACATATATCCATGAAAGTGCGAGTCTCGTACCAAAACGGGCTGTATTGTAGAATGCGTCATCATCTACTTTGCTGAGAATAAACACTGTCGGAGCCCATACCAATGCTGTAACGACAGCTGAGAACAGATAATATGGAAGTCCTATCAGTGACCCGAGCATTTTCAAAAGTACATTCGACCACTTTGTATTCCCGGCTATAGACCGCACGGACACGCCGTGCTGAATTCGCCATACGCGCTGTGCATCTATTTCCCGGAACAAGTCTGCAGCCTTTTCCGGATTCTCCTGACGCAGAGAGAGAGCCTCGGATATGGCATACTTGTTAACCGCCTGCAACTGCTCAAGTCCCTTGTACTTACGTCCCGCAGCCTTTTCGCTGTCGGCTAACGCCTGAGCGAAATACTCCCTGTTACCAGCCTTGAGCTTGGCATATTCCCAAATGGCATCGTAATCATTATCATCCGGAACAAAAGTTATTACCTCGGCCATTCTTTCTGTAAGAACCTCACGCAATTTGTGCATCATTACAGGCTGAGTCTCGTCACTGTTCTCCCGGATAAACGCCGAAATATCAACAGGCTTTCCGAATCGTACGAGTACGGTGGAACGGTATCTGAAATAATCGCCATAATCAATGCCTATCGGCTGCACATATACAGGTTTCTGCCCGGCGACCTTCTCATTGACCGCAAATGCTATATGAAAAACGCCCTTACTGAGATTCAGCAACGAGTGTTTTGCACGATGGGTAGCTTCCGGGAATATCACCAGAGGCACTCCGCTACTGAGTACATCTGCCGCACGAGCTATAACCTCGTCATTGCGTTTTACCGAATTAATACCGTCGCGCATACGATATATCGGCATAATCTTCAAGAATGTAAGAAGCTTGACAATAAATGGCTTGCTACGGAAAATATCGGCACGTGCCACATACACCTCGGGTATGTCAGTGATTCGCAGAAGTACCATCGGATCCATCATAGCATTGGTATGATTTGCCGCCCAGATAGTACAGCCGTCCTTAGGAATGTTCTCTAAACCTTCAACTTGAATTTTCTTATATGAGTGGCTGATCGTTATTCCTACAGACTTCCGCAGGAGACGATATGCAAACGTTGAGTCTTGAATCTGTCCGTTCATCGCAGATAAATTTCGCGAATTTAAACAAATATTCCTGATTTTTTTTCATTTTATTGCATTTATATAGAACCTGGTGCAATAATCAGGTAACTTTGCAAATCATCAGGAGATACTACAGTAATGAAAATAGTACTGATAATGATTGGAAAGACTGATCAGGAATGGCTTGAGAGAGGCATTTCCGAATACACGTCCAGACTTGGTCACTTTGCCCCGTTCCAGACCGTTGTGATACCCGATATCAGGAACACCCGGAATATGGACATTAAAGTTCAGAAAGAGACCGAGGGCGATGCCATTCTCAAGCAGCTGTCTGCTGGTGACGATGTGATCCTGCTCGATGACAAAGGAACAGAGCACACTTCCGAGTCTATGGCCGTATGGTTGGAGAAACGAATGTCCATGTCTTCCAAACGTATTGTATTCATCATTGGAGGACCTTATGGTTTTTCTGACAGAGTATATGCCGCCGCATCCGGCAAATTGTCACTGTCACGTCTTACATTCTCGCATCAGATGGTAAGACTGATTTTTACTGAGCAACTGTACAGGGCATTCACCATCATCAAAGGCCTGCCCTACCATCATTCTTAAAACAAATATCCAGTGCAACAGGGAGATGGTCACTGAAACCGCCCTGATACCGGTATCCGTTATAAGTTCGTCTGGGTTTTCTGCCCCCGTATTCATCATCTTCCTCCAATACAAAGCTGAATGTTCCGATACGGACATTATCAACAGCCATACGTCCTGATCCGTTCAGGAGACTTGCCGACACTACAAACTGGTCGTAAAACTCCCATTCACCCTCGTAACGGTAGCTGCCGGGACTCAGACCGTTCATCAATGCCACCAATGCCGTATCAGGCAGATCAGTGTCCTCCTGTCTGCCGACCGCGCCAAGAATCCGAGATACGGCATAGTCGGCAGGTCCCTCATTCAAATCGCCCATCAGAATAACGTATGGTTTGGAACGCAATGCGCAAACCTCACGTATTGAGCGCATTGCTGTCTGTGCCGCGATAATCCTGCGAGGCTCGCTCTCATCAGTTCCACCTATGCGGCTCGGCCAGTGGCAAACATATATATCCAGCGTATCTCCCGATATGACACGACCGGACACGTGCAATATGTCACGTGTAGGCCCTCCGCCTGCCGGCTGGAGATTCACGGTAAGGGACTCATGGCATATAGGTCTGAACCACTGACGTTTATATAGTAATGCCACATTTATGCCGCGAGTGTCAGGAGCATCAGTAACAATATAGTCATATTCGAGAGTCCTGAGAACCGAGCGCCTCGTAAGGTCCTGCATTACAGTCTCGTTCTCAACCTCACACATACCGATTATCTCCGGACCGTTATCCTCGTCTATGGCAGCAATAACGCGGCTGATATTTGTCAGTTTCCGCCAGTAACGCCGGTCGGTCCAGCCACGCACGCTGCCAGGCGTAAACTCATCATCGTTCCTGAGTGGATTATCAGATGTATCAAACAAATTCTCCGTGTTGTAGAACATCACATTTGCGACAGTCTGTGACAATGTCGCGGAGCTGGAGCACAGCATTATCAGGAACGCTCCGGTAAAAAAGTGTAATCGCATGGTATCGTATATTTTTCAAGGTTCTGAACATATCTAAGGTTTTACGTATTGAAGACATCCGGCATCTGCCGCAGAGTCCGGACGAATCACTCCGGCCATATCATATGGGCACAGTGGTGTCGGGACTGCTATGCCTATAGCTCTTGACAGCGAGTCAAGCCTGAAATCGTAGTAATAATCCCCCTGGGCCACGTGTCTGAAATTCCGGGCTCCATAGACTTCGTGTCCGTCAAGTTCCCACACATTACCCTTAAGATGCGGGTTGACAGTATCAACTGTAAGTACAAGCGAGTTGGATATGCTGTAATTACTGATCTCGTCCGGTGAATAGCCCGATATCGAATCTGCCACAAGTCCTGTCAGCTCATCGTCGCCCGAGCCAGTCACAATGCAATTGGTAAATGTAGTTCTTACCAACGGAAGAATAATGCTGTCCTGTGTGTTACTTATATTCAAGGCAGACTTTTTCTCTGCCCAGGGATAAAAGTTGGCAATAGTACAATATATGAAATCGACATCACCTCCCAGCAGACTCACACAATGACCTCCGGCATTTGTAATCTGCGAGTTATATACACGTCCCTTGCAAAAGTCCAGCATCAGACAGTTCTCTTTCACATTATGAATAATCGAGCCGCTGATAAACAGTTTTTCGCGTTTCAGACTGCATCGGTCTGTCTTTATACCCCATACAGCCCCGTGTATGTCACAACTTTGAAAAACATTGTCGAAGCTGCAGGAATCCAGCAATATTCCGCCCCAGCGGCCGGATACCAGATCGTACGGAATATCAGACAGCATATTGTCCAGTCTGTCACCACGCATAACAATCATACTGTCGGGAGTTCCCAACGCCCTTATCCTGCCTGCCACACGAAGCACGGCATTATCGTGGAAATACAGTCTTGCCCCCTTATTAATAGCGAGCACGACATCCTTCTCGACAAACAGTGTATCGAATATCAGATAAGGTCTGTTGCCGGTAAACAATGTGTTTTTCCGTATTCTCTGATTATCAAGTCGTATTACATCCTGACCGTACGCCATCAGTCTGACATTCTGTACCGAACCGCCGCTTAAAATGAAGCGTATTGAATCCATCTCTAGCACAGGAGCATCGGAATCGTGGGGATCGACTGTTACCGATACAAAGCAGAAGATACTGTCATTAGCGCGGATAAGCACATCCGGAATACTGATTCCGCTCATTCCGTCCACATTTATCCTGAACGGGCTGTCTGAGCCGCCGGCCAATGATACCGTAGCCTCAATATCGACATCGTTATTATTATACACAAGGAACTCTCTGGTTGCGGAGCCTATCGATGTAAATACTGTATCGAAAGAGATTGTGTCGGACGAGAATTCCACCTTATGTGACGGATTGTCCGACACTACTCCACTGTCAGTGCAGGACGATGTTATACCGCAGCAAAGCAGCAATGCAACCAGCACAAAACGCAGATATTCCGATACATCCAGTCTCATATATCTCAAAAACGAAATATTGCCACGTATATTGCCCTATGAGCTTAGAATGTATAAGTGAGCCCACCCCGTATCTGTCTGAACGGCCAGTCTTTAAGACCTTTCTGATAAAGCACGAACGGATTCAATCTCTTCTCAGGCAGTACCTCCAAACGAACTTTGAGTGATGTCGGCTGGTCAAAATAATGCTCCCGGCCTGAGAACTTTCCCAAATCGACCGATGCATTGACATATTTCGTATCAAGCTCAACCGAGCCGGCAAACAGGAACGCATCATTCTGACACCCCATATCAGTCTGCCAGCAGACGAATCCGAAATTGAACGATGCACTGATACATTTGAAAAAAACGTCACAGGCAAACGGGACAGTCTTTGTGAGACAGGCATCGAATATGTAACCTGGTGCATCAAAATAACGTGCTTTCTCGTAATCGTCACCCGATGCAGTCTTGATTGTGGCACGCACTGTTGTACGGGGAACATACTTGCTCTCATTGAGCACACGCATATCCATACTTATATAGACATCGCCGGCACAATTGCCGTTCAATGCATATTTGGGGTCAACCCTGCGCACAGCACGCACCTCGGGAGTATCCCAGTACCATTCGTGGAACTGTCCGTAAGCAGACAGATTGGCCCGTTCGGTCCATAGCGGAATAACCAGTTTGAAGCCGAAAGTGGCGGCATAATCAGTAGCAGGTGTGAGATTACCCCACGAGAAGTCACCATTCAACTGACATTGGAACCTGCCTGAGGTATTCTTCAACATATCCGGTATAGGGAATGCCGACGGACCGAAAAAATACGGAGCAGTACCCGAAGGGTCACCTACTATATTATATGGAAGATAGCCGTCATATACAGCAAGGCAGCGCAATGATGTCATAAGAATCATAACAGCGGACAGTAAAAATCGTCTCATAAACTTGACTTTGTATCGGTTTTCAAAAATAACCATTTTCCATCACTAAATAAGCGTAAAAAACAAGTTCGTAAGAAAACCGTGAGATTACCAAGTTGTTTTTTGAAGATTACTTAACTTTATGGCAGTTTAGCATAAGCCGTCCTATATTGCAGAAGTTCCGTCACTCCACCTCCCAACTGTCGATATTGCGGGCGGCGGTGCTGTAGTTCACACCGACTTTGATTACAGTGCGGCCGTCAGCGGCGAAACGCTCCGCATAGCCCTTGTCATTGATTTGGGCCAGGGCTTCCTGAGCCGATTTGTTGAACTTGAACTCGAAGATGTAGATGTAGTCCGCGGTCTTTGCCGTCATATCCATACGCCCCCTGTTGGTGTGGCTCTCAATATCAACGTAGTAGCCGCAAAGGGCGGTCAGAATGTACATCACGCTCTGGAAGTGGCGCTCCTGCTCAGGCTCAAGTTCGTAGGGGCACGCGCTGAGGCACGACTGCACACGCTCCATGAAGCCCTCGATGTCACCCTCGCGCAACGAGCGCACAAAGCGGCTTATCTCGAAGCCCGAACCTACGGCATCGACGTTGGTGTAGCTCGGTATGAGAAAGCGCACGAAGCCCTGCTTCACCTCCCGGTTAGGGAAGCCCAGACGGTAAAGCCCGAACTCGCGGTCGTAGCCCTTGATGGTCAGATAGCCGCTCTGGTATATCACAGGCAACGGGTTGGTGGATGATATGTCAACGCTGTTCAGCACGTCGCTGACGACTTCCTCCTTCTCTATCTTTGACAGATTGTACTGATGCAGCTTCAGCAGCTCCACCAAGTATGTGGGAGTGCCGGTCTCGAACCAGTAGTAGTCTATTTTCAGACTGGCGAAGGCGTTGAGCAGGCTGAAGGGGTTATACATGCCGGGCAGCTCATCCTCGCAGAAGTGGTAGCCGTCGTAACTCTCGCGCAGGGCTGAGTATGTCTCTTCAACGGTCATTCCCTGCGCCGAAGCAAGTTCGGAAACCTCCACACTGAAATTGTCGCGCAGTTCTTGCTCTGTGATTCCGCAGATGTCATAGTACTGCGGTAGCATTGAGATGTCGCGCAGATTGTTCAAGTCGCTGAACACGCTCACCTTCCCGAACTTGGTCACACCCGTCAGGAACGCAAAGCGTATGCAGCCGTCCATAGACTTCAAAGCTCCGTAGAAGCCCTTCAGCGTTGCGCGGTAGGCATCCTGCAGTTCCGGCTTGCCGATGGTCTGGAGCAGAGGCTTGTCGTACTCATCGACAAGTATCACCACCTGGCGACCGGTCTTTTCGTATGCCCGTTTTATGACACCCTGGAACCTGCGGCCTATGGCAGACTCCGATTCGTCACTGCCGTAAACCCGTTCCCATTTGGTAACGACCTCGTCAAGAAGCGTACTCAACGCCTCGGGAGAATCGTATTTCTGCGTGTTCAAGTCCAAGTGAAGCACGGGGTACTCCACCCAGTCGCTCTCAAGCTCCGCGATGGCAAGCCCGTCGAACAGCTCACGTTTGCCAAGAAAGTATGATTCAAGCGTGTTCAGCAGCAGACTCTTGCCGAAACGGCGCGGACGGGACAAAAAGTAATATTTGCCCTCCGTGACCAGTCTATAAACTATTCCACTCTTGTCAACGTACTTGAAGCCCTTGACGCGCAGGTCCTCGAAGCTCTGAATTCCTATCGGCAGTTTCTGTCCCATAACCGTCCCTATTCGTACTAGTTGTCTTTTACGCTTACTTACGGCAAACTTACATAAAATCCGTTGTTTTTACATCGGTTGTGACAAGCAATCTTCAAAATACGCAAAGAACACGCCAAGTCTCACTACGATGCCAGTGACTCTCCTTCATCTGCTCATCCAGGGAGGATGAATCAATGAGTAGGCGTACCAATCCAAGCCGTGGGTGCGGTCAAGCTCAAGAACCATGGAAACAACGAGCTCTGGTGACTGCCAGAGAACGGCAAGCCGATGATGTAAGTTCTATCAGCCTTCGATGTGCCTTCGTTATCAGTACAACAGAATGAGTCTTGACAGCCTGATAGGAAAAATCTTCGGCAACTCATACCTGAACGCTGTATCGACTTTTGTACGCAATGAGAAAATCACCGTCGATGAGCTGAAGAGCCTGATTGAGCAGATTGAGCGAGGCCGGTAATTCTGATTTACAAAGCAAAATATACCCGATATTTACACTATTTTTGCAGACAAACAAAAAACAGCAACAAATGAACTGGTCGGGTATTATTCTTGGTCTGGCAGCATTCCTGATTATCGGGGTGTTTCACCCTATCGTAATAAAAGCAGAGTACTATCTTGGCAAAAAATGCTGGTGGATGTTCGCCATTGCAGGCGCCGGTTTCTGCATAGCCTCATTGCTGGCTGCAAGCGATGTCATTGCTACAATACTCGGTTTCACAGGCTTCAGCTGTTTCTGGTCTATCCTTGAGCTTTACGAACAGGAGCAGCGCGTCAGGAAAGGCTGGTTCCCCGCCAATCCCAAGAAGCAGCAGAAAAAGAAGAACAGGCTCTAAATCAAATATGAGTCAGTTCATTACCAATTGCTCTGATTTCATCTAAAATTTTCTTTTCGCGCTCCTCTGACGGTTTCTTAGTTCCATTAATATACTGCGCTAGAAGACTCTGGCTGAACCCCAAACGTCGCGCTACGGCCGAAATATTCAGTTCTGGATGAGTAAGAAACACCTTAGAGATACCTTGTGGTTCTGGATTGTCATATTCGAAACTCTCAAAAGAAATATCCTCATCCAAATCGTACCAATGAATACCCTCTTCATCAATCTCGTACAAAGCTCTTTGCTCATCAGATGCAGATGCAAGCCGACGATACCATAACAACGATTGCCACAATGTCCGGCCATCGTCCGTCATACCATATATCCGTCCATCAGCAAACCATATTTTCTTCAGTCTCATAAATCTTTTTCATCATCTGCAAGAGAGCTGCCAAAATATTCTTTCCACTTTTCTATTGCCAATTCACGGTTCTCTTCAAGAACCATCTCTGCACATCTCAAGTCTTTCTGTTTTACCCCGTTATTCCCAAGCAATATTACGCCTTCAGGTACAAGAGCAAATTTGGCTATACCATCAGGACTTTTAACATGCACGTGCATAGGTTCGTGTTCCCGTGAATAGAAGTAAAAACGCAATCCGAAAATTCTTAGTATTTCTGGCATACTCATGGTTATTGAATTCCGATGCAAATATAGGTAATAATTTTATTACCGTAATTCAAACAGAGAAATAATCTGTTATGCCTAAGAACCTGTTTTGAAATGTTCGATTAAAAATTTTATGAAAGATTTTCGAGATGAAAATTCGGTTATTTGAAGGAGCAATGGGCATTCCATTGTGACTGAAAAGAAACGGGTTTTCAGCCGGAAAGATTTTATAAAAGATTAATTGGAACATTTCAATACAGGTTCTAAATAACAGCAAGCATAATTCATATCTTTGCACATATTTACCAGTACGAATCAATATGAACAGATCAAGAGTAACCGGCATCATTGCATTATTGGCGGGAATGGCAGTCATATCCTGTAAAAGCGATATAATCGAAGGCACAATTTTGGTTGATGACACCAAATACGAAACTGTCAATCTAGAAGATATGACAACCGAGCTGGATGTTTACAGAATCAAGGCCGACGAGTCACTGCTTATCGGCGGATACGAGGACATCAAGATATATGACGACTACATCTTCATAAAAGACAACGACAGCCGGCTTTATTGCATCGAGGGTGACAGCATAATAAGCGTCCTCAACAAAAGCGGCCGCGGCCACGGAGAATATCACACACTTGACTATTGGTGTTACTCCAACCTGCGCAAGACCCTCTACGTTCACAATGATGAGTCGCTGCTCTGCTATTCCGTGCCCGACTTCTCTTTCACCGGGAAAATCGATGAGGACATTTATCCGATTGACGCATTCGGCGATGACATATTCTATTCCGGAAACGACGAGGAGAACACAGACAGTACCATCGTAAAGCAGAGCCTTTATAAATACTCCCTGACATCGGGCCAGAAGACAAAAATAAAGGACCTGAGTTACTTCAGCAGTGTGTTTGTCGATGAGACAGGCCTGTTCAGAAACGGTGACGACCTGCTGATAACACTGTTCGGACGCGACAACAAGATACTCCGCTACGACAAAGACTCTGTACCGACCGAGCTTGCCACAATACGCTATGACTCGAAATTCGCCACCCCGAAGGAAATTGAAGAGTTCGATATGCCCGATTACGAGCACGGCGATTTCGAGAACAGGATAAATGACGTTTTAGAGTTCTATGATTATCTGGGCTGGACAGGCAGAGATGAGACCAGGCCGCACGCATACGGCTGTGTCCTGCCGCAATTCGGTAAAGGCACTCTGACGTTCTGGCACACTCACCGTGAGCCGGGATTGTCCACCTCGTTTTACACAATCACCGACGGTACAAACACCGTCAACTACCATCTGACAATTCCGGGACTTCTTGAGGAAATCAAAAATTTCATGCCATCGGCAATGTACTCAGGCTATGTATATTCGGTTTATCAGGGAAACCGCTATATGTTTGAGAACGAGGACGAGGAACCGTCATCACTGGCCAGCCGTATTATGGAGCTTGGCGGTAAATCGTTCAACGACGAGTATCTGATTATCCTGCGCGCCAGGATGCGCACTTCCCCGTTATAATCATGAGGCTGCAAACGCGGCAAGAATCTCAATCGGATGGACGGCGCGGATACCTGTACCGTCAAGAATCTGCTGACGGCACGATGTTCCCGGAGCTGCCACGAACATCGGTTTTCCGGCCGGAGCATTATTCACGGCTCTACGGACAGTCGGGAACAGCACCATCTCACCTATGGCAATCGATGTCTTGTAATGTTCCTTCTCGTAGCCGAACGAGCCGGCCATTCCGCAGCAGCCCGATGGTATCACATTTACCTTCGCCCCACGCAACAGGCGCAGCATCGCCACGGTCTTGTCTATACCAACAAGAGCTTTCTGATGGCAATGGCCGTGCAGCCAGATCTCGCACTCATCAGCCTTGAAGCTGTTTGCCGACATGTGGCCCTGAGCAACCTCGCGCACAAAGAACTCATCGTACAGAAAAGTGTTCGAGGCAAGACGCAGGGCATCGGTACGCATTGCAGGCGGCACCAGGTCGGGATACTCATCGCGGAACGAGAGTATGCACGACGGCTCGATTCCAATCAATGGAATGCTTTCCGTGACCACGTCCTTCAACATCGTAACGTTCTTCACGGCAAACTTCCGTGCCAGTCTCAGGCAACCTTTTGATATTGCTGCGCGGCCGCTCTCAACATGATTCGGTATGATTACCTGATAATGAAGCTTTTCCAGCAATCCTATCAGTTTCTCGGCCAGTTCCGGCTCGTGACGGCGGGTAAACTCATCAAGAAAGAGACAGACCTTTCTGTCATACCCGCCGTTGCTGCCTTTTATCCTGCAGCGGCTGATTTTCGGTATCGCACGTTCAGGAGCGAAGCCTACCATCTTCTTTATCAATGCTGAGGACGGTTTCTGGGTAGCAGCAAGGTTATACAGTGGAGCCACGGCAGAGCCGAGTCGCTCGACCGATGCCATACGCGCTACCATCCACGAGCGCAAAGGCGTGCCCTCGGTATCGTATATATGCTGCAGGAGTTCGGCTCTGATTCGGGCCATATCCACACTCGACGGGCATTCCGACTTGCAGGCTTTGCAGGCCAGACAGGAATACAGCACCTCTTTCAGCTCGGCCGATTTGAGCCAGCCGCCGGCAGCCGATACGGCACCTTCATCTGCGACAGGCAGACCACGTGTAAGTATCTCGCGGATTACATTGGCACGCGCACGTGTTGTCTGCAGCTCATCGCGCTGCGACACTTTGTAGGCCGGGCACATTGTACCGCCTATCAAAGCGGACTTACGGCAGTCCCCTGCCCCATTGCATTGTTCCACCGAGCACATCAATGCGTGAGTCTGTGACCGGACGCCGCTGGCTCCCGGTACCCTGCACTCATCGAACGCGGCACGCCAGTTAAAGTACGTATTGTCCGTACCGACTGCATTCTCAATATAATATTTCTGCCCAAGCTCGAAGCGAAGCCACTCGTCCATTCCGGGAGTATCAGTAATCTTACCCGTATTGAACACGCCGTCCGGATCCCAGCAACGTTTAACCTGACGCATAAGTCCATAGCATTCATCGCCATACATCAGCGGTATGAACTCGCCGCGCAGACGGCCGTCACCGTGCTCCCCACTCAGACTGCCTTTATGCTTGCGCACCAGTCTGGCAGTCTCTTCGGCCACCTCGCGGAATTTCCGGCGGCCCTCAGAAGTCTTGATGTTCAGAATAGGGCGCAAATGCAGTTCACCTGTGCTGATATGTCCGTAATAGACGCAGTCAAGACCTATTCGTTCCATCATTGCACGGAAATCGGCCATATATGCAGGCATACGCTCAGGAGCTACGGCGGTGTCCTCGATAACACCAATCGGCTTCGCATCGCCCTTCATTCCGCTCAGCACCCCGAGTCCTGCCTTTCGCAACGCCCATACGCGCTGAACGTTGGTGCCATAAACGCGGCTGCAGAAATAAGACAGGCCCTCGTCTTTCAGATCCGCCTCGAAAGCCGATGCATTGCGCTCCATATCGTCACCGTTGAATTCGGCTATTATCAGAGCTGCCGGATCGCCGTTCACAAAGAAGCGGTTTCGGGCAGCCGACGGATTGCCGTTTGCAAGCTCCAGAATTTTGCCGTCCATCAGCTCGACAGCCACAGGATTATGTCTCAGTGCGACCAGATTAGCCCGAAAGCTCTGTTCCAACGAATTACAATGTGCGCAAACTACCATTGCCCTATCGGATGGAAGCAAATCGAGCGAGACTTTTATCTCGGTGATGAAGCAAAGTGTGCCCTCGCTGCCGCAAATCAGCTTGCATAAATCTATCCTGGAGTCTTCGATAGCCTCGTCTATGGCATAGCCGCAGCTTCGGCGGCGCAGCGATCTGTCAGGATAATTCTCTTCAATCAGTTTTCTTACGGCAGCATCTGCGCGCCACGATTCCAATTGTGCGTATATTCGCTGCTCCAGCTCTCCGTCTCCACGCACATCGGTGTCGAAAAGCGAGCCGTCGGACAGCACGCCTTTAATCTGCAGCACGTGATGTCTGGTGCTGCCATATACCAGCGAATGTGTGCCGCAGGAGTTATTGCCTGTCATTCCGCCTATGCAGCACCGGTTACTGGTCGATGTCTCGGGGCTGAAGAACAGTCCATACGGTTTGAGCGCGATATTCAGTTCATCGCGCACTACACCCGGCTCTACTCTGGCCCAGCGTTCTGCTGCATTTATCTCAATGATATGATTGAAGTTTCGGCTGATATCAACAACTATGCCGTTTCCGACCACCTGTCCGGCAATCGATGTACCTCCGGCACGTGGGATAAGGCAGGTTCCGCGCTCTCGGGCAGTCTTTATCAGCTCGCGGATATCATCTGCGCTCTCGGGAAATGCCACGGCCTGCGGCAGCTCACGATACGCGCTGGCATCGGTTGAGTAAGCTATCCGCGTTATATTATCGTTGTGCAGTATCATTTCTGAAATCCTTCCATTCAAACCGATGCAAACTTACTAAGTAATCTTCTAATAACGACATAATACTTCGATGTATATGTCGCAGGGGTGGCAGGTACCGTAACAGGGGCTTGTACCGTAGCAGGTAGCAGGGAGTATCTCCGGGACAAGAGCTTTTCGCCTGCTTCTGCGTCATTCCGGGCTAAAACGCGGAACTCGCACTTTTAGCCGACATTCGTCGTCTAACGTTGCTCAGACAGCCGCGTTTCCTTACGCCCTCCATTCCTTGTCGCTTCACGGCGAAAATCTCAATAGTCCCGGAGATACTCCCTGCTACCTGACTGATGGAAACGTCGAAGCCGGGAATCGTTCGAAGCCGTTTGATTTTTCCTGCACAATTCAAAACAAAAGGCACCTCATTTGAGATGCCCTTATTCTCCTGCTGCTATGACAGGAACGGCCTTGATTTATGGCAAAAGCGTTTAGCATAGCATCTTTTTTGCTTCCAGGGATCCCAGATCAAAACACTCTTCCATCGAAGATACTTTCCTCCCGTCTGGACATTTCAGTTCGAATCCACCTCCTGTGACATTCTTGAGTTCCTCGTCGGAGAGTTCCCTGTGCTGTTTTTTTTGTTTGTTGTTGTCAGTTGTTTTCATATTTGTCAATGTTTTAAGTTAATTCTGCACGCACCTGCACCCGGTGTTGTCGGAGACCAGCTGATACCCCGGTGGGCAACTCTGCATGTAGCATAAAGCGGCTGTGTCAATTCTGAATTCAATGTCAATTCCGATCTTATCGATAGGTTTTCCTCCCGTCACGTTCTTGAGTTCTTCTTCGGAGAGTTCCCTGAGCTGTTTTTTCTGTTTCATAATGTCTGAGTTTTAGAGTTTGTCTTCTGTATGTCACAAAATTACGCCATTCCTCCGTCTCCTGCAAGCGGATTGTGAAATTGAGATTACACGAGTTAAGGTTAAGGTTTTTCCAGCGTTTAAGCCCCGCCGGGCTGAAACGCTCCTATGCAAATTTACGCCAATTATCCCATTCCGCAATGGGTTGTCCCGGATTCTGTGCATCGCTGTCCGGGACAATCGGTATAATCTGCTTATTACCAATGAAATGATTGCCACAAAAAATACATTTCAAAGCCATTGTTTCCGAAAAAATGCGCATACAAGTCCGAAGAATTGTCATACGACGGGAGCGTCTGAGAGCGGCCGTCGGCACCGGGCTTCAAGTAGCCGATTTGATTTCTCTAACTGGGAAAAAAAATTTTCCCAGTTAGAGAAATCAAATCGGGCTGTTTTTCGGGAGTCGGCGCTGTGTTTTTCATACGATTCCCGCCGGGCAGGGAATGTTTGCGGGAAAGCCGCTCGTCGCGGCCTTTTTCCAAGCATTCAATTAACTGATAATCAGGTTGTAGCAAAAATAGCTCAGGACGGAGATGCACAGAATCCGGGACAGGGCATTGTAGTTTGAACCGTTATTTGTAATTTTGTGTGTCGCCACAATGTAGGCTCAGACACCTGAAAAACCTTAACCTTAACCTTAACCTTAACCTTAACCTTAACCTTAACTCGTGTAATCATAAATTGGTGTATCTTTGTGGCAATATTCGTGGTAATCACTTTATCTTTCACGTCATATGAAAAAAGCATTTCTTTCTTTATCCCTCGCAGCATTGCTGCTGCCTGCCTGTCAACATATTGATAATATTGAGCAACATTTGGACACCCATATAATCATTGACGACGAAGACGAAATAAGCGTCATTCCCGGTGTTCTTGCGGAAAAGTACGAAGACAAGATTGTCCTTGAATTTGACGATGATGTGGATGAAGACATACTTGATCTGTTGAGCTTGACAGACTATACTGAGACTATGCCGGCAGTGTTGCCCGAATCCCTTCCCGGAGTCACGTTTACCATCGACCCCGAGGATGACAGCAAAGTGATAGTGGACGTATCCAAGCTTGACCGCACCATCCCCAGACCTGCAACCTTGATTTACAACGACGAAGATGCGCCCGTTCTTGCTCATATGATGCTTGTCAAGAATTCATCATGTAGTATGCTGGAAAGCAGAAAGTCGTATAGCGCGGTTATTTCCGACATCCACCTCAATGATGCCAGGTCAATAAAGAACGGCTGGTCCTGGTGCAAAAAGAATCAGTCTGCACTGATTGGCTATATAGACAATCTCATCGAAAAGAAGGAGCAATACCGGGAACTTGTCCTGCTTGGGGACGTGATTGACGAATATGTGACTCCCGTACCGTACGCTACTTTCGCCAGACCTGACGGAACGGTGGTAACCGAAAAGGAGTATTTCAGGTTGATTGCCGATGCCAACAGGGCAATTTTCGACAAGTTTAAGGAATTGCAATCAGCCGGAATCAAACTCATATTTGTCCCGGGTAATCACGACTGCGGTCTTGATGCAGATGACGTGCACGAACTCTTCGGCCCGGATGCGGTATTTGTCTCGGACGTTCGCGGGCTGGGTTCCTACGTTCCTGAGTACGCCTCGGAAATCACTATGGAGCACGGACACAGATATGACGTGATGTGTGCGCCGGATATGCTTTCAAATATCGGAAAAGACAACGTTACCAAAGACAACGCTTTTCTGGGAGCACAGTATTTCGTGACGAGAATCGCCGCCACCCACGATTATCTGGCCAAAAAGACGGATGACAATATCGGCCGTTTTTCGCTGGAAGACCTGGGTATTGATGAGGAATTCGTCCGGGAAGCAACCGCGCAAGACGGAGAGTCTTCGGACGATGACGATGAATTCAACCTGTTCGTAACGAGGGCTGTCTGGAATGTGATAGGTCTGGCGAAAGACGTCCCCGGACTTGACACTTTGGCCATTCCTACCGGAGTGAGCGGATTGACCGGAAAATATGTTGCGTCGCAATATTCATATCTTGGTGTAGCCCCTGAACCGGAGCTATACAAGAGTATGTACGTGCAGAGCGAGTGGGAACAGCGTCTCAAATGCAACAATGCACCATCAGGGTTCCCATTCCTGCTGGGTTCCATAATGTGTGAAGTCCCGTATATGGACATGAATGCCGTCAGCTGGATAGCCAAACGTGACAATGACCATCGCATCTTTATCTGGGCTCATACCCACAACCCTGTGATGACGGCGGAACGCTTCGACGGCAGGGCCGTGGGCTACATCTATGCAAATACAGGCTCGTGGGTCGATGACGGTGTCAGCAGATACAGCACCCGTTCCTTCGTGAACCTGTATTTCGGGAAAGACGGATACATCCAGGTCTGCTTGAAGCAGCTGTGCGAGGACGGAAGCGTCAGGAATATTGACACTCCCTTGTGGTTGAAGAAATAACGAAACGTTTTTCAGTATGTTCGTGAGACGGCATTGTAAGCCAGATAGATAATGCCTGAACATCGGCAACAATGATGCAGTCCTGCAGGCCGGAGAAGGAAGGATTGAAGGTAACGGGGTCATAATATCTTCTATTGGCAAGCCAGTAGGAGTCGCACTAAAGATTATCTGGGACTTCGTACCTGTCTTAACAAACATGCCGATCTTGATAAAAGGACGATACTGCCAAGTTGTAGAATAGAGTCATATAGCAGTGGGCACATAAAGGACCTAAGAAGAACACCGGAAAAGACGTTCTGGACATTAAAACGGGTGAATGACTGATTGTAAGGCTAAACAATGAATATGTCCATACGGATGAAACGGGTGCCTTTTACGTGCAGATTCCTCGGCTTTCCGTTGCCTTACCGTACTTCATTTTGCCCTAAAAATTATCCCATATTTTCCCGAAAAACTTTCCGATAAATGACGGTTTTTGTATATTTGTAAAAAATTGAGTCCTATGTCAGATTACAAACCACGCATAGCAGATGCGCTCTTGAAGAGGAAGCTCGCCGGAAAGGGTGCTGTATTGATTCAAGGCCCCAAATGGTGCGGCAAAACAACTACGGCCGAGCAAATAGCTGCAAGTGTCATTTATTTGGATGCACCCGACCAGCTCAAGGAAATCAGGATAAAGGCAGATATCAACCCACAGGAACTTCTTGCCGGAGCTACACCAAGACTTCTTGACGAATGGCAGACAGTTCCTCAGTTGTGGGATACTATCCGGTTTGAGGCCGACCACAGAAAAGGATTCGGGCATTTCATTCTGACAGGTTCATCCGTTCCGATCCAACATGAAGGCGAAGAAGTTATCAAGCATACCGGGACCGGCCGTTTCGGACGCTTGAATATGCGGCCGATGTCTCTTTTTGAATCAGGAGAATCAACGGGTGAAGTCAGTTTGGCTCAATTGTTCGATGAACCCGCTTCCATTCTTGGCCACAGCAATATCAATCTGTCCGAACTCGCGTTTCTTACCTGCCGTGGAGGTTGGCCCAGTGCCGTGGAAATGGACCGGGAGATTGCTCTCGACCAGGCGTATGACTATTGCGAAGCCGTAAGAGAGAAGGATATGTCCAGAGTGGACGGAATCAAGCGCAATCCGGAGAAAGTCGGGCTGCTGATGCGCTCGTATGCAAGGAATCTGGCAACTCAAGCTTCCCTTGAGACAATAGCCTCCGATATGCAGGCAAACGAACCGAAGAAGTTGGATACAGATACCGTCTCCTCATATATCAGCGCACTTACAAAACTGTTCGTAGTTGAGGAGTCAAAGGCCTGGAATCCGAATTTGAGATCCAAGACTGCCATACGCACATCAAATACCAGATATTATACCGACCCGTCAATAGGCACTGCCAGTTTGTCCATCGGGCCGAAGGATTTGGAGAACGACCTCAATACTTTCGGTCTGTTCTTCGAAACGCTGGCCATTCGGGATCTGAGAACCTATGCTGACGCATTGATGGGCGAAGTCGCCCATTACAGGGATGCGGACAAATTGGAATGCGATGCCGTTGTACACCTTCGTGACGGTCGGTACGGATTGGTTGAAATCAAACTTGGAGGAAATTCGCTTATCAGGGAAGGAGTGGAAAGTCTTACGACCTTGAAAAATAAACTTGATACGACAAAGATAAAGAAACCTTCATTCCTTATGGTACTCACGGGTGTAGGCAGTATTGCATATAGACGCCCCGAGGATGGTATTTATGTCGTTCCTATAGGTTGTCTGAAACCTTAATCAGTATGTTCATCCGTCCAGACGGATTAATCAGGAACGTAAGCTTTTGCATTCCAATATCCGATTAAGTTTTGTCCAGCAGGATGACGTTGTTTTGTTCTATTCTCAAATTCACAATCCGCTTGCAGGTGACGAAGGAAAGGCGTAAACTTGATCCTGCGAATAGACCACTCTGAATTACAAGAAAATAATGACTGTATCATTGAACTCCTCTCCAATCTCCCTCAGCAATGAATGCAGATAACGGTCATAGTTTGATACTTAGCTGGAGTAAGGACTATGATAGCCGTATTCGACCCTCGTCGAACCAAAGTTTAATGATTATCCGCCTGAGCTGCTCGGATCTTCAGCTATTTCTTGGCGGAGCCGAGCTTGGAGAGACGTGAGATGTCGGTGATTGTGAAGTCACCGGTAATCTCAAGAATCACTTCCTCTTTCTCGCGATGAGCAATCATAAGGAAGCACTTTTCGGCGAGGTTGGTCTCGTTGATATAGAAGCTGGTATTCTCATTGTCCTCACTGGTGGTTGAAATCAGCTCAAAATCACGCTCGGCAAGAGCAATTGCAGAACTGATCAGCGTAGTGTCGGACATTTCGGTTGAAAGAATTCGAATCTGGCGGATATTCTCGGCAGCACTTGATTTGCCGCCGTTTTCCTGCTGCATCATATCCAGCATCTTCTTACCCATCACCACGGTCTTGTACCCCTCACGGCCGGAATATGAGGCAAACAGCTGGTCGGTGTTCCTGTACTGCGCCAAAACCGGCAAAGACAGCAGGAACGACATAAGAATCAATGACAGGCGTCTCATACGTCAAAGGCAAATTAAGAAGCCGGCGGCTATTGCGTGAACATCGTTTCCGACACCGGCATTGAACAACGGTGTAAGTCCATAATCGACAAAGGCACCTATTCCGTGATAGCCTACAATAAGCTCGGCTGTGCTTCTGAAGGTGTTAACACCGGATAGAGGGAACTTGGAATCCTCGCCGCTGTATCTGGTCCAGGAGTTTGTGAGCCATTCGGCCGATACTGTGGCAAGTATGTTAACGCCCTGAACATGGTATTGTAATCCCATAGGAAATCCGAGATACGATGTACGCAGCATTGAGTTCGGACGCTCATTATCAAAGACAGGCATCAGACGGCCGTTGCTGTCATCGGCCAGTCGCATCTGGCTCATAAACCTATAATTGGTGATGGTCCACTTCGCGCCGAATATCCAACGCAGTGAATGGCTCTGATTCAGAGATACTGACAGGTTGCAGAAACTCATACTGAAAGCGAATGCGCTGGAGATTCTAAGGAAATCGCCCTGATCAGTCCAATTGCCGTAATATTGGGAATTCACCCAGTTGTTCCATCCGAAATAGAAAGGTCCTATCAGACCAAAGTGGACGCTGGCAGGTCTTTTCCTGATTACCGAGATATTTGTGCCGCAATTGTTCTCTACGTGGAACAAAGTGTCATTATTGACATTGGAAATATGCTTCTCACTGCCGCTGAAACCTATATTGAAACCGGCGATACCGACCGTAAACTTATCTTCCGAACTCTTGATAGTCACATCATCCGGCTTCTGGGCATACATTGATGACACAATGGCCAAAAGACAAAAAGAAATAATAACCTTTCTCATACTGCAAATCAATTAAGTACATCGTTTATCATTGAAATATCCTCATCAAGTAAAGCCAGACAGTCCAGATACTCAGCACTTTCCATCACTTTTGCCTGACTGGTGATTCTGCTGCCGTCGTAATCGTAACCATAAAACGGTCTTTTCACTGAAATCATAACAATCACTGTGATGGCAGCGGCTACGGCCGCCAATGCATAAAAAACAGAATGCTGTCTGCGGAAATGAGGCACATCCAGTGATTCCGGCAACGATTCCCTGCCAAGTGAGACTGAGCCACGAAAAATCACCGAAGCTGCACGCAAGTCGGCCGGAATATTCTCCGGACTCTCATTTGAGAAATAATCCCGCAGCATCTTTTCCTGATGCTCCGAGGCACAAGCCTCGTACCAGGCGTCAAGCGCCTCTCTTATCTCATCTAACCCGTATGCCATTGTCTAACTCCTTTTCTATTATATCACGCATTGCTTTTCTTGCCCTGCTGAGCAATGTTCTCAAATGATTCTCGTTTATGCCCATCATTCTTGCCACCTCGTCCGACTCATACCCCTCTATATCTTTCAGATGCACTGCCATTCTCTGCTTGGCGTTCAATTCCGACATTGCATATCGCACTATATCCTTCTCGTCGTAATTGTCGGCATTGCCCTCAGGAATCTCATCCGGCATCGAATCCCGGACCCGCTCTTGCGCCCTCAGCCGGTCAATACAGGCATTTCTGACAGCCCGGACAAGATACGCGTCAACATTCAGCACCGGCAACGGAGACGAGCACACTCTCATCATAACATCCTGAACCACATCCTTCGCCTCTTCCCTATCGGACAAGACGGAGCTGGCAAAGCGCCACAGGCTGTCAAGACGCTGCTTGCTGAAAATATCCCTCTTATCCGAAATCATACACTTAATAGACGTTTGATATGCACGAAACGCAACAACGAGTGCAACAAAAATATAAAAAAACGACCCGGCATCGTACTGAATCAAAATAAAACAGTTTTCGGGGGTCAACCCAACTTCTTCTCAAAGAGTCACACGAGAACGATTTTTCCAGCGGTAAAGAGGATTCAGGAGCGCGCCTAGGGAGTCTGCTTTTGGTGCCCTATTGGGTCTGTAAAAATCTGCAACTGCAGAGTGAAAAATTTGTAACTACAAAGTTGAAAAAATGTAGTTACAACTTTTCAACTTTGTAGTTACAATTTTTTATCCGCCTAGCTGGCCTCTTGATGATTGCCAGTTGGAACATGCGGAACTCGAATAATATGCCGGATTCAACTTGTAAACGCAATTTTTGAGAAAGAATCTGTGAGATAAAGGTTTATATTAAGTATAAATCTTTACATTCTGGGCGGTCTGCCCGCAAAACAGGTTCAAAAATGACGCATTTAAGAGAGTGGCAGCGGTATCAGATCGCTGCAAAACTGGAGGC
>JAZLKB010000022.1:0-8549 GCA_045597365.1 Bacteroidaceae bacterium | reverse complement strand
ATTCAGTTCGGGCAGCAGCTTCTGAAGGACACCAAGAAGGATATCCTTGTTCTTCTCGGTTCCGAAGATGTGCTTGAAACCCCAGTCTGAGGTAGGATAAACGAATCTCTGGTTCTCGTCATAGACGATAGGGCGGTATTTTCTTGCCATAGCGCATGTTTGTTTTGATGGTTGAACATGCCCGCAAGGTCAGGAATGAAAACATATCTTTTGGTAAAAAACGGAAAAACTTTCGGTTACGTTTTTAGAAAGATATGTTTTTTACCTTTCAATAACAACCGAGCCGCGGCGGTTAGGCTGCGGCTCGGATTGCGTATTATTGTTGTAAAAATCAACGGCTCTATTTAGGGCGTTGGAGTTGGCGATGTGAAGGTGACAGGGTAAACTGTCCACTCGTTTTGACCTGCGGAGGATGAGAAACTTGTTGCCGTTACCGATGGTCCAGTTACCATAGCCTCGCGCAAATACTTAGTTCCATTAGCGAACTTCAAACCTTCTGATACTGTCAGTGCTACCGCGTTACCACTTCTATCTGACGCCTGATTTCCTGAAGTTAAATATCTTTGCGTAGATGTATTGTATGTCAACAACTTTACAGGGGATTTGGCAGGATTTAACTTCCAGAAACAGAAGTTATCAGGCATATCTTGCGCCTTAGTTTTCACAGAAGATGTTGCGGAATAGCCATCTGTAAATAGGAATCGACCGCTTATATTGCTCTTGATTACATATACATCAGTTGTGTTTGCGTTTGCACTAAATTCTGTTGCTGTTGTCATCCCTGTTCCCAAAGTGATACCATAAACATTTACTGTAAAGTCGCCGGCCTCATACAACTGACGCTCACCCTGAAGCTGAGCAAAGACCTTGAGGCTCTTCACTTCGGCAGTGTTGCTGACAAAAACATTGTTTGCAGTGTAAGCTGTATAACCAGCAGGAGCTCCCGAGCCAGACTTTGAGCAATCATATGTTTTTGTTCCATTTCTCAACTTCACAGAAGCTACTTCCATATCGTGGTCGGCCTTAAGATAGAATGTCACATTGCATGACTGTCCTGCAATAGGCCAGTTATCGCCTGAGTAATCCATCCAGTAGTTGGCATTCAGTCCAGAGATAAAGTTCGGGCTTGCTTTGTCACCAACATTATCAGCAACCTCAACATGAGCAGTGAATGGATGAGCATATATGAGGGATTCAATCTTGGCATCTGAAAACAGTGGGGAATGCTGCAGAATCACGTGAGTTGGATTCTGCGCTGTATCTTGTGCACGCACCTTGGCGATGACACGTCTATCATGCTTCTGATCAGCGGTGAGCTCAAGCTTATACATGTCATAATCTACTCCATCAATGTTCTGCTGACCGATTGATGTAAATTGCGCACCAATAGGAGTGTAACCATCAAAGCCGACAGTTAAATCGCCAAGAGATGAATTATCGAAATATCCACCAAGGGTGAATGTGAAATTGACTTCTTCACCAACGGAGGTATGCATGATTGTTGGATTGAGGAATTCTCCGAATGCAGTTGCGGATGATCCCTGGTTCCATGTTACCTGTTTATTGTACAATTCGTCTCCGGGGGCATATCCCGTAAAATCCACAAACTGTTGATAAACATTTGCAGGACAGCTTACGCGAATCTTTCCTGTTCCACGGTCCATTGAATTGGGGCCAAACATATTAGTTTCAGGGTTGCTCAATACAAACCAGTCTCCCAGTATAACATCGCGCAAATCGGAGGTTGAAGACGTGCTAATCATGCTTTCCATACTTGTCGCAGACGATGTATCCCAGCCGCTGATATCGATTCTCTGCAATTTGTTACATTTGGCGAACATGGACTTAAAACTCTGCAAAAATGTAACATCAATATAACTCAGGTTGTCTATTGCTGTCACAGTTTCGTAACCGTTAAACATTTGGCATCCATCGTTTGTTCCCGCTATGATATCATTCTCTGGAATGGAGAACATACCTTTCTTTGTCCAGATATGAAGTGTTCCTCCAATATATTTATTATACTGCATTCCTTGATTAGTTTGGGGCAAAATAGATGTCGCACCCTCAACATAGCCACGGACATCTGATGTTCCCATAACATTCAGTATGTTATTCGCATCTGCATAGTTCCAGTCCACATCCTGTGCCATCGTATGAAAGGAAATCCTGGTCACTTCATTAAGATCGTCATATGATATTCCATTGTGAGGATTACCATTATGCATATACAGCGACGGCAATACAGCAGCTTCCTTATAGTTCTCGAGCGAGCCGGAGAACAGCTGGTATATTTTGTTCCTGGCCATTTGCACGTCTGCTTTGTTGCCCCGCTTAAAATGATATGATCCTGAACCATGCTCCATTTTTACGGACACACCATTTGCGAAGGTCTGCGGAATAACGACAGCATAGTAGCTACCTGTCTGAAAAGTGCCACTACCTGAGGGCTTCAGTGTAATCTGGTTTGAGCCGCTTGTTATGCTTCCTGTACGTTCTGCCGAGACAGGGTCAACGGTAACTGTACCAACAAGACTCTCGCCACCATTACCCTTGATGATGATGGCAGAAACTTCACTATCCTCCGTGAAGGTGAACTTCAAAAGGTTGCCGACATTCTTGAACTTGAGGTTGTATTTGCCGGTCTCAATATTGTCGCCCTTGGCTACGCTGACGTTTGCAGCAGGGTCGAAGCTGTTTAATGGGGCGTACTGCTCGGCAGGTATGGTTGCCGTCAGATTACCTGTAGAATAACCACCTGCGGCAGATGAAGGATAAACGGCATAGTAGCTGGCAGCGTCATCATTTAGAACACCTGAACCGGTAAACATTCTTAAACCAGTTTCGTTATCTGTGCTGTTAGTAGTATAATCACCACTGTTTGTGCCGTCGTAAATCTTGATGATATCACCATCAACGAACGTCACCGTGAGACCGTTGTCACCAAGAACAGTCTTGGTCTGTTCCTTGCCATCGTCATTCTCGTTGCTGGCGAAGAAAATGAGTTCTCCACCCTGATCCATCTTGCCGACCGGCTCGGTAATCTCGAGCTCTTTGGTGCAGCCTATGGCTGCCAGAGCGAGTGTAATTGCAAGGCTATACTTCGTAAGCTTTCTCATACGTCTGTCTGTTTAGAATTCGAGATCGACAACTTCTGCAAAGGCCTCGTGGCTTCCACTGATACCAGCCGGGTACGAAGTTCCGACCATGCAAGGCATTATCACTTTCTTCTTGTCGTGCTTGCTGATGTTTCCTTTGACGGTAGCGACATATGTCTCACCTCCAGCGCAGTTTACGGTGATTGTAAGCGGGTTGGTAGTGGAAACGTCTTCGGTAAGGTTGAGAGCCACGGCGAAAGTCGCAGTTTCTGGCGTCGTAGAAGCGCTGCCGTTTATTGTTAAGGTTGTCGACGGGGTCCATGTGATTGTCGTGGACTGTTTGGTACCATTGTATTGGGTATTCCCATAGTTATACTCGACCCAATCTCCGTTGCGGGTAATCTCTGTTGCAAACTCAACGTTTGTGACAGTCCTTTTGGCTGATTCCGAATTGTTATTGATCACACCCTGGAGCGTTATTTCAAGCACGGTACATGCCGCATTGAAATCAAGCAGAACCGGGTCGGCTTTTACACCCTCCTTGGTCACGCCTGTTTTCTTGGCAATCAGATAAACATCTGTCATGTCAAGGTTGCCGCTCTGGCTGGTGGCGACCTTGGTACTCAGGACCTTTGTAGTTCTGTTATACGTCACCTTGCTGTCATTGCAAGGATAATGGGCAAAGAAATCGTAAGTCTTGCCAGGATTATTTTCATCCCAGCAAAGCTGGTTGTCCTCATCCACATGCGAAATAACCCCAGTTGTCGCAGGATCGCCAGGGGTGATGTCATATTCAGCTTCCTGGGATCCTGTACACTCGCCGCTGTAAATCTTAATCTGGTCATCGGCTGACCAATAGAGCTGCCATTTATCATTTCCTGAGCCTGTGCCGTAGGCTGTCTTTGTCATTGGCACCCTTGTGCTGAACTCGACCGCGTGTCTAACATTGTCATACGGCTTTATCCATGAACAGGACGAAGCCATGGCAACAAACACACAGGCAAGCAACGTAATTCTTATTTGTCTAAGCATTTTCATCTGCAGTTTATTGCTATCAGTCCCAATCATCAATACTGAATGTTCCATCGTTAGAATCGAAGCCATTCTGTTTATTGATAGACACCGCCGAATTGACACTCTCAAAAGTGTCAACAGAAGATCTCAGCATATTGCTGGCCTGAGCCAGCTCATATACCTCGATCGTCGGTGAAATGTATATACTGTTCCGTTTCATTCTATGTGTGTATCCTTTTTCCGTTTGTACCAAATCTCCTGGCCCTTACAGTAACTTCAATGGAATACTCTGTCCATTTCTTCCGCGCTTCGAATCCCCGCAGGATTGGTTGAACGGCATTTTAAACGACTGTATTACATCTGCTTGGTTATTTGGCTTGACATGTCCGGCCCAATGTTTTCCCAAAACAAGCTGCCACCTTTCGCTAAATCTATTCCCCGTAAAGGATTGGCAAGGAGACAAATCCCCAGATGGTCATAGTACTAGTTTAGATTTCCCCACAGATATCCCATATCCCCTAAAAAAGTATTGTTTATACCTTCCAAAGACGCCGAAAGTATGGGAAAAACCAGTAAAAAGAATCAGAATTGGTCCGGAGTACAATAGGAATATTCTAAAGAAAAAATAGTAAACAACGGACACTTATATATATTATGATTAAATTTTTGCAAAAATTCGTATGAATAAACACATCCTTGTTTTAATTTTGTATTTGGAAAAGTTGTACAATGCTTTCAAGCAAGCCTGATTGACAAGATAATCAGGCCGTTGTTTTGTGTTGTACAGCAAATTGCAAAATGAACAGATAACCAAAACAGCAACAATAGTAAAGTCGAGACTTCTGATCCTGCGGGGATTCGAAGCGCGGAAGAATGATATATAAACGGAGAATATGAAAAGAAAAACAGCATACCTCTCGCCAAGCATCGAGATATATCCACTCTACCTGAGCGGCAGCTGCTGCCTGCAAGGGTCGGAGGTTTCTGCTGTCAACAAGGAGAAAAAAGTTGAAGTCATCAGGCAAGATGGCTTTAGCGATACCGATCCATTCGACATCGACGGATGGGATTGATGAACAACATGATTACAGAAAGGATTATGAACAATAGGATAAGCATATTAGTTCTTGGGGCTGCGGTTCTGCTTTCAGCGTCATGCGAGAAAATCCAGTCAGGAAGAGGAAATGCCGTGTCATTCTCAACCGGCATCAGTTCCACCAAGACATCATACAATAGCTCTGACGTCTGGCTCATTGAGTGGATTGCGAATGATATGATAAAAGTACATTCAGAGGAGTGTTATGGTCCCCTTAATAAAGAAGCGACTTACAAGATAGCGCCCGGTACTATCTCGAACGAGTCAGACAGATCCAAGGGAGACTTCCTGCCTGAGGATGAAAACGCCCAGCTCTACTGGGATGCTGATCCGGAGGCCAACCACACATTCTCGGCGGTCTACCCGGCTGGCAAAGGCGTCTGGTCCAGCGGAGACATTTTCACTTTCCCTGTACCTATTAATCAGAGCAACGCCGATGGTTTCATGGAGAACTGCTATCTCGTTGCAAGAAATACAAATGTGAAGAATACTCTTGCAAAGGGATCTGTGCTGCTTTCCTTCAAGCCTATCATGACGACCCTTGAAGTCACTGTCCAGGGAGCGACGGAAGATGCTTCGCTCAATCGCACCCTCAGCCACATAGATTTCACAACAGCAATGCCTTGTGATGGAGAGAATAAGTTTGCGTACAATACGGCATCTGAAACCGCGACAACGGCAACGAAATCAACAACAATCGTCTGGACCCCTACCGATGACACCAAGAGCATAGCCGGCAGTGCTGACACGACGCCAAACACTCTCACATTCAACGTGTTCATCCCGTATGTGGAGATCAGCTCTTCAAACAAGGTCCAGATTGATATCCATTTCCAGGACGAAACGGATGCTGACCAACACTATACCGCAACACTGAACCCAAGCAGTCCAATTACGGCAGGCGCCAAGAAAAAAATCGTTCTTCCTACCCTTATGAAAGCATCATATATCGGAGAACAGAGCCTTGAACCTTTCCAGGGAGAGGAGAGTGACTCAAATGACGATTGGAAGGAAACACTTTAATAGTATAGACATGCGAAAATCAAATATATTCTTGCTATTTGCCATTTTCTCAGCATCACTTTTTTCAGGATGCGACAAGGCTATCATATCTCCTGATCCAGAGTCGCAGGAGGAAGAAGTATGCTTCACAGCTGAATTGGCTAGCCCTGTCGAGATAGATGCCCTTACGCGCGTCGCGGTAGGATCGTCCCCTAGTATAGTATGGTCAACAGGAGACAAGATCGGTGTGTTCAACAGTTCTGCACAATCTGAGTTCACATTAACAGAAGGAGCTGGAGAAACTCATGGAAAGTTCAACGGTTTCATCGACAATGGCTACGGTAACGGACCATTCTTCGCCTATTATCCATACAGTGCAAGCGTCTCAAAAGCTGGCAGCAAGATCAGTGGCCTTTCGGTTCCTCATTTCCAGAATGCAACAGCTGGTTCATACGATCCAGCCGCAGCTCCAATGGTTGCATACACAGTAGACAAGACTGTATATTTCAAGCATGTCTGCTCATTTGTCAAGATTACTGTAGCTAATAATAATGAGGACTTCAAGTATCTTTCCAGAATCACCATCAAGTCCAAGAACGGGGAGACCATAGCCGGAACTTGCAGCGCGACAGTCGGGACAGACAACTCGGTTTCTGTCGGTGATTATAGTGACGATTCAGACCTGATTGTTCTCTCCGCTCCAAGTGGAAGTTCAATTGCACCAGGAACCTACTTTATAGCCGTCCTGCCTGCAACTTTGACAAATGGCTATGAAGTGATCTTTGACACCTCAAAATACACTTACAGAAGAATTCTTAAAGACGGAAAGTCGAGAGTTTTCGAGAGGGCTCATGTAAGAAATCTAGGCAGCTTTGCCAAGGATTGGACCTGGACTGACGTAAAAGACCAGGAAATCCTTTATGGTGGAGACTATAGCGACTCTGGAGGAAAACGTATATATTTCTCAAAGGGCAACCTTCAAGCCATTATGGGTGGGCCAACATCGGTCAAACAGTGGAGATTTGCTCAAAACCAGTATGATGTCATAAAAGATGCATCCGGAAACGCGAAGCTTAAAAGCAGGGCTTACGATTTTGTGGATGGGGATGTAGTCGACTTATTTGCTTGGCAGGATGATGCAATTGGTGCTACTGATCCATTAAAGAAATATGGTATCAACAACATGCCGGCGGGTAAGACAAGCGGGCAATGGTTGTATTTCGACAATAACACCAAAACAAATTCAAATGCATCAAGTGCACAATGTACTTCATGGGAAGAGGCAATAAATGCCGGAAATGTTCATGAGTGGAGTATGCTTTCTACTTTTGAGATGAACTGGCTGATGGGAAGTAGATCAAATGCACGAAATGGCACATCTTGTACCATCACATTGCCCGATGGAACGACCACTGTTGTCGGATACTGGCTTTACCCGGCAGGGTCAATCAAATGGTCAGGTGATGTTCCAAAAGTATTAGACCTTACAACAGAAGCAGGAAGAAACACTTATGATGAGTTTGAAGCGAAAGGAACTGTTTTCATTCCTAGGGGAGGCTATATTTCCAGCACCAATTATCAAGCTGCCTTTGCGCGATATTGGTCAAAAGGTGTCAAATTCGACGGTACATCTGGAGGTGGCTCTGTGTATAATCCAACTTGTATTAATAATTCTACTGTGGGAACAGCTGCTGCTAACTGTCTTCAAAATGTTCGACTGGCAATCGTTGAGAATTAACATTTTCCCATAATTCAATACAACGCCAAATCACGCAATATACGATCCAATAACCCCTGAAGGTCTTGTTTAATCCTTCAGGGGTTATTGCAACTTAACCTTTATAGAATAGAAACTATAAAGGCATCCATCGCCTCGAAATATAGTCCATTTTATTCATCAATGATGGCATGAAAGGTAAAAAACATATCTTTCTAAAAACGTAACCGAAAGTTTTTCCGTTTTTTACCAAAAGATATGTTTATTTGTCTGACCTTGCGGCCATGGTAAACTATATAAAAAACATGGCGCCGGAGTCAGACTTCGAGCGTGAGCCTTCAAGGAAGGACAGGTATCAGCATCTATTGTATGATGACGCGTTCAAGCGCGTCTTTGGAGAGGAGGGACATGAAGACCTGATGATCGGACTGATCAAGGCTGTGCTCCCGGAACTGGACATCGTGTCGCTGACCTACATCAGCAACACCGCCCCGCATCAGGGTACGGACACGAAAAAAAGTGTGTACGACGTGCGCTGCAAACTCGCAGACGGGACTTCAGTCATAGTGGAGGTACAGCAGAAAGACCAGCTGAATTTCAAGGACCGTGCACTCTACTACGG
>JAZLKB010000021.1:0-80367 GCA_045597365.1 Bacteroidaceae bacterium | reverse complement strand
GCCGGCCTGCAGTGTGCTGTAGATAGCGCGGACAGCCTCAAGCTTGAGCAGAGATACGATGTAACGGTCATCGTCCTCGAGCTTGCTGATAGCCTCCTCTGTAAGGATATCCTTAGTTGCGTCGCTGAAATCGGCACCGAGCTCAACCTTTACAAAATTGTAGAGGTCACGAGCCTGAGCGGTGAGAGCAGGAGTTGCATATACGGCATTGCACAAGCCGAACAGGTTGTTGTAGGCAGCTGTAACCTCAGCGCTTGAAGCCTTTGAGAAATCAGTCTTGCTGTACTCCTCGTAGGTGGCCTTCAGATTCTTGAATCTATTGGTATTGCCGTAAAGAGCAATAGTAGCCTCATCCTCAATCTCTGCCTTAGCCTTCTCCATCAGTTCGGTGAACTTGTCGAAGATAGCCATATCCTTCTTGACCTGAGCAAGAGCATCGTCAAGAGTCTTGGCGGCTGCGTCATAGTCAGCAGGTGCGAAGTGTGAGTCGATGAACACCTCCGGAACATACTTGTTGACCAAGGTGATGAAGTCAAGAAGAACCTGAGGTTTCTCTTTCATTGAGCTGTATGTGCCGATATATGCGGTATCAGCATCGTATGACTTCTGAAGCTTCTGATAGTAAACACCCTCAGTGGTTGTGTTGTCTTCAATATACTCCTTGCCCCAAGTGTATTCAACCTCGGTCGGCTCGTCAACATACTCTGAAGGAATACCCTCCTCAACGGCGCGCATGTTGCCAAGAACAAGATCATAGATACCATCTGCAGGAGTCTTTGGAAGAGTGGCTATGACTGATGTGTCGCTCAGATCCATCTCACCGAGAGTAAGGTGGATAGGCTCAGCCTCACCGTCTCTCTTTGACTCAAGATATACGGTCATTGTGTAAGCCTCATCCTCTGGGTCGATATATGCAGGACGGCTCAGGTAGAGCTTGAAGCTCTTGTGTGATGCGCCAAGGTTGAATGACTTCTCAACCGGCTCAGCCTTGACCAGTGTTGGAGGTACATCGTAAATTGTAGGAACATCCGGGAACGCGGATCTCAGAACACGCTCTTTCTCGAAGTTCTTGACAACCTTTCCTGCCTTGACCCATTCCTCGTCCTCGAAATATGGATAGAGCTTGCCGTTGTATTTCAGCTGGTACTCGGCAGCCTCCGGGTTGTTGAATGACAGCCACATCTTGTAGTCGTTCTCTGGAACATCGGTCAGCCAAAGGTAGATCATACCGTCACTCTGATACTCAATGTGGTCAATAGCTATACCTTCAATAGGCTGGCCATCGGCGGTCTGGATTGTGAGGTCGAAAACACCTGGGATAACTATACCCTCCTCGTCCATAAGGGCAAGACGGCCGATAGGAGTTACCTTGCAGAGGTCTGCAATGTTGGTCTGATAACCGAAGTTGACGCGGATAACAGTTGAACCGGCGTTCCACTCGGCAGCACCGATTGATGACTCGTAAAGAGAAATCTGGTCAACATCGTAAATTGTATTGGCGCCACGGAATGCAAGGCGGAGGAAGAACTGACTGGGCTGTGCAATCTTGTGGGCGAATACTGAGTCAACAATAGTGGTGTCATTGATGGTAATCTCGATACCATCCTCGTCCTCTTCAGTGCGAGTGGTGATTACCTGAACCTTCTTGGTGAACATCTTTGCCTGCTCAGGGGTGAGTCTGTATTTCAGCTTCTGGAAATCCTTGGCCCAACGCTGGTTTGCGTCACCGCTCCAGTAGAACTGGTTCTGGCAAAGAGCATTCAGGAGAACGGAATCCTTGTAGTAGTACATAAATGTGTAGCGTTTCCACTTACCGAGCATATTCTTTGGCATCTGCTTTGTATCAGGGTCTTTCCAATCCTCGGCCTTTACCTCAGATACGAATACATCGGTACCGTTGGCATCCATAGTGAAAGGTTTCTCTGAATCATACCATCCACGGAGCAGACGTGCGTCGAGCCAGGCCTTCTCGTGATCGACTCTCATATACATGGTAAGACGATAAGAGGTCTTCTCCTTTATCTGCATACCACGTACAAAGAGGTTGGCATCATAATCGTTTACGGCACCTGCCGGTAACGGACTCCACATACTGCCGTAATCATGCTCTGAAGCGGAAGCTACATAGCTCAGATAATATTTGTTGTCGTAATCAGGATCGACACCAAGATTGACCAGCTCGGCCTTCTCTTCGTCGCTGATGTTGTTGAACTGATAGCGGTCCTTACGGCCATCCTCGTTGGCAGCATCATAATAAGGTGCGATACCGTGCATGGTAGGGATGATTGTGTCAAACTTGACAGTGTGGATAGTGTCAAGACTGTAGCCGTTGATGTTTGAGGCTTTCTCCTGATCTTCGGTTAACCATGCGTAATACTCAAGCCACTCAATAGAGTCTGCCAAAGCAGCCGGGTTGCCCTCTTCGAACATCTCGGTACCTGCTTCGAAGCCCATCTCATAGATAGGATCATCGGAGCTCTTCTGTGACTGAGCATTCAAGCCTGAACACAGGAATAAAATTCCTGACATAAGTAGAACTTGTCTTCTCATAAATGATAGTTTTAAGAATGTGCAACTGCAACATATACACCACATTGAAAAAATTAAATCTGCCGTTGTTTTTGGGCGGTTCGCGAGATTTCCGTATATTTGGACAAAATAGATGCGCGAGGAGATAAAAATACTGCTCGAACCGCTTCCTGAGATAGGTCTGCACCAGATGGACGAGGTCAGGCTGATGAATCGTATAGACAGGAAATATCTTGCTACGGAACATCAGCTGGGTGAGTTACTGCGCTTGATACAAGACGGTTACAAGGCTCAGACAATTGATGGCATAAAGTATCTGGCATACGAGACTGTCTATTTGGACGATGTCTGCCATACTATGTATCTGGCTCATCATAATGGCCGGCTTACAAGACAGAAGGTCCGTGTAAGGACATATCTGGATTCCGTTCATCCTACATTCTTTGAGATTAAGCAGAAAAGTAATCACGGACGAACCAGGAAAAAACGTCTGCTGGTGCACGGACTGGATACACTCCAGGCTGACGGTGCTTCAGAATTTCTCGGACAACACGCCTTGTTGCCCATTCCGCTTTGTGATATGGCTCCGGTAATAGAGAACCGCTTTGAGCGTATCACTTTGGTGAATAACGGGATGAGTGAGAGGGTGACTATAGACACAGGTCTCTGCTTCCATAATCTCGAGACAGGAGTGTCGAGGAATATGGATAATCTGGTGGTGATAGAGGTGAAACGGCAGGGAAGGAGCGAATCGGCAATTACTGATGTCCTGCGCGATCTGCGCATCCATCCTTGCGGGTTCAGCAAGTATTGTATCGGGTCGGCTTTGACGAATCCGGAATTGAAGAACAACCGTTTCAGGATAAGAATAAGAAAAGTAAATAAAATTACAGGATATGATAAATAATCTGATTTCAATGATGTTGGCTGGGGTGGGGTCGATGGTCGCCACTCTCAGCGAAGAGGAAGAATTGGTCGAGACTGCCGTTGATGCTGTGTCAACTGTGACTACGACTCCGTTTTGGCCACAATGGGGAAGTTTCTGGGAAATGATAATCAGACTTGTGATAAATGTCGCCACTGTTGCTGTAATAGTACACGCATTCTATTATCCCAAAGTCAAGCGCCGTGACTATTACTTTACTTTCACTTTGGTCGGAGTAAGTATATTCTTGCTTATTTACCTGATGGGCGGCGTCAAACTGAAAGTGGGTTTTGCGCTTGGTCTGTTTGCCATCTTCGGAATAATAAAGTACCGTACCGAGCAGGTCCCGATACGTGAGATGACATATCTGTTCGTTATAATAGCCGTATCGGCGATCAACGGTCTTGCTACACGTATCAGTTTCTTCGAACTGTTGACTGTCAATATCATTTTCCTTGTGGCGCTGGCTGTGTGCGAGAATACCGTGTGGGTGCGTCATATTCCTACAAAACTTATCACATACGACAATATAAAACTGATTGCTCCCGATAAGGCAGACGAGTTGAAGGCTGATCTTGAGAAGCGTCTTGGACTTCACATTATCAGAATAGAGGTCGGTAATGTTGATTTTCTGAAAGACTCAGTTATGCTCAAGATATTTTATGAGCCGGTAATGGATGAGTTCGGTACTATAGAGAATATAACCCGTGGTAAAAAATTCTGAAGATTATGCGTAAAGTCTTTGTTCTGGCAGCCGTTGCCATTGCGTTGTTCCCATCTGTATCCTGTCTGGCGCAGGAAAGCGATTTTTCGGGTTGGTTCAGTGTCGGGTTAGAGAAAAAAATCGTGTCCGGTTTGTCACTTGAGGCCGAGGGAGAGTATCGTACGTGTGACCATTTCTCCCGTACTGACCGGTGGGGCGCAGGACTTAGCCTCACTTACAGAGTATATCGTAACGAGTCAAAGACGTTCGATATCAAGACCGCAGTAGGAGCCAAGTATCTCAAATCGTATTATCCTGGAGAGATTACTTTGAAGGATATGGATCACGGCTTTCAGGAATACAACTCCAAGCCGGACTATAACGTGGATAAATTCAGGGCTACCGCATCGGTCGCTGCCTCTCAGAAACTGGGTCGTTTCAAGATTTCATTGCGTGAGCGGTATCAATATACAGGCAATGACAGCGTGTGCATCATTGAGTCAAAATGGCGCTATGACAAGCATACCGGTGGCCTGGAAGAACGTGAGACTGAAGAAGACTGGAAGGCGCGCAACAACCGCCGCCATTCGTTCCGCTCGCGGTTGCAGATAAGTTTTGATACACCGTCTTTCTTCATTGACCCGTATGTCTCAGCCGAGTTATGCAACGATTTGAAAGATAATTTCAGAGTTCAGAAGGTACGCTATCTTTTCGGTCTTGACTGCGAACTGGCCAAGAGCCACGACATAAAGCTCTATTATATGTACCAGAACCATTCCGACGAGGATGAACCCGGCGGTCATGTCATAGGATTGAGCTATTGTTTTGAGTTCTGATATTATTCGTGCACGTATGTACCGATAGGCTCTCCGTCTATCACCTTGCGCAGATTACCCGGAACATCCATATTGAACACATAGACTGAAAGCTTGTTCTCCTTGCACATTGTCGTGGCGGTGAGATCCATTACTTTCAGACCACGTTTGTATATCTCGTCGAATGTTATGTCGTCGAACTTGACAGCGTTGGGGTCTTTCTCTGGGTCGGCCGTATAGATGCCGTCAACACGTGTTCCTTTAAGCATCACATCGGCCTCAATCTCTATGCCGCGCAGGCTTGAGCAGGTGTCGGTAGTGAAATACGGATTACTTGTACCTCCGGCAAGAATGGCTACCTGTCCTTTCTCCATCGCCTCAATAGCCTCCCATTTGCTGTACAGATGGCCTATCGGCTCCATTCGTATTGAGGTGAGTACTGTTGACGGACAATCGACTGAGCTGAGTGCTGAGTTGAGGCCCAGCCCGTTGATAACGGTTGCCAGCATTCCCATCTGGTCGCCCTTAACCCGGTCAAAGCCTTTTTCAGTGCCTCTCATTCCACGGAATATGTTGCCACCGCCGATTACTATTCCTATCTGGACACCCATATCGTGAATCTCCTTTATTTGGACGGCATATTCGTGCAGCCTTTTCTCGTCAATACCGTATTTCTGTTCTCCCATCAGGCTCTCGCCGCTGAGCTTGAGTAATATTCTTTTGAAACGTGCCATAGCTTGTAAGTATTTTCTGCAAAGATACCTTATTTATTCAATATATAGCTTACCTGCTTGAACTCATATTCCCGGAGTTTGCCGTCGCTGTCTGTAAGAACCAGTATTCCATTCGGTCTTACAGATCTTATGGCTGCGGAGAAAGAGCCTTCCGAATCCCTGTATGGATAATAGCCGTCGCTCCTGAACAGCCGCCCCATATATCGGCAGTGTATATTCTCGATACGATTCTCTTTCAGCTGTCTGAGATATTCTGCGAGACGCTCAACGATCGTCTCCAGTATTCTGCTGCAATCTCCTTCGCGTCCGGATATTCTTCGCAACGATATCGGGTTGGGCGCGTCGCTGTGAAAGACCAGCTGATTTACGTTCAGTCCCACACCTATAATACTGTCTGCGATGAAACGTCCTTGCAGACTGTTCTCAATAAGTATTCCGGCCAGTTTCATATTATTCCAATAAATGTCGTTCGGCCATTTTATCGATAATCCATCCTTTATCTCGGGGTATAGGCTTATGATAGTGTCTGTTACAGCCAGGGATATTGCCTGCGATATGCGGAACTGATCACCCGCTTCAATAAACATAGGCCGTGTCAGTATGCTGAAAAGCAGGTTGCTGCCGGGCTCTGCCTCCCAGCGGTTTCCCTGCTGTCCGCGTCCGCATTCCTGAAATCGTGTTGCCACAACTTTCATTGTGCAACCATCCGGCATATCGTTTTTACGCTTGAGCCAGTTATTTGTTGAGTCTGTGCGTTCCAGCCATTCAATCAGTGTGCCGTTGTTGGATTTCAGTTCCATATAGGTGGGAAGAATGCGTTCTCAATATGATTTATCTCAACATCACCATTCTGTCTCACAATTGATATTATATCGAATCTGACAGGCAGGTCTATCTGGTGGCGCTTGATATAACAGTCTGCGGCGCTTACTATCCGGCGAATCTTGCGGTCATCCACGGCATCTTCAGGAGGGCCGAATTTTGTACCGCTGCGCGTCTTGACTTCGGCTATCACAAGCATCGACTCATTGCGTGCTACCATATCAAGCTCTCTGTGCCCGAAATGCCAGTTGCGGTCAAGAATAGTGAATCCCTGTCGCCTCATATACGATACGGCCATATCTTCGCCCTCTGTTCCTAAATCGTTGTGAAAGGCCATACTAATGATATTAAGATTTGCAAAACTAAGAAAATATACATAATTTCGCTTTGCTATGGCTGATAAAAAGAACAGAAACAAACGGTTAGTGACATTGCTTACGGCCGAGGAGGAAGCATTCATCAACAGCTATCTTGACAAGTACAGGATAACAAACAAAGGCCGGTGGGTACGTGAGACCCTGATAAGTTTCATATATCAGAATCTGGGCAATGACTATCCTACTTTGTTCAATGAGCAGGAAATGCGCCGCTGATGAACGATGAGGCATATATGAGACTGGCATTACAGGAGGCTCGTACGGCTTTTGAGGCAGATGAGGTTCCAGTGGGTGCTATTGTGGTATGTAAGGGACAGGTAATTGCAAAGGCACATAATCTTACCGAAACTCTGAACGATGTCACTGCTCATGCAGAGATGCAGGCCGTAACAGCTGCGGCTTCTTTTCTTGGAGGCAAATATCTGAACGATTGCTCTTTGTATGTTACGGTCGAACCCTGTGTGATGTGCGCCGGTGCTCTTTGTTGGGCACAGTTGGGCCGTCTGGTCTATGGAGCTGATGATGAGAAACGAGGCTTTTCACGGATTGCCCCAGATGCATTACATCCTAAGACCGAAGTCGTGAGAGGCGTGCTAGCAGATGAATCGGCACAGATGATGTCCGATTTTTTCAAGAGAAAAAGGTCGTAGCTGTATTATTTGATTTCCTCGTAATCAACGTATTCTCCGTCTTTATCAGAGAAAATCCGCTCTTTTTTCGGGGCTTCGGTATGAATACGTGTCTTTCCCTCATCCCTTTTCCGGTGGAAACGGTCTTTCCATAGGTCAAACTTCTGCTTGACCGATGCAAAGAAACTCAGGATAGAGTAGAGAACAGAGCTGAATATGCATAAAGTGACTATTACTCCTATTACAAATAAAGAGATTATTGTCAAAATCATAGGCCTGATGTGTTATCTGTCATGACTTGTAGCTATGGACAGCACTATGTACCACAATATTACAATCATTGTGCCTTTGAGCCCCAGAAATACTACAACAGGAGCCGAGACGATAAGAAATATATATCTTATATAATTATCCTTCCAACTTAGATTCTTGAACTTGAGCGAGAACATAGGAATACGGCTGACCATCAGCAATGAGAATATTGCGATTGCAGCAATAATCAGCCAGCCTGCCAACCGGCTTGATGTGTCTTGTGCGCTGAAAACCAGACCGCACCAGAATAATGCGTCTGCAGGTACAGCCAGACCGCGGAACGATGTAGCCTGTTCGGTATCGGTGTTGAAAATGGCAAGCCTGAGTGCAGATGCTGCCGCCAGAATAAAGGCGAGGTATGGCATCAGACAGCATGTTCCCCATTCAATACCATCAAGTAACTTGAAGCATAGGACCGACGGTGCCAGTCCGAACGTAATCAAATCGGCCAGGGAGTCAAGTTCCTTGCCTATAGGTGAGTATGCGTGCAGCAGGCGGGCTGACATACCATCGCAGAAATCGAACAGTGCGCCGGCCAAAACCCACAGGAATGCGGCTCTGACATTGTTTGAAAATGCTTCTGTGACAGCCATACAGCCAGACAGCAGATTGCAGCAAGTAATGGTATTTGGAATATGTCTGAAAAGTTTGCGGAGCATTTACGGTAATTTAGCTAATATGGTAATATCTGCCTTGACCTTTTCATTCATCTTTACGCATACCAGTGAGCCGAGAGGAAGGTATATATCTACTCTTGAACCGAACTTGATAAAACCAAGATGCTGGTCGATACGGCATTTGTCACCGGCAGACGGGTATGTGACTATCCGGCGGGCCATCAATCCGGCAATCTGCCGCACCATTATCTCCTGACCGTCCTCAGTCTCAATGACTATCATTGACCGTTCGTTCTCGGTGCTTGATTTAGGCTTGTTCGCAGCATGGAAATGACCCTCCTGATGCTCAACGTGCTTGACAGTTCCGTTTACGGGATACCAATTGGCGTGTACGTTGAAGATATTCATAAAGGTTGAGACCATTATCCTGCGCTCGTGGAAATAGTCAAGCTCATCCACCTCTTCTACAGCTACGACAACGCCGTCGGCGGAACTTACGACAACCTTGTCGCGGTCCTCGCTGGGAAAACATCTGCATGGGTTCCGGAAGAAGTTGACTATCATATAAATAATAGCCAGGGATATTATCAGGAAAATCCAAGAGAACAAACCGTATGTTCCCGGCAGAAACAACAGAATGTTCACAACACTCAGAAATACTGCCGCAATGGAAAGAGTTGTGAACCCTTCCCTGTTTATTGTGGTGATTCTTTTATTGTTTGCTCCCATTGTCCGGATACACACCCTTAATTTCGCAAAGGTATATAATTTTTAAATACATCAAAAACTCTTAACATTGTTGATAACTTTTCCCTGCTTAAAGTGTTGCCTTCTTGCTGCAACAGGAGTAACTTTATAGGCTTTTTGTTTTTTATGCAGGATTTCGTACACTTACACGTCCACACCCAGTATTCGTTGCTTGACGGTCAGACCAGCATACAGAAGATGGTTGACAAGGCTATAGCCGACGGTATGCGCGGTATTGCCATTACCGATCATGGCAATATGATGGGCGTGAAAGAGTTTTTCAATTACTGCAACAAGGTGAATGGTAAGCTTGAGGCCGAGGGCCGGCATTTCAAGCCGATATTCGGTTGTGAGGTGTATGTGGCTCCACGTCACAAGGAACAGCGTGAGGGCAAGTCCGATGCCGCAAACTATCATCTTATACTTCTGGCAAAAAACAGTGTCGGTTACCATAACCTGATCAAACTTGTATCAAGAGCATGGACCGATGGCTATTACTATCATCCGAGAACAGACAGATACGATATAGAGAAGTATCACGAGGGGCTGATATGCTGCTCAGCCTGCATTGGCGGTGAAGTTCCAAGGCTTATTCTTGGCGGTCAGAGTGAGCTTGCCGAGGAGACTGTGCTGTGGTATAAAAACCTGTTCGGCGATGACTATTATCTTGAGCTCCAGATGCATAAGGCGACTGTTCCCAAGGCTAACCACGAGACATACACTTTGCAGTGTCAGGTAAACAAAGAGCTGGTCGCTCTCGCCTCCAAGCATGGAATCAAGACAATATGTACAAACGATGTCCATTTCCTTGAGGAGGAGAATGCCGATGCGCACGAGCTTCTGATATGTCTTAATACCGGAAAAGACCCGGATGATCCTACTCTCATGCGTTACACCAAGCAGGAGTGGCTCAAGACGCGCGAGGAAATGAATATTGTCTTCCAGGATTACCCTGAAGCTCTGGCCAACACCTGCGGGATATTGGACAAGGTTGAAGAGTATTCCATAGACCATCCTCCCATTATGCCTTTCTTTGCCATTCCATCGGAGTTTGGTACAGAAGAGGAGTATCGCCGGAAATACAGTGAGAAGGACCTGTTCAATGAATTCACCCGCGATGAACACGGAAATGTAGTCCTTTCCGAAGGCGATGCCTTGAAGAAAATAAACAAGCTGGGTGGCTACGACAAACTTTACCGTATAAAGCTTGAGGCAGATTATCTGGCAAAGCTTACATTTGACGGTGCGAAGAAACGCTATGGCGATCCTGTTCCGGATGACATTACCGAACAGCTGGTCTTTGAGCTTCACGTTATGAAGACAATGGGCTTTCCCGGCTATTTTCTCATTGTGCAGGATTTCATAAACGCCGCCCGCAACGAACTTGGGGTATCAGTAGGTCCCGGCCGTGGCTCAGCCGCAGGCTCGGCGGTAGCCTATTGTCTCGGCATAACCCAGATAGACCCTATCAAGTACGACCTTCTGTTTGAGCGTTTCCTGAATCCTGACCGTATCTCATTGCCCGATATCGATGTCGATTTCGATGATGACGGCCGTATCAGAGTGCTTCAGTGGGTTACACAGAAATACGGGCAGGAGAAAGTCGCCCATATCATCACTTATGGCACGATGGCGACAAAGATGTCCATCAAGGATGTAGCCCGCGTCCTGAAAGTGCCTCTCGATGTGTCAAATGCATTATGCAAGGCCATACCGGACCGCCTTCCGGATGATAAGAAAATGAACTTGAAGAATGCCATAGAGTGCGTTCCGGAGCTAAAGGAGGCGGAGTCATCGCCGAACGAGACCTTGCGTAATACCATAAAATTCGCGCGTATGCTTGAGGGAAACATACGCGGAACAGGTGTACATGCCTGCGGTACAATTATCTGTCGTGACGACATAACCGATTGGGTTCCTGTCAGCATCGCAACCGACAAGGACGGGGAGCGCCTGCTTGTAACCCAGTACGAGGGTAGTGTCATAGAGGATACCGGTCTCATCAAGATGGACTTCCTCGGTCTCAAGACGTTGTCCATAATCAAGGAGGCTGTCGCTAATGTGAGAATGAGCACGGGCATCGAGATAGATATTGACAACATACCTATTGATGACGAGCTTACTTTCAAGTTGTATTGCGAGGGAAAGACTATCGGAACATTCCAGTTCGAGTCGCCGGGAATGCAGAAGTATCTGCGCGAGCTGCAGCCGTCTGTCTTTGAAGACCTGATAGCTATGAATGCTTTGTACCGACCTGGTCCAATGGATTATATCCCCGATTTTATCGACAGAAAACTGGGACGAAAGCCGATAGAGTATGATATCCCCTGTATGGAGAAATACCTGAAGGATACATACGGCATTACTGTTTATCAGGAGCAGGTGATGCTTCTTTCAAGACTTCTTGCAAACTTTACGCGTGGTGAGAGTGATACTTTGCGTAAGGCGATGGGTAAGAAGCTTAAAGACAAGCTTGACCATCTCAAGCCAAAGTTCATTGAGGGTGGAAAGCAGAACGGTCACGATCCTGCCGTGCTTGAGAAGATCTGGAAAGACTGGGAGAAGTTCGCATCGTATGCCTTCAATAAATCACATGCCACCTGTTATTCCTGGGTAGCATATCAGACAGCCTGGCTCAAGGCACATTATCCCGCGCAGTATATGGCTGCTGTATTGAGTTGCAACCTGAGTGACCTGACAGAAATCACCAAGCTTATGGATGAGAGCCGCTCAATGGGAATTGAGGTCCTTGGCCCCGATGTGAATGAGAGCGGTTTCAAGTTCACGGCCAACAGCAAGGGCAATATCCGTTTCGGCATGGCCGGTGTAAAGGGAGTCGGTACGAATGCCGTGCAGGCTATAATAGACGAACGTACTAAAAACGGTCCTTTCACCGGTATTTTTGACTTTGTTCAAAGAGTCAATCTTACCGCCTGCAACCGCAAGAACATAGAGTGTCTGGCATTGGCTGGCGCGTTCGACAGCTTTGGCGATATACATCGTGAGCAATTCGTCGAGCCATACGGAAAGGGTGATGTCTTTGCCGATGTGCTGGTCCGCTACGGCAATACATACCAGTTTGACAAAATGCAGCAGGAAAACTCTCTGTTCGGTATGATGGAGGGAAGTGTAGATATTGCTACCCCTGTTCTGCCTCCTTACAATCCCTGGCCGTCACTTGCGTTGCTCGACAAAGAGAAGGAACTGACCGGTATCTATATCTCCGCACATCCACTGGATGAGTATGCTGTCGTTCTGCAGAATGTCTGTAATATGGGCATGGATCAGCTCAAGGACAAGGCATCATTGTCCGGACACGATATCATTGCCGGTGGAATAGTCGTGGATGTGCGCGAAGGTGTAACGAAAAACGACAAGAAATACGGCATCACGAAGATAGAGGATTTTACTGGAGTAGGTGAGATTGCCTTGTTCGGTGAGGACTGGATAAAATGGGGCAATTATATGAAGGTCGGCAATTTCCTTTTTATTAAAGGTAAGATGCAGCCATACAAATACAACCAGTCGAGAGTTGATCTGGTTATCAACTCGATCGAGCTGTTGCCTGATGTCAAGGACAAAGTCATTCAGAGCATTACAATCGTAGCGGACTTGAATGCGGTTAACAAGGTAATGATTAACGAGCTGGTTCAGCTGACTATGAAACCCGGCAATGTCCGGTTGAAGTTTACGGTCAGGGATCTTGCCAAAGCCCGCACTGTGGATCTCTCATCCTCGAACCGGAACATTGAGGTGTCAGCGGCATTGGTCAAATATATTGATGAGACTGAAGGATTGAATTATATTATCAACAAATAAACTTATGGAAATAACTGAACAGAATCTGGATGAGCTGATTGCTACTGGCAAACCTGTCGTCATCGACTTTTGGGCTACTTGGTGTGTACCGTGCAAGAGACTCGCGCCTATTATTGAGGATCTTGCCGCTGAGTATAACGGCAAAGTAATAATCGGGAAGTGTGACATTGAGGAAAATCCCGATTTAACTGACCGTTTCAGTATTATGACTGTGCCTACAGTAGTATTCGTGAAAGACGGTAAGGTATTCGATTTACAGACCGGTGTAGCCGGAAAGCCGGTGTATCAGCAAAAAATCAATTCAATGCTTTGATATGGCCGGCGACGAGTTCACTCAATATGACCTTGATGACGATAAGACTGTAGCCTTTATCAAGGACGCTCTTCCTGCTGAGTTGAAGGAAAAGTTTACCGATGACATCCTGTATTATATTCTGGATGTAATCAACGACTATTTTGCCAACAGCGGTGTGCTGGATAAGGAGCCGGACGCAGATGGTTTCATCGAGATTGACAATGAGGCTGAGGCCGCTTATATAATAAAAGAGGCCAAGCGTGACGGCATAGGCAGTTTCGAGCTTGATGAGATGCTGCTTGTTGTACAGGCCGAGGCCGATTATGTCGATAGCCTAGAAGGTTAACTGTCTGGTTCCGTCAGGCATTACATCGATTCTGACACGTACTGTGTCGTCGGGGAGCAGGTCTTCTGCAAGCTCGGGCCATTCAATCAGACATATTGCCCCGCAGTAGAAGTAATCCTCGTAGCCCATATCATATATTTCCTCTATCTTTTTTATCCGGTAGAAGTCAAAGTGGTATATCAGCTCGGCTGTAGTGGCTGAGCGATATTCATTTACCAAAGCAAATGTAGGCGAGTTCACCTCGTCCTCAACACCAAGTCCCTTGCATAGAGCCTTTATGAATGTCGTTTTGCCGGCTCCCATTTTGCCGTAGAAGGCGAAAACCGTATTATCTCCCATAACATTGATGAATTCTTTTGCTGCCGCATCGATTTCATCGATTGATTTCAGAGTAATAGTCATGTTATTTCTTTTTTGGTGACAATGTTATCAGTGGAATAAGCATTTCCTCGAGCGAGATGCCTCCGTGTTGGAATGTATCTTTGTAATATGTTGCAAAGTTGTTGAAATTGTTCTGATACACGAAATAGTCCGATTCTGTAGCGAAGATGTATGTGGTGCTCACGTTTGGTGCTGGCAGGAAAGCCTGTTGTGGGTTTGTTATCTCGAACACATCTCTTGCGTTATATTCCAGATTACGTCCAAGCTTATATCTCAGATTGGTATTTGTGTTCCTTTCTCCGATTATCTTCAGAGGCCTGTCAACACGGATGCTGCCGTGATCGGTAGTTATTATAACTTTCCTCCCAGATGCTGCCATAGCCTTGAACAACTCCTTTACAGACGAATGCCTGAACCAAGATATAACAAGGCTTCTGTATGCTGACTCATCGGCGACCAGCTCTCGCATCATCTTTGAGTCGGTCTTTGAATGTGACAGGATATCTATAAAGTTTATCACAATCACGTTCAAATCAAAATTGAACATGTTGCTGAATTGTGACAGTATGCGGTCGGCTGTATGCGAGTCGTTGATCTTATGATAAGAGAATCGCTCCTTACGGCGGTAACGGTCAAGATGTGTCTGTATTAACGGAGCTTCATTCAAGTTCTTGCCCTCCTCGGAGTCCTCGTCCACCCAAAGCTCGGGGAACATGGAGCTTATCCTGTTAGGCATCAATCCCGAGAATATGGCATTTCTGGCATATTGGGTCGCTGTAGGTAGAATACTGTAGTACAGCTCCTCGTTGAAAGTGAAAATGTCTGCAATCTCATTGCACAGGGCTCGCCACTGGTCGAAGCGCAGGTTGTCAATCACAATCAAGAATGGTTTCTCGCCTGCATTAAGAGCCGGGAAAATTGAGTGCTTGAATATTCCGGTGCTCAAAAGCGGGGCTTTGTCGGGCACTCGCATCCAATCCATATAATTCCTGCGTATGAATTTTGCAAAAGCTTTATTAGCCTCATCTTTCTGCATAGCCAGCATCTCGTGCATATTGCTGTCGGCTTCCTGAAGCTCCAGTTCCCAATATACAAGCTGCCTATAGACTTCTATCCAGTCATCGGCTGTGAGCGAATCATTTATCTGCATACTGATCTTTCCGAAATTCTGCTGGTAGCCCATATTCGTGTGCGCTGCGACTATGTCATTACGGTGAATATTCTTCTTCAGCGTAAGCAGAATCTGATTCGGGTGGACAGGCTTGATCAGGTAGTCGGCAATTTTTGAGCCGATAGCCTGCTCCATAATATCCTCCTCCTCGCTTTTTGTTACCATTACTACAGGCAGTGAGGGGTCGTTCTCCTTTATTATAGCCAGTGTCTCCAAGCCTGTAAGACCGTACATGTTCTCGTCAAGCAGCACAAGGTCGTAGTTGTTCCGGCGGCACATCTCAATTGCATCGCTTCCGTTTGTTGCGGTATCTACCTGATATCCTTTGTTCTCGAGAAACAGAATGTGTCCCCTCAGAATATCAATCTCGTCGTCAACCCAGAGTAGTGTGCCGTTTTTATTCATCGCTGTTGTCCTGTCCGGTTAGAATCTCCTCGTCAATTGTCAGTCCCTCGATGTTGAATTCAGGTACGTCAAGGAAGTGGGCATTGAAGAAGTCGGTGTATTCGTTGAAACTGTAATATTTCAGAAGCAGCTCCAAGTTGCCTGGAGTGATGATAAGTGTGTTGATGCCTTCAAGCTTGCCCGGCATTCCCACCTCATCATACAATCGTTTTCTGTAAAGATGCGCCTCATCAAAGTTGATGAAATCACTTACGATTAGCATACTGATTCCTTCCTCGTGACGGAATGTCATCCCGAAGTTTCTGACCATATAACGGGTGAAATTATAGCTTGCAGTCTCGAACAGAAGCTGATCCTCATTTATCTGTCCTGTCGGATATGCCAGTACTACCAGATATTCCTGTGTGCGGATAGTGTCAAACTCCGGTCGCTGGAATCCGGAAATAGAGTCCGCTCCTTCCATATTACGATGCAGATCCCATATTGATGCAAGCGATGTAGATTGCAGTATCTTTCCTGAGCGCAGCTCCTGTGATATTGTTTCGGCCAGACTGCTAACATCGTCCGAAGGATAGTTCTCTACAATCTGCTTGAGGATGTTGAGAAAACCGTCGGTGTCCTTTGCGTTCAGTCGTGCCGATGCCTCAAGAAACATAAACTTCGGCCGGAGTGTTCCGTTTGGGAATCGCCCGGCGGCCTCCGAGCAGATCTCTTCCATTTTGCCGATTTGTCCATTCCTGTAAAAGTCGTATGCAGCCTGATACAATGAGTCTTCACGATGCCGGCCATAAAGTATATTCTCGGCGAAATCTGGATCTGACAGATTGGCTGAGTATCGGCTGTCGGGATATTGACTCAGAAGGCCCGCCTTTACTTTTTCGGCATTATCATTTTCGCCGCAAATAGAGTATAGCAGGTACAGATTATACAAGGCATCATCGGCATACTCCAGTTTGGGATAATCAACAGCCGATCTTGTAAGAGCATTTTCTGCCAGTTTATACTCTTCCAACTCATCTTTGTAAATGACGCCGGTTCTGAACAGTGCCTCAGAAAGAATATTGTCTGATTCTGCTTTCTGCTCATCAGTGAAAGGAATCAGCTTCAGGTAATATTCCTTGTTGTGCGGGTCTGCCGCGAGCATTGCCAGAGAGTCTGCCGCCTCATCCTTTTCCTCATCAGGCATTTCCGACTCAAGATACTCATCATCACCTTCTTCTCTATCAGAGCTGTTGTCTGTCATCTCCGCACTCTTGTCTGAACGCCGCCAGTCATCCTCAAGCCTGCGTCGTCCCCAGATACTGTTGAACCTGACGCTTCCTTCCTTAAGCAGCGACGGGTTATAGAAATACCATGAGCCATCGTTCGTTGTTACAGATTTTGCCTCAAGAGCAGCCTCCTTCTGTGCTTCACGCTCCATCTGTTCTGCGAGCAGGGCTTCTTTTTCCTCGTTCTGCCTCAGTTCCAGAATGACCTTGTCAAGAACATTCTGCAATTCCGCGTCAGGCAGGGTCGCCAGATATTGCAGACTGTCCTGCATTTTAATCTCTTCGGAGTATTTTACAAGCTCCTCGAGCGAAGACGAGCGAAGCATCACTTCATCGTATCTAGAGTGAGACTCATCAATAAGTCCTGCAGCCTGTGAGTAGCACCTCTGTGCATTCACATAGTCGGCTCTTTCCCAGTAGATACCTGCTGTATGCAGGAGCAGAGCCCCCTTCTCCGCTCTGTTCGTCTTTCCCTTCTCAATGCCTGTCTCGTACATCTCCAGAGCCTTTACCGTGTCGGCTTGAGCCAGATATACATTGCCGATGGCATAATATACCTGATCAAGATAATCACGATTGTTGTGGTCGGTCGCCATCCGGTTCAGCTTTTTCAGTATCGGACCTGAGTTCGCGGCTGTCATTGTCTCGGTCTGTTGTATGCGGGCATTGAAAGCGATGCGGTACGGAGGGTTCATATTGATGACCTTCTGGAAACAGCGGTATGCCTCTTCGTCATTGCCGGTCTGCCTGTACAGTTGTCCAAGCAGGTAAGTGTTGCGTATCTTCTGAGCTTTGCTGTTCTTAATTTTGCCTTTTGACTGTTCCAGCAATGGTATCGCTTCGGCATACCTCTGCTGCTTGAGCAGGTTCCCCGCTTTTACCACGTCCAGCTTCGCTTGCAGGATAGCCGGTACGGAGTCTTTCGATAACCGCGAGAACAGCTCGTCAGCCTCGTACATCCAGCCGAGTTCGGAATAGCATTGCGCCATCTTTATGTTGGCTTCGGCCTTGATACGCGGCTCATCATTGTAAAGCCGGCTTATATATGAGTATGTTCCAGCAGCCTCAAGAAACTCTCCCTTCTGCATCTGCGCGTCGGCCATCAGCATCCAGGCGTGCCATAGGAATGGATTATACTCCTTTTTTGCTTTCAGCTTTATGTTCTTTGCGCTTTTCGCGTCCCCTTTTATTACCGGACGCTTCTTTATTGAGTGCAGGGTGACACATTTCTGCGCTTTCTCGATGGCCCGGTCAAAACTGGCCGTTCCGATGGCGCGTGCCTTCTCGTTGCTGATGGGATACATATCGATAACCTCCAGGAAGTTATCCTCTATTCCGTTCTCTTGTTCGCCATATCCCTTCAGAAATGCCTGCTCACCATTGAAATAGGCATTGTACCTTGCTGTAGTGGCGTGGTAAAAGCGCGACATTGCGGTATTCTTCTGTGTTGAGCAGCCGGCAGCTGTCAGCACAAGAGTCAGAATCCACATATATCCGGTACAACGTCTCATAACCTGGCAATATTCAGTTATATAACAGTAAAAAGTTCCGTTTATTGCTGTGGAGCGGAATCTTCCATTACCATACAGACCTCGTCCTTCAATTCATCGGGCAGTGCTATCCCCCTTACTTGCAGGCTCTCCATCCATTCCAAAGTCTCTTCCTGCCTCATTGTGTATAGAATGTAGCGGAATTCTTCGATTTCATCGTCATTATAGTCCGATGACCCACGTCCTGCGAACCTGTCCAGCTCATCGTCATCAAAGTACACCGCGCGATGCGACATAGCATCGGCAAGTCTCTGCTTTTCGCACACTTTGTGCTTTCCGCAGCATACTGTTCCGCTATCAGTTACAGCATTTGAATCAGACTGTGCGGGGCGGCTACCTCCCTTAGCCTTGTAATATAAGCTCATCAGACAAGCCAGTCCGACCAGCGTTACGGCGCAGACGATATATACAGTATTCATTCTGAATGTATAGAATGATGCGAAGTTAGTCAATTGGCTTCAAACTTCAAATCAATTTGCCGTGCCTGTAACAATAAGATGCGTCTCCTGTCCGGAATTGCGCGTTTTTACGAAAATATGATGCTCAAACTGTCCGCTGTCTTCGATAACCATACGCGTTGTTATGATGCTTCTTCCGTGCGGAGCCACCGACATTGACGATGCCGAAGCCTTAGTACAGTCGCAGTCAGTAAGTATTCGCTCTATCTCTATGTCGGATTCGGTACTGTTGTATGCAGTGAATGTCACCGTTAAAGCAGAGTCAAGCTCAACAGCACCAGCATCGATGTTCAGAGTCTCGAAAAACAATCCGTTGGCTGGGTTGCCGCGTTCTACAGCGTACTTGGCTGCCTTTCCGGCAAATTCCTCCGATAGAAGCCCGTTGTTGCCGCATAACGCGCTCACGTACATTCTGTACAGTTCCCGAAGTGTGGTATTATGCACAGGGTTTCCGGCTAGAACCACATTATTGTTGCCATCTAACAGGAAAACGTGATAGCGGGTGTCGGAGGGTATCTTCATATTGATTTTGTGAAATTCATGGTCGAAATCTGAAAGCACAGGGTAGGGCAGTGCCGAATGTTCCAGCTCACGCAAGTATTCATCGCGTTTATTCTCCGCAGGTTCGAATATGAACAGAGGAGTGAATCCGTGTATGCTGTCAATGCCGTCAAGCAGTTCTGTCCATTCGGAGATCCGTCTCATCATACAAGTGGTGCAAGTGGCGTAGTTATAGTACACTACCATAGTTGCCGATTGACCATCAGCCGGCAGGGGTGTGTCCTTTGGAAAACAGATTTGTGAGCCGAGAAACCGGCTGAGCTCATCATTTCCGTCTTTTCTGTTGGATACGGCGATTAGTATAATCGCGATAACTGGAATTGTAATCAGTGTGATTGATTTTCTCATGGTATTTCTAATGATTATTATTTTCACAAAAGTATGAGAAAAAATCGTTAAGTCAAATGAAAATCACTGGTCTGGTAAGTAAGGTTTTTAATGAAGTAAAAAAAAACTCTATTTATAGAGTAGTATCAATAAAAACAAATACCTTTGCATCGTCCAAGCCGAAAGGCTCTGGCGAGAGCGGGGTGTAGCTCAGCCCGGTTTAGAGTACGCGTCTGGGGGGCGTGTGGTCGCTGGTTCGAATCCAGTCACCCCGACTAGGGAAACCAAGGTAGAAGAAAGGTTAATTGATTGAAAATCAATGACCTTTTTTCTGCGTTTAAGGGGTTGGGGTTTGATGGATTTTGATGCATTCACGTTGTGGAGTGATGGGTTGCAATGGGAAGATTCAGGGCATAAATGAAGGAGGATGACCTGAGTCACCCTCCAGAATCTTTTTTATAGTGCCTGTGGGTGCCGGAGCCTCCCATATTCACTTTAGCGGTGCAAAGATATGATAAATTGGCGGAATACCAAATATTTATTGGTGATATTTTGTCAGCGGGGCATCATCTCGGATAGGAATAGTCTGGCGGAAGTATTATGCCGGTCTTTGACTCGACAAGGTCATGAAGTGACGGGACCTTCATATACAGTTCAAGGGTGGCATGGTAAAGTTCGTTCCACATGTCGTTCGCGCGTTTGACTGAAATGTTTTTCAGGAGGAAGGAGATTACCTTCAGCGCGCCGCAGAAGGTGTTCTGGTCATCCGGGCGTATGAACGGGCAGGCGGCACCGCGCTCCACGTTGTCGTGGAGGGTCATGAGGGTGATGACATTTCCGTGGGCGCAGGCATTGCGTACCTGGCAGATTACGGAGAGGTAGTTGCGGAAGGCCTTGAAGGAGGGCTCGTTGAACTTGCGGCTGATCATGCTGCGGTCCTTGTTGGAGAGAAGGGAGAAGTAGAGATGCTCCAGATTGCCGAGAGTCATGTACTCCATGGTCTTCCAGGCTGGGGCGTACGGATCGGAATACTTCCTGTGATGGCGCTTTATCGGGTCGTTCTCACGTATCCTGGGGTAATATTCGGCAGTGAATCTGATGATGAACCTGCTGCCGACAATCTTGGGGTCAACGTACCAGAAAGGATTGTCGCTGTATTTGTTTGAAAGCTCGTAGATGATGGTGGTGCGGATGTCAACCTCAATGCGTGACAGATATCTGTTCAGGATGTTACGGAGATCGAAGTCGTAATAGTAGAAGGCGACGATGTCTTCGATGGAGACACCCGGTTTTACATCATGCTGGCGATTGTGGTTGAGTTTGGGATATGTCTTCTCGAAGGGATATGAGTAGAAGCCGAGACGGTAGTAGCCTATGTCGGACAGACATTCTTTCGCTTTTTCTTCATCTTTTATGGTTATGCCGCGGCTGCGCAGGAGGTTGATCTGCGTATTGTAGTCGGTTGCGCGTTTGGGGTACGGTATGCTGTTGCTCATTGTGTATGCGGGAAGGCCTTTTGTATTTGTCCGTGAATCTTGTACAAAGATACGTCTATTTCATGTGAATATGGAGATTAGCGTTTGACCTTTTTTATGCCCGTGCAGTCAGGGAGCATCTCATAGGTGTAGGGAAGGTCGTTGTTGGAGGGCATGTGGGAGATGAAGGAGCGGAGGCAGCAGAGCTTGACGAAGAGGTTGTGCTGCTTCCTGGGGCAGAAGTCATGGGCTGTGAGGGTGTGGCCTGTGGGGAGGGAGTCGAGGGTGTCCTGGAGTCTGGCGTTGAACTGCAGGTAGCGCTCCTTGTCGTACCTGATGAAGGGTTCGAGGTCGCTGATTTTGTAGAGCTGGTAGCGGCGGTAGTCGTCGGTCATAGCTTTCTGTAGGTTATGTTGCACTCTAGGTCGGATTCCATGAAGAGGAAGATTAGGGAGGCTAGGACGGCTGAGGGGCAGACGGCGGTGGCCTTGGTGAGGTCATCGGTGAAGGTAGCTTCCGTGGCGTAGGTGTTCAGGAAGAGAAGCAGATGGAACTGGCAGGAGGGGTGGATGGAGTCTATGCTTACTCTGTAGGTGCGGTTAGAAGGGGGCGTCGGGGTCGTCAATTCAATCTATTATAACCTTTCCCAACATTCTCCTTTTGATTTATTTTACTTCAATTACATCGGCAATGTCGGTGGTCTGGTTCCTGAGCGGTTGCAGATTATTGAGATTCATAGGTCTCTTTCCAAATGACTGTACCGCCAGCCCAATTTTCTCCATGCCGTATTTTGCGGTAAGATTATCCACCGCAGACATCAAACGTTTGGAGCGTTCTATATCAACCTCTCCACCACTGAACAAATCCAGTTGTATGGCATCATCACCTGTTATCTCAGAAAGCAATACACCGGCTCGTTTGTACTGGAATCCTGCCCTGTAAATCTTATTCAGGGCCTCATTTGCAGCCTTTACTATAGTTTGTGTATCACACGTGGCAACGCTCAGTCTGGTGGTGGCTGAGTTGTCGTACTGTTCCAGGTCTTCACGATGATGATTGGTACAGATAAACGTTGTTACAGCCAGACACACTGAGTGTTGGTCTCTCAGTTTTCTTGATGATGCCACTGCAAACTCTGCTATCATTGATTTGAGCGTCTCAAGATCCTGTATCATGTATGTGAATGTCCTGGAATGTAATATTGACTTCTGCTGCTCCGGATTGTCTATATCAACAGACGGAACGCCATGCAGCTCTTTCCAGGTTCTTACGCCGTTGATGCCCAGCAGCCTTTGTACCTCAAACTCTGCCTTGGCATGGAAATCCAGTGCAGTACTGATTCCATGGGCTTTCAGTTTAGGGGCAGTCCTTCTGCCGATACCCCAGATTTCCCCGATCGGCAAATCCTTCAGAGCTTTCGCAATCTTATCCTCCGGCAACACACAAACGCCGTGATAGCCCTTGTAGTTTTTGCTGTACCAAGTGGCAACCTTGGCAAGTGTATATGAGAGCGATATGCCGCAACTGACAGGTATTCCGGTGCAATGTTCGATGTGTCTTTTTATCTTTCCGGCACAATCGCGTAATTCCTCAGAGTCGGAAGTGGGCAGCTCGCCGAAAAACTCATCTATACTGTACTGCTTGAGGTTCAGCACCAACTCCATATCCCGGACCACCTGCATGAGCCTTCTGGATATATCCGCATACTTTGAGAGGTTGGCTGGAAAGACGGTAACGTTATTCCGGTTGATTATGTCAGTAACCTTGAAGACTGGATCACCACGTTTCAAGCCAACCGCTTTTGCCTCTTTTGTCAGAGCAAGTATTATACCGCCTCCGGCCTCATTGCAGTTGGCTACGACAACAGGCTTGTCCGCAAGGTCAGGACGCAAGGAAACCTCACAGGATGCAAAGAACGCGTTGCAGTCAATGTGGAGAATCATTTCTTCTTCATTACCCAACGTACCACACCGAACACTTGAAGCTTGTCCGGATTCTGAACATGTATGGGCTCGTACTTGGGATTGCCGGATTTCAGGTAGATTTGTCCGTCCTTCTGTATTATACGCTTCAAGGCGAACTCACCGTCAACCATGCATACGGTTATGTTTTTCTCAGCAGGATATAACGAACGGTCAACCACAAGCAGATCGCCATCGTCAATACCTTCGTCAATCATAGAGTCTCCAATAACACGGACAATGTATGATGTGGCAGGGTTCCTGATGAGTTCCTTGTTCAAATCTATCGGCTGGGACATATAGGCGTCATCTACGGGGCAGGGAAATCCTGCGTGGACTCTGGATTCCATTACCGGAATACAAGGTTCTGTGTAAGTAGCTATGTTGTAGAATTCTAACATTAAAGTACATAGTGTAATTTGATGTATCCGCAAATCTACACACAAAATCCGGAATTTCCATTATCTCTTATCTTGGATGACCACAAATTTCAACCCTCTCATCATCTCGATCATCAGAGGTTGTGTTATTTGTTTTTTCAACATATCTTTGACATATCAATTCCCATTTAGGAAATGAAGAGAAATGGCGGTTATTGAACACGGATATTCCATACCTGGCGATGGTGGTGAGCTTGCCGCAGCCTTGCGTGAATTATACAGGCATAAGAACGTTTCTGTAGAGTCTTCTGCTGTCATAGCCTGGGCTTATTGCGGCGAGCTTTACCTGGCACATTTTTTATGCGGCCTGTCATCAGCGCAGATGCGCTCGGAGCAATATGCCGTAAGAGAATGGCACGGCAATATGAATCTTGAATGTTCTGATTACGAAGAGTTGTACCTCCTGCTGGCTGGCAGCCCGGATGCTGTCGGTGTATGCCTTCATCTGCCTGATGAGGGTGGAAGTCTGCACGAGACCTGGGTAGAGCGTCAACTGATTCTTGATATGCTCGACTTCTGTCGCGATGGGATAGGGTAATGCCTATCCGAAGAAAGAGAAGTGTACACTGCCATATACTCTCAGCTCGCGGAAGCGTGGGTTGTCCTTGAAATCGTATTTGTCACCGTGCTCCAGTACGAAAATGCCTTCCGGCTTCAGAATATTGCGCTCCAAAACCAACTCCGGCAGGTTACCGAGCTCAGGAAGCTGATAGGGCGGGTCGGCGAATATGAAATCAAACTGCTCCTGGCATCTTTCCAGATACTTGAATACATCGCCGTTTATCACGAGGCTGCCTTCAGCTTTCACCGTGTCCATTACCTTCCGTATGAACGAATAGTGGTCGTGGTCCTTCTCGACCGATATCACCCTTGAGCAACCGCGCGAAAGCAGTTCCAGACTGATGCTGCCTGTTCCAGAAAATAGATCCAATGCTGCGGCATTCTCAAAATCCATTCTGTTAGCCAGTACATTGAATAGGTTTTCTTTTGCAAAATCGGTAGTAGGGCGTGCTTTGAATGTATGTGGCACATCGAACCGGCGATGTTTGTATATTCCGCTTATTACTCGCATAAGGCAATCACTCCTGTCATAAGTCTTAATCTATCAATAAAAGCCTGGTTTCCCAAATCTGCTCCAAACAGCTTTATGTCATCGATGCCTGACTTGAATCCAAGCTCCTTCCATGTTTTTACAATGTAGTATAGATTTGTGTAAGAATCCTCGTTCCTGACAGTATTCAGCAAAAGCAACCTGCTGTTTCTTACAACAGCAATATCAAGCATGCCGTTACGGCTGACTGCTGCCAGAACGCCTCTCCGGCAATGGCTCATCTCTGACAGTATTTTGTGCATGTGGCTCTTGACAGGTAACTCTATGGGCTCGTTTATGCCGGTCAGGATAGTTACGTCCAGTTCTGGGATTACATCGGTATATACAGTATAAGCAGCAAGCTTCGGATAGACTATGCGGAAAAGACGATGTGCCTCATCTTCGCTTATATCCGGGAACAAAGATGTCGGTACTGCGGTAATAGGACCGCATACAACTGCATAGTCTGAACCATTACTGTCAGGGTTGATAAAAGAGAATCCATCCGCACTTGAACGGATGGATTCCATATCCTTGTTGTTTTCTGTCTGCGACATTCCGCTGAGATTACTCCCAGTTACCTGCGTTGTTGTTACCGCTTACAGCATCGCCAACCTTCATACCAGGATAACGGCCAAGCTGCTCACGCTCATCAATCAGGTTGAATACCTCCTGCTCGTCAAGACCTCCATAATAGGTCTCGAACAATGTCCTTGCCTCGAACAGGGAGATGAATGAGCCAGACTTTGTGCTGTCCTGACCAGTCTCCATCTCGAACTCTGCACCGTTGCCGAAAGGAACATAGCGCATTGAGTCTGCGTTGAAGCCTTCTGGGAAAATTGTACCGATAATAGGCTCCCATACGGTATCACGGCTGAATACGAAGTTGAGTGTGCCGTTAGGGTTCTGGGTTACGAAACCTGCCTCAATAGCCTCTTTCCACTTTTCGTCAGCAATCTTCTTGTTCTTTGCGTTTCTTGCCTCTTCGTAGAGCTGCAGAACCTTGGCCTCGGTCCAACCAGCCTCAAGCTGCCAGTCGGTCAGTTCACCTATCTTTGCGATAGTAGGCTGCTTGCCGTTCTTTACAAAGTCAATCAGTGAATCCATGTCAGCGGTATATCTGCCGTCGTGCTGGTTGTGGAACTCCACCTGTGCGGAGCGGATGTCGATAAGACGGTTCTTTACAGCCTCGTCTCTGATAGTCTTTTCCTTCTCGAAGTTAATAGGTCCCATAATGCTTCCATAGAACAGATATGCAAGTCCTATGATGCACAAACCGAGAAGAATATTGATAACCTTTTTCATAAAATATAGTTTTTTTAATTATTTTCGTTCCGCAAAAATAGAATAAATATCATTAACAAATCTCTAATTCCTAAAAAATATTGAAAAGTAAACAACAAATTGTTACAGAGACAGTTCTTAATTGCCGTTTCAATCCACTGCCCGGTCAGCTCAGTCTGATAGATCAGCTGGCGGAATTTGCCGTGTCCGGACAAGAGCGCACGGCGTTCATTTTACGCGGATATGCCGGTACCGGCAAGACCTCGGTCGTAAGCGCATTTGTCGCAACTCTAAGGCAGATGCGGCATCACGTTATTCTTCTCGCTCCCACCGGCCGGGCGGCAAAAGTCTTCTCATTTTACTCAGGTGCGGCTGCATATACCATACATAAAAAGATATATCGCCGCAAATCCATCTTGGATCAGGACTCTTTCTCTCTGGACAGAAATATGCACGAGAATACCTTGTTCCTGATAGATGAGGCCTCGATGATTTCAAACCAGGGCCTTTCCGGTTCGATGTTCGGTACCGGCAGGCTTCTGGATGATTTGATACACTATGTCTATTCCGGTAAAGGATGCTCAATACTGTTTCTTGGCGACACCGCGCAGCTGCCTCCGGTAGGCGATACGCTTAGCCCGGCTCTTGATGCGGCTGCTTTGCGTGCATACGGACTTTCTGTCACAGAGGGCGTTCTGACCGATGTGGTGCGTCAAGGAGGTGGTTCGGGCATACTCCACAACGCCACTCTCATCCGCAATATTATACCATCGGATATCCGTGATTATGCTGCGGATATGGATTTGCCGCACTTCCGTTTTCAGCTGGATGGCTTTAATGACATCCGTAAGATAGATGGAGGCAGTCTGATAGAGTGCATCTCCAACTGCTACAGCCGCGATGGAATCGGCGGCACCATAGTGCTATGCCGCTCTAACAAGCGTGCCATACTGTACAACAACGGCATACGCAACACTATACTTGACCGCGAGGACGAGCTTTGCCGTGGCGATTACGTAATGGTTGTCAAGAACAACTATTACTGGACAGAGAAAGTACGTGACGACTATGCCGATGCTGACGGAAGCGTTTCCGGGCTGCCGTCGTTCATCGCCAACGGAGATATGGCTGTAGTACGCCGTGTGCGCCGTATCCGTGAGCTTTACGGATTCCGTTTCGCCACCATCCAGATGACTTTTCCCGATTACGATGATTTCGAAATCGAGGCCACAGTGCTTCTCGATACTCTCCACTCAGAGGCTCCCGCTCTTACCGATGAGCAACAGAACACCCTGTTCCGCAACGTGATGGCCGATTATGCCAATATTCCCGACCGTCGTGAGCGGATGCGTCTGCTTAAGGAAAACGAGTACTTTAATGCGTTCCAACTTAAATACGCATACGCCGTTACCTGCCACAAGGCGCAGGGCGGTCAGTGGGCCAACGTGTTCATCGACCAAGGTTATATAGCTGATGATACACGTGATATAGATTATTATCGCTGGTTATATACAGCCCTCACACGCGCTACAGGCACTGTCTATCTTGTAAACTGGACAGAATGAGAAACGCGGACCCGAAAGCCCGCGTTTTCATCATATCTTGGCCAGAACTGCGTCAATCGCAGCCTGAATGCCGTCGGCGTTACGTCCGCCTGCTGTAGCGAAGTGCGGCTGTCCGCCTCCGCCTCCCTGAATGTTGGCCGCAGCCTCGCGCACCAGCCTGCCGGCATTGAGACGGGCTGTGAGGTCGTCGCTTACGCTGACCGTCAGCATAGGCTTGCCCTCGTCAACGCTGCCTATCACAATCATAAGGTTTGATGTTATCTCCGCCCTGAGCATAAACGCAAGATCGCGTGTCACTCCGGCATTTGCCTCGATTTTTGCGCTTATAACCTGTACGCCGTTTATCTCACGCTTCTGTGCCATAAGCTCATTCTTCATCTTGGCGGTTCTCTCTTTTACGAAACCCTCAACCTGCTTTTTCAGCGCAGCATTCTCATCAATCAGCTTGCGTGCCGATGCCTCGATATTCTGACCCTGAAGCAGTTCTTTGAGCTTGCCCATAGAGTCCTGCATATTGTAAAGCATTTCCTCGACAGCCTGGCCTGTAACAGCTTCAATACGGCGTACGCCTGCGGCCGTCGAGCTCTCGCCCAGAATCTTGAACATACCGATGCGTCCCGTAGATGCAGCGTGTACGCCTCCGCAGAATTCTATTGACTGGCCGAACTGCACCACGCGCACCTCTTCACCGTATTTCTCGCCGAACAGTGCTATGGCCCCCAACTTCTTAGCCTCCTCGATAGGAGTATTCCTGTGCTCTACAAGAGCTATGTCCTCGCGTATGCGGTCATTTACGATGCGCTCAACCTGACGGATTTCATCGTCCGAAACTTTCTGGAAGTGGGAGAAATCAAAACGTAGGCCATCAGGTGTAACCAGCGATCCTTTTTGTTCAACGTGTGGGCCCAGAACCTCGCGCAAGGCCTGATCAAGCAGGTGTGTGGCTGTGTGATTAGCCTCGCATGCGTGGCGCTTGTCAACATCAACGCAAGCCATCATCGGAACCTCCGGATGCTCAGGAAGTTTCTTTGCAATGTGAACAGGAAGGCCGTTCTCTTTCTTCGTGTCAATTATATCGATAGTCTCGAACTCGCTTACAATAGCTCCTGTATCGCCTGTCTGACCACCCATCTCAGCATAGAACGGAGTCTTGTCCAGTACAATCTGATAGAAAGTGTCCTTTTTCTGGGTAACGGTGCGATAGCGCAGAATTGATGTCTCGTATTCGGTGAAATCGTAACCTACAAACTCAGTCTCACCTTCTTTGAGCACTACCCAGTCGCCGTTCTCTACGGCAGCCGCATTGCGGGCGCGGGCTTTCTGCTTGGCCATTTCGGTATTGAACTCATCGGTGTTCACCGTCATTCCATTCTCGCGGAGAATCAGCTCTGTCAGGTCGAGCGGGAATCCGTAGGTATCGTACAGTGTGAAAGCGCTTACGCCGCTTATCTGGGTCGATGATGCAGCCTTGGTGTCGGCCATCACCTTATCCAATAGCTTGATGCCAGTTTCCAGAGTGCGCAGGAACGCCTCCTCTTCCTCAATCATCACTTTCTCGATAAGGGTTTTCTGTGCCTGAAGCTCAGGGTACGAACCTCCCATATTCTCAATCAGAACTGGAAGCAGCTTGTAAAGGAACGCCTCTTTCTGTCCGAGGAAAGTATAAGAGTAACGGACGGCGCGGCGCAGTATCCTGCGGATTACATATCCGGCTTTTGCATTCGAGGGCAACTGTCCGTCAGTAATAGAGAATGCAATAGTACGTATGTGGTCTGCCACCACGCGCATTGCAATGTCGGTCTGCTCATTCCTGCCGTACTCGTGTCCTGTCAGATTACCAATTGTACGGATAATCGGTTGGAATACATCGGTATCATAGTTCGATGTCTTGCCCTGGATAGTGCGTACCAGCCGCTCAAAGCCCATACCCGTATCAATTACTTTTGCCGGTAGAGACTCAAGTGAGTGGTCTGCCTTACGGTTGTACTGCATGAACACCAGATTCCAGATCTCGATTACTTGTGGATGATCCTTGTTCACAAGCTCGCGGCCCGGAATCAGAGCCTTCTCGTCTGCGGGACGTGAGTCAATGTGAATCTCCGAGCAAGGTCCGCAAGGACCGGTGTCGCCCATCTCCCAGAAATTATCGTGCTTGTTGCCGTTCAGAATATGATCCTTCGGCAGGAAACGCTCCCATATAGATGCCGCCTCGTCGTCGCGTTCTATGCCCTCGTCCGGCGCACCCTCAAATACTGTAGCATACAGATTAGTCTTGTCAATCTTGAGGACATCAACCAGATATTCCCAAGCCCAGGTGATGGCCATTTCCTTGAAATAATCTCCGAATGACCAATTGCCCAGCATCTCGAACATTGTGTGGTGATATGTGTCGTGACCTACCTCCTCAAGATCATTGTGTTTGCCGCTTACGCGCAGGCATTTCTGCGAGTCTGCCACACGTTTGTATTTTGCAGGGTGATTGCCAAGAATGATATCTTTGAACTGGTTCATACCTGCATTGGTGAACATAAGTGTAGGGTCGTCTTTCACAACCATAGGCGCGGACGGAACAATCTGATGCCCCTTACCTTCGAAAAACTTCTTGAAAGACTCCCGGATCTCGTTAGCTGTCATAATATATTGTATTTTTTGAGCTTGCAAAGATACTGAGTTTTTGTTACTTTTGCAGCCAGTCGGCATATAAACAATGAAAAAGGTATATTACGAGTACGATACCTCGCGTCATGTGTTCAAGCGGATATATCCTACGTTCCGCCAAAGGCTCAGAGCCTATTCGATACGCTTTCTGGGCTTCGTTGCTATGTGCGCGCTGGCTTATGTCATAGCATACCTTCTTTTGCCAAAGCAGTCCGTAGGCGAGCTTTATGAGGAAAATCAACGGCTTCTGTCTGAGTATCAGGTAATGTCGCACAAGGTTGATGATGCCCTTGAGGTTCTCCGTTCAATCGAGCAGCGTGATGACAATCTCTACAGGGTATTGCTCGAGACCGACCCTGTATCTGAAAAGATCCGTCAGTCGGGGTATAATGGCACAAACCGTTATGCCGGCCTTGCTGATATGTCAAACCGCGAGCTGGCAGTGAGTCTGGCGCAGAGAATAGATCTTTTGCAGAAAAAGCTGTATATACAGTCAAAATCATTCGATGATGTGGTTGAATTGTATAGTGACAATGCCAAGCGTATAGATTGTGTACCTTCCATAATGCCGGTATTGAACAAGGACCTGAAAAATACGGCATCCGGTTACGGCTATCGTACAGATCCGATATATCACGTCCGGAAGTTCCATGCAGGTATGGACTTTGCCTGTCCGACAGGAACGCCGGTCTATTGTACCGGCAACGGTAAAGTGACATACGCAAAATGGAAAACCGGATATGGCAACTGTATAGAAATTGACCATGGATACGGTTATGTGACCAGATATGCCCATCTCAGCAAAATCAATGTCAAGCTGCGGCAGACCGTCTCGCGCGGTGAAGTGATAGGAAAAGTCGGCTCAACCGGCAAAAGCACTGGCTCGCATCTGCATTACGAGGTTTTGGTGAATGGCAGGAATGTCAATCCTGTAAACTATTACTTCATGGATCTGGATGCCGAGGAATATGACAGAATGGTACAGATGGCCGAGAATCAGGGACGTGTTTACGATTAATACAAATATTTATTATGCCTCTCAAGACAGACAAGAATCTGAAACGCTATTACTCCATCAAGGATGTTTCCGGAATGTTGGATATTCCGGAATCGACACTGCGTTACTGGGAAAAGGAGTTTAAGGAGATTTCACCCAAGAAAACTTCTACCGGTGTCCGCCAATATACCGAGGATGATATAAATAAAATAAAATTTGTGAGCTTTCTGGTTCACGACAATCATCTTACAATCAAGGGCGCGCGCGAGCGTATGAAGGAAAAACCTACTCAGACGGCTGATATGCACGATTTGGTGTCACGCCTTCAGAATGTCCGTAAGGAGTTGCTTGCCATACTTGAGGAACTGGATGCTACTCCTCCATGCGGGCAACCGTTTTAATCTTCTCAAGTTTCTTTAAGGCTTTGATTATCCGTCCGGCATCGCTCTTGCTGTGGACCATCACCTGTATAGTACCCTCAAATACACCATTCTTCGATTCCATTGATATTTTCTGGATGTTAGCGTTCAGATGATTGGATATCACGGTGCTCAACTCTCCAAGCAATCCAGTGGAATCTACGCCGCGCAAATAAATATTTACAGGAAACAGTGACTGTCCTGTGAGCCAGGCTATTGTAACTATCCTGTTCCCCTGCCCGGTCTTCAGCTTATTGGCAATTCCGCACTGTTGCTGATGTATGGTTATATGGCCGTCATTATCAACGAAACCTATTACATCATCACCAGGTACCGGGTTGCAGCATTCTGCCATGGTATAATTATGAAGGTCTTTGTCTGTAATCGTCAGAGGTTTGCTCAAATCAGGAACGGAGCCGGACTGGTGCGCGGCAACTGTAGAATTGGCGGGTTTCTTGATGCTGCTGAACAGTTTACTGTACCAGCTTGTCAGACTGCTGTCGCCTTTCAATATGTTTTTTGTCTGGACATCTGGAATGATTTCCTTCAACCCTATCGCAATCATAAGGCTGTCCCTGTCACTTTTCTGGTAAACCTTAAGCAACTGGTCCATTTTACGGTTGTCGCATTTCAAATCGTTTTCCTTGAGGAAATCGTTGAATATGGCTTCTCCGAATCTCTGATTCTCGCGGTCCGTCTTGCGTAGCAGACTTCTCAGTTTTGAGCGTGCTGTCGCCGTCGTAGCATATTCCAGCCACTTTGAACTTATTTTCTGGCTCTTTGACGTCAGCACCTCGACTTGGTCACCGCTTTTCATTACGTAGTCAATCGGTTCAAGCTTGTGGTTTACCTTGGCACCTATGCAGTGCGTTCCCATATAGCTGTGAATGGTGAAGGCAAAATCCAGCACAGTGCTGCCTTGTGGCATTGTGCGAAGCTCGCCTTTAGGTGTAAAGATGAAAATCTCGGAGGAGTACAGATTCAACTTGATTGTATCAAGAAAATCCATTGAGTCCGGTAACGGATTCTCCAGGATCTCACGTATGGTACCGAGCCATTGGTTCAACTCTGAGTCATTAACCTCAGGTGCAGCATTGCTGTCCGAGCTTTTGTATTTCCAATGTGCCGCGATGCCGTGCTCAGCTATATCATCCATACGGGTACTGCGAATCTGAACCTCGACCCATTCTCCGTGGCTACCCATCAGCGTTACGTGAAGAGCCTGATATCCATTGCTCTTTGGCTGGGTTACCCAGTCTCGCAGCCGGTCGGGATGTGGTTTGTATATTTGTGTGAGGGCAAGATATATGTTGAAACACTCGTTTAACTCTTTTTCCGGAGATGACGGCTCAAATATTATTCTTACAGCATAAATATCATAGATATCATCGAATGTCAGTTGCTTGGCATTCATCTTTCGCCATATTGAATATGGCGCTTTCGTACGACGCTTGATAGTGTAACTAAGCCCCATGGCATCAAGCCTGGCTGTTATAGGTGTTACAAAATCCTTGTATTTCCCGGCACGCCCGATTTTGGTGACTTCAAGTTTCTCCACAATCTCCTTGTATTCATCGGGATGCTCAAAACGGAAACTCAGATCCTCAAGCTCATTCTTTATGCTGTTCAGCCCCAGGCGGTGGGCCAGAGGCGCGTAAATGTATAGTGTCTCGCCCGATATCTTATATTGTTTGGCTAATGGCAGATGCTCAAGCGTGCGCATATTGTGCAATCGGTCGGCTATCTTTATTATGACAACGCGGATATCGTCCGACATTGTCAGCAGCAGCTTCTTGAAGTTTTCGGTCTGTTCCGATGCTTTCTCGCCGAATCTTCCGCCGGCTATCTTTGTCAGGCCGTCAACAATCTGCGCTATTTTCGGTCCGAACACATTTTTGATATCATCTACCGTATAGTCTGTATCCTCAACAACATCATGCAGCAGTGCCGCGCAGATCGATGTCGAGCCGAGACCGATTTCAGATGCTATAATCTGAGCTACAGCTATGGGGTGCATGATATACGGTTCGCCCGAGTGCCTTCGGATACCGTTGTGAGCCTGCCTGGCAAAATTGAATGCTGTAGTTATCAGCTCTATCTTCTTACGGTGTTTCGAGTTGAGATATGTTTCAGAAAGCCTGTTGAAAGCCTCGTCGATTGCCCGTTCCTCATCGACCGAGAAATAACTAGTCTCACTCATAGACGCAATTATTCTTTACCGGTTATAGATTTTCAGAGTCTTTCCGGCCCTGATTCTGTCGCTGGTCATGTTGTTCCACGACTTTATGTTTTTTACTGTGGTATGGTAGCGTACCGCAATAGTTGACAATGTCTCTCCGTTCTTTATCTTATGTTCGATGTATGTACGGCGGTTCATCATCTCGTCATCTATCCAGACCGATTTGCTTTTTGGAAAATATTTTTCTGTCTCGTGAACGTAAAGAGAGTCGCCGGCATCCAAAACCGGCATAATGTATTTGGTGGGTAATGTCAATACGCAGGTCCGATATGCTCCTGGTATTATCTCTGATATATATTGGGGGTTATAGGCCTTTATCTCATCAATAGGAATATCGCACAAGTCGGCCAATTGTCCCATATGCAGATTTTTGTTGATATGCAGTGTGTCTGTCGCGGGTGATATTGATGCGGCAGCGGGATAAATCTCGTGCTCGTGATAGAAATTCATAACATAATTTATGGCTATGAATGCCGGAAGATAACCTCTGGTCTCACGGGGCAGATACGGATACATTTCCCAAAAATCGACGCTTCCGCTTCGCTTTATAGCCTTGTTCACATTGCCCGCACCGCAGTTATATGCCGAGATAGCCAGACTCCAGTCTCCGAAAATCTCATACAGATCCTTAAAATGACGGGCTGCAGCATCACTGGCCATTCTCACATCGTAACGGTCGTCGAGAAGACTGTTGACACTAAGGTTATATTTGTGCCCTGTGCTGTATATGAACTGCCACATACCGGCAGCTCCCATACGGGAATAAGCCTTTGGCCTTAGCGCCGATTCAATGATGGGCAGATATTTCAACTCTATCGGCAGTCCGTAGCGCATCAGCGCCTCGACGAAAATATCCTCGTATATAGGGAAAAGACCTAATATTATTGATGTGGATTTGCGGTTGCGTACTGTATATAAGTCGATAGCCTTGCGCACTTCGGTATTGTAAGGCATCTCAATCAAGGTCGGAAGACTCTGCATACGCTGTATGTAAACCGAGTCGGGAAATGTCGGTCCTGTAGCGGAAGTCTCGTCAGACTCCATTGCAGACAGATAGTGTCCTGCGTACCACACTTCCAGCAGACTGTCTATCTGAGGCAGCAGATCCTCGGGCAAATCATCATCCTCGTCGGCTACTGTCCTGACAGGAATCACCATCGTGGCTGCTGTCAGTATCATTGTCAAAATCAGTCTTGTCCGCATAAATGAATGTCGTTAGAATGAAAGTGAGAAATTCAAGCCGAGACTTGCCGTATGTGTATCGATAACATCCGGGTTGACGCGAAGACTCAGATCCTTTGAGACATCGAAATGTGACAACTCTGCATCGACATATGCGTCGATGACAGACAGCAGATAGACACCGGCAAAGCAGAATATGCTTATGTCGCGGTAGCGCCTGTACATATCCTTTCGGTTTTTAAGCACGTTGGAAAGCCATTCCTTGTTGGCCTCTGCATCGTACGAGGCCGGCAGGTAGTCCATATAGCTTTTTGTCTCGGGATCGTCATCCATAATATCAATATATGCCTGCATATACCCCTGATAAGTTTGGTTATTCCATGTAAGAGCATATACGCAGCCAATATAGCCTCCGTAAAAGATTGGCAGTTTCCAGAATTTGCGGTTATATATCTGTCCTCCTCCGGGAATAATCATTGACAGGAGCACGGCTTTGCGTGGCACAGGACTGAAATCGCTTTGACGACGCAACTCCGTTTTCGATACAAGCACACTGTCTCGTTGCTTTACTGTGAGCCCGCGCAGGCTTACACGCTTTTCCTCAGGCTGTCCGGGCTGTTCCTGCCTTAAGGCCTGCAGTAGGTTTGAGATAGAATCTGTCAGAGCCTGTATCTCATCGGGCATTTCTCTGATGTCTGTCAGACTGTCTTTGACAATATCCGAAGCTGCGATTGACAACGAGTCTGGAATCTGAGCCCTGCAGACAGTCCAAAATGATGATGTGAAACACATCACCGTCAGCAGAACGACATATCCTGTTACCCGTGTTCTCATTTCATCATTTTTTCTGCAAGTCCAGCTTTTGTAGAATTGATGCCAATTCAGTCTGGTTCTTGAACGGTATGCAGATGCTTCCCTTGCCGTTGTCCGAGCAAGTCAGTTTTACTTTGGTTCCGAAAAACGATGACAGACTGCCCTGTAGCGGCTTCATGACCGGGTCGCACTTAGCCGTGCGCTTTGTCTTGGCTTGTGCCGACTGTCTTGCGTGTTCCTCGACAGCACGCACTGACCAGCCTTTCTCCACCATCTGATGGAAAAGGGAAAGCTGTCTGACGGGGTCGTCCACCGATAGGAGCGCCCGTGCGTGTCCCATATCTATAACCTTCTGCTTCAATGCCATCTGAACTTCGGCAGGCAGACGCAGCAGTCTGATATAGTTTGATATTGTAGCCCTGTTCTTTCCAACTTTCTCGCTCAGCTGCTCTTGTGTGAGTGAGCAAGTCTCCAGAAGGCTGTTCAATGATACAGCAATATCGATGGCATTCAAATCCTCGCGCTGAATGTTCTCTACAAGCGCCATCTGCATTACCTGCTCGTCGTTTGCCTCGCGGATATATGCGGGAATAGTTGTAAGACCAGCTATTCCGGCTGCGCGGAAACGGCGCTCGCCCGCTATTATCTGATACTTGCCGTCATTTCCTGTGGAGCGTAGCGTAATAGGCTGTATCACGCCGATCTGCGCGATTGAGTCCGCCAATTCAGCAAGAGTTGCCTCATCGAACTCACGGCGGGGCTGATCCGGATTTGCCTGAATCCGGCTAAGAGGAATCTCATTGATAGATGTGGACCCTCCGGTAGTTACGAACTCGGTTGAGATCAGGGCATCAAGGCCTCTTCCCAATGCAGCTTTCTTATTTGGTGCCATTTTTCTTGTTTTTATCCAGAATCTCACCTGCCAGCTCAAGATAGTTTGACGAGCCTTTCGATGCCGCATCGTACAGAATTACCGGCAATCCATAGCTCTGAGCCTCGCTCAAACGGACGTTTCTGGTTATTATTGTCTTGAATACCAAATCCTTGAAGTGCTTGCCGATCTCGTCGTAAATCTGGTTGCTCAGACGTAGGCGTGAGTCGTACATAGTCAACAGGAAACCTTCGATCTCGAGTTTGGTATTCAGTTTTGTCTTGATTATCCTTATCGTGTTCAACAATTTGCTTATCCCCTCCAAGGCGAAATACTCGCACTGCACCGGTATGATTACCGAATCGGCAGCCGTGAGTGAGTTTACGGTCAGAAGTCCAAGTGAGGGGGAACAATCTATCAGAATGTAGTCAAAACGGTCGCGCACCTCATTCAGGATACGTTTCATGACAGTCTCACGGTTCTCTACATTCATCAGCTCCAGCTCAGCGCCAACAAGATCAATATGCGATGGTATCACTTTCAAATTGTCAAGCTTAGTGCCGGCAATAGCCTCAGATGGTTTGCATTCCCCTATAAGGCACTCGTATATTGAGCACTTTACCTGACGTATATCTATTCCAAGTCCCGATGACGCATTAGCCTGTGGATCCGAGTCGATAACCAGAACTGAGCATTCGAGAGTTGCCAACGATGCCGCCAGATTTATTGTGGTCGTTGTTTTGCCGACGCCTCCTTTCTGGTTTGCTATCGCAATTATTTTACCCATTATACTTGAATTTACAAAACGCAAAGATAGCAATCTGCTGATGAATTTGAGTATTTTTGCGGTAGAAAATCAAGACATCGTATAAATGAGGTATTATCTGATAGCCGGTGAGGCTTCCGGCGACCTTCACGGCTCCAACTTGATGAATGCCCTTCGTGAGCAGGATTCCGATGCGGAGTTCCGCTTTTTCGGCGGTGAGCTGATGCAGGCAGCGGGTGGAACTCTGGTGCGTCATTACCGTGAACTGGCCTATATGGGTTTCTGGCCTGTGATAACTCATCTGCATACCATTCTGAGCAATGGACGCCAATGTTTCGATGACATAACCGCGTGGAATCCGGATGCAGTAATACTAATTGACTATCCGGGTTTCAATCTGGGTATCGCGCGTCTTGTAAAAAGCAGGCTTCACATTCCTGTGTTTTATTATATCTCGCCCAAGCTTTGGGCTTGGAAAGGCTATCGCATAAAGAACATAAAACGCGATGTAACCGCACTTTTCTCGATACTTCCGTTCGAGACCCCGTATTTCGCAGAGCGCGGATATAAGGCTGTCTATGTGGGTAATCCCTGTGTTGATGCCATTGCCCAATACCGCAGTCTGTCACCTTCGGCCAATTCCGGCGAGTCGTCGGGAAAGCCTGTCATTGCATTGCTTGCCGGAAGCCGCCGCCAGGAGATATCGCGTAATCTGCCCCATATGCTTGAGGCAGTGCGCGGGCTTGACGGTTACGAGATAGTTCTTGCCGCCGCACCAGGCATTGACGATTCGTTCTATAGCCGGATACTCGATAAAAGCAGAATGAAAATTCGGGTAGAGCGGGGCAGAACATATTCGGTGCTGGACGGAGCGCGTGCCGCCCTTGTCACCTCGGGTACCGCTACTCTTGAGACAGCTTTGCTGAAAGTTCCTCAAGTGGTCTGCTATCGTCTGCCAGCCGATATGGTTACCCGCCAGTTCCAGCGTTTTATCCTAAAGACACGCTTTGTATCGCTGGTGAATTTAATTACCGGGCAAGAGACGGTTCCTGAGCTTTTGGGCAGCTACATGAACGGTGAGAACGTCCGTGCCCATCTGCTTCCGTTGCTTGATATGGATTCGGCTGTGCGTCAGTCGCAACTTGACGGTTACGACTCGCTTATCAGGACCTTGGGGCCAGCGGGTGCATCGCGTAATACCGCATCGGGTATTGTCGATTTTTTAAAGGGCAATCAATAACAGCAGTACCGTCACTGCAGGAACGGCCATCAGCGTACTGTCAAAACGATCCAGAAAACCTCCGTGGCCCGGGAGTGCATTGCCTGAATCCTTTATGCCAAGTTCGCGTTTCAGCAACGATTCGGTCAGATCGCCGAATGTTCCTGCCACAACAGTAACCAGAGCCGTAGCAACCCAGACCGATAATGGCAGAAAAACGAAAATACCGGGCATTGCCAACGGTGCCGCCACTGCTGCTGCGATGGTCAGAACTGCTCCGCCTATCGAGCCTTCCCACGATTTTTTAGGCGATATCCTTGGAAAAAGCCTGTGCCGGCCCAGTGTGCAGCCTACGCAATATGCTCCAACATCGTTGCACCAGATAAAAATGAAAAGCATAAGCGGCAGTATTCCGCTGTATATTCCATTCGTGATTCCAAGAATGGGAATGAGCGAGAAAGGCAATGCTATGTATATTACCGGCATAAGAGCGACTGCGATGTTCAGCGCCGGAGATTCTTTTTCTCCGAAAATCTCACAGATTAATATCAATATTACAGATAACAGTGCCATTGCTGCCATCACTTTACCTGCAAACAGATTCTCTGTCACACCGCATAATGAGCAGACTGCCAGATTGGACAGGACCGCAGTCAAGACCGCCAGCGGGACATTTGCCCGGATTCCTTTGCCTGCATTTACGATACGTACAAATTCTGCAGTGGAAAGTGCCGTCGCAACTGAGCATAACGCCAGAGCCCACAACTCTCCGGCAAGCAGGCAGGCAGTTACAATCGCTACGAAAACGATTCCTGTTATAGCTCTTTTCACAAAATTCATACTTGGGCAGTAGTAGAAACGTTACTGTTGGTATCATCCGCCAGAATTTCCTCGCTGCGTGATGCCCACGGGCGTTTGCCGAAAATGCGCTCAACGTCCTCGGCGAAAATGACCTCGCGCTCAATAAGCAGCCGGGCAAGCTCGTGGTGTCCCTCAGCATGCTCGATGAGCAGACGTTTGCCTCGCTCGTATTGCTCATTGATGATGGCTTTTGCTTCCGAGTCAATCAACTCGGCTGTCTTGTCGCTGTAAGGTTTCTGGAATGCATACTCGTCGGTGCTGCTGTAATAACACAGATTCGGCAGCTTCTCACTCATACCTGCGTATGCTATCATGCCATATGCCTGTTTGGTGACGCGCTCCAGATCGTTCATCGCACCGGTAGATATGTGACCGATGAACAGTTCCTCGGCCGCACGGCCGCCTAAGGTGGCGCACATCTCGTCAAGCATCTGCTCTTTTGTGGTTATCTGACGTTCCTCTGGCAGATACCAGGCGGCTCCCAGAGCCCTGCCTCGCGGTACAATGGTAACTTTGATAAGCGGATTTGCGTATTCAAGGAACCATGACAATGTGGCGTGGCCGGCCTCGTGCAATGCGATAGCCTCTTTTTCCTGAGCCGTCAGAACCTTGGTCTTTTTCTCCAGTCCGCCTACTATACGGTCAACGGCAGCAAGGAAATCTTCCTTATCTACAGCTTTCTTGTTGTGGCGGGCCGCTATAAGGGCAGCCTCGTTGCACACATTCGCAATATCTGCACCCGAGAAACCCGGAGTTTGCCGCGCCAGCAAATCCACATCCACGTCATTGCTCAGCTTCAGACCGCGCAGATGTACTCCGAACACCTCCTTGCGCTCGTTCAAATCCGGTAAGTCAAGATATATCTGACGGTCAAAACGCCCGGCTCTGAGCAGTGCCTTGTCAAGTATGTCAACACGGTTGGTGGCTGCCAGTATTATGACTCCGCTGTTGGTGCCGAAACCGTCCATTTCGGTAAGCAGCTGATTAAGTGTGTTCTCGCGCTCATCATTGCCTCCCATAGCCGGATTCTTTCCTCTAGCACGACCAACGGCATCGATTTCATCGATAAAAATTATACACGGAGACTTCTCCTTTGCCTGTCTGAACAGGTCGCGGACACGCGATGCCCCGACGCCTACGAACATCTCCACGAAGTCCGAGCCCGACAGCGAGAGGAACGGAACATCGGCCTCGCCGGCCACTGCTTTTGCAAGTAATGTTTTGCCGGTTCCGGGAGGGCCTACAAGCAGCGCGCCTTTCGGGATTTTGCCTCCTAGATCGGTGTATTTCTTCGGATTCTTGAGGAACTCGACGATTTCCTGCACTTCCTCTTTTGCCTCGGACTGCCCGGCTACGTCTTTGAACGTAATGCGCTCGCCTTCGCCTTTATCATAAACTTTGGCTTTCGATTTGCCTACGCTGAACACTCCACCCTGAGCGCCGGGACCACCGCCGCTCATACGCCTCATAATTATAACCCAAACAACGATAATCAGCAGGAATGGCACAACACTCCACAAGAACTGTGAGAACATACGGTCTTTCTCGCGATACTCCTCGTGTCCGGTAAACCAGCCCTCGGCGCGGGCTTCGTCAAGAAACTCCTGCAGGTTCTCCATCGATCCTATACCTACTGTCAGCATAGGGTTGGTCACCTTGCGGTCGCGGGTCTCGTTCCCGAACACGTGATATGCCGAGTCGGGAATCAGGTACAGGTCAAGACTTGAGTTGTTTGTATATACAACTATGCTTCGCGCATATCCTTTGCGTACATAATCCTTGAACTCTGTGTAGTTGGCTTTGCCTGTCATCGCAGAGTCGTCGTTCTTCAGTATTATATAACCGAATGCCGCGAATACCAGTATATATATCCACGAGACGTTGAATTTCGGCTTCTTGTTTTTGAGGTCTCTTTTCTTATTGCCTCTCTTCTCGTTACTCATTTTGATAATCTTAATAAGGTTAATCCTCGTCGGGGAGGTTGCTTATCTGCGCATCGGCCCATAAATGCTCCAGATCGTAGAATTTCCGCAGTTCGGGAACGAAAAGATGAACCATTACCTGCCCGTAATCCATTGCAATCCAGTGGGCGAAATTCTCTCCGTCAACAAAAACCGGTTTCTGTCCGGCATCACGCCGTGCCGACTCACGTATAGAGTCGGTTATCGCAAGCAGCTGGTTGGGGGTGTCGGCTTGGCATATAACAAAACTACTGCATACGGCTTCGTCAATTGAGGTCATATCCACAACAGTAATGCCAACAGCCTTTTTCTCTCTCATTCCGCTCACAATACTCTGAATCAGTTTTCCTGTCTCGTCCATCAGGTTTTATTATTGGTTTAAGACGCAAAGTTATTCTATTTTTCCTTCAATCAACAAACGTGCCGTGCAAATAATTCCTGCAATTCCTGTCAAAATAAGACAAAATGACACTAAGCAAGAAAATTTTAGGCCTTTGGAATAACAACCATAAAAAATTGTTGTAACTTTGCCCCCGCAATTGGGCTATGGTGTAATGGTAACACTGCAGATTCTGGTCCTGCCTTTCCTGGTTCGAGTCCGGGTAGCCCAGCATGATAAAGCGGATTTTAAAATCCGCTTTTTTTATTGTCAAAATACTTGAGAAAAATCACAGTGCTTTATATAAATATGTAACTTTGCAAATTGAAATTAATGCACAATGGGCGCGATAAGTAAATATTATAAAGAATATTTGAATGCAAAAAGCATATTTGCTTTCGATTTGCTATTGTCGCTCATATGTTCTGCTATCGCACTTCTGCTGCTGAACTATGCCACTTATTCATCTTACAGCAGCTTAAACTTTACGCTATTCTGGTTAGGCTCGTCAACAGTGGCTATGGTGTCGGCTTTGCTGATATTCAAGAATCACAGGGTTGTTATCCGCCATGCCTCACTCCGCGATTTCTCCGGTCTTCTGCTTGAGACTTTGTTCAAAGGCGTGATTATTTGTGTGTCAATCGTGCTGTTCTATTCATTGCGGAGGAGTTTCCTGCTGGCTGTAATGTGCGATGTGACTTTTACATTCTTTGCACTGCTGTCATCCAGGATAGCAATGGTTTGGATATATGATTTATATAAGGCTCACGTCAATGATGTCTTTGAGCGGAAGCGGGTGTTGGTGTTCGGTACATCCGACAAGTCGGCTGCCGTCATTACCCGTCTGCAGAACTCCAGCCATTATCGTGTATTGGGTCTCTTGTCCGATGACTTGTCCGATTCAAATTACAAGCTCAACAACCTGCCTGTCCATACGTACAGTAATTTTACTGAGCTTGAGCAGATTGTTTACTCTCTATCTTTATCTGCGATTATTTTCTGCAGTGAGAACGAGGCTCGCCGTCAGGAGGATGGTCTGCTCCGTTTTTGTCTGAAGCATAAACTTGACACGCTGGTGATTCCTTCAGTCGAAGAAGTCGCGGGAGGAAAACTGATGCATCATAATGTGCGCAAAGTGAAAATTGAGGATTTGCTGGGCCGTGATGAGATAAAAATATCAATGGACGAGATCCGCGTCTGTTTTAAGGACAAATGCGTTCTTGTTACCGGGGCAGCGGGTTCCATCGGGTCAGAGCTGTGTCGTCAGTTGTCCGCGATGAATGTTGGAAAAATCGTTTTATTTGACAATGCGGAGACTCCCATGCACAACGTCCGGCTTGAGCTTGAGGAGCGTTTCCCTCAAACGGAGATTGTTCCTATAATCGGCGATGTACGCTCAAGGCATCGCCTTGATTACGCTTTCCGTAAGCATAAACCCGCTTTCGTTTTCCATGCCGCCGCATATAAGCACGTTCCCCTTATGGAGGAGAATCCGTGTGAGGCTGTAATGGTAAATGTTGCAGGAACACGGAATGTCGCGGATAAGTGTGTTGAGTACGGCATTGAGAAAATGGTAATGATAAGTACCGACAAAGCCGTAAATCCTACCAATATAATGGGCTGTTCAAAACGTCTGGCTGAGATTTATGTCCAATCTCTAGCCCAGTCAATCGAACAGAAAAAAACTGCCGGAAATACCAAGTTCGTCACTGCCCGTTTCGGTAATGTGCTTGGAAGCAACGGCTCGGTGATACCCCGTTTCAGGGAACAGATTGAGAAAGGCGGTCCTATTACCGTCACACATCCCGAAATCAACCGCTTTTTCATGACTATTCCCGAGGCCTGCCGTCTGGTGATGGAAGCTGCCGCAATGGGAATATCCAACAGAATATTTGTATTCAATATGGGACAGCCTGTCAAGATAGTTGATCTGGCACGCCGTATGATAGAACTGTCCGGACTTGAGCCTGGACGTGACATAGATATAGAATTTACAGGTCTTCGTCCTGGCGAGAAGCTTTATGAGGAAGTGCTGGCCGATACTGAGTCAACTGATCCCACCTCGCACGACCGTATCCGTATTGCCCGTGTCCGTGATTACGATTATGACGCGGCAAAAGGATATATCGATAAATTGTCTCAATTATCGGCCGATGTGCTGATACCTGATATGGTCAGATTGATGAAACGTGTTGTGCCTGAGTTCAAGAGCGTAAACTCCATATTCTCGGAATATGATCAAGAGAGTCAAAATTAATAACAGCAGTATATGAGTATTTTAAGGAAATTGATTATTCCCGCAGTCGTGTTGATCCTTGCGCTTGGCAGCTGCCAGTCGTATAAGGATATTGTCTATTTTCAGGATATAGACGAGGTGAAACTCAAACAGCTCACTTCCGAGTACGAGGCCGTTATCAAGAAGGATGACCGTCTTACCATCGTAGTGAGCGGTCCGGACAAGACTGTCACCGGTCCATATAACCTTACGCTAAACGAAATGAACGGCACTGGTGGTACAAATACTAATCCTGAAAGCTCTACTCTTACATATCTGGTCGATGTCAATGGTGATATTGAGTTCCCGATACTTGGTAAGATTCACGTAGAGGGTATGACACGCAGCCAGCTTGTGGAGTATCTGACTGCCGAGATCGGCAAGGACGTCCAGAATCCCATTGTCTATGTGTCTTTCCGTAATTATAAGATTACAGTTCTTGGTGAAGTCCGCTCTCCCGGCACATACACCTTCGATTCAGAGAAAATCAGCATCCTGCAGGCACTTGGCCGTGCCGGAGACCTCAGCCTGACCGCCGAGCGCGAGGGTATATTGCTTATCCGCGAAGTTGACGGTGTGCAGACACATGCTAAGCTGGATTTGAAAGACAGCCATCTTCTGGATTCGCCCTATTTCTATCTTCAGCAGAACGATGTAATAGTAGTTCCTCCTTGTCCCTCTAGAGTAACGCAGGCCAATATTCCTAGTGGAATATGGAGTATGGTACTCTCCGCAATTACTACGTCAATGGCACTAGTTACATTTATTATGTCAAACTCTAAGTAATATGGATACTGAATCAAATAATAATTCTTCTGAGAAAAACAGGATATCCTTGTCTTTTGGTGAGATTGTTGATTTTGTCTGGCGTCTCCGGTTTTGGATTTTGGCATCGGTATGTGTTGCGATGTTGATAGCATTTTTTTACGTACGTATGCAGAATCCTGTCTATAAGCGTGACATTTGTGTAATGCTCAATAATGAACGCTCTTCGGGCGGCGAGAACTCTATGCTTGCCGAACTGACAGGCGCGGGCACACGCAAACGCGTAGACAACGAGATTTACATCCTTCAGAGCAATCCAATGATGGAGAAAGTCGTTGAGGAGCTTGACCTGAACACCCGTTATTATCATTATGTAATGCCAGTTGCCAACGGCATGCGTTTTTGCAGGGGACTGTTTGCAAAAAAGAAAGTTGAATACTATAGAAATTCTCCGTTCTTGTTTAACTTCGAAGTTGATCCTTTGTATCCTGAAGAACTGCAGCCGACCCAGTTCAGCGTAGAGTTCAAGAATAAAAAAGGAAGCGGCTTTGAAATTAAGAAAATCTATTTGAACGGAAAACCGTTGAAACTTGATGTAAATGAGTATCAGTACGGACAGACTATCCCTTTAGTCGGCGCGTCATTCACAATATCTGTCGAAGATGCTGACAACCTGGTTGACCGTGACCGCTATATATGTACTTGGAATACAGCGCAGAGTACGGCGAAACTTTTTGCCAACAAACTTTCTATAGAAAACAATACATTGTCTTCCAACAGAGTCAGCGATGTTATTACAGTTTCAATCAATGACGTAAGTGCTACTCGCGCAGCTGATATTCTCAATGTCCTGATGGTTAAAGTCAATGATGAGGCGCACGCTTACGGCAATCAGAACATTATCAACACAATAGATTTTATTGATCAGCGCCTGTTGTCAATATCGCGGGAGCTTGTCGCAGCCGAGACTGATTACAAACAGTTTCAAAGGGCAAATACGGTTATTGATCTTGGTTCCCAGTCGCAGGCTACAATAGCTATGGACCGTCAGTATCAGGATCAGCTTAATGAAGTCAACTTACAGCTTCAACTGCTCGATATGGTTTCGGAGAATCTTAATAGTGATGCTTCCGGCAATTTCGGTCTGATACCTGCAAATATCGGTGTGAGTGATGCTGGCTTGAACAGCATAATTGCCGACTATAATCAGATGGTTACAGAGCGTAACCGGATGATTTCAAATTCAAGCGAGTCAAACCCCAGAGTAGTCAGTATGGGGCAGCAGCTTGAGGGACTGAAAAAGAGCATTGAGATTTCTGTAGCCAATCTTGTAAAGATGTATAATCTACGTCAGAAAGAGCTTGATAAGAATATGACTATCGGTAAATCACAAATGGCAGACATACCACAGCAGCAGTTCGAGCTTCAGCAGTTGAACCGTCGTCTTGAGGTAATTGAGCCGTTATATCTTATGTTGCAGCAAAAGCGCGAGGAGGCACAACTGCAGATTTACTCGCAGATGGATAATTTCCGTATTCTTGAGCGTGCGACCGGCGATTCGGCTCCAATAGCTCCAAACGCAACACAGATTTATTTGGTAGCATTGGTTCTGGGTGCTGTGTTACCCATATTGCTTGTATGGCTCAGAATGCAGCTGCGCACAACTGTCGAGAATAAGAATGACGTTACATCGGCTGTCGATGCCAGTGTGCTTGCCATTCTTCCGCGTTGTGACGAAGGCTCAACGTTGATAAAAATGAATGGCCGTGATATATTGTCCGAGTCATTCCGAAACCTCAGGACCAATATGCAGTATCTGACTGATGCGAAAGTTATTCAGGTAACATCGTCAATTCCTGGTGAGGGAAAGACCTTTGTTGCCTCGAATCTGGCTCTCTCCATATCGCATTTGGGAAAAAAGATACTTTTGATAGGTATGGATATCCGCAAGCCTAAACTTATGCAGCTGTTTCCTACCAATTCCGTCAATAAGAACAATACTGTTGTAGGTTACTTGATCGGGAAATGCAGTAATCTGGATTTGCTGGTCAACCATGCCGTGGAATATGAAAATGTGGATATCATATATGCCGGTCCTGTGCCGCCAAATCCTACCGAACTCCTGACTTTGGGAAAACAGGCTGAGATTATATCCTACTTCCGCGATAAATATGATTGCATAATCATAGACTCCGCCCCATATTTGCCAGTATCCGATTCGTTCCTTATAAACAAGTTTGTAGATGCCACCATTTATACCATACGAGCCTATCATACCCCGCTTGCAATGCTCAATGATATAGATGACAGTATAAAGAGTGTCACCAAGCCAATGAAACGTGTCAGTCTTGTTCTGAACGGAATGGATGTCAAAGATTTCAGATACCGCTATGGGTATGGAAACGATTATGGATATGGGTACGGGAATTCGCAGAAGAATGGCTACGGCTATGGTTATGGCTATGGTTATTCCGATGATGACTCCAATGCTGCGAACAAGCTTCAGCGTATTTATTCCAAGTTTCAAAAAACAAAGGAAAACAAAAGTGACGAGATGATATGACGCTAAGAGAGTGTGATATCCATAATCATCTGCTGCCTGGCCTGGACGATGGATTCCGGCGTGAGGCCGATTCATTGCAGGCCATACAGAGAATGTCCAGCGCCGGATGCCGTGAATTTGTATTCACTCCGCATATAAATCCCGATGTCTCACCTCTTGTAGGCGAGCGTCAATGCCGCGATGTGTACAAATGGTTTACCGGCTTGATACCGGCAGAATGGAATGTCAAGACTCATCTGGCTGCTGAGTATATGGTGGTACCCGGTTTTGAGAATCGTGTTGCTTCACAGGCCGATACTCTCAATACCTTCGAGGATGGTTCCATACTTATAGAGATGTCGTATTATTTCCGCAGCAAAAATCTGGAGCAGACAATATTTGAATTGAATATGGCTGGTTTAAAGCCTATTCTTGCACATCCCGAGCGATATCTGTATATGTCGGAGACTCTATCCGATTTTGACCGCATAGTTCAGATGGGCTGCCGCTTGCAGATGAATTTTATGTCACTTGCCGGTACCTATGGACCGCAATCAGTCAGAATACTTGATTATCTTGTAAGACATAATATGTACAGTTTTATTGCGACCGACTTGCATACGTTGCCGCAGTTAGACAAAATATTGAATTTCAAGCCAGGATTCTTACTCCGGCATAAATTAGGTAAGTTGAGCTTACAAAAGTAAAAATCGACATTATTAAAAGGGGAAAGCCATTGGTTAATGCTGAGCCTTTGAATCTACATACCGGTAATTTGCCGGACAGCAAAGTAAAGTCTCTTGCGCCCCCTGTTTCCGATAATACCGAAAACAGGCAGTCGGTGGAGTATCCTCAAAACTGGTATGTTATTCGCGCCACAATGGGGCGTGCCGCAAAAATCGCAACGCAATTGAGCGCGCTTAAGTATCAATGTTATCTTCCAGTACGGAAATTTCTTACCGAGGTAGATCAAAAGGGTGCTGGAGCTGTGCTGGTGTGCAGAGAGGAATTGGTCTCGCGTAGCTTGCTGTTCGTCCGTTGCACCGAATCCGATATGGCTTTTTTGGTAAAGGAGTCTGGTATTATAGGTCTTACACCTTATTATAATCATTTTGAGCGTAACAGGTTCGGCCGCGACAAATATCTTGTTGTACCCGACCGCCAGATGGAAAGCTTTATGACGATTCTGAACTCCGAGAACCAGAATGTACTTGTCCGTTTCAACGAACCGTTGCGTGTTGCCGAAGGACAGCGTGTCCGTGTGACCGATGGCGATTTTGCCGGTGTTGAGGGCATAGTGATGCGGATAGCAGGCCAACGCCGCGTTGTCGTTGAGTTAAAAGGAATAGGTTTTGTAGCCACTGCATTTGTTCCAACCGCTTTTATTGATATATTATGAATATAATTGTAACCGGCGCTAACGGTCAGCTTGGCAACTCAATGCGTATAGCTGCAATGCAATCTCCGCATAAGTTTATTTTTACTGATGTATGCGAGGCATCCAATGATTCTGTGTCGATGTTGCATAAACTTGGAGCGGTTGATGCTGATATCACCACAATAACGCTTGACATAACTGATATTGAAGCCGTACGCCGTATAATTTCCGATTACAAAATCCAAATCGTTGTTAACTGCGCCGCCTGGACCAATGTCGATGCTGCAGAGAGTAACAGCGGGATTGCTGAACGCCTGAATGCTGATGCACCGGCTAATCTTGCCCTGGCAATAAAAGAGGCGGGAGGATTGTTGGTACAGATATCCACCGATTATATATTCGGCCGTGAGCCATACAACAAGCCCTGCCGCGAGGAACAGCAGGGTACTCCTACAGGAGTGTATGGGCTGACAAAACTCCACGGTGAACGGCGTATTATTGCTTCGGGCTGCGACTACGTAATAATTCGTACAGCCTGGCTATATAGCGAGTTCGGTAAAAACTTCTGCAAGACTATGTTGAGTCTGACAGCCACTAAGCCGGAACTGAATGTCGTGTTCGATCAGGCAGGTACACCCACGTATGCCAGTGACCTTGCTGTTGCCATACTACGTATTATTGACGATTACAGCTTAAAAGGCAAAGAACATTGCGGCATATATCATTACAGCAACGAAGGCGTATGCAGTTGGTTCGATTTCACCAAGATGATACAGGAATATTCCGGTCAGACAACCTGTTGCGTGAAACCTTGTCACAGCAGTGAGTTCCCAAGTCCTGTTGTGCGTCCTGCTTATTCTGTTCTTGACAAGACCAAGATAAAACAGGTGTTCGGTATTGATATACCATATTGGATTGACAGCTTGCGCAAGTGCATAAACAATTTACAAAAAGCGTAGTATGGAGGTAATAAAGACTTCGATTGACGGCGTACTGATAATTGAGCCACGTGTTTTCAATGATCAGCGCGGTTATTTCTTTGAGAGTTTCAGCCAACGTGACTTTGACCGGAATGTTGTTCCGATTATCGGTTATCCGGTCAGTTTCGTGCAGGACAACGAGTCGATGTCAAGCTATGGGGTTATGCGTGGTCTGCATTTTCAACGCCCTCCGTTTGCCCAGAGTAAATTGGTGCGCTGTGTGCGCGGGGCAGTTCTTGATGTTGTTGTAGATATCCGCCGCGGAAGCCCTACGTACGGTCAGCACGTAGCAGTTGAGCTTTCCGAAAAGAATCACCGCCAGTTCTTCATACCCAAAGGTTTCGCTCACGGCTATGCTGTTCTGAGCGATGTGGCGGTGTTTCAATACAAATGCGATGAATTCTATCATCCAGAAGCTGATGGCGGCATAAGCATTCTTGACTACAGTCTCGGAATAGACTGGCATATTCCAACTGACAAAGCCATTCTCAGCGAGAAAGATACAAGGCATTCATTGTTTAGAGATTTTGATACTCCTTTCAAATAACGTACACTATGCCGGATTCTGTCTCAAATAGCAAACGCATCGCGAAAAATACAGTAATGCTGTATATCCGTATGCTGTTGAGTATGGCCGTGAGCCTTTATACCTCGCGGGTTGTACTCAAGACACTTGGGGTTGAGGATTACGGTATATATGGTGTGGTTGGTAGTGTTGTCGCGATGTTCTCATTCCTCAATGCTGCTATGTCAGGCGCGACATCGCGTTTCCTTACATTTGAGATGGGTAAAGCCTCTGCAGGAAAAGACTCTAAACTGTCCGAGACATTCTCTTCGGCATTAATTATACATATCGGTATTGCATTGACTGTATTGATACTTTCCGAGACAGTTGGCTTGTGGTTCCTGAATCACAAACTTGTCATTCCCGAGGGTCGAATGTGGGCTGCCCAATGGGTGTTTCAATTCAGCATTCTCAGTATGGCGGTGAGTGTAACTCAGGTGCCGTATAATGCCTGTATCATAGCGCACGAGAAGATGGACGTTTATGCATACATAGAACTTCTGCACGTGTTCATGAAACTTGGCATAGTATATCTTCTTGTAATTGGTAATTTTGATAAACTTATTCTATACGCAGGATTGGTTCTGACGGTACATATCATTATTGCTATGATATACAGAATTTATTGTCTGCGGCATTATTCTGAAAGTCATTTTCACCCGCATTTGGACAAAGAGATATCCAAAGGAATATTGTCCTTTTCGATGTATAATCTTTATGGCAATATGGGCTCTGTCGTCAACACACAAGGAACTGCATTCGTCATAAACATGTTCTTTGGTGTCATATACAACGCAGCAGCATCGGTCGCTACTACTATTTCAAGTGTGGTGACCGGATTTGCGTCAAATATAATGACGGCATTCCGTCCACAGATAACCAAATCCTATGCACAGAAGGATATTGCACAATTCCAGTCACTGCTTTTATGGGCCATCAAGGCCATATTGCTGATTTATGCTTTTATTGCTATTCCTGCAGGCATCGCGATAAAGGAAGTGCTGTCATTGTGGTTGGTTGAGGTCCCACCGTATGCGGATGTTTTCTGTCGGCTCCTGCTCATAAATATTTTTTTCCAAACATTGAGATATATAATCATAATGGGAATCCATGCAACCGGTATGGTCAAGTTTGTAAGTTTGGCTACCGGCACGTTGTTCTGCATTAACCCGTTTATTATTTACTTCTTGTTCAAGACAGGCTGCCCACAGGCTTATGCATATGTGTCTGTGATAGGAGTCAACATCATACTTGGCATTTTGGACTTGTTTATTTTAAAACATAATGAACGTGCTGTATCTCTGAAAGCTTTCACATTGACTATTATGAATGTCCTGGTTGTTGTTATGATAGTTATAGCGATTATGTATTGGACATGTCTGTTGAAGACCGGAAGACCATTTGTTGATATTCTTATTATTGGCTCAATTTCTAGTGCATTAATGCTTGTTTTAGGCTTCTTTGCAGTATTAAACAATTCACAGCGGAAACAAACAGTTGCACTTATCAGGCGAAAAATAAAATAATAGCATGGAAAAAATACTTTTATTGGATACATCTATTGCATCCTTTAACAAGGGGGATGATATCATAATGGAGTGTACAAGAAAGGAACTGAAACCTTTATTGGAACCTAATTTTGAATTGACACTCCCGACACATGTGTCTCCTTTCCATTGGTATCAGGTATTTAAGAACTCAAGTGCATATAGAACATATGCAAACAGCCGTTTGAAATTTGTCGGAGGAAGCAATATATTGATCCCCAACCTGCTGACACATTATCCACAGTGGAATATCAATATTTGCAATTATCAGGCATTGAAAGGAACGATTATGGTAGGTGTGGGAGCCGGTGCAGGAGCAGAGAAAGGAAGCAATTGGTACACCCGTTATATCTATCAGCACATGCTGAACCGTGAGTATTTCCATAGCGCACGTGATGAACGGAGCAAATTGTTTATGGAAAGCCTTGGACTAAAGGCTATAAATACCGGTTGTGTTACAATGTGGATGCTGACCCCAGAACATTGCGCTTCCATTCCGAAGAAGAAAGCCGAGAATGTGGTCTTTACCATTACATCAGGCTGTTTTGACAAGCGCGACCAGCAGATACTTGATATTCTTTACAAAACTTATAATGAAGTATATTTCTGGCCACAGGGCCTTGGTGATTATGCAAAATTTATGACACTCCGGGGTTCTGATAAAGCACACATTATTCCTGCTTCTAAGGACGCATACGATAGATATTTATCTGATTGTGATACAGATTATATAGGAACCCGCTTGCACGGTGGCATATATGCCATGCGTCATAAACGTAGGGCAATAATTATTGCCATTGACGAACGGGCTCGTGCCATTAATGAGTCAAACAATTTGAATTGCATAGAGAAATCTGATGTCAGCAAGTTGGAAGAATATCTTAAATCTGACATAGAGACAAATGTGAGAATGCCGTTTGATGAGATTGAACGCTGGAAAAATCAATTTGGCTTATAGGATGGATAAAATAGTTCTTGACAGAATTTGTGTGAATAATAATGTGGTTGAGTATTATTATTCAGTAAGCGACGGATTGAGCAAATATTTCAAGACAGACAGAATGTTTTTGGAGTACGAAGAGGATATGGATAATGTCCCAACGTCAATACTTACGATTCCGTTTGTTAATTGTATGGCAGGTTTGTCATGGCTGTCAAACAGCGTAATTTTTGTCGATGAAATAGATGCGACATTTTATTCTTCATTCAAATCCTTGAAAACTGCATATAATGAGCTGCACAGATATGCTGGCTTGAAAGGGATGTTGGTTCCGTCCAGAATAATTAATAATGAGATATCGCAGTCTCAAGACGGCATCCTTTTGTTTGGTGGTGGTGTTGACTGTCATACCTCATTTTTGCGTAATAGGGATAATATTGCTTATATCCTTAATATATATGGTTGGCTTAATGATGCTGCTGACAATAGTACGATTGATTATTCTGACAAACAGCATACATGTGAGTATGCCGACAGAATGAATGTAAAGGCTATGCATACGCGTAGTAATTTTGCATCACAATTCAATATGAGTATGATTGATTCAATACTATGTAAGGCAGTTCATACTACATACTGGTACGGCTTTCTGCATTCAATGGCATTCCTTGCAATCGCCGCGCCATTAGCCTGGAATCACAATGTTACAACATTATATATAGCCAGTTCTTTTACTAAAAACAAGGTCGGCATAAGTTGCGCCTCATATATCACAACTGACAGCGAATTCCGTTTTGCCATGAATGGACATACCATTCATGATGGATTCGAGTTGAGCAGACAGGATAAGGTCGCTTATTTGGTGAATTACCAACGGCAGTCAAATGCACCGTATCCGTTGCAGGCCTGCTCATTCAATGATCATAATTGTTGTGAATGTGAGAAGTGTTTCCGTACAACAGTTGAATTAGTTGCGGAAAATGCCAATCCCAGGGACTTTGGTTTTAATATTGATGGTTCTATGCGGGATCATTGGAAACGGATTATTGATAGAGATGTCGCATTATGGGGGCCGCATAAGGAATCTTATTATTACGGTTTGTCTGCAGACCGTATGCGGGAGAATTATGACATTATTGAGGACAAGGAGTTTGTTGACTGGTTCTTGGCCTGTAATTTTACAAAGATGAAGAAAGACGCACTTCCAAAATATTATATGAAGAATTTCTTTCAGATAATCAGAAGAAAAACAAGAACAAAATAAATCTATCTATGAGTAATAGTTTGTCGGGTAATCAATTAGACTCTGAGGTCATTAATTACATCCGTTTCCCATTAATCGCTTGGGTAGTTTTTCTGCACTCTGTTTTACTTTTCCCTCCTAAGCTAATGGAACTTGGTAACCCAGTCTGTTCCTATTTTATAGGATTCCTAACAATAAGTGTTAGAACGCAGATATTCTTCTTTATTTCAGGGTATTGTTTTTTCTTAAGAGTAAAACTATTTGATTTCTCAACATATTTGGGTAAGTTGAAAAGAAGATTCCATACTTTGCTGGTTCCATATTTTTTATGGAATTTGATAGTCATTGGCTATTTCGCTTTGGCTTATAGCTGCTTCCCAAACTATATCAATGATAGTTTTGAGAATGTTTACACATGGTCTTTTGCGGATTATGCCAGCTCGTTCTGGAATAAATCCGGCGGAGATCCAATTGCGTATCAGTTATGGTTTCTTCGTGATCTTATGGTCATAAGTGTTTTTTCTCCAATAGTTTGGTTTGCAATAAAGAAACTTAAATGGATAAGCTTGTTGGCGATTGTTGTTTTATATTTGACAGATTTTGAAATTCCATGCAAATCCGCATTGGTTTTCTTTAGCATAGGAGCATACTTTTCAATAAATGACAAGAGCTTTTCAGATGTTTTAAAAAACATATATTTTAAATATGGCGGTGTTTATTTCTGGATAGTTCTGACTTCTTTTTCATTGATGTATCCTAAAGAAGAGATTTTGAGAAAAGTTTGCATTTTATTTTATGCCGCTGCAATTCTTTTATTAATATGTCAATTAGTTCTCAAGGGACATAAAATGCCAAAATTGCTGAATGATTCGAATTATTTCGTTTATTTATGGCACGGTTTTCCAATATTGGTCATGAAGTTTATTTATCTTAAGTTACTGAATCCGTCAACAGGCATTGAATATGTTGCAGGCTCTTTTATAGTATGGGCTGTAACTGTAACAATTGCGGTTGTGTTGTATTATGTTTTAGACAGATTCCTTCCAAAGACTACTGCGTTTCTCATAGGTAAAAAACGCTGATATCTGCCTTTCATTGTGTCGAATATGAACCCACGTATTTTCATAGCAATTCACTATATGCACTTGGGTGGCGCTGAGATGGCTTTACTGGGCTTGTTGCAGTCGTTGAACCCTAAACGTGCAGATATCGATTTATTCGTCTATAGCCATGAAGGCGAACTGATGAGACTTATTCCTGATTATGTCAACTTGTTACCTGAGAATAAAGTGTGGTCAATGTACGAGAAACCGTTGAAATATGTTTGGAGACAAGGATGTTTCGGTATGTTGGCTGCACGTTTGTTTGCAAAGTTTTCGATGTGTCTGTATGTAATGAAGAATCATCCAAAGGACAGAACTGCAAGTTTTGGATATACAGGTAAATGGGTAAGTAAGATTTTGCCTGAGTTGTATCAATATGGTAACTACGATTTGGCAATTTCTTTCTTGATGCCTCACAATTATGTTTTGAATCATGTCTGCGCAAAAAAGAAAATCTGCTGGATACACACTGATTATTCGTATGTCGATGTGAATACAAAATTAGAATTGCCAGTGTGGGCAGGCTATGATTATATAGTCAGTATTTCTAAAAATGTTTCTGAATCGTTCCTTAAAAGATTCCCGTCTTTGCAAACAAAAATAATAGAGATTGAGAATATTCTGTCTTCTGATTTTGTTCAAACCCGCTCAAATCAAAATATTGATCTATCGGGGGAAATGCCAAAGGAGGAAGGTATAATCAATTTGTTGTCAGTAGGCCGTTTATGTGAACAGAAAAATTTTGATAATCTTCCTGCCATTTGTCGGACTTTATTAGAAACAGGGTATAATGTAAAATGGTATATCATTGGATTTGGTCCAGACGAAAATCTTATCAGACAGAAAATTGTAGAGGCTGGGATGCAGAATCATGTAATATTGCTTGGAAAGAAGAATAATCCATATCCTTATATTAAATCTTGTGACATATATGTACAGCCATCGCGTTATGAGGGTAAAAGTGTAACTGTCAGAGAGGCGCAGATGCTATGCAAGCCTGTTGTGGTTACAAATTATGCTACGGCTGGTAGCCAGATTAAAGATGGTATTGATGGGGTAATTGTTCCAATGGATAATGAAGGTTGTGCAAAAGGAATTGCTGATTTTATTTGTGATAAGGCAAAGCAACAGCGTATAATTGATTATCTTGAAGTCCATGATTACGGAAATGAGAAGGAAGTTGAGAAAATATATCAATTATTAGACGGTTGTTGAAATGGGTAAAGAACGAATACATTATCTCGATTTGATGCGCATTTTTGCGTGTTTCCTTGTAGTGATGACACATTCGGTGATGAAAAATCATGCTGAGAATGGCAAATGGTTGGGTTTGATATCGTTTATGTGCTCTCCGTCATCCGAGATGTTTTTGATGTTGTCAGGGGCTATATTGTTGCCTGTTCGTACTGATATGCGTAGTTTTTATAAACGGCGCTTTTTGAAATTGTTGCCTCCGATGTTTATATGGTCAACCTTTGGCATATTACTCAGACTTGTCCAAGGAACTTCAACACCATATCAGGCTTTGACCAAATTTGTGATGATGCCATTTAAACCCGTAGAAGGCATTTATTGGTTCTTGTATGTGATGATTGGACTGTATCTGTTCGCACCGATTATCTCTACTTGGTTGAGCGGAGCAAGTAAACGTCAGATAGAGTTTGTACTGGTAATATGGCTTTTTAATATGATATTACCTTGGCTAAATCTTTTGATACCTGATTTTTACGATCAGAGCGGCTCGTATTATTGGGCGTTTTGCTATTTCGGTGGATTCTTGGGCTATTGGATACTAGGTGCTTTCTTAAAGATGTATCCTCCAAAACTGTTTTCGCCTATTGGTCTTTGTGCTTGTGTTATGAGTGTTGTTTATTTTGTTGCGATCACATTGTTAAAGCAAAGAGGTGTAGATACATTAGATTATACAGGTAATCTTCAAATCGGCAGCGTATTCTTTATAGTGGTTTGGTTCATTTTATTGAAAGCTATTTCAGATTCCGGTTTTGGTAGAAAATTTCTGAATGAGAAAGCTTCTGCAGTAGCGAAGTATTCTTTTGGAATATATTTGATGCATATATATGTAGTCCGTGACGGCGTATGGCATATAATGGAAAATTTCAGAATGTATAATCATCCGGTAATAGAAACATTGATTATTACTGTTGTATCAATGATATTATGCGGGTTGTTTATGAAACTTGTTTCAATGATAAGTCAGCCTTTGGCAAAGTGGATGTTCGGTTTGAAATAATAATATGATACCGAAAGTTATTCATTATTGCTGGTTTGGTGGAAATACTCTACCGAAATCAGCGTTGAAATGCATTGATTCGTGGAGAAAATTTCTCCCTGATTATGAGATTAAGGAATGGAACGAGTCGAATTTCGATGTGAATATTATTCCTTATACACGAGAGGCTTACGAGGCAAAGAAATATGCTTTTGTAAGTGATTTTGCTCGTTTCTGGATTTTGTATCATTATGGCGGTATTTATTTTGATACAGATGTTGAGGTAATTAAGCCGATGGATTATATCATTGCTAAAGGCCCTTTCATGGGGCGTGAGGCAGGAGCTTATCTCCGTAATATTTGCGGGAAGGAAGGCAATGGATTAGCTGTGGCTCCCGGCTTGGGCCTTGGTGCAACTGTAGGAATGAACATCTATAAAGAATTATTAGATTCATACGGCAAATATTCTTTTTTGAAAGAAGATGGGACCTTTAATACTAAAACCATAGTCTGTTATACAAGCGAGGTTTTGGTCAGACACGGTTTGTCGAATAATAATGATGTTCCGGAGCTTGTGGATGATGTTTGGATTTATCCTGCCGATGTGTTTTGCCCAATGAATCATACGCGAAGCAATTTACTCAGAATTACTGATAGAACAGTCAGCATTCATCGTTATGATGCTACGTGGTTGGATCATAATACACTGCGTCATAAGTTGCACGTTATTAAAAATTGGGTAGTTCGTTTCTTGAGGTACGAATGAAAATGACTTTTCAATTATTATATAATATATGATTTCCGCTAAATATTACCGTCTTGTATATTTGATTGTTGTGTCAATCCTAACATTGATAATAGGAAGTAGATACTCGTCTTACCCATCCAATAGGGTTAAAAGTTCTAAGCGTGAGCCACCATTACTTTCACTTGTTTTGATGGTGATGGTTACCTTGTTTATAGGCTTGCGTCCTCTTAGTGGTAAATATTTTATCGATATGCGCGCTACGGCAATTGCATGGCTGGAGTGGAATGAGGGTGTATTTCATTTCTCACTTGACCGAACTAATTTTATATATGATAACATTCGTATTTTTATGGCTACATCGGGGTTCACTGTGGAATCATTCTTTATGTTAGTAGCTGTTATTTATTTTGTTATGATGTGGATTGCATGTAGAAAACTATTCCCGAATGATACGCTTTTTGCTTTTTTGATATGTCTTGCGGCATTTTCCACATTTTCATATGCTACTAATGGAATCAAGGCGGGCTCTGCTGCATCAATCTTTCTAGTCGCACTGGCATATCGTGACAATCTGAAGATTTCTATCCCATTGGCTGTTATCTCGTGGGGTTTCCATCATTCTATGATTATGGTTTTGTGTTCGTATGTCGTTGTCTTGTTTATTAAGAATCCTAAATTTTATTTTGCACTGTGGATGTTTTCATTTGTGGTTGCCGTTACACATATATCTGCATTCCAGCGTTTCTTCGCCAGTATTGCGGATGAGGGTGGCGAAGAGTACTTATCGGATTTTATAGGTTCTGGCTTTCGTATAGATTTTATATTATATAGCGCGATACCTGTGTTGGTCGGGTATTTTGCCGTATTTAAAAGGGGTATCAGGTCGCGGATGTATGATACTATATTGAGTTTGTATCTGATGACTAATTCCATTTGGATGCTATGTATATATGCTGCTTTTACAAATCGTATTGCATATCTTTCATGGTTCTTGTACCCTGTTGTACTGATCTATCCTTTCTTGAAAGAGAAATGGAGTAAGTCTCAGTTTAACACGGCAAGATTAGTGGCATACGGGCATCTCGCCTTCACATTGTTTATGTCATTCATTTATTATTGATAATATGCCGAAGGTATCAGTGATAATGGGTATTTACAATTGCGCTCCATATCTTCAGGAAGCGTTGGATTCGTTATATGCCCAGACGTTTCAGGATTTTGAGATAATCTTATGTGAAGATGGATCAACCGACAATACTTATGAGGTTGCTTACTACAATAAGGAGCAACATCCAAATATTGTATTACTGCGCAATCAAGAGAATCTTGGCTTAAATAAAACTCTTAATAAATGCCTGAAAGAGGCGAAAGGTGAATATGTTGCCCGTATGGACGGTGATGATGTTTGTGATAAGTCCAGATTTGAAAAAGAAGTCCGTTTCCTTGACGGGCATCCAGAATATGCAATTGTGAGTTGTCCGATGATTCATTTTGACGAGAATGGCGAGTTTGCTAGAGGGCATGGTGGAAATGAACCGACAAAATTAGATTTCATAGGGAACACACCTTTTTGTCATGCTCCTTGCATGATTCGTCGTGAGGCATATATTACAGTAGGCGGTTATACGGAGGATGAGCGACTACTCAGGCATGAAGATTATAATCTATGGATGAAATTGTATGCAGCAGGGTACAGAGGGTATAATTTGACTGAATGTCTGTATTCAATGCGTGATGACAGGAATGCTCTAAATAGAAGAAAAGCCAATTGGACTTCAATTCGGAATACAGCTTATTCAACGTTTCTAGCATGCAGAACTTTACATCTGCCATTAAGAGGATACCTTTATTGTTTTAAAAAACCTCTTATTTTATTTATGCCATCATGCTTATATCTTTATTTACATAGACGAAAACTTAACAACCGTTTTCGAAATAAACAATAGTATATATGAATATGCCGTTAGTCAACATTATCGTTCCTTGTTATAATGTGGAGCGTTATGTTTCAAAATGTTTGGATAGTTTATTGAATCAAACATATTCTAATATTAGAATAATATGTATTAATGATGGTAGTACAGATGGTACATTAGAGATATTAAAACAATATAATAGTAAAGACTCAAAGATTATATTGATAAACCAAGAAAACAAAGGACTATCTGAGACCCGGAACGTGGGTTTATCATTATGTGAACGAGGCTCATTTGTATCCTTTGTGGATTCCGATGATTGGGTGGATTCACATATGATTGAGACTTGCATCAAAGGTAATGAGGATATGGATGTTGTTCTTATGCAAGGCCTTTTTCAGGCATGGGATGATGGAAGTACTCGAACGAAGTATGTTTTTAGAGAGAATCAATGTCAACATATTGACGGGGAAGAAATAAAGAACTTGATTTCGCGCGTCATTGGATTATCCGAAGAAGAGATAAAGCATCCAGAATACAATGACAGTCTATCTTCTGCATGTTTGAAAATGTATAATATGCGTATAATTCTGGATTATAACGTTTCTTTTGGAAGTTGTCGGAAATATGGTACTGAAGACTGGCTTTTTAATGTTGAATATTTCCTAAACATAAAAAGTGCTGTAATTGTGCCATATATAGGTTATTATTATAGGCGGACTATCAATTCTCTTACTCGGCGCGGATATAGACCGGAATTGCTGAATCAATGGTTAACATTGTATCAAAGAGTATGGGATGATATCCAGGGGATGCCTTATACATATTCTCCATATTGGAATCACAGGGCATTAAGCATTATCGGGGCATCATTTAATGCGGTGTCTATATCGCCATATTTCCTAGAACAGGTGAGAAAGGAAAAAGAGGTTTTGGAACATCCTCTATATAAAGGTGTATATGAGAATTTTCCAATCAAATCACTGACTTTTCCGTGGAAATGCTATTTCTTTCTTGTAAAACATTCTTGCGCGTGTTTATTAACGGTTTTAATACATTTTATCAATTTTTGTCGAACAAGTAAAGGAATTTATAGACTATATAAGAAGGTGACTAAATGATAAATATTCTTGAAATAATAAATCTTGCCGGTTCTGCTCGTAATTTCATTGGAGAACAGTTCTCTTATTTTCAGGAAAATGGTGATTTCAGGATGCATTTAATATGCACTCCTGATGGATTAATTTATGATTTTGTTCGTGAGCAGGGTATTGAATACTATCCGATGGAACTGAAGCGTCAGATTTCTATTTTCGATGATATAAAGGCTTTTTTCAAGATTTGCCAATATCTCAAGAAAAACAATATCAATATCATCATTTGTCATCAAGCAAAGGCTCGGACTCTTGCTATTCCAGCAGCTTGGCTGATGGGTGTGAGACACCGTATTATATTTGCTCATGGGGTTTTGCATGAGACTATGCACGGGATTAGAAGAATATTGGTACGAAACAACGATAGGCTTTTGTCCCGAATGGCTACCAAGGTTATATGCGTGAGTCATCATGTAATGAATGCGCGGGTATCTGATGGAATTGATAAACCTGAAAAGCAGTTGATTATCTGTAATGGTTCCTGTAATGGAATAGATGCTATTAATAAATTCAATCCCGCCTTGGTTAACGATGACGAAATAGCTGTCTTGAAAGATAAGTATGAATTGTCGGAAGATGATTTTGTAGTAGGTTTTTGCGGACGTCTTGTGAAGGATAAAGGAGTTGCTGAACTTGCTGACGGATTTAGGTTGTTGAAGCAACGACATTCTGACAAGAAGATAAAGCTGCTGATAATAGGTGTGCCTGAGAAACGTGATGCAGTGGAGTCTTCTGTTTATGAGACTTTGATGCAGTCGTCAGAAGTGATTTTTACAGGCAGGGTGCCGTACAGTGACATACAGAAGTACTATTTGCTGATGGATGTTTTTATACTGCCTTCGCATCGTGACGGCCTTGGTCTTGTACCGTTGGAGGCGCAGGCAATGTGTGTACCGGCATTAGTTACAAGCATTACTGGATGTAGGGAAACGATAATAGAAAATGTTACCGGCAACTATGTGGATTTAACAGGGGAATCTGTATGTCGGGAGATTGAGAAATACTTTGACGAAAACAGAGTGAGAGAATTTGGCGGGAATGCCAGACAATTCGTAGTCTCACATTTTGAACATTCAGTCTTTATGGAACAAATGTTATCCTTCATTAATTCGTTGAAGTAATGGCAACTGTTTTATTATTGGGCGCAGGCACTCAATCACTTGCTATAATTCCCTCCATTCATAAGGCGGGACACCGTATCGTGATGGTGACTGGAACTCATTCTAATTATGGTGACCGTTCCAGATACTTAGACAGGGTATATAGATGCAAGCCTACAGAGCCTGAGGATTATTTGTCATATCTGACTAAGGTGGTAAGTGAAGAATGCGTGGATGTGATAATTCCTATGGGTGATGTTGATGCAGAATTTCTTTGCCGTTATAAAAGTTCTTTTTCAGAACCGAAGTTCAAATTACCGGAATATGCAAATTTTATGCGTGGGTATGATAAGAACAAGTTGATGTCATTGTGCGAAGACAGGGGGTATCCTCATCCATTGACAGTTGACTTGTCAAAAGTTTCAATAGATAATCCTATTGTACAGAACTTTCCATATCCAGCTATGCTGAAACCAAATTGCACGACAGGTGGCAGGGGAATGGTCGAAGTTGCAACATACAATGAGTTGTGTGACAAATATTCAATACTGCACGCTGAATATGGGGACTATCATCTTCAAAAGTTTGTTAAACCGGGCGGAATGCAGGTAAAGGTACAATTGTATGTGTCTTCCTGTGGACAATTGCTGGCCAGTTCTGTACAGCAGAAGATGAGATGGTATCCTGTTAAAGCTGGGTCCAATTGTTGTGCGATGTCAATAAGGAATGACACTATTGTTGATATTTGTTTCAATGTCTTGAAAGATCTTGGCTGGATTGGTTTTGCGGATTTTGATACAATAGAAGACCCTGAAACAGGTGAGTTGTTGATAATGGAAATCAATCCAAGACTTCCGGCATCAATAAAAGGCTCGATTGTGGCTGGTGTGGATTGGGGAATTATTATTGTTAATGATGCTCTTGGATTGCCCGTTCCTGATTGTAATTATAAGACTGGAATAGTATTGCGTCATTTAGGATTGGATTTCCTGTGGCTTATTCACTCAGAACGTAAGTGCAGTACAAAACCAAACTGGTTTCATTTGATAGGTAAGCATATTTATTATCAGGATATGAGTGTATGGGGTGATCCTATGCCGTTTATTTCAGGAACATTCCATAATTTCAAGAAATTGTTTGATTCGGATTTCCGAAATGCCAAACAAGGTGTTTAATATGAATGCTATAACAAAGCAACGCTTTGCATATATTGATATTGCGAAAGGATTAGGCATTTTGATGGTTGTGTGGGGACATGTAGTACCGCACTGGACTAGTGCGTTTGTATATACGTTCCATATGCCGTTGTTCTTCTTTATTTCGGGTATGTTGTTCAATAGGAGCAAACATTATTCGTTTGGTGATTTCTTGAAGGCAAGAGCAAGAAGATTGATTGTTCCATATTTGTGGTATTCCGTAGTGACCTGGGGATTATGGGCAGCTTTTAGTTATTTTAGGCGTATGTCTATGATGGAGATTATCACTCCTTTGTGTCAGATATTGTTAGCAAAAGGCTCTGGGCAGTTTTTTGTGTTCAATAGTCCATTATGGTTTATTCCGTGCTTGTTTGCCGTTGAAATAATGTATTTTCTTATCAGCAGATTCACTTGTCTGATAAATTTGTTGATTTGCATATGTCTGACAATAATAAGCGTTCTGCTGGAACATTTTTATGGTGAGCAATATCTTCTGTTGCTTCCTTGGAATCTTGATGCTGCATTTATGGCTCTTCCTATATATGCTGCAGGTAATCTATTGGTAAAGCGGAAGCCGTTTGCACAAATATATCATTTGGTTGACAAACATCTTATTGCAGCTATAGCGATAGCTGTTTTATGCGCTGTGGTTGTATATATGTCGTTGGGTGTGTTTCCCAACATTTCTATGGGGTATAGCTGTTATGGAAATGAGTGTGTTTTCCATATAAGGGCGTTAATAGGCATCACCATTGTGATTATCATTTCGGTTTTATTGGAAGTCTTTCTCAAGCAGAACAGTTTGCGAAACTTTATGGAATGGTGTGGCAAGAATAGTCTGGATATTATGTGTACTCATATACCGATTAAGGGTGTTCTTGCTCTTGTCGCTGCGGAATGTCTGAATTCACTTCAATTTGGTACACCAACTGAAAGCAGGTTGTTAATAGCTATTCTTGTGTTTGCATTGACAGTATTATTTGATACTCTAATAGTACTTTTTATTAATAAGTATATGAAGAGAACTGAATGGCGAATATATTGACTTTTGACATCGAGGAATGGTATCTGGAAAGCTGTAAGCTTGACCGTCAAGAGAGATATGCCGGGTATAACAGGTATCTGGATATGATTCTTGACAAACTTGATGAACGTGAGATAAAAGCCACGTTCTTCTGTGTCGGGAAGATGGGGCACTTATTCCCTGATGTCGTAAGGAAAATTGATGCACGTGGACATGAGGTGGGATGCCATTCGAATCTTCATACCTGGCTCAACAAGATGACTGTTGATGAATGCCGCGAGGATACGAAAGTGGCAGTTGATTCGCTTGAGCAGTGCATTGGCAAGAGGATATTGAGCTATAGGGCTCCAGCATTTTCAATAGGGGAGAGTAATAAATGGGCATTTGAGATTCTTGCTGAAAATGGCATAGAGCGCGATGCCTCTGTCTTTCCTGCTGTCCGTGATTTCGGAGGATTCCCTAATTTTGGTGAATCGAGACCCACTCTTATTTCATATAACGGTATTACTATAAAAGAGTTTCCTGTCCCGATGACAACGATTGCCGGCAGAAAAATTGCATATTCAGGTGGTGGCTATTTCCGTTTCTTCCCATTATCGTTCATTAAGAAACAGATGGTGGCTTCGGATTATGTGATGTCATATTTTCATATAAATGATTTGATTCCTGAAATGAAAGGTGTGATGTCTAAAGCTGCATACGAGTCATATTTTAAAGAGCCTGGAACGGTAATAAACAGATATAAACGTTATATTAAATCAAATTTGGGGAAGAATGGTGCTCTTGGCAAATTGATGAATTTGATAGATGGTATGGATTTCACGAATCTGTTGGATGCAGATAAAAATACTGATTGGTCCAAGCATACTGTTATTTTAGAATAATTGGTTATGTATAAGCACTTTTTTAAACGCCTTTTAGATTTCATCATTTCGTTGACAGCTCTGGTTTGCATAGGCTGGCTATTGATAATCATTGCTATCTGGCTTCATTTTGCCAATAAGGGCGCAGGTGCGTTTTTCCTTCAGGAACGGCCTGGAAAGGATGAGAAGATTTTCAAGGTCATTAAATTCAAGTCGATGACTGATGAAAGGGACAGTGAAGGAAATCTGCTTCCTGATAGGATGCGCCTTACAAAAATTGGTAAATTTATTCGTGGAACATCAATTGATGAGTTGCCGCAATTGTTTAACATTTTGAAAGGGGATATGTCATTTATCGGTCCAAGACCCTTGCTGATCAGATATCTGCCATATTATACGGAACGGGAAAGACTACGCCATTCAGTACGCCCTGGAATGAGTGGATGGGCTCAAGTGAACGGCCGAAATAATATCACTTGGGATTACAAATTGGAATGTGATGCTTATTATGCTGAAAATGTTTCTTTAATATTTGACTTGAAGATTCTCTTTATGACTGTTAAGCAGGTCCTTAGGCGTGAAGGTGCTGTGGCAGATAAAGAAGAGAATTATTTGGATGTTGAGCGTAAAAAATAATCTCGAAATGAAAATTATCATAACAGGCGCGTGTGCCGTGTCTGCACGCAATGTGCTTCGTTCACTGAAAATGAGTGAAAAATTCCAAAATGCGGAGTTTATCGGTTGGGATATGTGTTCCATTTTGTATGAAGTTTATGCCAAGGATTTCGACCGTCTGTACAAAGTCCCGGGTGTAAATGATTCACGATATAAAGAAGTGGCCCAAGCCATATTGGACAAGGAGAAACCAGATGCTGTAATGGTGCTTCCTGAGGTGGAAGTGCTGTATTGGGCAAAGCATCCGTTTGATGTGCCTCATATGACTCCATCGGCTGAATTCTGCGAATTGGCTATCAGTAAACGAAAACTCTTTAACTTGCTTAAGGGAACAGGTCTTGTGCCTGTCAGTGATAATTTAAGCAGGGACGATGCTTTTGATGAAAATTATAAACTTCCTTTTGATTTCCCGATGTGGGTTCGTGACGCATCTGCTGGAACAGCTTCGGGTAAGGGTTCGTACAAGGCTCATAATATTGACGAACTACGTGCCTGGGTTATGATTAATACAGGTATTGATAACTTCCAGATTTCTGAATTCTGTCCGGGTGGCAATTATGGTGTGTTCTGTCTATTTGAACATGGAAAACTGCTCAAATGCGCTATTGCAGAACGTATTGAGTATATAATGGCAAAGGTGGCTGTATCTGGTATTACCGGCAATACCGGCTATGGACGGTTCTTGAACGATGAGAATATCAGAAAACAGGCCCTTGAAACTGTCGAGAGAGTATGTAAAGCTACTGGTAGCGTGATGCACGGGGTTGTTGTAGTTGATATGAAAGCAGACGCCAAAGGTGTGGCAAAGGTCACGGAAATAAATATTCGTTATGTTGCATACAACTGTCTGTTGGCAAGTGCTGGATTCAATTTTGCCGAGTACCATCTGCTGACAATCCTTGGTAGAAGTAATGAATTGACTTCAGAAGTAGAAATTCAGTTTCCTCAGAATAACAGATGGCTTCGGGATGTGGATGCAGTACCTGTATATATAGAAGATTACAGTGAACTTGAAATTGGAGATTGCGTAACGAAATGATTGTTTAATGATATAAAGCTGTAAATATGAATTCTGATAGATTAAGAGATAATTTTCCGCTTTTGTTTATCTTGAATTCAGATTCTATTAGTTTTGAGTGAGATTTTTGCGGCAACCGCACCAGACGGTGCTGGAAATGACTGCTTTTTGTAAGAGACGTGGAATTTGGACAGTTACGAGTTTGAGATTATTGATTATAACTATGGACTTGGCCTTCATGATGTTGTATATGCCAGCAAGATATACGAGATGGTGGCAGACAAGGATGTCCCGTGTGTCGGAATTGTGAAGGAAACTGATAAATTTTGGGTTTGAAGCTGATTCCTCTTTTCTATATGCCACTGGTATGCCTGCTTTGTTTGGTTGGCATACTTTTGCTGCTCAGATTTAAGCTTAAATGGGGCCTTTTGGTGCTGGTGTGCGCGGTTTTGTTGAATATCTGCACACAATCAATACCTTTCAATATTTCGGAGAGCAGTACGGAAAGTGGATTCAGGGTTATGACTTGGAATATATTGGCCGGCAGCGACTATTTTAAGAAGCATAAGGACAATCCTGCGGAGTTCGTTGATTTCGTTTTGGCCCAAAACCCCGATGTGGTGACATTTCAGGAATATTACGGCAACAGAATCAGTAAAGGGTTGTACGACCTTATGATACAGCATTATCCATATTACGTGTGCCAGAATCACGAGTGTCAGGTTTGCGTGTTCAGCCGATATCCTCTTGGCGGGATGGAGCAGATGGTGGTAGATACTGCTACTGTCGAAGGCCGTAACTATTGGGAATCTTTGCCCGATAACCGTTTGCGTGAGTATAATTGTTATCGGTTTGTTTTAAGTGTACCGGTACAATTGCCCGACGGTGACTCCCTGCAACTGATAGCCTGCCATTTGGGCTCAAATAATTTTACCAGCAGGGAAAAGGGTTATGCTGATGGTGTAGCATCGCGTAAGGTTGAGACAGCTTGGATCGTGGAAAAGACCCGTGAAATGTATGATACTGATGCTATGGTGATTGTTTGCGGTGATATGAATGATGTTGCGGGCAGTATTACTCTTCGCTCACTACAAAGGGGCGGTTTGTTGAGAAACGCCTGGTGGGAGCGTGGACGTGGGCTTGGAATGACTTTTCGTGGCTATGGTGTGTTGCGTTTCCGTTTGGATCACATACTTCATACAGACAACATAAAGCTGAAAGGGGTACGTGTCGTGAGACAGAATTTCTCGGATCATCATCCTCTGGTTGCAAGTTTTGATTTATCCTATGACTGAGCTTTTCTTTCAATTGATACAGGTAGCTCTTGGCTTACGTAAGGATTTTCCTTCTACGTTGACAGCTGATGAGTGGCGCGGATTGTATGATACGGCGAAAAAACAGGCTATGCTTGGTATCTGTTTTGCCGGTGTTCAGGAAATCTGCGACTCAGACATGGAGGAATATTGCGGTATGTCCGAGGATCTGTATTATAAGTGGATGGGAATGGTTGCCCGTATCTGTGAGAAGAATGAGCTCTTATACGGTAATTGTCATAAAATCCATAGCAGACTCTCGAATGACGGTATGCAGTCTTGTCTGCTCAAAGGACAGGGCCTTGCCGGATATTACGGGAAACTGGCTCATTTCAGACAACCGGGTGATATTGACTTGTGGATTATGCCTGATGATGCTGTCCGCAATGGTGTCGTGGCAGATTCATTGACCGACAGGCATAGGCTTATTTGTGATTACTGCCGTTCTTCATTGCCTGGATACGACACGAAAAAAGAGGGTAAGCAGCATACATCGTACAAATTCGCGAAGGATACCGAAGTTGAGTTGCATTTCACTCCTGGTTTCCTGTCTGCTCCCAGACGTAACCGGGAATTGCAGTCTTGGTTCAACGGGCAGTGGCCTCAGTGTGCTGCCAACAGGAAAGATGGACTGTGTGTTCCGACGGTGCAGTTTAATCTGGTATATATGCTGCTGCACACATTCCGTCACACATTGTTCGAAGGTATAGGGCTCAGACAGATAATGGACTATTATTTTGTTACGCTCAGTTCAACAAAAGCGGAGCGTGATGAGGCATTCTTCAATATAAAATCGCTTGGTATGGCAAAGTTTGCCGGTGGCCTTGTGTGGGTTATGCGCGAGGTTTTGTGCTTGGACAGCAAGTACTTTATATGTGAGCCTGATGAGCGTCACGGCCGCTTGCTGTTGGATGTTATCCTTGAAGGTGGAAATTTCGGCCATTTCAGCCATTATAAATTAAGCCGTGGCGCCACAGTGTGGAATCATATAAAAAGATACTTGAGCCGTAACTGGATGCTTCTTTGGTATTACCCCAGTGAGGTCTTATGGTATTTTATGAAAAAAATATGCCGTATCGGTGGGTAAAGACCGGATGGCTGCCGATGTGAATATAGTCGGCGTTATTAGTTTTTGTTGAATGTCCGTTGATTAATGTGTGATGATTATGGATGTACCTTTTTTGAGTCTTAAAGATGTTACCGCTCTGCACGGTGCTGAGATTAATCAGGCAGTAGAGCGCGTGGTGAATGGCGGCTGGTATCTTCAAGGTGCCGAGAATGCCCGTTTTGAGCAAGACTATGCCGAATATATCGGCTCGAAATATGCCATTGGCTGTGCCAATGGTCTTGACGCGCTCATCTGGATATTCCGCGCATACATAGAGCTTGGTGTGATGAAGCCTGGAGACGAGGTAATTGTTCCTGCCAACACATATATAGCTACAATTCTGGCAATAACAGAGAACGGCCTGGTGCCTGTGCTTGTTGAGCCGCGGCTTGATACTCTTGAGATTGACGATGAGCTGATAGAAAGCCGCATAACAGAGCGTACACGCGCTGTCGCAGTTGTGCATTTGTACGGTAGAACCGCGGTTTCATCGCGGATTCTGGAAATTTGCCGCCGGTATAATCTTAAGCTGGTCGAGGATAATGCACAGGCGCACGGCTGTGTGTTTGCACCTACCTGTCAGCGTACCGGAAGCATAGGAGATGCTGCCGGCCACTCGTTCTATCCCGGCAAGAACCTCGGCGCTCTGGGTGATGGCGGTGCTGTCACTACCAACGATTCCGCTCTTGCCGAAGCCGTGCGTACACTTGCCAATTACGGCAGTCGGCGGAAATATGTATTCAAATATTGCGGCCGCAACTCGCGCCTCGATGAGATTCATGCAGCCGTGCTTGATGTGAAACTGAAATATCTTGACGAGGATAATGACCGCCGCCGTGCTGTGGCAGCGCAATATTACGACACTCTTAGCAATCCTCTCGTAACACTCCCTGAACGTCTTTCCGATGCGCAGAATGTTTATCATCTGTTCCCGATACTTGTCGGTGGCGGCCGTCGTGACGCTCTCCGGGAGTATCTTGCCGCCAATGGCGTAGGCACGTTGATTCATTATCCCATTCCTCCGCATCTTCAGGAGTGCTATGCCGATGCAGGTTGGAACACATATTTCACAGGGAATCCGGCTCTTCCTCTGACCGGACAGATTGCCGCTCAGGAACTGAGCCTCCCCATCGGTCCGACAATCACATCAGAACAAGTCGCGTACGTGACCAGGCTCGTGAACAGCTTCAACTAGCGGAAAAGATCATCCAGCGTGATTGCTTTCCGGAAAATATAGCGATTCGTGTTTTAATAGTGTGCGAATTAAGGTTAAGGTTAAGGTCTTTTGCTGGAGGGCTGAGCTGTGAGCGTCGCTCAAAGTTACATCAAACCTCTGATACTGCAATGAACTGTCCCGGATTCTGTACATCTTCGTCCAGACTTTTTTCTGCTACACTCTGATTATCAATTAATTGAATGTCTGTTTGAAGGTCGCGATGAGCGACTTTCCCGCAAAAATCCCTGTCCCGCGGAAATCTCATGAAACAGGCAGTTCCGATGGCGTGAAAACACCCCGATTTGATTTCTCTAGTTGGAGAAATTTTTTTCTCCAACTAGAGAAATCAAATCGGCTGTTTGAAGCCCAGTGCCGATGGCCGCTTTCAAATGCTCCCGTCATCTGGCAATTTTTTCGGATTTGTATGAGCACTTTCTCAGAAACAATGGTTGTAGGATGCATTTTCCCTACGGGTATTACATTGATAATAAATGAATTACACTGATTGTTCAGGATCGAAGCGCACAGAATCCGGGACAACCCATTGCCGGATGGGAGAATCTGCCTAAATTTGCATAGGTGCTTTTCAGTCCTGCGGGACTTATACTAGGTAAAAACCTTAACCTTAACCTTAACTCGTGTAATCTTGTCATTGTCAATATCCTCCCACTTATTCAGCGGATCCTAATTAGCGCTTAGTACTAAAAACTATAAAAGAATGAAAGACATCGCAATCTATGGCGCAGGCGGCTTCGGAAGAGAAGTGGCGTGTTTGATAAACAGAATCAACGAGGTCGAGCCAACTTGGAATCTTGTGGGGTTCTTTGATGATGATGCTTCGTTGAAAGGCAAGCAGATTTCGCATTATGGGCCATACCTTGGCGGAATGGAGGAACTGAATAACTGGGAGAATCCGCTGGCAGTAGTTGTTGCTGTGGGCAGTCCGAAAGCGGTTAAGAGTATCGTTGAGAGAATAGAAAACCGGAATATTGTGTTTCCGAATATCATACATCCCAATTTTGTAATCAATGACCCTGAAACATTCCATATAGGAATTGGAAATATTATTCAAAGAGGTTGTTTTGTTAGCTGCGATGTCACCATCGGTAATTTCAATACATTGAACGGTAGCATTGTTTTTGGCCATGATGATAAAGTCGGCAATTTCAACTCATTCATGCCTGACATACGAGTATCAGGAGAAGTGACCATTGGCGACTGCAACTTTTTTGGCGTTGGCAGTATTATCCTTCAGCAGATAAAGATTGGAAGTAATATCAGGCTTGGTGCAGGCAGTGTGCTAATGACCAAGCCTAAAGACGGGAATCTCTATATGGGAGTTCCAGCAAAAAAAACAGATTTTTAGTCAATTGTCAATATATAAATATTTGAGCATGAAATCGTTAGATAAATTTATTGAACTTTTCGCAGAGCAATTTGACAAGACAAATGCAAGTGAAATCACAGCAACAACAGTGTTTCACGATTTGGATGAGTATTCATCATTGATAGCTCTTTCAATTATTGCCATGGCGGATGAAGAATTTGATGTCGCACTTAAAGGTGATGATGTAAAGACATCTGTTACAGTAGAAGATTTATATAAGAAGGTGATAGCAAAACTATGATTCTATGGCTTTTTTCGAATTCAAAAATGTCAGAATTACAGGTATTTCGGCAGCTGTGCCTGAAAGAATTATATGCAATTTGAGTGGAACGGAAGAATTGTCAAACAAATATTCACCTGAGGATTTTGTTAAAGTTACTGGTGTTTTTGAGAGACATGTCTCTGACACTCTTTGTGCTTCAGACCTTTGCTTTTATGCGGCTGAGAAACTCCTGAATGATCTGTCTTGGGATAAAAGTGAAATAGGGGCTCTGATATTCGTCTCACAAAACGCTGATTATATCCTGCCCTGTACGGCTTGCATTCTTCAGGACAGATTGCATTTGAGCAAGGAGTGTTATGCGTATGACTGTACACTCGGTTGTTCGGGGTGGGTATATGGTTTAAGCCAAGTGATGTCACTTGTTTCCAGCGGGTCAATCAAGAAAGCATTGCTGCTCTGCGGTGAGGGAAAGAAAAGAGCAGTAAATGCCAGAGGTTCTTTGTTTGGAGATGCCGGAACCGCTACTGCAATTGAATATTGTGAATGTGCAAAAAACATAAGATTCCATTTCGGAACAGATGGCAGCGGGTATGACGCAATCATTATTCCAGATGGAGGAAGTCGTAACCAGTTCAGTGAAGATTCCTTCAAGCAGGAAGATGTCGAAGGAAGAATGTATCACAGGTTACAGTCAAGGATGAAAGGAATGGACGTTTTTTTATTTGGCATCACCACTGCTCAAAAATCTGCAATGAAACTGGGAGAACGTTTTGGATTTGATTATCAAGAGGCAGATTATCTTGTCCTGCATCAGGCAAATATGAAAATGAATAATATCATAGCCAGGAAGCTTGCATTTGCTCCTGAAAAGGTTCCCTCTTGTATGTATCATTTTGGAAATACATCTTCCGCGTCCATTCCGCTCACTATTGTGACACAGCTTGGGAGGGGAAAATTGAAGGAGAGAACCAAGTTCCTGTGTTGTGGATTTGGTGCTGGGCTCAGTTGGGGAACTGTGTTTTTCGAAATCGATAATTTAATTGTCCCGGACCTTGTGGAGGTTGGAGAAAATTAAAAAAATGAACAATGGGTATGATAAATAATCCGTTTTCCCTCGAAGGGAAGACAATTCTCGTTACAGGAGCCTCATCAGGGATAGGACAATCGACAGCCGTTCAGTGTTCAAGAATGGGTGCAAGGGTTGTGATTACCGGTCGTGATGTTGAAAGGCTTCAGACAACATTCAATATGCTTCAGGGTGAAGGCCATATTCAAATTGTTGCAGATATTGATAAGGAAGAAGAAATTGAATTTCTTGTTGACAGTTGCCCGGAATTGAACGGACTTGTAAATAATGCCGGACGGAGCAGAGGAACGCCGGTGAATTTCATCAAGCGGGAAGATGTGGAGTATGTCTTTCAGACAAATCTTTTTGGAACGATGCTTCTGACCAAACGTCTTTTGAAGAAAAAGAAACTGGCAAATGGTGGTTCGATTGTCTTTACATCCTCTATTTCATCTCGTATGACGGCACCGGGAATTTCAATATACGCTTCGTCAAAGGCTGCACTTTCTGCATATATGAGAAATTGTGCCATAGAACTTGCTCCAAAAGGAATCAGAGCAAATGCGGTTTTGCCGGGAATGGTAGAAACCAAATTGATAAACAGCGGAAAATATACAGATGAGGATAGACAGGCAGATATGAAACTTTACCCACTTGGTCGTTATGGCAAACCGGAGGATATAGCATACCTGATGATTTATTTGCTTAGTGATGCCAGTGCTTGGATGACAGGCTCAGAGTTGGTGATTGATGGGGGAAGATGTTTGAAATGATAATAGCAGTGCAAATATGACGAAACGTGAATTATTTGAAAAGTTAATATGTGAGGGCGGAAGGCGTGATTATGTTCCTTCGGCTTTCTTTATGCATTTTGATAAAAAACTTGGACCTGAGGCAGTGGCTCGTCATATATCTTATTACCGTGAAACTGATATGGATATTGCAAAAGTCCAATTTGAACAATTCCCATTGCCATGTATAAAATGTGTTGAAGATATACGGAGTATTCCAGTGTTTAAAACTGATTATTGGCAGCCGCAGTTGGATATTGTGGGAAGAGTTGTTGATTCTCTTGCGCATGATACAATTGTTGTGAGTACACTATATACTCCATTTATTCTTTTTCAGTCAATGTTTGGTGTATGCCGCCCGCGACAGGCTATTGAAATGATGACAGCGGATATTGAAACAACGAAAACCGCTCTCAATGCTATTTTCGAAAGTATTGCAAATTATATGGAGGCGGCTGTCAACCTTGGTGTGGATGGCTTTTTTATTTCGACTCAAGGTGCAGAGAATCAGTTTCTGGCAGGAACAAATCTTTGGAATGAATTGTTCCGTGAATATGATATAAATGTGAACCGTACGGCGCAAAAGATGACAAAGTATAATATTCTTCATATCTGCGATATGAGAAAACGTTATGTCGAAATTGATTCCTTTGCAGATTATCCGGATACAATTGTCAACCCTCCCGTAAATCTGAAAGATGGTAAAGTTGATATGCAGCATGTGGCCAGGGTGTTCAATCGCCCGGTAATGGGTGGCCTGGACAGGAAAGGTGCATTGGATGGCGGCACATTAGAGGAGATCAGGAAGGAGGTTGATTTGGTTATGCAGACTGCACCCGACAAATTCATTTTATCTGCCGACTGTACAATTAATCCTAATGTGGACACACGCAAATTAAGGGAAATAGTTGAATATGCGCATACTTGGCGACAGATGAACTGTGCTTCCGCATAACAATAATTTAATAAGAAAATTCTTTAATATGACAGATTTGGAAAAATATAACGCTGCATTTATCGATTCGCTTGATGTCAAACCAGAACAATTGGACAATCTCAAATATAACGATGTCCCTGGCTGGGATTCGATTGGGCATATGGTATTAGTGGACAAATTGGAAACAGAGTTTGATGTCCAGTTCGATACGGATGATATCATTGGTCTCAATTCATATCGTAAAGGCTTTGAAATTTTGAAAAAATTGGGAAAGACAATAATCTGATAATGTCGGCAAACCTGCTTTGATAAGTCTGTGTTCAATCTTCGGAAATACAAGAATAGGATTGCCGTCATCACTGACAAGGGCGAAAGGCTGACTTATGCGGAACTTGATGCGGTGACCCGTATTGATGTCCCTCGTGGACTTGTGTTCTGCTTGTGCAGCAATACCTTGCAGTCTTTTGCCGGCTATCTGACTTGTCTGCAAAGTAATCTTCCGGTGGTGATGCTGGACGGCAGTAAGCCGAAGGAGGTGATTGATGCTCTTGTGGAGGCATATCATCCTGAGTATATTTGGGATGGAGAACTTAAGCCAACTGGTTTGACAGGTGAACCGATAAGTGAAGAACTTGCAATGTGCCTCACTACCTCTGGCAGTACGGGCTCCCCTAAGTTTGTAAGGCTCAGTGCTCAGAACATTCTTTCCAATGCGGAATCCATAGCTGAATATCTGCACATTGACGAAAACGAGCGTCCGGTAACGACTCTCCCTATGTATTATTCATACGGGCTCTCTGTCATCAACAGTCATCTCATAAAGGGTGCAACCATCCTGCTTACAGACGGCACATACGCCCAGAGGGAGTTCTGGAACTTTATGCGGGAGCAGAAGGCTACATCGATGGCCGGTGTGCCCTACACATACGAGATTCTGAAACGTCTTCGTTTCTTCCGTATGGATTTGCCTGACCTTAAAGTGATGACTCAGGCTGGCGGAAGGCTGAACAAAGATATCGCCAAAGAATATATTGAATTTGCATCAGAGAAAGGCAAGAAGTTCTATGTGATGTACGGCCAGACAGAGGCCACGGCTCGTATGAGTTATCTGCCTTGGGCGTCTGCTCTTGAAAAATATGCAAGCATAGGCATTGCAATTCCCGGAGGAAAGTTCTCGCTGATTGATACGGACGGAAATGTGATAACCGAGCCGGAGAAGGACGGAGAACTTATATATGAAGGAAAGAACGTCTCTCTGGGATATGCCGAGTGTCGTGCAGACCTTGCAAAGGGCGATGAGAATAAAGGCATTTTGAAAACAGGTGATGTTGCCAGAAGAGATGCCGATGGTTTCTATTACATTACCGGCCGTTTGAAGCGGTTCGTCAAGATTTGGGGCAACCGTTGCAATCTGGATGCAACCGAGCAGTTGGTCAAATCAATAACGACCAATTGCGCCTGTGCCGGAATTGACGACAAGATTACGGTCTTCGTGACTGAAGACGGATTGTCAGAACAGATTATCAGTCTGCTTTCAGAAAAGACAGGACTCAACAGTCGCGCTTTCGAGGTGCGTGTCATAGATGCTATCCCGAAGAACGATTCCGGAAAGGTCCAGTATGCGGTCCTCCAACAACTTTTGAATTAATAAATTACAAGATATGATATTAGACGAGATTCTGGAGATTGCTCCATATTCGCTTGCCAAGGAAGACAAGCACAAAATGCTGGACGAGTATCTTCTTGGCCTCACGAAGTATCATTACGAGAATTGTGAGGATTATCGCAGGATGCTGGATTCGACAGGAGTGGATATCAATAAGATAAACCACTATGAGGATATACCTTATCTTCCGGTCAGCCTTTTCAAAGATCTGACGCTTCGTTCCGTTCCAGAGGAGGAGGTTGTGAAGACTATGACTTCTTCCGGAACCACAGGCCAGAAGACTTCAAAGATTTATCTCGACCGAGAGACTTCGGCTTATCAGATAAAGACTCTGGCAAAGATTGTGGCTTCGCTCCTTGGCAACCAGCGCGTGCCTATGATTATCATAGACTCACCGAACGTAATCAAGGACCGCAATATGTTCTCTGCCCGTGGTGCCGGTATCCTCGGCTTCTCTTACTTCGGGAGCAAGAGAATGTATGCCCTGGACGAGAATATGGAACTCAATGTGGAGGGGCTGAAAACTTTCCTTGAAGAACATAAGGGCGAGACCATTTTCCTGTTCGGTTTCACTTTTATGATATGGCAACACTTCTACAAGAAGCTTCTTGAGAGCGACTATCACCCTGACCTTTCAAAGGGTGTGCTCATTCACGGAGGCGGATGGAAGAAACTTGTTTCGGAATCTGTATCTACAGTTCAGTTCAAGCAGTGCTTGAATGACGTTTGTGGCATACCTGTCGATAACGTTCACGATTACTATGGAATGGTGGAGCAGACCGGAACGGTATATATTGAATGTGAACACGGACATCTGCACGCATCGGCGTACTCTGACGTGATTGTTCGCAATCCCAAGGATTTCTCTATTGCAAAGAATGGTGAGGCGGGTGTGATTGAAGTGGTATCCGTTCTTCCAAAGAGTTACCCGGGACACGTGCTTTTGACTGAAGACGAAGGTGTGATTCTTGGCGAAGACGATTGTCCTTGTGGACGAAAAGGCAAATATTTCCGTATCAACGGACGTATCAAGAATGCCGAAATAAGAGGGTGTAGCGATACATACGCTTCCAAGTTCGGTTCTCTGGCGGGACTTGAATACATAGTCGGCAATGACGAGACCATCAAGAATATGCCTGCGGTTCCTGCGCTTCCTCCATTTGCGGAACCGGTGATATCTTTCTTCAATGATTTGTCGAAACTCATAATGAAGAAAGGCCGTGGATTCTCCGATGTTATGACCTTCGGTTTCTGGTGCAGAAAGGGAGCCTTGATGCAGGAAAGAGATAAGTATATTTATCTTGACCGCAGATTGGGACGTGGAATCGTATTCCACAGCACACCGTCCAACGTGCCCGTGAACTGTGCCTTCAGCTTTGCAGCAGGCCTTCTTGCCGGTAATGCGAATATCGTTCGTCTGCCGGCAAAGGATTTCCCTCAGGTGCGCATCATCTGTGAATGCATCAACGAATTGCTTGAGACAACCCATCCCGATATGGCTCCTTATATCTGTATGGTCAAATTCCCGCCAAGCAAGGAGATTCAGGATTTGTTCTCAATGATGTGCCACAGCCGTGTGGTATGGGGTGGTGATGCGACCATTGCCGAAATCCGCCAGTCTCCTCTCCAGCCTCGTGCAAATGAGGTGAACTTTGCAGATAGGTACTCGTTTCTTGTGATTGACGGACCTTCTTTCCTTGCCGCAGAAGACAAGGACAAAGTGATTGTCAATTTCTATAATGATACATACTTCTCAGACCAGAACGCTTGTACCGCCCCTCGTATCGTCATATGGATTAACGATAAGGAGAACAAGGCTAAGGAATTGTTCTGGGAGAAGGTTTATGCATACGCATCAGAGAACTACAAGATTGCGACAGTTCAGACAATAGGCAAGATTTCGGCTTTATACAAAGCTGCCGCAAACCTGGATTTGGCAGGCGTTTCAGTCAAGGCACCTTTCGTCACTCGCTTGAAGGTTGACGAACTCAACGATAATATAATGAACTACCGCTATAATAGCGGATTCTTCTACGAGTATGATGCCGATTCTCTGACAGATTTGCTTCCTATTGCAAATGTCAAGAGCCAGACGGTAACTTACTTCGGATTGACCCGCGATCAGATTATCAAGTTCGTGAACGAAGACCATCCGAAGGGAATTGACCGCTTCGTACCTATGGGCAAGTCAATGGACTTTACACTGGTGTGGGACGGGTATGATTTGATTACTACATTGAGTAGGATAGTGAATGTAATTTTAGCAGATGAAAGTTGATATGCATTACGATTCTTTGAGGCCATGCTGGCCGACAGAACAGATTACGATAATCTGCTGCCATCGACAATAGGCCTGAAAAGCTAATAAATCTTAAAGTTTTGAGAGAATATTTTGCGGCATTCGTCTCAGACGGTGCTGAAAATGGTTATTTTTGCAAGGGACGTGGAAATTGGACAGTTACTTCTCAATAGCCCACTCAGCAGCCATTTTATGCTGCTCTCTTCGGTCTAAACCTATAAGGACTTCTCGTAGGCTTCGTGCATTTCCTTGTGATGACGTATTTCCCATTCGTAGTCGGTTGGAATGTTTGACTGGTTGGCTATGTATGCCAGTACTTTCTGCTGATTTTCTTCTGCTGACATTTCAATTATCGGTCTAATGTTGCTGTAAAAATATATAATATTTGTCTTGGAAGATGAAAACTGTTACTGTTTATACATAGTTATTTGCATTTTCGACTTATCGTAGAAATCGATAATTGCGATTTATCGGTTAATGAAATGGGTATTTCGCGAAGTTTTTATGAAAGTCCTCAGCGATAAATTGCAATATCTGTGTAATCATTGATAATCAACGGATAATAGCAACTGCTCCAGGCGGAAATGCACGGATTCGGGACAACCCATTGCAGGATGGGAGAATCTGCGTAATGTTACCTAGGGTCTGCTGAATAATTGCAAGTTTTTGATTATTAGAAAAATAAGAGTCAATTTTGTTGCTGTATTCATTAAAAATGCCTATCTTTAGATGTTAAACAATCCGTTTTGATATGAAGTACAGTTCCCAAATCAAGTCAATGCCCCTGGATCTCTTCACGCCAGATCTTGACCAGCTTCCCAAGGACAACCGTTGGGTGAAGCTGGGCGACAGTCTTCCATGGGACAAGATAGAACTGATTTACAACTCCAAACTGAACAACGGCAAGCGCGGAGCCGGCAACAAGCCTGCCCGCATGATTATAGGCGCCCTTCTCATAAAGCACAAGCTGAACCTGTCCGATGAGGAGACGATACAGGCCATCCGCGAGAACCCCTACATGCAGTACATGCTTGGACTGAAGGAGTTCACCAACAAGCCGGTTTTCGACTCCAGCCTGTTTGTGACCATACGCAAACGCATCGGTTCTGATGACTTCAATGACATGAG